>JANYFY010000023.1 GCA_025359565.1 Gammaproteobacteria bacterium | reverse complement strand
CTCCGCCATGACTTTCGTCAGCGCCGCCGTTAAAGTCGTCTTCCCATGATCCACATGCCCTATCGTCCCCACGTTTACGTGCGGCTTCGTTCGCTCAAACTTCCCCTTCGACACGGTGCATACCTCTTAAAAAATATAAATAACTGGAGCCCACGAACGGGATCGAACCGTTGACCTCGTCCTTACCAAGGACGTGCTCTACCAACTGAGCTACGTGGGCCGCATCCAACTGGAGCGGGTGATGGGAATCGAACCCACGTGATCAGCTTGGAAGGCTGACGTTCTACCATTGAACTACACCCGCACACCTAATAATAAATCCAATGGCACCGTACCCTCTGCACGCAAATGGTGGAGGGGGTAGGATTCGAACCTACGAAGGCATAAGCCAGCAGATTTACAGTCTGCCCCCGTTGGCCGCTTGGGTACCCCTCCTCAAAATGAGCCGCGTAGTTTGCTGTGCGCGTCACAAACTGTCAATGTCAACCCTAGTCTAATTTTGAAGTCTTTGGTCTTACACCCTGGTTGCCCATAATACTGGTTTTATATACAGTAAACGCTACCAGTCCGGTGAAACCGAAGAGTAAGTGCATCCGACTTCACGCTTTTAACAATTGAATGTGCAGCCAACATTGTTAACTAGTAAAAAGGCTTATGGAGTTTGTACGTCAGCGATGCTTAAGTAGACCACGAGGACGAGGCTGGAGGTTAGCGCCAGCGGCGCTAATGACTCTGACCCTCGCTTCCGGACTGGGAAGCGCGTCGACTTCCGCACGAAACGAATTGTCGATGCATTTCTCGAACCTCGGCACCGATGATGGTCTTTCACAAGGAACGGTCAATGCGATCTTGCAGGACGATCTGGGGTTCATGTGGCTGGCAACCGAGGACGGCCTTGATCGCTACGACGGGACATCAGTAACACCCATATCAAATCAATACCCCTTTACAGGAGTTTTGCCGCGCAACGTTGTCACCTCAGTGGTGAAAGACCGCTTTGGCATAATGTGGATAGGAACCAACGGCGGTGGCCTTAGCTCTCGTAATACTCTCACGGGTGAAATCATTACGCATGTTGAAGTGCGCGGAAAAACCGTTGCAAGTGCCAATGAGCACATTCGCGCAATTTATATTGACCGAGTAGATCGAGTTTGGATAGCCACAGCCGATGCCGGTCTGTTGGTAATCGATCAACCACAGGGCATCGTGCACCGGCTGCGTCATGACAGTCACGATGACAACTCGCTTAGCGACGACTCCATCTTCGCCATTACTGAGGACGAACGCGGTGAAATATGGATTGGGACGGCACTAGGGCTGGATCACCTGGATCCACAGACCAACAAAGTCAATCGACATACAACTCGCACCAATACAAATATTCCAAACGCCCCGGAAGGTGACCAAGTCAATGCCTTACTGGAGGATTCGGCAGGCGTATTATGGGTGGGGACAAGTAACGGCTTGTTACGGCTCGATCCGCGAGTGGTCACGCCCACCATTTATCGCCATCACGAAAATGACGATACAACCCTTTCTTCCGATTCGGTAACCTCATTATTAGAGGACCAATCACACCGCATTTGGATTGCAACCTCCGCTGGACTTAGTCTGTGGAATAAAACAACTGACCGGTTCAGTACCTACCGTCACAACGCCAGTGATCCGACTAGTCTACCGGCCGACGAATTGCACTCACTTTACCAAGATCGTGGCGGTATTCTTTGGGTGGGTACTGAGTCTAATGGGTTGGGGCGATGGAATCCTCGCTCGTGGTCATTCGGACACCACCAATTTAACTCTCTCAACGAACACGGTATCGCTGAAATTAGTGCGTTTACCGAAGATAACCATGGCACGCTGTGGATTGGAACGCTCAGCGAAGGATTGCGTGCAGTTGATGAAAAAACTGGCGAAATAAGCGTTTATCAACATGTCGAGGGTGATCCAAAATCGATGATGACCAACCGAGTGAACTCAGTCTTCTGCGCTCACGACGGCTTTATTTGGCTCAGCAGTCGTGCCGGCCTTAGTCGCTTAGATCCGCGAACCCGTCAATTTGAACACTATCGAGCGGATCCCAGCGTCAGCGTGAATAACGGTAGCGCGGCGAACAATATTATCCAAGTATTCGAGGATTCCAAGGAACGTGTGTGGGCTGCAATTGACGGTGCCGGACTGGCGCATTTCGACCTTACCAACAAGACATTCAAGATTTACCGTAATGACCCGGCAAATAATGAAAGCTTACCGGACAATCATGTGCATACAATCGCGGAGGATCCCAGCGGCAAACTTTGGATTGGCACCAACGACGGTGCACTTGCGTTATTCGATCCAGATGCGGAGACTTTCCATCAATTCGTACACGATATTAATGATCCTCTTAGTCTTAGTGGTGCAGCGGTAGACGCCATTCATGTAGATTCACATGGCACGGTCTGGGTGGGCACTATGGGCGGAGGTCTTACTCAAGTTATTGGTGATGTGGGTCACCTTGAGACAATACGATTTCGCAGCTATGGCCAAAATGAAGGACTCGCAAATTCGACAGTCTATGGCATCGAGTCAGACGCCAACGGTTCAATCTGGGTCAGCACCAATCGCGGACTAGCGCGCTTCGATCAAACACTGAGGCGTTTCCAGTCTTTTCACCATAGCCAAGGCTTACAAGGAGAGGAATTCAATGAAGGTGCAGTGTATCGCATGCGAAACGGTAAACTGTTGTTTGGCGGACCGAACGGCTACAACGCTTTTTATCCAGAAAAAATTCAATTAAATCCACACGCTCCACAACTTGCGTTAACAGGATATTTAAAACTGAACACACGCGTTGCCACCGAAGTTCCCGTTGAGCGCCTTAGGCAAGTTGAACTCGGATATCGCGACTCGGTCGTGTCGTTTCAATTTGCAGCGCTTGACTATGCATCACCCGAAAGAAATCGATACTCCTACATGCTTGAAGGTTTTGATAAAACCTGGGTAGATGGAGGCAACAAGGGAGTGGCGACCTACACCAACCTAGATGGCGGCAAATATATTTTCAAAGTTCGTGCAGCCAACGATGACGGCGAGTGGAGCCAAACAGGAATCAATTTGCCGATTAATGTCGAGTCGCCGCCCTGGGCAACACGGCTGGCAAAAACTTTATACGGCGTATTGCTGTTATCACTAATAATAGCCATACAGCGTTTCCATCACGCAAAGGTGCGGCGTGAGGCGATGTACGGTCATCGACTGGAAATCGATGTTAAGAACCGCACCGCAGCACTTAACGCAGCGAACCAGCAACTTAAACAAACTAGCGTCACCGATCCACTTACAGGCTTAGGCAATCGTCGCTACCTTGCCGAAATGATCACAGCCCATATGAAGTCTGAATCGGCTGAAAATCCTAAACGACTCGCACTGATGGTAGTCGATCTCGACCGCTTCAAGCCAATCAATGATTCCTACGGACACGAAGCCGGTGACCGGGTTATCGTACAGGCTGCAGAGATACTGCGCGGCTGTTGCCGCAATTCAGACTACCTCGCCCGTTGGGGTGGCGATGAATTTGTAATTGTCTACCTAGACACCAATCTAGAACAGGCCACACTCTTAGCCGAACAGATCCGTTCACGAGTCGCGAAGCAAATTTTTCGATTAATGGACGGTAAAGCGGTGCGTAGTAGTTGCTCGATCGGCTTCTGCTGCTACCCGTTCATATCCAACGCACCGCATCTTTTAACCTGGGAGCAAACGCTTACAATTGCCGACGCCGGTGTCAACCTGGCGAAAATGCAACGAAACCAGTGGGTAAACATCACCAACACCAACACAATTATCAATGCCGATACGCCGACGGCGTTCGCTACTAGTCTTATTGCAGCAATAAACCTCGCCCCTACCGAACTTGAACGCAACGGCCAGGTCGCCATTCATCGCCCAATGTTTCAACCAGAAGACACCGGCGCGCATTTGCGAGTCACCGGACGACGCAACCACGATTAAGGCCGTGCCGCCTCAGCGGCAGCGGCACCGGCACCAGCAGCGCTGCCCGGATCGAAAAGCGCCAAAACGTTTATCGCGCTTCCACCCCGGTGATTGCCGGCACACCATGAGCACTCATCAACAACTGCAAGGCGGGTAAATCCACTTCATTTACGTGACGCCACTGCGTAAGCTCGCCGTTAAGTTCACTGTGTAAGTATTCGAACACCTTGCGCTGCGATTCCGTGGGACCGAAATCCTCGGAGTCCAGCGTCGCCGCAAAGGTGTCGTACTGCTCGTTCAGCATGTTGGGATAGCGCAGGTTATCCTCTGACGCCGCCATTTTCACTTGCACTAATCGCGCTTCAATAGGTTGCAATTTGGCATTAAGCTCACTCGCTGCCTCAATTACCGGTTTGGCCGACGTATTGCCGACACTCCACTTCTTGATCGTCTCTAGTCGCGCCCGCGTCTCGCGAATCCCGTTTACCGCCTTATGGAGGGCATCGATATCCGCTGAGGTTTGCATCGACAAAGCGGCAAGCTCATTGATATCGCGGTCCGCGATCTGGCCTTTGAGTCGCGGATCCAACAAAACCTCGAGCGGCGCGGATTGACTCGTTCCGCGCACGGTCAAGCGAATCTGATAGTGACCCGGCGTGACCAGCGGTCCGCGAGGTCCATCGTCGCTGTAGAACGCTCCAGGTATTTTCTCAGGATCCGTCCTACGCAGGTCCCAGGCAAAACGATTCGCACCGGCGTCGCTAGGAATCACATCGGCGGGTTTTTCGCGGTCCGTCCATTCTTCGGGTTGCTCGAAGCTGTCGATCGGTCGGTGATTCGAGAGACGACGAACAACCTTACCATCGGTGGTCAAAACCTCAAGCGTGATGTCCTCTTTATCAGCCAGTTTGTTCTTAAGGAAATAGTCGATGACCGCACCCGCCGGTGGATTGTCACCGACCGGTAGGCGGCGCTCGACCTGACTAGGATAGTGCAATTTCAGCGCATTTGCCGGCTGAAATAAGTGAAAGTCAGCGGTAGATATGCCTGCCGCGGCCTGTCGTAGCGGCGACAAGTCATCGAGAATCCAGAACGAACGACCGTGAGTGGCCACCACCAGATCATTGTCCTTAACCACCAGGTCGTGTACTGGCGTAGTCGGCAGGTTGAGCTGCAAAGCCTGCCAGTGCGCGCCGTCATCGGCCGAGAAATAAACGCCCAGCTCCGTTCCCGCATATAGCAATCCCTTGCGCATAGGATCTTCCCGCACAGCGCGCACGTAGGCCCCGTCTGGTATACCCGTTACAATTCGCGTCCAGGTCTTACCAAAATCATGAGTACGATAAATCAACGGTTTCAAATCATCGAGCTTGTGACGGTCGATGGCGGCATAAGCCGTGGCCGCATCATGTGGCGAGGCATCGATGAGGCTTACCATGCTCCAAATCGGCAAATCCTTCGGAGTAACATCAGTCCAGCTCTGGCCATCGTTGCGGGTTAAGTGAATCAGGCCATCGTCCGTTCCCGCCCACAACAAGCCTTTTTCGCGTGGCGATTCAGCGAGAGCAAACACGGTGTCGTAATACTCCACACTAGTAATGTCCAGCGTAATTGGGCCACCCGAGGGTTGTTGTTTGCTCTTGTCATTGCGCGTTAAATCCGGACTGATCACTTTCCAACTCTGCCCTTGATCTGCGCTACGCATCACGAATTGTGCCGCCGTGTACAAAACATTAGAGTCATGCAAGGAGACAAAGAGCGGTTCAGTCCATTGTAAGCGGAACTGCAAGTTGGCAGCACCGTTACCTGACACATCGAGCGGATAGACCGATACGTCGCGGAAATTGTTGGTGTGCAAATCGTACCTTGTCATCTGACCACTGTCGGAGTTTGCGTAAATAACATCAGGATTTTTTGGATCAGGTGCGATGTACCCGCTTTCGCCACCTCCCACCTGGAACCAATCCTGGCGGCCAATGACGCCCTCATCGTTACGGCTGGCAATGGCAATCGTTGAGTTATCCTGCTGCGCTCCATACACACGGTAGGGCCAGCGGTTGTCCACCGCGACATGATAAAACTGTGCGGTGGGTTGATTATAAGGCGCGGTCCAGCTCTTGCCCGCATCAACGGAAATACTTGCGCCGCCATCGTTGCCATTGATCATATGCCGCGGATCTTTCGGATCGATCCACAATGCGTGGTGATCGCCGTGCGGAGCTGGCATCAGCTCGAAAGACTTGCCACCGTTGGTGGAACGGAATGCGCCGGTATTTAAAATATAGACGATGTCGGGCGAGACTGGGTCGGCAAATACATGACTGTAATACCACGCACGCTGCCGAAATCGATGGTCGTCATTGACACGAGTCCAAGTGTCGCCGGCATCATCTGAGCGGAATAGCCCGCCTTCTGAGGCCTCGATCATCGCAAACACGCGACCTGCGCCACCTCCCGCCACCGAGACGCCGATACGTCCCAGGATGCCGACAGGTAACCCATGGCCTTCGAGTTGCTTCCACGTAAGGCCCGCATCGAGGGATTTATACAGACCGGATCCTGGTCCACCACTTGAAAAATTCCAAGGTTGGCGCCGCATCTGCCACAACGACGCATAGACGATGTTGGCATTATTTGGATCGAATACTACATCGATCGCACCGGTGTCGCGATCCTTGTACAAGACCCGAGTCCAGGTATGTCCGCCATCAGCAGTACGATATACGCCGCGCTCTTCATTCGGGCCAAAAGCATGGCCGAGGGCAGCGACCATAACGATGTCGGGATTTTGCGGATGCACGATCAATGCACCAATATGCCGCGAATCATGCAGACCTATGTTTTTCCAAGTGCGGCCCGCGTCGACGGACTTATAAACCCCATCGCCGTATGTGATGTTACCGCGCGGACACGCCTCACCAGTGCCGACGTACAGCACATTGTGATCCGAGTCGGCCACCGCGATGGCACCGACCGAGGCAATTTTTTGGTTGTCAAATATCGGCTGCCATGAAGTACCGACGTCCGTGCTCTTCCAAACGCCCCCGCCTACCCCCCCAAAATACCAAGTTGATAAGTCGCCCGGCACGCCACTAACTGCAACCACACGCCCACCGCGAAACGGTCCGATTTGTCGCCATTTCATGCCAGCGATGAGCGCCGGATCGACCTCTGCAGCGCCGATAGTAGCCGCCACAATACGCCCGCACGGCGCCGACAAGAGTAAGGTAAGCATAATTGTCAAAAGTGAAGACCGGACCATAAATTCAACTCCCTGCAACGATTTTTGCGCAAGTGCATCCTACCTTAAAAACTCCTCGGTTCATTTTCAAATGAGACTAGAATGGAATTAATTACGAAAATCCTCCAGTCACAATGACGCCAACGCTCGACACGCCCGAATGGTAGAAAAATGGTGGCACAAAGCGACCGTATACCAAATTTACCCTGCTAGCTTTTGCGACAGCAATGGCGACGGGATTGGAGACATACCCGGAATTATTTCTAAACTTAGTTATCTCCAACGACTTGGCATAGACCTTATCTGGTTATCGCCCGTTTACGCCTCTCCTATGGTAGATAACGGCTACGATATTCCCGATTTATTTGAGACTACATGCGCAAGCAAGGCGATTCCCCAAATTAGAGCTCCAACGCATACCAAGTATAGTTGCCGATCGAGCCGCAGAATCGAAATGATTCCTAGGCCAAATAAACTCGCACTGCTCCAAACTAGTCCGCGACGCAGCCTTTGCGCTGAAGTCATCTCAGACAAAGTGGTAACCACTGGAGCTTCGTGAAAAGCGTACAAAACTTGCGGGGCATATTCACGCGTCCGGAATATTGTCCAACCGATAGCTAGGAGTAACACTACGGCCCCAATGTAAAACGCAATTCGAACCGTATCGGGTACGACTGCAGTGCCGAGTACGGTCCGGGCATGATTGCTAACACCCGCGTATGGCAACAAAAAGGGCAGCATACTGGCGACTACGGCGCCGATACCCATAAAAAAGCTTTGCATGGCGTAGCCGGCCGCGCGTTGCGGCGGAATTTCATCAACCCCCCGCACCGAGAGCCTGAAAAATACGACTCGACCCACGAAGCATCGACCGCACACCGCTCGGAGCAATATCTGGTCATTCGCGTTATCATTTCTGATTCCCATGACCGATTGGTCGAGGCATTATCATGCCGCGGTGGATACAAGGAGGAAGTCGGGCGGAAAATAGGCGGATGCCTGCCGCTGCGGTCGGCACTCAAAAAGCTGAGCGCCGACCGCATCTCTTTTTTTAACCTTCAGGACAAGCGCTGATTGTCAGCGCGCGCGGCTTCTGCAATGAGCACCGCATTGGTGCCACCGAACGCAAACGAATTGGACATTACCGATCGAAGGGTAAGACCTGAGCGGGCGCGATCAATAACGTAGTCTAAATCGCAAGCTGGATCAGGCACATTAAGATGCATGGTGGGCGGCACCACGCCACGCGTGAGGGCAGCGACTGCGATGACGAATTCAAGCGCTCCGGCGGCCCCTAAAAGGTGGCCATGCATTGACTTTGTCGAACTTACCGGTATCGCATAGGCTCGTTTGCCGAATACTGCTTTAATTGCCTCTGTCTCCACCGCGTCGTTTTGCGCGGTGGCCGTGCCGTGGGCATTAATATAGTCAATAGCCCCTACATCAAGTTGCGCTGAACGTAGGGCGGCACGCATGGCATTAGCCTGACCTTCGATAGTGGGCCTGGTGATATGGGCAATATCGCTGGTAAGCCCGTAGCCTGAAAATTCAGCGTGAATTGTGGCACCACGGGCAATAGCGTGTTGCCACTCTTCGAGCGTCACAAACGCCGCACCCTCGCCTAGCACAAGGCCCGTGCGAGTTTGTGCGAAAGGTCGGCAAGACGCCGATGCATCGAGAGGGTCCATCGAGGCCAGTGTGCGCATGGCTTCCCAAGCGCGCAACACTCCAAACGTGAGTGGCGCCTCGGCACCACCGGCCAACATGACATCTACCTCGCCACCGCGGATTTTATTCGCCGCCTCACCGAGGGCGACCGCCGAAGAAGAACAAGCCGTCGAGTAGGTTAAGTTTGGTCCGCTCAACGCGTGGTCGATTCCGAGCCAAGCGGCCGGTGCGTTGGTCATGGCGGCAAGGACGCTGTACGGCTTGATACGCTCGGAACGTTCGCCATAAAGAGTGAAATATCCATCATCGGAAGTCCCAACGCCACCCATGCTGGAACCCACACACACGCCACAGCGCTCGCGCGATTCAGCCGTAAAATCAAGACGTGCATCGGCAATCGCTTGAGCGGCTGCGACTAGTGCGAGTTGACTGACTCGATCCAGCATCCGAAGCCTTATATTTGAAAAATGCGTCGACCCGTCAAAGTCAGCGACGGCACCGATAGGTGAACGTAGTCGCTCGCCGCGGGCCAATGTGAGACGGCGAACTGCAGAACGACCAGCGCTTAAGCTACTAAAAAGTTCATCCATATTTCGGCCCAACGGGGCCGCGACACCCAGGCCTGTAATGGCTACACGGCGTCTCACGGCACGGTTACCAACAGCTTATCGATGTAGCGCACGACATCGTTAACGGTAACGAGGTCGGTCGGCGTATCGCCGGAAATCGTCACATGGAAGCGGTCCTCGATCTTGAACATGAGCTCAAGAACACTCAGAGAATCGAGGCCAATCTCAGTCAGCACGGCGTTGGCGGAAAGCCGCTCGCGAGTGAGACCGTAATCTCGAATGAGTATATCTTGCAGCGCCTGGAGGGTGTTCATGGGAATGGCGCCATTTGTGCCTTGCCGGCGAGGCGCGCTCCGTGAGTTAAAAGCGATGGCCAACGTCGCAGTGCTGCCGCCATTGGCAGGGCAAGGAACGGCCGCATCGCAATGTGGGCATATGCCGAAGCTAGCCTTAGTCGCGGCGCAAAATTTAACGTCCAGGCCCGCGCGTAGCGTCGGTGCAGAATTAGAGCGCGTTCGGCATCAATCGTAGCGACAGGTGCTTGGGTAAGAATAGTTTCCAGTAATTTCGCCGATTGAAGTGCCATAGTGATACCTTCACCGATCAAAGGATGCGTTTCACCCGCGGCATTGCCCACACTAAACACGCCGCTCCTGGCAGTGAGACGAATACCGGGACGAAGGGGACCGACAGAAATCCAAGGACCGCAACGTTGTGCGCCGCGCAGTGCTTCACGAACTCCGGAACAAGAATCGCGCACTAGCGCTTCAACGGCAATACCAGCCAGGGCACCGGTTTGTACGCGGCAGGCTCGCAGCGCGTCGCGTCGAATGCAACAAGCGAGTGTGGTTACGTCATCCGCAACGACGATACCGCCATAACCTCCCTTGAGTGCGAACACAGAAAGTAACTGCGGAGCAAGTGTTGCGCCTTTAAATCTTGCCTTGAAGGCAAACAAGTCTGCAGACTGATGTGGCACTCGCGCATGATTTCGACTATCTAAGTGGCGCAAGTTGAAACTCGGTCCCTCCTCCCACGAACCGTGCGCATCCACAACGATGGCAGTAGTGACTTTTTCCGAGGAACTAAAACGCTGGTCGATGTGGCATTCGAACTGGCCCACTTCACCCGTCACGGCACGAACTTTGGCGGGTTGTATTACGCGAACACCTAGCGATCGAGCGCGCTCGAGCAGAAGCGAGTCGAACACATCTCTGCCGAGAGCTCGTCCGTAGGGGTAGCCTCCTGTTGTGCAGGCGGGAAATTTTGCAATCTCGGTACGCCGGGCAGCCATCCAGCCCACCTGTCGTAGCTCGGCCCCGGCCAGTTGTTGGAACCTTTGCCCTATTCCAAGCTCATCGATTAATTCGAGGTTACCGGCGGCAACGCATTCGCCGCAGACCTTTTGTCGCGGATACACATGCTGCTCAACTAGCACTACTCGCCAGCCGGCTTTGGCAAGCAGGATGGCGCTTGATGCTCCGGCGGGCCCTGCACCGATTACCAATGCGTCAGTGTCGTTCATGCGCTCTTAAAGGCTTCCCGGCGCTTGATCGCACCGCGTGAAAACAATGGGTGAATGGCCGGGCCGCAAATTCTCCCAACACCCATCTATCGGCGGTTTGTGGCCATATATCCTGCAATTCGCTGCCCTTAAATCCTGCTGCGACACTGGTAACTGCATCCGCGCGGGTAATAGCACTGGTGCCCAAAATGCCGATCAGACGGCTCGCGAGCAGCGAAAATCGGTCGCGGCGCGGCTCGCACGCTACGAACGCGTCGGCGCGCGTCGCAATAGCAGGCAATAACCAAGCAAGCGCGCGCGCATCGAAGTGATGCAGAAACAGGTTAGCTAGGCAAAGATCATAGTGCGAATCTTTAATTTCGCGCGCCCAAGTCATTACGTCGATACATTTCACGGTCACTTCCCAATCAAATCGGCGATACGCCTCTCGATCAGCGTCGCTCAACAGATCCACCCGATCTAGTAGAGTTAATTCGACGCCAGTCCATTTTGGTCGTATTGATTGAGCCAGACGCAAGATTAACGAGCCATCGCCCGCACCGAGTTCAATTATTCGTTGCGGTGGCTTCGCCAGCATGAGCCGTGTCAGAGCTCGACGCAGTATAGCGACCGAGCCCATCGCACGGTGCACCCGCTTAAGGTCGCGTCTCGCCCGCGCTGCTCGCGGATCCTGCGGCGCAAGATCATCGAGAATTTCAGGCTGCACGACGCGCGCTATTTCGGTCATGGAACGGTCACTGAACCGCGAGCAATGCGCCATGACAAGTGAAGCCAGCACCGAACGACGACATCCACCACCAGCCACCGGGCGCCCCATCCGCGAGCGCCGCGTCAAGCACGAAATAAACGAAGGCGCTGCTCAGATTCCCGTACTGACGCAGTGCTTCGCGGCTGTAACGTAGTGCATCGCTCGACAGGTCAAAGCGTTGTGCAAGTGCCAACAAAACATCACGTCCGCCAGCATGGAAAATCCAACCATTAATTTCATCCCGTTTTATACCTGCGCGGCTAATCGCATCCTTGAACACCTCGTCGGCGTGTTCCGCGGCCAGTTGCGGCACCTGGCGCGTCAGAATATTTCGTAGCATGCCGGCACGATGTTCAAAACGCAGCGACTCCCGCGCGGCCGGATTGGTCAGCGAAACCGTTTCGCGCCATTCTACTTGGCGGCGTTGATGCGGCGCCTGCCGCGACAATACCGCCGCTCCTGCACCATCCCCAAACAAGCATGCGCTGATAAGTACGCCAGGATCATCATCGAGATACATCGCCGCACTGCATACCTCTACACAAATCGAGAGTACGTGCTCGCATTGATGCGATTCCAAAAGGGCGCTGGCGATTTGCCAATTCGGAAGTGCACCTGCGCAACCTTGACCGACTAAATCGAAAGCTAACACCTTTGGCCTCAGTCCAAGGAGTTCGATTACGTAACCGCTTAAACCTGGGCAAAGGTAGCCGGTACAGGTCGTAACGATAACGGCGTCGATCGCCGGGGCATTAAGGGCCGCGCGACCTAGTGCCTGCTGGGCGGCTTTTGCCGCCAGACGAGGCGCGTGTAACGCAAAGCGCCGATTCAGCGTATCGGGGTCAATGGCGAACACCTCATTGAGCGACTCCACGGCAAGCCAGCGCTCTTCAATACCATTGTCGCGGCGCAACACCGTCTTGGCGACCGTGTGAGCCCGTGGACTCAGGCGGGCAAACCACGGAGACGCGGCAAACGCTTCCCAGCACTGCTCTTTATTGTACCGGTGCGCTGGAAGCGCCGTGCCGATAGCACTTAGAAACATATGATCATGGCACGATCCATTCGCGGGATTGCCATTTACGGCAACGGACGATTCAAGCGAGATGCGCCGGAAACGCGGTACCGGCCTAATTCATCGAGTAGCCATCGGTTGCTCAGCATCGGATCGCCACCACTACATTTAATTTTGTATGCCAAACCACTAAGACTACTTCGCGTGGCTGCTTTTTCAATAAAGTCTTCGACGGAATTAATTCGATGATTTTCTGAGAGCAGCTTATATTTATTTTGCAAATGAAGTTGCGCGTCCTTTGGGCTATACCAGCGACCATTGCGATAAAAATCGCACTTAGAATGACTTACGTACTGCAGCAGATAAGCGATCTCCATTTCGGCAACAATAGGGGTACCGGCGACGGTATCTACAGCCGTCCCAGCCCCCGCATGCCCACCTGCCAAAACACTCGACAATACCAGCCAGCACCACAAGTTAAACAGTATTCTTTGCATGGGCTCGATCAGAATTAGGGTATCAACATCGCAATAGCCTAGCGCTTAACCAACGATCCTTCAACATTGCTGACCCGTTATGTCGACCCGCTATGCCGACCGTTAAATATAAAACTAAATTTCCAAATTATCGATCAGGCGCGTAGCACCAATCCGCGCAGCACCCAGCACCAGCAAAGGTTCGCCGCGCCGCGGAACACCCAAATCCTCACACAAACGTATTGAAATATAATCGACCTGCCAACCTCGCCGACGTAGCGAATCGCAGGCTTCACTCTCAATTTCGGGCCAATCGCTTCTCCCGCTACGCACATAATCGCTCACTGCACGCAAGCACTCGACGAGTTGCGCGCTTTGTACGCGCTCCGATTCACTCAGATAATTATTGCGCGACGACAGTGCCAGGCCATGAACATCTCGCACCGTATCCCCTGTCCATAATTCAATAGGCAATGCCAATTGCCGCACCATATTTTTAATAATTAACTGTTGCTGGTAATCTTTACGACCAAAAACAGCAATAGAGGGTTGTACTATATTAAATAATTTAACGACAACCGTGCATACACCGATAAAAAAACCGGGTCGAATTTCGCCTTCGAGAATATCGGCAAGTTCACAAGGCGGTTCCACGACGAACCCCTGCATATCAGGATACATTTCCTCCACCGTGGGCGCGAACACGATATCCACGCCGGCGTTGGCTAACAGCGCGCAGTCAACCTCCAAAGTACGCGGATAAAACGCCAAATCCTCCTGTGGCGCGAATTGCAGTGGATTAACAAAGATACTCGTCACCACAAAAGCGCCCGAGTCACGCGCCAATTTCACTAACGATAAATGCCCGTCGTGCAAATTACCCATTGTGGGTACAAGCGCGACAGCCTGTTTCCCGACCAAAGCTTGGCGCAAATCGGCAATTTTTTGAATGACGAGCACGTTAAGAAATCAATAACCGTGCAGCGTGTTATCCGGAAATCGGCCCGCCTTAACTTCTGTCACGAACTCACCCACCGCAGCGGCGATACTCACGTTGCCGTCCATAAAATTTCGCACAAACCGCGGCACCTTCGCGGTAATGCCGAGCAAATCGTATAACACCAGCACCTGACCGCTGCAGTCCCGACCGGCACCGATTCCAATGACCGGCACTTTCAATCGCAGCGTTAAGTCCCGCGCGACTAACGCGGGCACTAATTCTATTAATAGCATTTGGGCGCCTGCGGCCACCAGTTCATCGGCGAGAGAATGCAATTTATGCACCGCCTTAGCCTCTCGACCTTGGATGCGGTATCCGCCCAGCGCATGCACCGACTGAGGGGTAAACCCAATGTGCGCACATACTGGGATGCCACGTTCCGCTAAAAAATTTAACACAGGGACGCTCCAACTGTCCGCCTCAAGTTTCACCATATGAGCGCCGACCTGCACTAAGCGAGCTGCCTCTCGCCAAGCCTGTTGCGGTGATTCTTGGTAACTAGCGAAGGGCATGTCGGCCATGATCCACGCTGCGCTGTTGCCACTCGCTACACACCGGGTGTGGTAAATCATCTCGTCCATAGAAACCGGCAACGTGGTTGAATGGCCTTGCAATACCATACCGAGCGAATCACCGACTAAAAGCACGTCTACACCGGCTTCATCCAGTACACGCGCGAAACTCGCATCGTAACAAGTCAACATCGCAATTTTTTCGTCGCTAGCATGCATTTCGCGCAGACGGTGCAGCGTAACGGGTTTTCGAGTATTCATAGCTGTATTCTGTGGGACGATCGCTCGTGGGCTAGACCCAGTTTATACTCTCTTTCAATCCCTCATTTAAAACCTTAGTGATACGCGCAAGCCCGGGTTAGCGTCATCGAGCACCAGACGCGCGCCGTGCAATTTAGTCACCGCAGCGACCAACGACAAGCCGAGGCCTGAACCCGGAAATTTACGCGCCTCATCTAGGCGCACACGCCGTCCTAATACTAGTTCGCGTTTGTCAATGGGAATACCGGGGCCATCATCTTCGACAACAACTTCGGGTCCCGCCACCAAATTATGTAACAACACGCGTATATGCCCTCGGTCGGGTGTGTACTTTATGGCATTGTCTATCAGGTTAGCGAGCGCTTGGGCCAGCAACTGACGATTTCCTTGCACCTGAACGCCGGTATTAACCTCGCTATCGAGCACAATACCGCGCTCCTCCCCGAGCGGCGCATATAACTCAACCACGCTCGCCACTAATTCCGACAGATCAACGGCCTCTCGCGCCACAGTACCCGTCTCAGCTAAGGCAATGCGCAGTAAAGCATTTAGCGTGGTCCGCATACGATCAACTTCGACCGTCACGCGCTCGAGGACACGCCGTTCTACCGAACCTGGTAGCAATTGACTCATCGCCCCGTCAGCAGCGGCTTGTAGGCGATTCAGGGGCGTACGCAAATCATGCGCCGCACTATCTAAAACGGTGCGCATCCCCAGCGTCAATTGCTCGATTTTATCAAGCATGCCGTTAATTTCACGCGCCAGAGTATTGAGTTCACCCTCGCCCTCACGCACCGGCAAGCGTTGCGACAGATCGCCGCTCATAATTTGAGTCGCCACCGCCGAAATCGCTCGCGCTTGAGTCAATATCCGTCGACCCATCCAGTAGCCACCGCCCAAGCCCAAAAGTAGAGTCAATACGACAGCCGCAATAAGACTGCGCATCATGAGACTTTTGACGTCTTGACGCTCTTGCACGTCATGTCCTACCAGCATTCTAAATCCACCCGCTAACGGAAATCGCCGCGCACGCATTTGGTGCTCACGAGTCTCTTCACCGTAGGGCACTTCAATTTTAAACTGGATCCACTTGCCTTCCTCGGCAGCAATCTTCGGCCATGCAGGCAAGTTGCCCGCAACTGGTTTAAGTTGGGGATCTACCATCAAGTAAACAGCTCCACGTACGTCTTGATTTTGCGAGCGCTGTTCAACAAGCGCAATAAAATCGCTGCGTGATAGCACTAGAAATTGCTCGCGCAGCCCTTGCATTTCAGACTCGATGAGGTTGTCCGTACTACTATCAACAACCCGCGAAACTGCAAAATTTACCACCAATAAAAGAGCGGCGGCAGCGATTGCAAATACCAAGGAATAGACAATCGCGAAACGAAACGGCGAGGTGGACAAAACGCCCCTAAATCGCCGTTCAGGAGCCATTATTCGTCTTCGCGTAAGCTATAGCCTGCGCCGCGCACTGTGTGCAGCAGCGGTTTTTCAAAATCTTTATCAATGGCTTGACGTAGACGACTGATATGCACATCAATCACGTTGGTTTGGGGATCGAAGTGATAGTCCCAAACACCCTCAAGCAACATAGTACGCGTCACAACTTGACCACTATGACGCATCAAAAATTCTAATAATTGAAACTCGCGTGCTGTGAGTTCAATTTTCTTACCGTTGCGTAGCACTTTGCGCGTCATCCGATCCAGTTCTAAATCCGCCAATTTAAGTTTAGTCCCGCCCTCTTCACCGGCAGCGGCGCCACGTCTGGCAAGCGCATCGATGCGCGCCAGCAGCTCGGACATGTGATACGGCTTGGTCAAATAGTCGTCGCCACCGGCTCGTAGACCCATGATGCGATCATCCACTTCGCCAAGTGCGCTCAATATAAGCACTGGCATCTTGCGCCCGGTGGCGCGTAATGATTGGACCATCGCCAAACCATCCAATTTCGGCAACATACGATCTACGATTACCAGGTCTACCGTGGCTGTAGATGCTTTGTGTAGCCCATCCAAGCCGTCGCCCGCGACATCGACCGTGTGTCCCACTTCGCGTAACGCCTTCGCTAAGTAATCGCGCGCGACCTCGTCATCCTCAACCACTAAGATGTGCATAAGCGTCTCTTAAAGTCCTTATTACCTAATTGACTATCGTGCTAGCCTAGACTAGGCGGGTTACCGGCGGATACATTACCCTGATTAATATACAGTTAGGTCGCCAATTTGGGGCGGATATCCGGTTAGATACTTATTTTGGGATACACTTCGCGGCTTGAAAACCCTTAAACGCATGGCCCCCAAAGTGGGATTTGTCAGCTTAGGATGCCCCAAAGCGCTAGTCGACTCGGAACGTATTCTCACGCGACTACGGGCCGAAGGTTATGAAGTCGCTGCAAGCTATGCGGCGGCTGATCTTGTAATTGTTAATACGTGCGGATTTATCGATTCTGCCGTCGATGAATCTTTAGATGCCATCGGCGAAGCACTTGCCGAGAACGGCAAAGTCATCGTGACTGGATGCCTAGGAGCCCAGCCGCAAAAAATTCTGGACCGCCATCCACAAGTACTCAAAATTACCGGACCGCAGCGCTATGAGGAAGTCATGGCCTCAGTGCATGAGCACCTACCACCATTACATGAGCCTTTTTTAGATCTCATTCCTGCTCAAGGCATTAAACTTACACCGCGCCACTATGCTTACTTGAAAATTTCGGAAGGCTGTAACCATCGTTGCAGTTTTTGTATCATTCCCTCCTTTCGCGGCGACCTAGTTAGTCGACCCGTAGCTGAAGTATTGCGCGAAGCTGAAAATTTAGTGCGTGCGGGTGTCAAAGAAATTCTTGTAGTATCGCAGGATACTAGCGCTTACGGAGTTGACCTAAAATATGCGGCACAGCCCTGGCGCGGCGCCGACCGACGCGCGCGTTTTTTTGACTTGTGCGCTGCTCTCGGTGAACTCGGCGTTTGGATTCGCCTGCACTATGTCTATCCCTATCCGCATGTAGATCAAGTGATCGAGTTGATGGCAGCCAACAAAATCCTGCCCTATCTCGATATTCCATTTCAACATGCCAGCGCGCGTATTTTAAAATTAATGAAACGTCCTGCAGCTGCGGAAAATACACTTGAACGTATCGCCGCTTGGCGACGGGTAGCGCCCGATATTACAATTCGCAGCACTTTTATTGTCGGCTTTCCCGGAGAAACCGATCAGGACTTCGCCGAACTCATGGATTGGTTGCGGATAGCTCAATTGGATCGAGTCGGATGCTTTGAATATTCGCCAATCGAAGGGGCCAGCGCCAATGCTCTGGTCGAAAAATCTGTGCCTGATGAGGTCAAACACGAACGTCGGGAGCAGTTTATGGAACTAAGCGCACAGATCAGCGCAGCTCGACTCGCGCAAAAAATTGGCCGAAAAATGCGTGTCCTGGTGGACAAAATACAAGGTAGTGATGCAATTGCACGTTCCCCTAGCGATGCACCGGAAATCGACGGAACTGTCAAAATACGCAAGGCTAAGGGCTTAAGCGTTGGCGACTGGGCAGATGTACAAATTATCAAAGCCGGCGCCTATGACCTCGAGGCCAAAATCGAATCCCCTTAAATTTTTATGGAGAATTAATCGTGGAAATTTCGGCCGATCGCGTAGTGTTGATTCACTACACGCTCAAAGACGATAGCGGTGCGGTGATCGATAGTTCAACGCGGGGTGAGCCGCTTGCATATATTCAAGGTCACGGCAATCTCGTCTCCGGTTTAGAAAAGGCACTTGAGGGTCAGCAGGCGGGTAGTAAAGTGGAGGTATCACTGGCGCCAGCCGATGGTTATGGCGTAGGCGACCCGGCCCTTATTCAACGCATACCCAAAAGAGCCCTACCAAACGCCGGGACTATTAAAAAGGGCATGCAATTTCAGGCAAATACAGATGCTGGAACGCGTATGTTCACCGTGACCGCGGTGGTCGGCGACATGGTCATGCTTGACGGCAATCACCCTCTGGCTGATAAAACTTTGCACTTCTCCGTCGAGATCGTACAAGTACGCGATGCCAGTAGTGAAGAATTAGAACATGGACATGTACACGGAGTCGGAGGGCACCATCATTAGTGCAGCATTGAACCTAATATTACAGGCATTAAACATAAGATAGGTGGCAACACTGAACTGTTCGCTTATCCCAACGCGATGTGCATAATGATCACTCCGATCGACTATCACTGGAAGGCAAGGATACCTATGGAGCGACGCTTGAACACGCGCCACCGCGCACGCACCACTGTGTATGTAGTGATGTCGGGTCGAAAAAGTCGGATCTGCAAAGCCAAAAACTTAAGCGCTAATGGCGTTTTCGTCGAGACTGAAAATCTAGGATTGCGGAAGGGGCAACAAGTACATTTAGCATTCGCCATTAACTTAGGACTAGTAACCAAGATTCACCGCCGAACCGCTATAGTTGCCCACGTGACCCACGGCGGTACCGGACTTATGATGGAACAATTTGCCGGCCGCTAAAAACTGCAAGGCTATTGTCGCCAAACACCTGCACCCCGCTGACCTACTTGAGGATTGGCACATCTGTAGCGCTATAATGCTGGATAATCGGCATTAAAAGCGGGATCAAGCCATGAATAATATGAACTCCGGCACCACCATTACGTCAGCCGCGGTACTGTTCGCCGATTTACGCGGATATACCGCGATCGCGGAACGCCTACCGGCACAGCATGTAATGATTTTGCTAGAAGAGTTTTATGGTGTACTTGCGACCAGCATTCAAACTCACTGGGGCCAGATCTATCATATTGCGGGAGATGGCATCATGGCAGGCTTTGGACTCAAGAGCGCCGTACTTAAACACGCGGCTAATGAGGGTGCAGTTCATGCCTTGGCAGCTGGCCGCGAAATGGTACAAAATTTTGCTTCGGTAGCCAGCCGCTGGCGGACCGAACTGTCGATTGATACGGGCATTGGAGTCGGCATTCATGAAGGCGAAGTTGCATCGGGCTTCTTAGGGCCCAGCGGCCAACAGACCACAACACTCATTGGCGATACCGTCAATGTCGCGGCCAGACTTTGCAACCGCGCTCGCGCGGGCGAGGTCTTATTCTCGTCCGCCATTGCGGTGAGAGTCGAAGCGAAATCTACGGTGGATGCGTTGCCTTTCTTAAAATTGCCACGATTTGCACCTCGCGGTCGGCGAAATTCTCTTGATATCTGGTGTGTACCCGCACTTGAACGCATTGCGTTAGCAGGCATCGGCGTTCAATGATTCCATTTCCGGGCGGCTCAAGGTACGGAATTTTCCTTTTGGTAAATCTCCTAACTTAAGGGGACCAATAGCGACGCGTACTAACCGTAGTACCGCCACGTCCAGACCTGCTAATAAACGCCTTATTTGGCGATTTCGGCCCTCATCGAGCACGATTTCCAGCCAAGAGTTTCTAGCTCCAGTACGCAGACAACGAGCAGACTTCGCATTAAAAAATCCGCCTTCCAACGACAAGCCGCGCTCCATGGAAATCAATAAGTCTGGCGCAGGCAAACGATCAATTTGCACATGATAAGTTTTTTCAATTCCGTATTGGGGGCTCGTGATTCCAGCGGCCCATTTAGGGTCATTGCTAAACAACAACAAACCCTCACTGGCCTTGTCCAAGCGGCCGACCGGTGCCATCCAGGGCAATTTCGCATCTACAAAACAACTGTAAACCGTTGCGCGGCCACGCTCGTCGCGCGTCGTAGTCACCAATCCCCGTGGCTTATTTAACATTAATGCCAAAGGCTGAGCCACCGGCACAATGGTACCGTCAATTTCAATTTGGTCTACGGCCGCACGCACCGGAAACTCAACATCGAGCACCACCCGTCCGTTGACCCGCACCCGCCCTTCTTGCACCCAACGCGCTGCCTGGGTGCGTGACCCTCGACCTTGCTTAGAAATCACCCGCGCGATCCCATAACGCCTATCTATGTCCAAGAGATCAGGTTTTCTAGAACTCATGAGGGCGATAGTAAGACACTTAAGTGCCCTCTCCAAGCGCGCTTGGCAGGCGTGCTCCGCAGGCTCGCTCTGCAAGTTGCCTGTTACCTCAACCCGGCTCATCATTAGCTATATGAGAGGAACGATCATTTTGCTTGTAGCCTCGCTTGCGAGCATTCCGCTGCGTTGTCATGCGGCTAATGTCGGAGATATTCTCAGCTACAAGCTCACGGCGCTGGAAACGTTAGTCGCTGAGATTGAAAAAAACCTAACCTACGTTTTATCTTCAAAGATCCACAAGGAAATTGGATTAACGAAGGCTTAGCCGGCAAAGAGCTCGGGATTACTTTCATCGGGGACAAATTCACGGTTTATAAAAATCTTCAGGCTGGCGAACATTTTATCGGCATGGGCGAACAATTGGGCGATTTAGATCGACGTGGTACCTCCAAGACTACGAGCCTTTTCGAATTAACTTACAAAGATTCCCGGATCTAAAAGGACTTGCTAAGACATTGCACTCGTGGAGGTTGGCATATTCTCTCCTTACCTTAGAAGTCACAAAGAACAACTTGCGACAGCCAACGAACCTTGGGCATACGGCGAGGAGGCGGAAGCGATTGCGAAATCTTATCTAGAGTTCCGCTATCGGCTTATGCCCTATCTATACAGCACTTTTTACAGCGCCTCCCAAGTAGGCATGCCCATCAGCCGCAGCTTAAGCATTGACTATGTCGATCATCCCCTTGTTAGACCCCCTGGATCTTCTCCAGGACGTCTACTATGATAAGAATCTTGTACAATCAGTGTGTGCCGCGGAATTCATGGCACCGCAAACTACCCTAACTGTTGAAAACACACCTCAGATAACCATTCAATGGCACCCCTAGCACCGGCACCGGCATCAGCGCCGGCATCAACACCTGCAGCACCCAGTGCAAGGCCACAATCCGTATCAGTAGCATCGGTTGGGGCTTTCTTAATGAAGGGCTGGAAATTAGTCGAAACCGCAATATTCATTGGTCTTTTTTTCTATGTTACCTACGATCTTGTGTCCGGGTTTTCTCAATATTCTTGGGAAACGGTTTCCGGCAAAGGGTTTGTTAGCGATTTTTTTGATCCGATTTCGCAAAAAAAGGAGTACTACAAAAGCATATTGGCTGTCATTGGTATATTCATTCCGATTTTCACGATCTGGGAAATTTTCGTATTTCTTTTTTCTCAATTTAGAAATAAAGAATATCCACAAGCGGGGTGGGGGAAAATTTCGGCAATTTTACGACGTACTAGTTTGGAATATCAGCCAACCTTTCTCGCGAGTACGTTAGGCGGTCTTATACCAAAAATTTTAATGATTGACGTGTTTTGGCACTGGTTGCCATGGTTTCAGAAATACTCATTTTTCACCATCACTTTTACTTGGTACAACTGGATTTATGCGCTCCTCGCATGGGAACTCACGACATGGTTGTGGCATTTCGGCGCACATAGAATACGAATTTTTTGGTGTTTGCATTCTCCGCATCATGCACCGCAAGAATTTAATATGACGGTCGCCTGGGTGCATTTCTTTGCTGAAGGCTACTACACCACTGTTTTACAGCTTTTTATCTTGATGATTTTAGGTATTAATCCGGCCATGCTAGTAGTGATAATGTCGTTCGAGGTCATGTGGGGAACGCTGATTCATGCCGGTGAGCGTTCGCTTAAAACTGGTCGGCTGGGAATTACCCGATTTTTTGTCATGACACCCTCTCACCACAGGGTGCACCATGGACGAAACCCTCTTTATTTGGATACTAATTTTTGCACGCTTCTACCTTTTTGGGATTGGGTGTTCGGCACCCTGCAACCCTTAAGAGATGAAGTGAAATTGGAATACGGTATCACCCGAAAAGTAGTGGTCACCAATTTTTGGGATTTCTATTTTGGTGAAATTTTCTTACTAGCGCACGACCTTAAGCGCGCTCACGGTGTAAAAAACAAACTCCTATACGTCATCATGCCTCCTGGTTGGAGTGCCGATGGCCCGGACCATACGGCCGCTAAATCCCGAAAAGATTTTCTTGCTACTCATCCTGGTTTAAGTCTTGCCAAAAAACGCACTCAATTCACTAATTTTTTCGTGACACTCGCTCGGAAAGTTGCGCATTGACAAATCGCGTATTAACCGTGGTAAACCCTAGTTGAGCCACAAATCACTTTCTGCCAAAGCGGTCATCGGTGCCATGGGAATCGTATACGGTGATATCGGCACGAGCCCGCTATACGCGCTTGAAAGTACCTTGACCTTTGCTGGCGCACCCATGAACCGTATGGTCGTGCTAGGAGTCTTGTCCTTGATATTTTGGAGCCTAGCGATTGTCGTATCGTTTAAATATGTTTGGTTGATGATGCGCGCTGATAATGAGGGCGAGGGAGGCATCTTATCGTTGTTCGCCCTGGTCCAACGCACCATGGTTAAGAGCGGACGGGCATTGCGAATTATCGTCATATTGGCGGCATTAGGGGCAGCTTTATTTTACTGCGACGCTCTAATCACCCCCGCTATTTCAGTACTAGGTGCGGTCGAAGGACTGGAAAATCTCAACCCAGCCTTTCAATCATCCGTGGTCCCAGTAACTGTAGTCATTATTTTTTTATTGTTTGCAATTCAATATCGTGGCGTTGAAAAAGTGGGTCGCATGTTCGGCCCAGTAATGTTGATATGGTTTGCGGTTCTGGCTATTTCCGGTGGCATTGCGATAGCGCGAAATCCCAGTGTTTTAGTTGCTCTTAACCCTATCTATGGCGCGCAACTATTAGCGCATCGTCCCGGACTGACATTGGGGATTTTAGGAGGTGTATTCCTCGCGATGACGGGTGGAGAGGCGCTGTACGCCGATATGGGCCATTTCGGCTGTCGTCCCGTACGCTTTGCTTGGCTAGCAATGGTATGGCCGGCCCTCATTCTTAACTATTTTGGTGAAGGCGCTTTGATATTGACCGATCCCAGTGCGGCGCATTTACCGCTGTTCCAGCTGATCTCTCCGCAGCTGCAGCCTTTAATGATCATTTTGGGCGTGGCGGCCGCTGTGATTGCCTCGCAAGCAACGATAACCGGCGCGTTTTCAGTCACGCGCCAGTGCATTCAGTTGGATCTACTCCCTAGGCTTAGGATTCTTCAAACCTCAGCCTCGGAACGTTCGCAAATCTATGTTCCGGCAGTCAACTGGTTCGTCATGATCGCGGTGCTCATGTTTGTGCTAGCGTTTCGTTCCTCAGCTGCCTTAGGAGCAGCCTACGGCGCTGCAGTAACCGGCACCATGTTGATTACCACGTTACTCGGCGTGAAGCTCGCGAAAACCCAATGGCGTTGGGCACTCTGGAAGGTCGCAATAGTTTTTGTCCCGATCATGACAGTCGATTTGGCTTTTCTACTTGCTAATGTTTTAAAATTCACCGATGGCGCTTGGGTGCCCCTAACCCTGTCGCTATTAATTTTTAGCATATTTATGACTTGGCGTAGCGGCCGACGATTGCTGCGCGAGGCATTGCGTAAAATGGCGGTATCCGCGGACCAGTTGCCACGACTGCTAGGAAGCGTCGCGCGCGTACCTGGCACCGCAGTTTTTTTGGCAAGCGATCCTAAATTCGTGCCTACCGCCATGGTGCGAAATCTAGAACACAACCACATAGCACACGAACGCATCATCATTTTAAGTCTCGAATTCACCCGCACACCCCGAATAGATCCTGCCGCACGCATCCGTATCGAGTCTCATGCCGACGGTATCTATCTGGTAACGGCCCGTTACGGTTTCATGGAAACACCCGATGTAGATGAAGCGCTCAAGCAATGCCGTACACGCGGGTTAGCGTTGTCTACCCCCGACTGCCTATTTTTCTTAGGATGGCATGTCGTAGCACCACGGGCGGGCGGTGGTTATGAGGGTTTTCGACGGCGTGTATTCGCATGGATGCAAAGGCACAGCACGCCGGCAGCTCAATTCTTTCGTATGCCAGAACGCCGTGTCATTGTTCTAGCGACTCAAATAGAGCTCTAAAATGCGTCGCCCGTTGGATGCACGCGCCAGCCTGCTAGTACTAGCACTGTGTGTGGTTTGGGGATCACAACAAGTCATTTTAAAAAGCGTGGCGACAGACATCGCGCCCGTCATGCAGCTCGCGCTTCGCTTCGGGTGTGCATCAATATTTTTTGGCATATGGGTCGGTGCAAGCGAAGGTCGGAACACTTTTAACGATGGAACTTTAAAAAGCGGCTTATTATTAGGGCTACTCTTTTCGCTTGAGTTTATTCTCATGGGCGCAGCACTTAACTACACGACTGCGGCACACAGCGTTGTGTTTCTCTATACCGCCCCTATTTTTACAGCGCTCGGTCTGCAATATTTACCCGAAGAACGTTTAAGCACCTCACAGTGGATTGGTATTGCAATTGCCTTTTTGGGAATCGTTATTGCATTCCTTAGCGCTAGTGGACGCCCTATAAAAGAAATTCTTGCAGGAGATGTAGCTGCATTATGCAGCGGCATTTGCTGGGGGCTCAGCAATGTCGCGTTGCGACGCGGTCGTGTGAGCATAGCGCGGACCGCCAAAACTATTTTTTATCAAGTTGGCACAGCCACGGTTTTACTAGGACTGTACGCAAGCCTCACCCATCAAACCCATGTAATATTTTCGGCAAACGCCGTCGCCTCGCTTGCCTTTCAAACGCTCGTTATTGCGATTGCAAGTTACATCCTGTGGTTCAAGTTGCTTCAGCACTATCTTACATCTCGACTAATGTTGCTATCGTTGCTGACGCCAATATTCGGTGTGTTAATGGGTGTCGGGCTACTCGGCGATCCGATTACTATTCGCTTCGTGACCGGCGCATTGCTAGTATTTGCCGGTGTATTAATGGTTAATATGCAGCAAATTTTTGATAGTTTACGAAATACTAAATAACCGAGCCGTCCCCATTTTAACGGGGACAATTCGGTTTCGGACACACTCTTGGACGCGCAACAATCGGTACGTTACAAAGATCAACGTGGCCTGTGGGACTAAAAAACCATTCCTCATGTCTATTGCGACGTGACTCAACTAAGGCCGCAAATGTCGGGGTATCGGTACGAATTATTTCCAGCTGAGTCCTTTCTGCTAGCGGAACATCAGCCTCAACCATGACTGACTTGATGATTAATGGTTTCTGATTCTCTGCATAACCCCCCATTGCATCGGTACCGCGCGGCAGACTGGTGAGCAGTTCCATACCCTGCACGACTCGACCCACCAACGCCACATTTCGGTCTAAATGCCTAGGCGCATGCCCGATCACCACGTAGAGCTCTTGGCCACTGCCGCTAGTAGGGTCGTTGTCGCGCCCAACACCAACCATCGCATAACAATGCGCAAGCCACGCACGCTTCAATTTTCTGTCACGCGCCATGGGAAAGCCCTCTGAAAAACCGACCTCAGGTGCATAAACATCACCATCCGGCAATCGCGCAAACGGCATATCGCGAATTAGGGGGACATCAAACTCTGGGGCAACCGCTTTGCTTGCCACAGCGTCCGACGATGCACGCGGATCACTCCACTGCACGACGTAATTGTCTTGCACACGATTAATTGGCAAACCATGAAAATACCGTTTTCGCGCCAATGCCTTAATCTTGGCAATGTGCAAGGGGGCAAAGCGCGGAGCCATATCGATAATGACTCGCCCGCCTGGTAGATCGACATAGAGCGTGGTTTCGGGGTCTAAAACACGCCAATCTGTGTTTTTAGAACTTGCCAAGATGTCTCCCATGGCTAGATATTTAGAAGCCATCGCAGTTTGCGCAACGAGCGCTAGCGCACACCCCAGCATAATTTTACGGCAATCTTTTCGGAGAGTCATTATTTGAACCGTCGCATTTTTTAAACCTTCAAGTTTTACGATACCGTATTATAGTCAAGATGATGAGTCATTTTCAGGAGTGCTACATGTTCCGCTATTCTCTCTTCGTGATTTTTTTCCTGTTTGTTACAACGCTCTGTAACGCCACTCCCACGGATGACTTTCACACCGTTATGAAAGATCAGTGGGCCGCATACTTAGAGTCTAATCCGCTATTAGCTACGCAACTAGGTGTGCGTCAATACGATGCGCAAATCGGTGAAATTAGCTTGATGCAGATGGATCACGATGCAGCTATAGCTCAAAGTTTTCTAGATAAATTGGCTCGAATTGACGTAACGAACTTGAATTCGATGGATCAAGTCAACTATGCAATACTGCGACGGCTTCTGAGGGAAGAAGTGACGGGTAATAGCTACCCGCAACGGATGATTGTTTTTTCGACACTCTTTAGTTTTCACCAAACGATTGCCAGTCTTCCCGACCTTACACCGTTTCACGATCAAAGCGATTACGCTCACTACCTAGACCGCCTCAGTAAATACCCAACCTATAGCGACCAGGCAATAGCGGTTACACGGGCAGCGATTAAGGCAGGCGCGGTACAACCGTGCGCCTCACTCGTCGGCTTTGAAAATACTATTACCGGAGTTGTAGCTGCAGATACGACAAAATCGCGCTTTTATGCGCCTTTCACAACTCCTCGTCCTGGTTCAGTCTCGGTCACAGATTGGCAAGCCTTACAAACTCGAGCGCTCGCCCTTATCCATGACGTACTCAACCCGACTTATCAAAAATGGGCGAAAATATATTCTTTGGAATATTTACCTAATTGTCGCAAAGACGTCGGTATTTACGCGACACCGCAAGGTAAGGCCTACTATGAGTACATCGTTGGCGTCATGACCACTACCCAACGAACGCCGGACGATATTCACGCGCTCGGCCTGCGTGAAGTTGCGCGTATTGCCGCGTCGATGGACACTTTAGCAAAGGATTCTGGGTATTCATCGCGGGCGGCAATGATCCAGAAAATGCATACTGATCCGAAATACTTCGCAAAAACCCCTGATGAAATTATGGCAGCCGCCGCGCGCATGGCCAAAGAAATCGACGGAAAAATGCCAACTTTATTTGGACGACTGCCACGACTACCTTACGGAGTTCGTGCGATCCCAGCGGAAACCGCGCCGGGTAGCACTACCGCCTACTACCAACCCGGCAGCCCTGCAGGAGGAATTTCCGGGACCTACTACGTTAATACCTCCAAATTGGATCAGCGACCCTTATGGGAACTTCCCGCTCTGACCGCACACGAATCGGTACCCGGCCATCACCACCAAATAGCTTTACAACAGGAACTCGACATTCCCGATTTTCGTCGCTATCAAGCCCAGTTCACCGCCTTCGTCGAAGGCTGGGGACTTTATTCCGAAAGCCTCGGCACCGAAATGGGTATCTATGACACTCCCGAAAAACGCATGGGACAATTATCTTACGAAATGTGGCGTGCGTGCCGACTGGTAGTGGATACCGGTATTCACGCTATGGGATGGCCCAAGGCGCGAGCTGTAGAATTTATGAAAAGCAACACCGCACTAACCGATGCCAATATCGACGCTGAAGTGAATCGCTACATTTCGAATCCTGGACAAGCCTTGGCATACAAAATAGGCGAGCTAAAAATCAAAGAATTACGCGCGCGCGCAGAAACTACGTTGGGAACCAAATTCGATTTGCGCGCTTTTCACGACGTAGTGCTCGGCCAAGGGCCCGTGCCACTCGACGTACTTGAATCTCAGGTTGATGCTTGGATTGCTAGAATGCGCTGACAGGCACACAGGCGTGTTGCGAGCTACCACTTCACCCGCGCCGTATATTTTAACGTTGCGCTGCCGTCGGCGGGAACTATGACATTCCATTGCGCCGAACGCGATGACGTCTTGATGTGTTTCTGAGTTTCCTGCACGATTTCCCAATCACCCGGTACCGGCTCTTGCACTTTAACAATCGCCAGTTCGCGCTTGGCATTGTGAATGACTATGCTGTAGGTGGTCTCGTCCACGCGATTACTGATGTGCTTGTAGTCGGTTTGTTTACGCTCCGCGGTGATGTCGAAAGCTTCACCGAGACGTAACCGCACAGTTTCGTTTTTTGCCGTGTGTTCGATCTGATCTTCACCGACAAATTGTGCGGCGCCTTGACTGTCTCGAGCGTAGACGCGTACCGTGCCGGCAGGCAACGGCTTGCCAAGCTGGCCACTTTTATTCTGAAAAATGAGAAACACAGCGAGTTTCAGTTTCTCGCCCAGCAGATCATATCGACTCTGATAATAATACTCAGCACCGACTAGCAGATATTCGCGGTCGGCTGGCACATTGCTGGCGGATAATAAAGCCAATTGCTTAGTCTGATTTTCGGCAAGCGTTGTGGGCCGCTCGAAGCTATAAAGGTGATAATCCGCGAGACTTTCTTCCCGTGGTGCGGCGGCGGCACGAGCTGAGGTCATGACTGCGGACTTCATCATCTGATTCACTGGCTGCTGATTAGTCACCCTATTAACCGTGCCTGCCACCAGTTGCAAGGTTACATTCTCATAGCTGGCGCCGCTACTGTTGGTGAGGGTCACCCAACCGGACAAATCGAGTGATTTACCGTCCGCCGCGAGCTCCGCGACATAGTCCGCCTTCCACGAGAGGCCGCCCGTCAGGTAGGAAAGCTCCACGGTTTGACCCCCGCCCACACTCTCAAACAACACGGATAGCGTGGGACGGTCACGCAAATTGGGGGGCACGGTATCGTAAACAATTCGTCCTGGTACGCCAGTCTCGATGCGGTCACTAAACCGCAGTACCGTACCTTGAGCTGCGGCCAGTACGATAGCTTTCTCACGCGTCTCGACACCGTTGCCGGGATTAGTGCGAATCACAGTCACTTCATGACCGACGTACTTATCTAATAACTTTTGCGGCGCAAGCAGATCGAAATCAAAATTCTGCTCGATGAGCGTAATCGGTTTACCAGTTACAGCGCGCAACAAAGCGGTTTCTGCTTGCAGCTGAGCCGATACTTCGCGCAGTGACACGCGCACCGGGCCGCCTGGAAGGTTAAGCTTGCGTTGCTCTTTCACCAACGCCAGGTTGTCGTTATAAATCGTCACTGCGGTAACGCTACGATCAGCCGCCGCCGAAATAATCTCCGGCACTGTCTGCGCCCGGCCCGGAGAGCTAATCACAAGCCCGGCGACGAGTATCCAAATATTTTTCATCAAAAGCTCCAAATGTTATGCAAGAGTCGGCAGTCTAATGGTTTGATCAAGCGTCCCGCCGCTTAAGAATCCCAGTAACGCCTCCTGGTGCGCCAAGCCGTCACGGAATCCTAAGGCAATGAGCTCTTGGGTAAATCCAGATTCAAACATCAAATAGCTTGCAAGCTGCGCGCCGGCTGCGCCTCGAGCCCCTAACACTCGCAACAAAATTCGCAAACTGTGTGGCAGACTATGCACGTGCCGAGCAGCAATGATTCGTAAATCCTGGCTGGGAGCAATCATCATGGTCGCCACCTTGTGCACGCCTACCAAGGCTTGCGGTGCCACTTCCGCTATTTGATTGAGTCGAGCGATTTGTTCGACGTTCGCGTAAATTTGATCCATAAAAAGAGTGTCGAGCATGTAACCAAATAACTGGCCTGGCGTCGGGGCGCGTTCGGCGATTTTCACTGACGGTGCACCCGCGACAGGTTCTGCACGCACGCCAACAATTAACAGCCGATCAGCGCCCAAATGAATGGCAGGACTTAAGGGCCAAAGCTGACGCTGGGAGCCGTCACCGAAATACTCGTCACCTATCTTTACCGCTGGGAATAGAAAAGGCAGCGCCATGCTGGCCATCAAATGATCCAACGTTAAAGTCACGCGCCGGCTGAGGCGTCGACTACGGTTCCACTCGACCTTGTTTTTCGCACCATCAAAAAAAGTTACCGACGCAGCACCACTGTAGCTAGTTGCACACAAAGCGAGCGCATGCAATGCGCCGGTGCGGATGCTGCGCTGCAAATGCTCCCAGCGAATGTGACGTTCTAATAATTCGCGCAATGGACTGTTATCGAACAAAGCACTGGGTGAGCGCAGTAACCATCCTCCTGAGACAAAAGATATGCCCCAGCGCGAACTGGAGCGCAACATACTAAGCGCATCGGCACGGAATACCTGCTCAACGTGAAACTCCGACCAAACCCGTTCCAGTGATGCCACAGCCCGCTGCCATTGAAAGGCATCAGTGGCTAGTACGGATGCAGCGACCGCTCCAGCAGAAGTGCCAACGATGACCGGAAATGGGTTAGGTGCGCGCGGCAACAACTGAGCGATCGCACGCAGCACACCTACCTGGTAGGCGGCATGCGCACCGCCGCCCGGCAGAACAAGTCCGACGGTATTGCCAACTGCGGCCCGAGTGGGGGGCGACGATAGGGTGTCCATGCGTATAAGATACTCTAATGGTAATTGCAAACTAAGGGTAAGCAACAATGAATCATCCATCAGACTCAAGCTTAAATCGGCGCGCGTTCGTTCAGGGAGGTTTGGCCGGTGCGGTGCTAGTAGCAACGCCCATAGCGCTGTCAGCTTCGAACACCGGAGATAAGGAAGCCGTGATGTCGCAGATTCCGAAGATGCGCGCCGAGAATATTAAGCGCTTGCAGGATTGGATCGCGTTGCCATCAATCGCAGCGGAAAATCGCAATTATCCGCAAGGACCGGAATACATGGCGACACTTGCTCGGCAGGCCGGCTTCACGGATGTTAGGCTCATCCCGACCTCGGGCAAGGCCGGAGTATTCGGACGCCTAAATGCGGGCGCATCGACGACGGTGGCAGTGTACTTCATGTACGACGTCAAACAGTTTGTTGCCGACGAGTGGAGTTCGCCCCCCTTAGAAGGTCGTTTGGTGCCAAAGGAAGGACTGGGCACGGTATGCATGGGCCGCGGCGCGGTCAATCAAAAGGGACCCCAGAACGCTTTTCTAAGTGCTCTACTGGCATTTAAGGCAACGGGCCAGAAGCTACCGGTGAATTTAGTTTTAGTGTGCGAAGGCGAGGAGGAAATCGGCTCTCCGCACTTCGGGGAAATCGTCATGACGCCCGATGTCCTCGCGTCGCTCAAGACCTGTGTAGGGATACTGTTGACTGAAGCAGGGCAAAACCCCGATGGCAGCCTGGAGGTCACCTTGGGTGCCAAGGGCGTGGTCGAATTAGAACTGGTTTCCAGCGGCGAGAAATGGGGACGTGGCCCACAAAAAGATGTGCATTCCAGTCTCGAGGCGCAAGTAGACTCGCCGTCCTGGCATTTGATTCAGGCTTTGAACACTCTAATCGAAAAAGATGGCCACACACCAGCGGTCGAGGGGTTTTTTGAATTGGCCAAGCCGCTCTCCGCTCACCAAAAACAGATGATCATGAAATACGCCGCGGAAGTTCCGGAGGCGGTGGTCAAGAAGGAGCTCGGTGTGAGCCGCTGGGTGCACGATCTGAATTGGCAGGATTCGCTGCTGCGGCTGTATTCCAAACCGACCATCAACATCGAAGGTCTGGTCGGCGGCTACACCGGACCCGGAGGCAAAACCGTATTGCCGCATCGCGCAGTGGCCAAGATCGATATGCGACTGGTACCGGACATGACCGCGTTAGATACCCTTGAGAAGCTGAAGGCGCATCTGGCTAAACACGGCTTCGGTGATATAGAGGTCAATATGACGGGCGGTTACGACCCAACGCAGACCGACGAGAACAGCAAATTCATGCAGGCGGTACTGAAAACTTATCGTAAGCTCGGCATAGCGCCGCAGGTCGTGCCACGTAGCCCCGGATCGTGGCCAGGTTACCGTTTCACGAATCCGCCTCTCAGTCTACCGGCGGGTGGTTTCGGTTTAGGCCACGGCACCGGCGCGCATGCACCTGACGAATATTACTTGGTCGACTCGACTAACCCCAAAGTGTCGGGTCTCGATGGTGCGGTGGCATCGTTTGTGGAAATTCTGTATGCGTTAGCTTAAACCCAGATTTTTCATTAACTGTGAAACCTTAATGCCTACCACATGCCACCGAGAGCCACGGTAATCGCCTCGCCATTCACACCCGCGGCAGCGTCGCTGCACAGGAACGCGATAACCTGCGCGACCTCGCGCGGTTCCAACACGCGATTCTGCGGGTAGATGGCGGCGCGCTCGCGCCAAACCTGCTCGACGCTTATTTCCCGCCGCGCAGCCTCGCTCTTCGCCGAGTTCTCGGCCATTTCTGTTCGCACCCAACCAGGCAGCACAGCGTTAGATGTCACTCCGAACGGCCCTGCGTCCTGGGCTACCGCGCGCGCAAGTCCGATCACTCCGTGCTTGGAGGCGGTGTACGCGCTACCGGAGCGCTCCGCCTTCTCGCCGGCGGTCGAACTGGTAAATACGAGCCGGCCAAAGCCGCGCTGACACATACCGCCCGCTGTAAGTCGTGCGAGTTCGAAAGGCCCATCGAGATTCACTCGCATGGTTTCGCGCCAAACGGCAGGATCCTGTTCCCACACGAGCCGCTCGTGGGCCGAGCCGATGCCATGGTTCACAACGAGTAAATCAATCGGTCCTAATCGGTGCTCGGTCTCGGCAACAGCCCATGCGCAACCCTCGGTGGTTCCTAGGTCTGCTGCGACGTATTCGAGGCCAACAGCCGCCAGTTCTGCCGCGCCGCGCGACACGATCATCACGCGCGCTCCCGCTGCAGAAAGCAGTAGCGCAGCCTCCCGTCCAATTCCCCTGCCGCCACCCGTCACTAACGCCACACGACCGTTCATCTCTTAAACTCCTCTATTGATATTCGCGAATTCACGCAGCCGCCATTTATGCTTCACCTATATCGCAGATTGCTTTCCCGCGGGTCGCTTTCGCGTGGATTGCTTGCCGCAGTCGGCGACTAACAGTATCATCCTGCAGTCATTAGGAGAGTCAATGTGATCAAAATCATTCTCATCCTCCTCGGTCTTGCGATAGTCGTTATTCTAGGACTAGCAGCCTTTAAGCCGGACACATTTCGCGTGGTGCGACGGGCAACCATCAAGGCACCACCGGAGAAAGTTTTTTCTACGATTAACGATTTCCATCAGTGGCCGCAATGGTCTCCTTGGGAGAAATTAGATCCCGCGATGAAACACACTCATAGCGGCACGGCCAGCGGTGTGGGGGCCGCATATGCGTGGGAGGGCAACAAGAAAGTGGGTGCGGGAAGCATGGAGGTTTTGGAGTCGATGCCTTGGTCTAGAATTAAGATCAAATTAGATTTTATCCGCCCATTTGCGGGGCACAATATCACGGAGTTTACCCTTGAGCCGGAGGCCAATAACACCGTGGTAACTTGGGCCATGCAAGGTCCCGCGCCTTTTATTTCAAAGTTGATGCAAGTGTTCATGAGCATGGACACTATGATCGGTAAAGACTTTGAGGAAGGGTTAAATAATCTCGGGCGTGTGTCGGAACAATAAACTTTTAAAACTAGGCTTACTAACCTGGGTAGTGAACCAAAATTCCGCTGTAGCTGGAGACGGCGCCGGCCGCGTGACGACAAAAACCCACAAACTACGTCGTTCAACGTGTAGGGCTGCGGCAATTCGTGCACATTGACGTTTAAACGCCCCGCCAGCCGCTCGGCCACCCAATCGAGCAACAGCCGCGGACCCCTGTCGGTGGCAACTTGCAGAAGTTCGGGACCTACGCTGGGGATGACACGCCGTTCGTCTATGAAGCAGAGCAAATCCTCCCAACCACCATCATCAAGGGTTGTCATTGGCAGGCTGGCCATTGAACCGTTACTCATGCGCGTATTTCATTGTGAGCAAGTCTGCAAGTTAGCGCGCCAAGAGTCGAATATCTTGACCTTGCATTTAATGGTGCGATCGGTGAGCATTTGTCACGAGATTCTCGGAAACTCTTCCCGCCTGACGTCGTGTGCGATATAACTAAGGGCTGCAGAATTAATGTAAGGACGTATTTTATGATCAGGAAAAAACGCGCGATAATTTTGGCGCTAGCTGGCGGGCTGCTGCTGAGCGCTTGCGGTGGCGGTAAATCAGGGTCAGCGCCTTCCTCAAGTAGCTCCGCCAATGCCACGAAGGTTTTAAACCTTTACATCTGGTCTGACTATCTAGCACCGACAACGCTGCCAAGATTTGAGAAGCAGACCGGCATTAAGGTAAACGCAACCTATTACGATACCAATGAAACGTTAGACGCTAAGCTGCAGGCAGGCGGTGGCGGCTACGACATCGTAATGCCCACGGCATCGTACTTCGAACGACAAATTAAGGCGGGCATGTATTTGCCCCTCGACAAGGAGAAGTTGCCAAATTTCAAGAATATGGATCCGCTCCTTATGGCAAAAGCCGCTTTCCACGATCCCGGCAATGCGCACGGGGTCATCTATTTGTGGGGCACCAACGGTATCGGCTATAACGAAAAAATGATCAGGCAGCTGATGCCCGATGCACCGCTCGACAGCTGGCGAATGGTGTTTGATCCCAAGGTAGCCTCAAAGTTGGCTAAATGCGGCATTAGCGTGCTGAACTCGCCGGCGGAGATGATGCGCGCCGTCTTCAGTTATTTGGGCAAGGATCCGAACTCGCAAAAGCCTGAAGATTTGGCTGAAGGCGAAGCGGCGCTTTTGAAAATCAGGCCCTACATTCGCAGTATCAATTCTTCGGAATATATTGATGCGCTTGCCAACGGTAATTTGTGCGTAGCGGTAGCTTATAACGGCGATGTCATGCAGGCCCGGGATCGCGCGCTAGATGTCAATAAAGGAACCGAAATTAAATATAGCATACCCAAAGAGGGCTCTATTCTTTGGTTTGATATGCTGGCGATCCCCAAGAATGCGCCGCATCCCGACTACGCCCATGCATTCATTAACTTTGTCATGACGCCGGAAGTCATTAGTGAAATTACTAACTTCAAAGGCTACGCCAATGCCAACGCCGTCGCACAGCCGCTGGCGTCGGTCAAGAGTGACCCGGGGATTTACCCTACGCCAGAGATGCTCCCAAAACTCACAGTTCAACTTGCAGATTCGGACGATCAGACCCGCGCCATCGACCGAGTCTGGCAGAAATTTAAAGCCGATCAGTGAAAAGGATTTTGGGTTGTTAAGACAATTTTTTTCGCAAAATCGGCAGGCGAGTCAGGCATTTATCCTAGTGACCGTTTTCCTCGATGTACTAGGAATAGGACTGATTATTCCGGTACTACCCGCGTTGGTCGGCCAATTCACCCATTCGCCCGACGAACAATCGGCTTGGTACGGATGGCTTTCCGCCATGTACGGCACTATGCAGTTTTTTATGGCGCCGGTGCTGGGGGCACTCAGTGATAAATTTGGGCGTCGCCCCGTATTGCTATTATCCATCGCTGGACTCGGATTCAGTTTTTTTACCCATGCATTGGCTACATCTCTATTTACTCTTTTACTAGTACGAGTCATTAGTGGCGGAACAGCGGCGAGTTTTTCCGTGGCAAACGCGTACATAGCCGATATCACGGAACCTGAACTGCGGGGTAAGGCTTTCGGGAAATTGGGCGCGGCGTTTGGGATCGGATTTATTTTTGGTCCCGTGTTGGGTGGCTTGCTCAGCACCCATAACATACGACTACCGTTCATTGTGGCGGGCGGGATGGCCGCGCTTAACTGGCTATACGGCTATTTTGTCCTGCCAGAGTCGCTACCTAAAGACCGTCGCGCGCCGTTTTCGTTCAAACGCGCCAATCCGTTCGCCGCGCTAAGCCATCTTGGCCATGTACACGGCGTAGGCTTACTCGTGGTGGTCTTCGCCTTGGCGATATTTGCCCAGTTTACGTTGCAGAGCACTTGGGTACTGTATACGCAGTTTCGCTTTCACTGGACACCGCAGGATAACGGCTGGTCACTGTTTGCGGTGGGCGTCGTGGCAGCGGTTGTGCAAGGCGGCCTGCTGGGCCCACTGATCAAACGCTTCGGTGAGCGCAAACTAGTCATGATGGGTTTTATGTCCGCTACTGTTGCCTATCTATTGTACGGATCAATTACGGCGGGATGGATGATGTATGTAGTGATGGGAGTAAACGCCTTAGCCTACGCAGCGGGACCTGCGATGCAAACTATCATTTCGAAAGCAGTGGGACCACGTGAGCAAGGTTTGATGCAAGGGTCACTAAATTCTATCCAAAGTCTCGCTCTCATTGGAGGACCTTTACTGGGCACAAGTATACTGGCTAGAGTCGGTCACCTCAATCCAGGAGACTGGCGCCTCGGCAGTACATTCTATTTTTGTGCATTACTATCTGCTCTAGCACTTCTGATTGCGTGGCTGCATTTTCGCCGAGAAGTTCGATTGCTTGCGGGCTAACCTGTTAGCTACTAACCTTTGTCGTCCAAGCTTAAGTTCTCCTGTTTGTATATCTTGCCTTCTTTCATCACAAAACTCACATGTTCCAGTACCCGAACATCGTCGATGGGATCACCTTTCACCGCAATAATGTCCGCAGACTTATGCGCACTGATAGAACCAATGAGTTCCGAATGCCCAATAAGGTCTGCAGCATTGACGGTCGCCGCTTGGATCGCTTGCATCGGCGTCATGCCGTATTTGACCATGAAAGCAAATTGCCGGGCATTAATGCCATGAGGACAAACGCCGGCATCCGTACCAAACGCCATTTTTACTCCCGCACGAACCGCTTTGGTAAAGTTACGACGCTGAATTTCCCCCAACTCGCGGTCATGTTGCAAAAAATCTGGCGGCGTGTCTTTCGCGGATTGGATACATTCGTCGTCATAGATATCCATATCAAGATAAGTACCATGCTGCTTCGCTAAGGCTATGCCTTCATCGTCAATTAGCGTCGCGTGTTCGACGGAGGCAACACCGGCCCGAATCGCATTCTTAATGCCCTCCGTCGCGTGGGCGTGTGCAGCCACGTGCAGACCGAAATTGGCAGCCTCTTCGACTGCCGCGCGAATTTCCTCTGGCGTGAACTCAATGGATTTAGGGTTACTACCATGGGTGAGTACCGCTCCAGTGGTTAATATTTTAATGTGATCGGCTCCCCGGTGAGCCAATTCGCGAACTTTTTGTCGTACTTCCGCCGGGCTATTCGCAATACCAAATTGCAAGTCTTGCGGTAGTTGGATATCGGGCGACAGTCCAGTCATGGCTCCAGCGCCTTCACTAATAGTCACATACGCACCGGCCACATACATGCGGGGGCCCATAATAATTCCCTGCGCAATAGCATCTCGCATGGCCACGTCGTTTAGAGCCCGATACACACCCACATCTCGTACGCTGGTGAATCCAGCAAGAAGAGTGACCCGCGCATTAGGTATGGCTGCATAAGCAGCTTCCACCGCAGATCGCTTAAGGACATCCAGCGGCTCAGCGCTCGCAAGGTCAGCCAAATGCGTATGACAATCGATGAGTCCAGGGAGCACCGTCATGCCCGACAAGTCAATAATCTGAGCGCCCGGGGGAATCTTAACCTCGGGACCCACCGCTTCAATCGTTTTGCCACGAATAACAATAATTTGATTCACCAAGGTTCGACCCGCTAGTACATCGATAAACTTACCCGCGCGGATAACGCTTACCGTGGGTTCGGCAACCGACTGTTGCGCCCAGGTCGGTTCAGGCAATAGCAGCCAATTTACCAATAGGAATAGATATGTTTTACGCATGAAAATTCTCCTTAAGCAGGTAACGCGACACCGCCTCGCTCTCGATCGTACCAAAGGCGACTAGTTGTTCAATCTCACTGATCGCTTCTTTAGCAAAAGTCCGGTCTTTCAGCGAAGCTGCATTGATGGAGACGTTCAAGGCTGCGCTGCGCAGTCCCGCGTACCCCGCAAGCACGCCAACTCCAGCGTCGCCGAGGGCGCCAATATAGCCGTGTTCACTCGCGCGTCGCGAAAGCGCGATGACTTCGGCACAGGCACGTGCGCATTCAAGCGGGGCCTCGGTGGCGCGCCGCATGCTAAATTGAATCGCAGCTGTGCGTCGGGCCTTGTCCTCATCGCTGCTCTTAGGCAGCTGATAGGCAGCCATTAGGCCATCGACGGCGGCAATATCGTCAGCCACTAAGGCAGTCAAGCGCCGACGCACCTTTTCAGCGGCGTCAAGCACGTCTTTCATATCGGCGTCGACCGCTTCGTAGCCCTTTTTGCCGATGGTGTGGTTGCACACCATGGACACCAGCGCAGCACCCATGGCACCCATAAAGGCGGCCACGCTGCCACCGCCGGGCGTCGCCGTCCCTGAAGCGAGGTCGTCCAGGAATTTCTGAATAGAGCTTTGGACAGACATTGATGGAGTTAAGCTAGAAAAGACCGACTACTCGCCCCTGCGCGTCGATATCGATTTTGTCTGCGGACGGGATTTTAGGCAGGCCCGGCATAGTCATGACGTCACCGCAGACCACCACGATAAACTCCGCGCCGGCCGCGAGACGTACTTCGCGAATGTTAACGATGTGCCCGCTGGGTGCACCGCGGACTGCCGCGTCGGTTGAAAAAGAATACTGGGTTTTAGCGATGCACACCGGGTAGTGCCCATAATGAATTTGCAGCTGTTTGAATTGCGCGCGGATTTTCGAATCGGCCGAGATGTCTACAGCCCCATAGATTTTCGTGGCAACGGTCTTCACCTTATCCCATAGTGTTAGAGTCTCGTCGTAAACGAAGCGGAAGTTCGAAGCTTGCTCAGCGAGTTCCACGACTTTGTGCGCGACTGCGATAGCGCCCGCGCCGCCTTCGGCCCAGTGCCTTGCAAGCACCAACGGGACATTAAGTGCCGCGATCTTTTTTGCCAGCAGCGCATGCTCTGCGGCCGTGTCGGCCGTGAAGTGGTTGACGGAGACCACACAGGACAGGCCATATTGATTGCGCACATTTTCTACATGCCGCTCCAGATTCGCAATTCCTTTTTCGAGAGCCGTCAGATTTTCTTGACTAATCTGCTTCAGATCGGCGCCTCCATGATATTTGAGCGCGCGTATGGTCGCGACAATAACGACGACTGCGGGACGTAGTCCGGACTTTCGGCACTTGATATCGATGAATTTTTCCGCTCCGAGGTCTGCACCGAAACCCGCCTCCGTCACCACATAGTCGGCCAATTTTAAGGCCGTAGTAGTCGCAAGCACCGAATTACAGCCATGGGCAATGTTGGCGAAAGGGCCTCCATGGATGAAGGCCGGATTGTTTTCCAGGGTTTGTACCAAGTTGGGTTTCAATGCATCCTTGAGCAGCACGGTCATGGCGCCGTGAGCATTCAAATCGCTTGCGCGTATGGAGCTCAGGTCACGACGATGACCTACCACGATATTACCGAGTCGCTGTTTGAGGTCTACCAGGTTCTTCGCGAGACAAAAAATAGCCATGACCTCCGACGCAACCACGATATCGAAGCCGTCCTGGCGCGGAAAACCGTTAGCGACACCGCCCATTCCCACGCTGATTTCGCGCAACGCGCGATCATTCATATCCATGACCCGCTTCCAGGTGATGCGTCTGACATCGAATCCAAGCTCGTTGCCATGATAAATATGATTATCAATCAACGCCGACAGTAAATTATGCGCGAGCCCGATAGCGCTAAAATCTCCGGTAAAATGCAGATTGATATCTTCCATCGGCACGACTTGCGCATAACCGCCGCCAGCGGCGCCGCCCTTCATGCCAAATACTGGTCCGAGGCTGGGCTCACGTAGGCAAATCACCGCTTTCTTGCCGATTTTGTTAAGTGCGTCACCGAGGCCCACCGTGGTCGTAGTTTTTCCTTCGCCCGCTGGCGTAGGACTCAAGGCGGTAACCAAAATTAGCTTGCCAGCGGGTTTGTCCTTTAAGGTCTCAATGTAGTCGAGCGCTATCTTGGCCTTGTAATGGCCGTAGTGTTCGATGCTCGCCGCCGGAATCCCCAATTTCGAGGCAATCTCCCCGATAGGCTTGAGAGTTGCATGTTGAGCGATTTCGATGTCAGAACCCACCGTGACTTCCAGTTTTGCCAAAGCCATACTCCCTAAATTTGGTAGAAAACGGCGTAATACGCCGACTGATGTTCTAGGTGCTGCAATCTTATGATTGTCCGGAGTTTATATCACCTGACATCATTGCGTTACACAGGCGGTTAATGTATCGCGCTTGGAATGCTCAATCCGCGGCAACCGCAATCAACCAATCTCGAAATAATTGCACTTCCCGCCGGACTCGTTGTGGGCGCTCTGGCGTCATCACGAAATAGGACTGGTCGTCGGAGAATTCTTGGGTTGTCGCGATGACCAAACGCCCAGTTGAAAAATAAGCGGACAAAAAAAGACGGTGCGTCAATGCCACGCCAAAACCCGTTGCCGCGAGTTCCAACGCGGCGATAGTAGTATCAACGGTCAGCCCAACCTTCGCTGAGGCGGTGCCTAGTTCCAGTCCCTGACGGACTTTCAGCCAGTGATTTTCGTGTCCCATGATGTGAATCAAAGGCTGAATCCGCGAATCTGCGAGGTCACCCTTCAGCGGTTCAGCGATCAATAATGTGGGACTGCAGACCGCCAAGATATTCTGGTTTAAGAGTCGCTCTGAGCGATATCCATGCCAGTAGCCGGTGCCATAGCGAATCTCCAAATCAGTAGCGTCGTCGGGCATGGCGTTGTCCCATATTACTGAAGACAGTCGGACATCAATTAAGGGGTTTGCCGCGCTAAAAGCCGGCAGCTTGGGAGCTAGCCACAGCGCCGCGAGTGATACGGGTGCGTGGACGCTAATTTGCAGCCGTTGCGATCCGCCGAAAAGTCCGGTGGTTGAATCGGCAAGCTCTTCGAACGCTTTGCGCACCGGCGGCAAATAGGCTACGCCCAAAGATGTCAACCGCACGCCGCGGGGTAGCCGTTCAAACAACACAAATCCCAAGTGCGCTTCTAGTGCTCTAATCTGATAACTGACGGCCCCGGATGTAAGGTTCAATTCGGCTGCAGCGGCGGCAAAACTTGCCGTACGGGCGGCAGCCTCAAAGGCACGTAACCCACTCAAAGTGGGCAAGCCCACAATAGGCCGTATTTTAGTCACATCGCCTCACACAAAAAATTTAGGGTCTAAGGTATCAAAATATTGCATTGCATGCCCGCAAGGGAGCAATTTATTGTGGTCTAGATGAAAACACACGCACGCGTCGTCGTCATTGGCGGCGGGATCATGGGCGCAAGCCTGCTATACCATTTGGCGCTGGAGGGGTGCACCGATGCTGTCTTAATTGAAAAAGACGCGCTGACTTCCGGTTCAACCTGGCACGCTGCCGGCCAATGTCCCAGCATTACAGGAAGCTACAATCTCGCGAAAATTCACGCCTACAGCAACCGGTTGTATCCCAGGCTTGAGGCGTTGACGGGGCAGTCAGTCAGTTGGCATCCCTGCGGCGGACTACGCCTGGCAACCCATTTGCACGAACTCGAGTGGTTGAAGTTGGTGTACGGTTACTCGAAGAGCATCGGTTTCAATATGGAAATCGTTGGTCTAGATGCGATCAAACGTTTAAATCCATTCCTGACTACGGATCATGTTCTGGCCGCTGGCTTTACCACCGATGACGGACATGGAGACCCCTCAGGCTTATGCAATGCCCTAGCGAAAGCTGCGCGCGACTTGGGCGCCACTGTGGTGCATCACAATCGTGTCACAGCCATTCGCCAACGCCCTAGCGGCGACTGGGAAGTGATAACCGAAAAAGGTTCGATTATCGCCGAAATGGTGGTGAACGCGGCTGGGTGTTATGCACGCGAGATTGCCGCCATGGTGGGCAGCGACGCGCCCATCACCAATATGCAACATCAATACGTCATCACCCACCCCATCCAGGCGTTCATTGAACGGAGCGAAGAGATCCCGGTGATGCGCGATTCCTATACTTCCGGCTATTTCCGCCAAGAACAGAAGTCTGGATTGATCGGTATTTATGAAAGCACTGACTTGCAGGAGGCCTGGGCTCCGCGTGGATGCCCCGAGTGGGAAGCAACCAACGAGTTGTTTCCGGACGACCTGGATCGAATTGCGCCATGGCTTGAGCGCGCAATCGAGCGCATGCCGATTTTCGGCGATGCGGGTATTCGGCGGGTAATCAACGGCGCAATTCCGCATACGCCGGACGGTGCTCCGCTGCTGGGACCGGCTGCACATTTGAAAAATTTCTGGATGTGCTGCGGAACCTCATTCGGTATTGCACAAGCCGGCGGCTGCGGCAAGTTTCTTGCTCAATGGATGTTGCATGGCGATGCCGAAATCAATATGGCCGAATTTGATCCCCGGCGTTTTGGCAGGTTTGCCGATAAAACCTATGTGCGTGATAAGGTATTCCTGGACTACCGGTTGACTTTCACCACCCGTCTGCCCGGTGAGGAAGAAATGGCGGGGCGACCGAGCAAGATCAGTCCGCTGCACGAGAAACTTAGCGTGCAAGGCTGCGTGCACACCGAAACTTTCGGCTGGGAACGACCCAAGTGGTTTTCGCTCGACGGATGTAGCGAGCACTACGGCTACCGACGCAATAATGTCTTCGAGGTGGTGCGCGCCGAGGTTGCTGCGGTTCAAAATCGCGTCGGCATTCTTGATTTAACTGGTTTTGCGAAATACGACATCAGCGGTCCTCAGGCCGAGTCGTTTCTGAATCGCATCGTTGCCAATCAAGTGCCCCGCAAAGTCGGCGGCATCGCGCTGGTGCATAGCTTGTCACCGGGCGGACGCATACTTGGCGAGATGACCGTGAGCCGCCTCGCCGACGATCGGTTTTACGCACTCTCGGCCGCCGCCGCGGAGCTGCGCGATCAGGATCTATTGATTGGCAGCCTACATCCCGGCGAACGGGTACGCATTGAGAATGTCAGCGAGCGGCTCGGTGTCTTAGTTCTAAGCGGACCTAAGTCGCGTGAACTTCTGAGTTTATTGACTAATGCAGAACTTAGTAATCCTGCATTTCGCTGGTTGAGTGCGCGCGAGATTGAGATTGCCGGGCACCGGGTACGCGCGCTGCGCGTCAGTTATATAGGCGAATTGGGCTGGGAATTACATGTGCCAATGGCTTCGCTAGCTGCATTGTACGATGCTCTGTGGGAACACGGTGCTCAGTTTGGGATTGCCAATTATGGTTTGTATGCCGTTAATAGCATGCGCATGGAGAAAGGTTACAAGGCCTGGTCGAGCGAACTGACCAACGAGCTGAACATGCTCGAAGCCGATATGGCGCGGTTTATCGATTTTAAAAAACCCGATTTTGTCGGTAAAGCTGCAACGCTGGCGCAAACATCGCGGCCGCTCAAGATCGTTTACGCCGCAGTGGATGCCGATGACGCGGACGTGCGTGGCGGCGAACCGGTGCTGGTGGGAGAGCGTTGTATCGGCGTTGCGACATCCGGCGCCTATGGACATCGAGTCAACCAAAGTCTCGCATTTGCCTGTGTACCGCCGGAGTTTGCACTCCCAGGCTCACATTTCGAGGTATTGATCCAAGGCGAGCGACGCGGCGCTACGGTGCTGGCGGGCGCGGCCTACGATCCTGATAATTTGCGAATGAGGGTTTAAAGGTGGCCGAGCTTCCTACGCGCGCGCGAGTGGTCATTGTGGGAGGCGGCGTCATCGGTTGCTCGATTGCCTACCATTTGACTAAGATCGGTTGGAACGATGTTGTTCTGCTCGAGCGAAAACAGCTAACCTGCGGGACGACCTGGCATGCCGCGGGTTTAGTCGGCCAGTTGCGCCAGTCCATCAATATGACCCAACTCGCGCGTTACACCGGCGAGTTATACCGAAATCTTGAATCAGAAACCGGCCAAGCGACCGGCTATCGGCAATGTGGCTCCCTATCACTGGCGACGACCCCTGGGCGCATGGAGGAGTTGCGGCGCAATGCATCCATGGCCAAAGTCTTTGGCTTAACCGTCAACGTGGTTGGACCTTCCGAAATTAATTCACTGTATCCACTCGCCAATTTGGATGATGTGCTCGGGGGCATTCACATACCCAGCGACGGTTATGCCAACGCGGTCGACATCACGCAGGCGCTCGCCAAGGGTGCGCGCAGCCGTGGCGCGCAAATATTTCAGGACCTTGCGGTCACGACGATTCATCATGACGGACAACGGGTGGCCGGCGTACAAACGTCTCAAGGTCGGATCAATGCGGACTATGTCGTGTTATGCGGCGGTATGTGGACGCGAGACCTCGCAGCCAGCATCGGGGTCAGCGTACCGCTGCATGCCTGCGAGCACTACTACGTGCTATTTAAAGATGTCCAGGGCCTGAAACCTGACATGCCGGTGCTACGCGACTATGATCATTGCAGCTATTTCAAGTACGACGCCGGGAAATTACTGGTCGGGGCTTTTGAACCGCACGCCAGGCCCTGGGGCATGGAAGGTATTCCTGAAGATTTTTCCTTCGCGGAGATTGCGGGCGACTTTGGGCATTTCGAGCCGGTGTTGCTCGATGCGATGCGCCGCATCCCGGCATTAGAGTCGGCAGGTATACAAAAGTTCTTTTGCGGCCCTGAGAGTTTCACGCCGGACGTGCGCTATCACTTGGGCGAGTCGACCGAACTTAAGAATTGCTTCGTTGCTGCCGGATTAAATTCGATCGGGCTACAATCGGCAGGCGGTATCGGAAAAGTCGTGTCCGAATGGATTCGCGACGGTCATCCGCCGCTCGATTTGTGGGAGGTCGACGTACGGCGCGCCGTGCCCTTCCAAATCAATCGCAAATATTTAAGGACGCGTGTCTCGGAAAGTCTGGGATTGTTATACGCAACCCATTGGCCATTCCGTCAATACGAATCAGCGCGCGGAGTCCGGAAGTCCGCCTTGCACGACCGCTTGGGAGCGGTCGGCGCTTGTTTCGGCGAGGCATTCGGCTGGGAGCGCCCCAATTGGTATGCGCCGCCAGGGGTCAAACCGCAGTACGAATACAGCTACGGCCGACAAAATTGGTTCGACTTCAGCGCGCGTGAACATCGTGCAGTACGTGAGGGCGTGGGTCTGTTCGATCAATCTTCATTCGCAAAATTTAGGCTTGAAGGTGCGGATGCCTGCCGCGTACTCAATCGAGTGTGCGCCAACGATGTCGCGGTTCCTTGCGGGAAAATTGTTTACACCCAGTGGTTGAACGAGCGCGGGGGCATTGAGGCAGATTTGACCGTGACGCGCCTGACGGACAGTGCGTATTTGATCGTCACGGGGGCTGAAACTGAGGCCAAGGATTTTAATTGGCTGCATCGGCATATAGATCCGAGCGCGCATTGCGTATTGACCAATGTGACTTCGGGTATGGGCGTCATTTCGTTAATGGGTCCACAAGCCAGAGAGCTATTGCAATCGCTGACGCCGAACGATGTCTCCGATGCCGCCTTCCCGTTTGCAACCAGCCGAGTGATAGAACTCGGGTTTGCTCTGGTGCGCGCCTCGCGTATCACCTATGTGGGTGAATTGGGCTGGGAACTGTATATTCCAACCGAGTTTATGCTAGGCGTGTATGACGAATTGACCGCTGCGGGCGAACACTTGGGTCTCGTGCACGCAGGCTATCACGCCTTGAATTCGCTGCGCATGGAGAAGGCCTACCGGCATTGGGGCCACGATGTGACCGATGAAGACACCCCGCTGGAGGCCGGTTTAAGCTTCGCGGTCAAGCTGGACAAGCCAGGTGGTTTCATCGGCCGCGAAGCGCTCTTGCGCCAAAAAAAATCAGGCATACCTAAACGACTAGTGCAATTCAAGCTCAAGTCCGATCAACCACTGCTGTATCACAATGAGCCGATCTGGAGCGGCGATAAAATTGTCGGCTTCATTCGATCCGGAATGTATGGACATACTCTGGGAGCCGCGGTGGGCTTGGGTTACGTGCGATTAGCCGCTGGAGGGTTAGAGGTGTTGGAGACCGAAGGGCTAGTGGGGCCCGACAAATACGAAATCGAGGTCGCGGGTATCCGCTACCCCGCGATAGCATCGCTGCGGCCCATGTATGACCCCTTAAATAAGCGTATCAAATGAGGTGATCGAATGACTATTTCTAAGGTAATGGCGTCGTTGGCTGCCCATACCAAAAGCGGGTATAGCCTAGATCGCTCGTTCTATTGCGATGACGAGGTTTTTGCGGCCGACATGCAGCAGGTGGTTGGCCGCAAGTGGATTGTTGCCGGTCATGTCGACCGGATACGCGCAAAAGGCGATTATTTTCTATTCAAGGTAGGCCGCGAATCCATCATCGTCGTGCGCAGCAACGAATCGACCATCAATGCGTTTTACAATGTATGCCGGCATCGCGGCTCACTGATCTGCACCGAACCACAAGGACGCGTAGCGCGCCTGACCTGTGGCTATCATGCATGGAGTTATGGACTCGACGGTGCTTTGTTGGCTGCGCGCCTGATGCCGGCGGATTTCTCAAAGCAAGACAACGGTCTGCACCGCTGCCAGGTGCGCGTGTACTACGGCTTCATTTTCATCAATTTGTCGGACCAGAACTCGGACGATTTCGACGTCGCGTTTTCTGATCTTGCGCCTTACCTAGAATTTCACGGCTTCGCCGACGCCAAGATCGCCTTTTCACGATCCTATCCGACTACAGCGAATTGGAAGTTAATTGTCGAAAATTTTGTTGAATGTTATCACTGCGTGCCGTCGCACCCAGAGTTTTGTTCAATGCATCCGGCGGAGGCACTCGTGGCTTTCGGCGCGGGTCCGAGTTCCGGTCCCACGGAAGCCGTAGAGAAATATCTTCCAGCGCTCAAAGCCTGGGAACAGCACGCTGCCAAGCTGGGGCGTCCGATTGGCAGTATCGACGATGGTCCGGAATCGTCGCATCTACGCTTATTGCTGCAACGTACGATTCGCGAGGGTTTTGACAGCGAAACTCAAGACGGTCGCCCCGTGTCGAGCTTGATGGGCAAACGATTAGGGTTCGACCAAGGCCGTATGTATCTATCATTTAGTCCTTTTACGCATGTGGTTGCCACCAACGATTTCGCGGTGCTATTTCTGTTCACTCCGCGCAGCACACTGCATACCGCCGTCGATTTATACTGGTTGGTCGACGGCAAATCGACTCATGTTGATGTCGATAAAATGATTTGGGGATGGGATCAGACGACCAAACAAGACAAGGTGATCACCGAAAATAATCAAGCTGGTATCGCGTCGAGCCACTACCAGCCGGGCCGCTATTCGGAGCACGAGAAACGGGTAGTGACTTTTCAACAGTGGTACTTGCGCCAGTTCGGTTACGCTCTACAGTGACCGACATCAACAGCCTAACCCTCAAATCTCGCCAAATCCCTGACCCGTAACGCTGTCTGCAGTATGTCGCAACATGGAATCTTGCGGATCGAGTTCTCGCTCAATGCGTCGACGAGCGCAGTCAGGCCGACCATCACAAATGCAATCCACAGAACCGCGTTGAGGTTATTCAGCTGCTGAGTGGAGCCAGTCTATTTTATCGATAGCATAGATCACATTGGGCTTGGCTAGTTCGCCGTAATAACTCAGCGTCTCTTCACCAATATATTTGCCACCGAGTTTTTCCATCGCCCTTCGAGAACGTCTATTACTGGCACCTACATAAAATACCGTTCGATCCACAAATTGAAACGCATGATCGAGCATCAGAATCTTAAGCATACGGTTGCAACCCTTACCCCAAAACTTACGTCCCAGAAAAGTATATCCAATCGAAATTTTGCTGAGGCCAACAGCCAGATCATAAAAGCGTGAGCTTCCGATAACTTCATTAGTCGCCACATCTGTCACCAGGAGAGCGCCGCCGGAGTCAATCGCTCCCTTAAAGTAGTTTTCAAACACTGTGCGCCGATACCGGTCAGGATTAGGATGTTGTTCCCAGATGAGCGGGTCGCTAGCCACTGCATACAAACGCTCGAAGTCGCTCGTAATTAGTGGTTGGCAGTACACTTGATCATTTTTAAGAATAGGCTGTAAATTAAATTTCACGCCCGCGACCTGGTAGCCAGGCACCGCTTAAATCGCGCCAGCAATGATGCATAGGCTAAAGGTGTTATTGACCCCACTCCAATCCATTCAAGAATCATCGAATCCCAGTTTGTAGCGTTCGACTCGGTGCCTTTGCCCATCTGCATGAGTCGTTGCACCTGAAACTCGCGGCGTAGCGCCTCGTCCTCAACAGGCGAATTTATCTCACTGCGAATTTCTGCACGAATGCATAAAAGCTTAAGCGTCCTCTCGCGGGTCTCGCTATCAATAGCCGACCCCGCATTTGTTAAGCGCTCTTTTAGTACTTGGAGCCCACCTTTTGGCCAATGCCTAACCTTCGATATAAATGTGTCGACATCCTCTCGAAGCCGCTGCTGCTCGGAAAGCTCTGCATTGCCTGCCACTGCGCGCTCGTACCCCTGAACATATAGGCTCGCTTCAAATAAATGCGAGACTGCTTGCTCCGCATCGCGCATGCGCTGTTTCGCAACTTGAACGCCACACGCTTCAATCGCTCGCTCGAAACGAGCATGCAATCCACGAGGACCATTGGTCGGCATTTCACCTAGCGCGTCGAATTCAGTGCGCCAGTCCGCTATCTTCCCCATGCCATCAAGCAAAGCGGCGTCGCTAAATTGAGCTAGTTGTTCCACTTCTTCGCACAGTGCGATTGCTTTAACCTTAGCAGCTTCGAGACCGGCGGCATATTCAACGTATGCCTGCTGACGCTTTTGGTAAACGGCATCACAAGATTTGCGAAACTCATTCCACAACAATTGATCCTGGTCGTGCGGTGCTGGTCCACACTCCTTCCACAGCACTTGCAAGCGCTTCATCGCGTCAATGGCCTCACGACTGTCTTCCTGAGCAAGCAAAATTTGTGCTCGTTTAATTAGCCCCTGCTTCTCGGACACATTCTTATCATGCCAGGCAGTCAGCCTGATCTTGATGCGCTTAATTGATTCATAAAATTCACTTTCTATAGGTGCATTTTCCTCCCTTTCCACCGGAAAATATTGTCGCCACTCGCGTGGCGCTTCTCGTAATACTCTTGCACAAACCCGGCCATCGGGATGCTCGCCACTCTGACTTGCTTCAAAAACCTTAAGCCGCTCATTTACCTCCTTGCGCTTTTCCAGATTCTCGTGACGCAGCTTCGCCTGTGCATCAAAATATTCACGACAAGGTTGATACGCTGATTGCGCAGCTTTAGAAAATCGCTCCCAATCACTTCCTGTGTCGCTAACTATACCTTTGCTGATCGTTCGCCAATCTTCTTGCAAAGACTTGATCCGTTTAGCAAGTACGCTTGGCTCTTCTGTTGAACCCGCTAAACGCTCCATTTCCTCGATGAGTTCTATTCGCTTGGGCGCAACCGCATAGTCCTTCCATTGCTTTAATTCATTTAATTTTTCATCAAGTTGTTGCAACTGACGAGCCAAATGAGCGGGTGCTGCAACGGTGGTCCATTTTTCTTGAATGGCGCGACGCAACCCGGCTGCTCTTTGGGTATTGCCATCGGCAAGGGCACCATTCGCGTTGCGAATCAGACCGCCGATCTGACGCAACAAATGATCCTCTGCAGCAATTTTCTGTGCTTGGGCAGCGCTATCGCGCTCACGAGCCTCGGCAACCTCCGCGCGTAATCGCGCCTCAGCATCAGCCGTAGCCGCCGCCAACACTTGATCCGCTTTTAGGGCGTGTTCGCGAGCCTCGCGCGCAGCGACTTGTGCTGCCTGCAACGCCACTTTTTGCGCTGCGACCCGCTGGTTTTCCTCGATAACGGCTCGACACCGCTCAATCGCCTGTGAAGCGCGCTCCGCCACGCTCACAGGCGTTACATGACCCAAGTCAAGCCAGCGAGCGGTTAAATGCTCAAAGCTTACTCCATAAAAACCATCGAAACTTTTATGACTATGCCGCTCGATAGACTCACACACCGCATTGATCTCAGCGGTCTTTTCCGCGGCTTTGCGCTCCGCCGTATGCAACGTGTCACATTTTTCTTTAAGGATTTTGTAGACGTTTTTATCCCTGCCCCGCACTTGCTTGAGCAGCGCGCGCAACTGTGTAGGATCCTGAACCAAAGCTGCCGCCGATTGCCGAACCCTACTTGACGAGCTATTAATGACGAGCTGCTCAATTTGCGTAGTATCGTTGACTAAGGCTAATGCCTGTGGCAATCGCTCATGGTCTTTACACAACGCCACTACCGAAAACAAGGCCGCTCGATTTTTGGCGGTAGCACAAAATCCGGGATACTCTATTAACCCGGCATCTATCAGCCGCGCCATGTGCGCCCGCGCAGCATGCTCGACTGCCGCCGAAGTCCCAACCAGCGTAGCATCCGCAATGTTGACCCCGGCGAGTTTGCGCAACTCATCACCATCAGAAAGCTTAGATATGGCTGCGATTTGCAAGGCTTGATCGTTAGATTCTTGGCTGGGCGCCACGCTCGGCTCGTCCAGCGGCGCAGTAGGGGGTGCCTTAGCGAAAAAACTCGGAAATAACTTCATTGCAGCTTGCACACGGGCGCAGATCGCGGATTAATTAACATATCGTTTATTCTAACGCATTATTGACCCATTTCCTTTCTTAAGGCGACAACCCATACTCTCGGTATGAGTTTCAATTGCAATAAATGTCCAGGCTATTGCTGTAGCCATTCCCGTATTGCGGTCACCGATCATGACATCGCCCGCTTAAGCCAACACTTTGGAATATCCGAAAAAAAAACTCGCGAACGGCTTACCTATCATTATAAAACTCAAGATATTAGCGAGCAAATTCTCAGACATCAAAAAGATAATGTTTACAAATCAATTTGCAAGCTGTTTGACCGGGAAAAACGCCAATGTACAGTCTATGCGGCAAGGCCCAATGTCTGCCGCAAGTATCCGTACGGAAATACTTGCGGATATTATAATTTCATAAAATTCGAACGCGATTTTCATGATGACGCGGAATTTGTGCCCACCGCATAGCAAAATCGGCTATAAATTACCGGCATCACCAGCAATACCAGCGGTACGCCAAAAAGCAACCCCGAGATAATCGCAATCGCCAAAGGTTGTTGCATGGCGGATCCGGCCCCAATCCGCAGTGCCAGCGGCGATAAGGCTAAGATTGCGATAATCGACGTCATCAAGATAGGGCGCAAGCGCAATCGACCCGCTTCAATTAAATGATTATTCGAAGTCTCTGTATTATTTTCTAATTCCGCAAAATAGAAAATGGCAATTTCAGTTACGATGCCAATAATCATGGTGAGGCCCATCATAGATGCAAGATTTAATTCTGTCCCGGTAACCCATAATCCGATAAACACACCCACGGCTGACAATAAAGAAGTCACGATTATCGCACCCACTATCGCCCACGACTCGTACAGATAACACAGCAAGACGGCGACCAGCAACACGGCCGCCACAAAGATCATGGCCAGTTGTTTCATGGAGCTTTGCTGCTCGTTGTAGAGGCCCCCGTATTCCACATACACGCCACGCGGCAAAGACATATGTGCCACGGTTTGTTTCACTTCACCCATGGCCGTGCCCAATGATACGCCCTCAAGGCGAGCGGTCACCGCCACCATCTGACGCAAATTGTCACGCGCAATCTGAGGCTGACCTTGCACCACCGCCACTTCGGCGACTCGCGACAAGGGAATAATCTGACCCGAGACGGTACGTAATCTTAAGGTTTTGACCTGCTCTAGACGTGCTCGCGCATCTTCACCGGTCCAGATACGCACACTCAAAAGCTTCTCGCCACGCTGCAGCGTCGTTACTACCTTTCCTTGCAACAAATTCGTGATCTGGTCGGTGACACCTTGTGCGTCCAAGCCTTCCACCGCTGCGCGCACGCCATCGACATGAATCTCAAGTGCGTCACCGGCAATTATAACGCCATTAAGGACCTCCACCACCCCAGCATCTTTCTCAATTTGCTTAGCGATATTATCCGCTACGTGCCGCAGCGTCACATCATCAGCACCGAATACTTTCACTTCAATGGGCTTCGGACTTGCAATCAAATCACCCACCAAATCCTCCATGAGCTGCGCGGTCTCCACCCGCAATCCCGGCACCTCGTCCTGAACTCGTGCACGCAAGTCGCTCATGATTTCATCAATTGCACGACGCGGCATGCCTTTAAGCTTAATAAAAAAATCGCCTTCATTTGCCTCGGTAAGTCCTGCACCTAACTGCAAACCGGTGCGACGCGAGTAACTATCGACCTCGGGAATTGCGAGTACCAAGGTCTCGACTTGACGCAATAGACGGTCAGTTTCTTGCAACGAAGTACCGGGTGCCGCCTTATAGTCGAGTACAAAACCGCCCTCGTCCATATGTGGCATAAATCCTGTCTCAACCCGCGTGTAGCCCACGACCCCTCCAATAATCAAAATGACTACCGCCGCATAGGCCGGCCATGATCGTTGCAAGAGATTTCCTAACAGGCGACTTTGCCACGCCTGGATGCGCACAAATACCTTCCCGCTATGCTCATTGCGCACCGCATCCTCGAGGCGCACCCAATGACGCATTAGCACCGGAACCACCAGCAGCGCGCATATGTAGGAAATCGTAAGGCTCGCGGCCATGGTCAAGGCCAGCGATTTGAAAAATGCGCCAGCCACACCGGAAAGAAACGCCAGCGGCACAAATACCAGCACGGTTGCGAGTGACGAGCCGGTTAATGGCTTGAACATCTCAATGGAAGCCACCAACAAGGTGTCAGCGGTCGCCTGCGGAGTCGCCGCAGCCGCTTGCACGCGCTCAGTAGCACGACGCATGCCATGCTCGAGCATGACCACGGCGTCGTCCACAATTAAACCCACAGCCGCCGCCATACCGCCCAAGGTCATAATATTAAAACTTAAATTAGCTGCGTAAAGTAGTGCAATAGTCGCTAGCAGCACCGCCGGTAAGATAAGTGCCACGATGAAGGTCACTCGCCATAATCGCAAAAATCCGAAAAGCACTAACCCCGCAAATACCGCACCAATTAATATGGCGTCACGCACGCTGCCAGCTGAAGCCACAATCAAATCAGATTGGTCATAATAGGTGGACACTTTTACGCCGCTTGGCAGTGAAGAGTTCAATTCCTTCAACTGATTTTTCACGGCCTGAACCAAGGTCACGGAATTGGCACCGCGCTGCTGCTTAATATTAACCAACACAGCCTCACGGCCATTGGCATTGACGCGAGTCCAGGCGGGCGTCATTCCTAGTCGAATAGTAGCCACATCCTCCAGTTTAATGATCCCACCCGCCGAGTTTTTAACCACAATGGCGCGAATATCCGCCTCATTATGCAAGCGGGATTCAGAGAGAGTCAGATAAAGTCGATATCGGTCCTCTACACGACCCACCGCGGCTACCACGTTACTCGCCGATACCGCCGCTGCCACCTCCGCAGTGCCTATTCCGGCAATGGATAGGCGCGCGGGATCGACGATGATTTGATATTCAGCCTGACGACCGCCTAAAACTTCCACCTGAGCCACACCCGGCACCGCCGACAGCGCAGGCGACATCTGGTAGGTCGCAAAATCGCTCAACGCCACGATGTCGGAACCACTACCGGTGAGACTAAGTCCAAGTACTGGAAATACCGTAGGATCCATGCGGCGGGTTTCAAATCGCGTACCCGGTGGCAGCGTCGGCAATACCCGGCTGACCATTGCCTGAGTCTGTAACAGCGCGGCCACCATGTCGGTGCCCCAATCGAAAGTTAAAAAAATCTGAGTTGAGCCCCGGCTACTGTCGGAGCGAACACCCAAAACGCCCGGAACCGAGCGCAGCGCTAACTCCAACGGTCGAGTTACTTCAACCACCATACGATCAACTGGCTGATCACCAGCGTCCAAGTTGACTTCGACGCGTGGAAAATCAATCAAGGGAAACAAACCTACTGGTAACTTAAACGCGGCCACCACGCCCATGACAGAAAACAATACAAAAGCGAGCAATATTGAGCGCCCGTGGCGCAGGAACCACGCCTTCATCGAGCGCGCACGCCCATACCATCAGCCAGTTCGTAATTACCCGAGGTCACCACTTGCTCGCCATCAGCCAAGCCTTTTAAGACAGCCACTTCAGCACCCTCACTCGAACCGATTTCAACAACGCGTTTTACTGCAGTGAGAGTGCCCTTATCTTTGGAATCTTTCTGCTTCGATTGAACCACATAAACATACGCCCGTTCTTCTTCATACAAAATGGCGGTTCGCGGCACACTGATTGCCATGCTTTCCTGCGTCAATATTTCACACCGTACCGTAACGCCCGGCAACAATCCGACGCCGCCGTCAAGCGGCCCCTTGTCTATCAAAATGACAACATCGGCTAAATGGGTCTGCGGATTCAAGGTCGCGGCTAACTGTGCAATATGGCCCGCAACGCTGGTGGCCGAGTTTTGTAAATCGAAAACATTGACGGACATTCCAGGCTTTACAACGTTCAAGCGCGAAGGCTCCAAACCCGCTCGTACTCGCAAGGCATCGCTAGGCGCTAAGCGCATTAGTATTGCCCCTGCTGCTGCCATCACGCCAGGCTCAGTCGCTACATCGGCAACTATCCCCGCACGAGGTGCGCGCAGAACTTGAGTTACACCCACACCCCGAGCATGTACCGCCTCTAAAGCCGCCTGCGCATTCATTGCCGCTTGTTTGGCTGCATCTAATTCCATGTTAGTCGCGAGGTGCTCCGTAAACAGGGTCTCGGCACGTTTGAGTTCACGCTGCGAAAACTTCAGATCCGTCTCTGTGCGCTTAGCGTCTAACACCGACGTTGCGCTGCCACGCATCTCGATCAAATCATCGCCCGCTTTAACAGCCTGTCCCGCCCTCACAAAAACTCGATTGACGATCATTTCCAATTGAGTCGATACAGAAGTAGTGCGCTCAGGCTGAAACTCCACCGTCCCATACGCGGAAAACGATTCATGTGTTTTACCCGGACGCGCCACCACCAATTCCACCAACGCAGACCCCAATTTCTCACCAGAGTCCGCAGCCTCTACAGCAGTGTCCCCCGCTGGGCTCTTGCCTCCGTGACAACCCCAAACAGCAATAATGCTTATCGCCAGCGTAAAGCGTTTCAAATTTAGTCCTTCCACAATAGTTTCCCAGTAGCCGTTTCTAACGCCACTTCATCTTCCGCTTCGGCCTGCGCTAGCGCCAATTGCACGAGCTGTTTATCCAGCAGAATCGCACGCACCGTTTCATAGCTTAAGTAAGGCAAATTACCGTGATCCACCGCCTGCGCCAACGTCGCCACATCCTGCGCCAAACGTGGCAATCTCGCGTCTAGCGCAGCGCGCTCATCAGCAATGGCACGAAGATCGGCTAGCAGGGAGCCTAAATCGACCGAGGTCTGAAATAGTCTCGCGGAATATTCCTCGCGTAACTGAGCACGAGTTGCCGCCGCAATCCGCACCGCTCCCCGATTGCGATTCCACAAAGGTAAGCTGAGGCCCAAGGTAAAGCCACGCGATTTGACATTTGAATTGTCTCGCGCGCGCGTAATGCCCAAAGTAGGAAAGGGAAACTGGGCCCAACGGGCGTGCCGAAGCGCCGCCGAATTGCTCTCATACCCCGCCCGAAGTCCCAAGAAATCTGATCGCTCCGCGACGGCCGACTCTAACAATTGCGTTGAGGATGTCGCCGTGTCCAGCGGAGCTAAGGACTTAGGTTTTGCGATTTGGATATCGAATTCGGGCGGTAAGCCTAATATCGCTAGAATCTTAAGCCGCGCTGCGGTGATCTGTCGGCTCAGGGATTTTTCACGGTCACGTGCATCTAGCGCTGCAATTTGCGCAAGCGCTGCGTCATCCAGTCTTGCATCATGACGCGCGGTCGAAATCGCCATACGCGCCTCGCGCTTCTCGGCCGGCTCCGCAGCTGCATTGGCAAGATCGCGTTCTGCCTGCATATAACCATACTGACGGGCAAGCGTTCGAGCTTGATTAGCCGTCACCCATTCTTGCCAAGCAATATCATAATGCACCTGGCGCGCAGCAAAACGGGCTCCCTCCCGCGCGCTCTTAAGACCGAATAAAGCCGCAAGATCAAATCCTAAACCTGCACTCCAAGCGCTGACGAAGCCCGCCTGCAGGGGGCGGTCCAAGCTTGCGCTAATTTGCAAATCTGGCAATAAGCCGGCTGAAAAAACCTGGGCATCAGCTACCTGCTGACGAGCACGCATCGCACGTAAATCGCGGTTACCCACCACCGCAAGTAGGGCAATATCCATATCCGAGAGCGGCTGAGATAAATCAACGGCATGCGGCGCTAACGCCGGTAGCGAGACTTCTTTTGCTTGTGTAGCCAATTGCACCGCATCCGCGCCACCCATGGCCTGTGCAACCGTCGGTAAGGGAACGGGTCGCGTAAGACCGCAGGCGGAAACAGCACCCGCCATCATAAAAGCACTGAAATTTCTAATACGGCAGTCCATAGGTGCTTAAGATAACTTGCCAATCTTAAAATTACCTTAAGATTTCAATTGGAACAGTAGTTTCAGTAGGATAATTCCAACCAGATGAAAATCTACACCACCGCCACACTCCGTTTATTGATGTTTGTTTCATTCTCGGCTCACGCAGAACAATGGAATTTTAACGTCACCGTGGACGGCAGGCCAGTTGGGACCCATATGTTCAAGCTCACAACCGACGGCGACCGCAAAACTCTGGAAAGTGAAGCTAACTTTAACGTAAAAATCTTATTTATTAACGCCTACCGATATCATCATATTGCCAAAGAAATCTGGCGAGGCGATTGCTTACAAAGTCTACAAGCCACTACTCGTGAAAACGACAAAAAAACCGAGATCAACGGCGAGCAAACACCCGCAGGCTTTGTGTTGAAGGGAACTGAGAACCACCCTTTGGGTAATTGCGTGATGACTTTTGCCTACTGGAACCCAAAATTGCTTACTCAAACCAAGTTGTTAAATCCGCAGACAGGCGAATATCTGGCAAGCAAAATCAGCGCGTTGGGCGATGATAGCATTTCGTTGCGCGGCACCCGGGTTATCGCTAAGCGATACTCGATCGCTACGTCAAAATTCACCATCAATCTATGGTACGCAGCCAGCGGAGAGTGGCTTAGCCTACAATCCAACGGATCAGACGGCCGCAAAGTACTCTACTCATTAAACTAAATAAGGACTCATGCTAAGCTAATGGAGTGATATATCGCTCGCAAACTACCTCAAATTCTTTACTAACAGCCTTAGTAACGCTCGCGCTATGCGTACCGATAGCAAATGCAACTACTTACCCCCTCACAGGCCACGATGATATCGTGGTGGGACAGGATCAATCGGTGGTTACCGTTTATGAGGACACCCTTTACGATCTTGCGCGCAAATTTAGTTTGGGTTCCGAGGAGCTGATTCGCGTCAATGTAGGTGTAGATCCGTGGTTACCAGGGGCTGGCAAAAAACTGGTAGTGCCTGACCGCCATATTCTGCCACCAGGGCCGCATGAGGGCATCGTGGTCAATCTACCCGAGCATCGTCTCTACTATTATCCAAAATCCAAAAAACGAAATGGGCCACGCGAAGTCATCACGTATCCTGTGAGCATAGGCAAAATGGACTGGCGCACTCCTCTGGGCGAGACGCACGTCATTTCAAAACAGCAAGATCCCATTTGGATCCCGACCGAATCGGTCCGCAAAGAGCATGCGGATGCCGGCGATCCGCTGCCCGCCAAAGTGTTACCGGGACCCGACAATCCCTTAGGCGCATTTGAGATGCGGCTGGCCGCCGGTAAGGGGACTTATTTGATCCACGGCACCAATAATCCAATCGCAGTGGGGCTTGCGGTAACTCATGGTTGCATTCGCATGTACCCCGATGACGTAGCCGCCTTGTATCCGATTGTTCCCGTGGGAACACGCGTGCGGCTTATCAACGAACCGGTTAAAGTGGCATGGGTTAGCGGCGAGCTATTATTGGAAGCGCATCCGCCTGTGGATGCACAAGGGCAAAGCTTCGAACCCAACATCGATCAGTTTGCAGAACTTCTTCGTGCCTCGGTCGGCGCAACAACGGTTGCCATTCATTGGGACTACGCTCGCGAAGTGCTTACCAGGGCCGACGGCGTTATTGCGACGGTGGCACTAGAAGCCGAGTCGCCGGCCGCGGGGGGCGCACGCCCATCCGTGGAGGGCATACCTCCACCGACGGAAGATCTGCCTCCACAAAACTCTCAGGTCAAATAAGGCGTCATTCGTAAAGCGCTTTACTCTGTGACCAATGTCGCAGCCTGGAGACTTGGCTAACGACTCAGCTTCCTTACCCTTGTACTATTCAACTGTTAAACCAGAGTTCGATTGGTTATGCGTAGCCCAATGGATTGCCATTCTAGAGTATCGATCTATGCCGCATCGGTATTAGCCCTAGTTTTAGGTTTTCCGTCAATCCTATGGGGCGCCTCACCCATGTTGTTCACGCAACTCGGTGCCGATGAAAATTTATCGCAAGGAAGCATCCTGGCGATCACCCAAGATAGCAAAGGATTTATCTGGTTCGGTACCGAAGATGGCCTCAATCGATATGACGGCTACGACTTAGAACATATTACCCATAGTCTCTCGCTCAATACGGGAATCCCAAATAATTGGGTGTCAGCTCTTACAAAGGACGATCAAGGTCGAGTGTGGGTTGGCACATCCGGCGGTGGCGTGGTGTGGCGCGATCCCACTAGCGGCCTATTTCATCGCCCAGTCAGTGCGAACGGTAAAGATTTAATTGATGCGCACGCCGACGTTCGGGCATTACGATTTGATCAACGCGGCAGACTTTGGATCGGCACTCGCGATGCGGGACTGCAAGTAGTCAATTTAAAAAGCGGCGAGACCCAAGAGTTTCACCATGACGCTAATAATCCTGCGTCACCCAGCGACAATTCTGTTTTTTCAATCCGCGAAGACGGTAACGGTAGCCTATGGATTGGAACGTTGACTGGCATAGATAGAATAAATCCCAACACTGGCTTAGTGACTCGCTTTGGAGATCGACTACGCTCCCTGATGGGGCCCAACGTTGAGCGCCTCACGGTCAAAGCCGTGCACATTGATGCTCGAGGCACAATTTGGATTGGCTCAAGTGAAGGACTGGCGCGCTTAGACCCCCTATCTGATTCCTTAGAGCTCTTTCGCTCTGATCTCAAAGATAACTTCACCTTACCCAACAATAATGTTAGCGCGATTTTAGAAGATACTGATCAACGCCTCTGGGTGGGTACCGATAAAGGTCTGGCGTTATTCGACCGGCGCACCGATCAATTTACAACATTCCGCAACAGTCCGGCAGATCGTGCCAGTCTACCCGACAATCATATAGTCTCATTGTTCCAAGACCGTAGCGGCTTAATCTGGGTCGGAACTAAATCCGGAGGCCTTGCGCGGTGGAATCCGCGCTCATGGTCGTTCGGTCAACAACGTCTTGGCACGCTCGACGCAGACAACGTCACTTCATTCGCTGAAGACCACCATGGATCACTATGGGTCGGCACTATGGGTGGTGGCCTTGCTAGGCTCAATCACGCCGGTCAAGTTTCTTGGTATAAGCATGATGCTGCGAATTCATCGAGTATCAGTGATGACAATGTGATGGCCTTGATTGTTGACGAACAAGATCGTATTTGGGTAGGCACTATGCAATCTGGAGTCGAGCGGTTTGATCCACACACTAATCAAATAACTCGGTTTACCCACAATCCAAACAATCCGGCAAGTCTAGGTGCTCCTGGCGTAATGTCGATGCTGCGTGATACTCGAGGTCGCATTTGGGTAGGTACTTATGGAGGTGGCCTTGCCAGGATTGATCCAACCACGGATAAGGTGCTGCGCTATTCCGTCGATAGCCACAATTCTAGGGGACTTTCGAACGATCGCGCGACTGCGCTTAGCGAGGATCGCGCCGGTCTAATCTGGATTGGTACCGACGGCGGCGGCCTCAATGTCCTTGATCCCGACTCAGGACGATTTCGCCAATTCCTTCACTCAACCGATAATCCTTTATCCTTAAGTTCAAATACAGTGTACGCGATTCATGTAGATGATCGTGGCGCGATTTGGATAGGAACACGAGGAGGAGGACTTGACCAATTAATTGGCACAGCTTTCGCAGCCGACGCTCCGCATTTTAAAAATACTTCAGAGCGCGAAGGGCTGCCCAACAGCACCGTCTATGGCATCGAGTCGGATCCCAGCGGACACCTATGGCTTAGCACTAACCACGGTATCGCGAGATTTAATCCTGCGGATACCACATTCAGAAATTACCTACATACTAACGGCCTACAAGGCGATGAATTTAATTTTGGCGCACATTACCGAAGTCAAAACGGTGAATTGTTCTTCGGCGGATCGCAGGGCTACAACCGTTTCTACCCGGATCAACTCAAATTCAATGAAACTGCGCCAACCACCGTTTTAACGTCGTTTCTAAAGCTCAATGCGCCCGTTGATGTAGGTCTTACCCATGACAGCCTTGCTTCGATAAACCTGGGCTATCGCGACGACGTTATTACTTTCCGATTCGCTGCTCTAGACTTCACGGCGCCTACTCAAAATCATTACGCCTACCAACTCGAAGGTTTCGATAAAGACTGGGTGGCTGCCGGTACCGCGCGTCAAGCCACTTACACAAACTTGAGCGGCGGCCACTACATATTTAAAGTCCGTGGGTCTAATAGCGACGGCTACTGGAACAATGCCGGAGTTGCTGTTCATCTTAATGTAGAAGCTCCTCCTTGGGCTAGGTGGTGGGCTTTCTTATTCTACGGATTCGCATTCTTCGCCGCTCTCTATGCGGTATGGGCCGGCCAGCAAAGACGCGTGCAACGCGAAATCGCCTACGCTGCGCGGCTAGGATTAGAGGTGAACGAGCGTACTAGTGAGCTCGCACATCGGAATCTAGAGCTTGAGCAAGTGAATAAACAACTGCATGACGCCAGCATTACAGATCCCCTCACGGGTCTCGGCAATCGACGCTATCTCCAACAGGCCGTCAACGCAATGCTCACTGCCGATATCGCATTGCCGAATCGAGGTAAGCATACAAAATTCGTGCTGATCATTATTGATTTAGATCATCTAAAACCCATCAACGATCAATACGGTCATGATGCGGGAGATCGCGTTCTCAAGCAGATTGCAGATATGCTTAAGCATTTGTGTCGCGCCTCCGATACGGTCGTGCGTTGGGGCGGTGATGAATTTATCATGCTTTGCGATGGAGCCGATTTGGCGAGCGCAGCATTACTAGCGGAACGAATTCGCAGTTCGGTTGCCAAACAGATTTTCCGGTTACAAGAAGGTGTGGTCGCGCGCACCAGTTGTTCACTAGGGTTCGCACCATTTCCGTTCATTGCAGAAGCACCTGACAGCATCTCGTGGGAACAATCCCTCGCATTCGCCGATGCTGCGCTGTATCAAGCTAAGGGCGCGCGCAATGATTGGTTTGGCATAGCCGGGACAGCTCTTGCGGCAGAAAATCCGAAACTTACGGATTTTCGCGAAGTCGACACCGAAGCGATGCAGCGTCAGGGAATCATCACCGTGTTGAAACGCGACATCTTAAGCGAGGACACGGTTGATAATATGCTCGCACGCCCACGCCGCGACAGTCTTAAGTGAGCGATTCAATTATTCAGGCGATGCCCGATCTGGTGGCATTTGTGGGTCGTGACGGCATCATTTCCAAACACTTGGGCGGGCGCCAGGTGTTAAGCGTGGCTAATCTGACTGAATTGACGGGGCGTCGCCTTGACGAAGTGTGGCCACAACCCATCGCTAAATTATTGCTACAAATGGTTCGCCGAGCGCTATCGGATCGAGTTCCCGTGGAAGATCAATATACCGCCGACGAGCATAGCTATGAAGTTCGCATTCGACCGCAAGGTCGCGAACGAGTGTTATGCGTGATTCGTGAACTGGCGAATGTCGTGCGCTCTGGGGCCGATCAGGTGGATCGGCGCGGATTTGAGCAAAGAATGAATCAATCGATAGCGAGCGGCATACTGCGCGAACGTCAAGTGTCCCTCGGCATCATCCACCTCGGCGCTATAGCAGACATCGGCCAATCTCTGGATTTTACTATCGCCGACCAGTTGATGACCTTGGCACTCGGTCGATTGCCATCGACCCTGCCGGCGACCTCAAACGATTCGAGCCCGAATCCTAGCTGGTATGTTGGTCAGTTAGGCGATGGGTTCGTCGCTGTTGTTGTAGCCGATGCGCCCGAACGCGAACAGGTACGCCACATCATACAGATGCTTTGCAATTCTTTCGCAGAGCCGCTGTCGATAGGTGATGCAAGTTTTTACCTCGCGCCCTGTGCCGGGATTGCGATACTGGGAGAAGATGCGCTCAAGCCGACCTCGCTGCTTGAGGCTGCTCGTGCGGCATTGGCGGAAGCCCGTCGCCAAGGTCCCGGGTCTTTGCAGTTCTACTCGGACACTGTTCGCAAGTTACCCAAGATACGGCTTGATTTGCAACGTGAATTACGCCAAGCGATCGCATCGGATCAAATCGAGCTGCACTATTTTGGACGCCACAACTTGGCGAGCGGCCAACTTGAGGCGGTGCAAGCCTACTTGCGTTGGCGCCATCCTCTGCGGGGTGAGGTTCTCCCGTCGGAATTTATACCCATTGCATCCAGCACCGGACTTGCAGTGTCAATTTCCCGCTACGCATTGATGCGCCTCAGTATAGACGCTCCAAATATCGATAGACGATTGGGCGCCGCGGTAAAGGTATCGTTTGCGCCCTTACGCCACCATCTCATGGCGGATGAATTCTTAACAGACCTTGACGCCTTTTATCAATCTTGCGGGCTTGCCCCCGATAGGTTTGAGCTACGCATTGCTGAAAAGTCACTGACTTCGCTGGGCAAGGCGGAGGGCATTATTGGTCAGATCGCTGGACTCGGCACCGCAGTGATGGTCGATGAATTCGGTTGCGGCTTCAGTTCCCTTGCTCGGCTTGCACAACTGCCCTTAAAAGGCTTGCAAATCGACCGTCGTTTTGTGCTCGCGGCAGCCAAAAGGACATCCGCACTGAGGTTCTGCAAAGGTGCCATGAGTTTGGCTCGAAGCTACGGGCTGATACCCATCGCCTCCGGAGTCGATACCGAAGCCGTGCGGCAATTGCTGATAGGGCTGGGTTGCGAACAAGGGATTGGCGATCATTTCGCACGCCTGGAACTGAAAGAGCCGCTGGTAAAAAAAATGGCTAGCGCATAACACGGTGATTTCCCAGCGGAGCGTCTATTCCCCCACTGAGCGGTCATAAAACGACTCGAATCGGTCGATGGCCATGCGATAATCAGACCTCATTATGGGGGATTTGATGACAAATTTAAATGTCAGGGCTATTTTCGTCCTGTTGACCTTCAGTCTCGGCCAAATAACTCTTGCTGCAAGCGAGCGCATTGTGCTCCCGAAGCAGGTGAGTCCTAATCGCTACCAAATTGATATTACGCCAGACCCTGCCGCACTAACTTTTAAAGGCCAAGTTAACATCGACCTCAACGTGCATGAGGCTACGCGCGACATCACGCTTAATAGTGCCGATATCATCATCGATAGCGCTACCCTTATTGACGCTAAAATGAGTGAGTTCAAAACACCCAACATTACCTACGATCCTCTCGTGCAGACGGCCACGTTTACCTGGCACCGAGCAGTCCTACCGGGGCCGCACACCTTAAAACTAAACTATCACGGAAAGATTTACCAGCAAGCCTCAGGGCTGTTTGCGTTGGATTACTCGACCCCAAAGGGCAAAGCGCGCGCGCTTTTTACGCAATTTGAAAACTCCGACGCGAGACGCTTCGTACCCTGCTGGGACGAACCCGGACTGAAGGCTGTGTTTGAATTAAGCGTCAATATTCCTACCCATTTAATGCCGCTCTCAAATATGCCGATAGCTTCGACGACCCCAGCTACCGCTAATTTCCAACACGTAGTTTTTGCGCCCACACCGAAAATGTCTTCCTATCTTCTATTTTTCAGCATGGGAGATTTTGAACGCGTATCGCGCAAAGTCGAAGGTGTCGACATCGGCATCGTCGTCAAGCGAGGTGATACGGTAAGCACCCGCTACGCCTTGGATGCCGCGGCTGAAATTTTACCCTACTACAATCGATACTTCGGCACGCCTTATCCACTCCCTAAGCTTGATCTAGTCGGCGGACCCGGTGCGAGTCAGTTCTTCGGTGCTATGGAGAATTGGGGCGCGATTTTCTATTTTGAGCGCGATCTGTTGGTTGATGCACGACTGTCCACTGAACGCGACAAACAAGGCGTGTACAACACCGTCGCGCATGAAATGGCGCATCAATGGTTCGGCGATTTAGTCACGATGGCTTGGTGGGATGATTTATGGCTCAACGAAGGCTTCGCCTCATGGATGGCTAATAAAGTAACCAATCAATTTCACCCAGAATGGAAACCCTGGTTACAAGAGCTCGGCTACAAAGAAACTGCAATGAGCGAGGATGCGCGTGAGGGAACCCATCCCATCATCACACCCATCAACGATGTCTTGCAGGCTAGTAGTGCGTTCGACAATATTACTTACTTAAAAGGTTCCGCAGTGATTCGCACTCTCGAAACTTATATCGGCGAGGATGCGTTTCGCGACGGCGTAGGTCGTTACATGCGTGCACATGCGTACGGCAATACGGTAACCGATGATCTATGGCAGTCCATCGATTTAGATTCGACGCACCCCATCCGAGACATCGCGCATGATTTGACACAACAAGCCGGCGTGCCACTCATTCGAGAGAACAACACCCAGTGCTCCCCCGTGAATTCGCAGGGGCGCACGACCCGCGTCGAGTTAGCCCAAAATCATTTCGCCGTAGACCCCCAATCTACCAGTGCGCGTACGTGGCGAGTACCCGTAAGCGTCGCGGTATTGGGTAGTGCCATCACCAAGACGGTAGTGACCGGTAATTCCCCGCAAGTTATTAGCGTTGCCGGTTGTGGCGCGACCATCCTAAACATCGGTCAAAACGCATATTTTCGGAGTCGCTACTCCGATGACTCGCTGAAAGCCCTCCTCGTCAACTACAGCACCCTGTCAGCCGAAGATCAACTCGGCATTTTATACGACATCAATAGCCTGGCCTACGCCGGCGATGAACCTATGTCCGCCTTTATGGATCTCACCCAACACTTCCCCGCACATGCTGATCCCGTGGTCGCCTCAGCACTAGTGGGTGCGCTACAAGATTTGGATCATGTTTACGAGGGCTTACCCACTCAAGAAATCTATCGTGCCTATGCACGCAAACTGCTAAACGCATTACTAACCCACATCGGCTGGGAAAAGACCGCTGGCGAAAGTGATAACACCGCATTATTACGTGCGGACCTCATTGAAGCGCTAAGCGATATGCACGACCTTGAGGTTATCTTGAAGGCGCAAAAATTATTCGCGCGCTTCGTTGAAAACCCAACAGGTTTCGATGCGGCGACAAGGCGCAGCGTGCTGCGCGCGGTCGCAACTCATGCAAACCAACAGACCTGGGATCAACTGCACCGCTTGAGTCAAGCGGCGAAGACCGAACTTGAACGTCAAGAACTTTATGATCAACTCGCGGCGCCCTTGGATGTTAAGCTGACCGAGCAAGCCTTGGCACTCGCGATTTCGCCCGAACCACCACCCACTGTTGCACCTGGGATCATCGCAGCCGCGGCCTATCACCATCCACAGTTAGCCGTAGATTTCGTGGCACGGCATTGGACAAAAATTAACGCTCAGCTCGAGCCTAACACGCAAATGGGCTACTTACCTGGCATGGTCAAGAATGCCTCCGACGTAGGCCTTATCGACAAACTTAATGCATTTGCGACAGTCTATATTCCGCAGAATGCGCGCCAAGACTTACACAAATCCGAATCCAGTATCCGCTACCACGCAAATATACGACACAATCGGTTGGCGGAAGTTGATCATTGGCTCATCGACCAAACTCGCGCCCCGTAACGATGTCAGATCCGACTGTTAGGCGCTCGGATACTATCCGTATTCGCGGGGCGCGCCAGAATAATCTCAAAAATCTCGATCTTGATTTGCCGCTTAACGAACTTATTGTCGTCACCGGTGTTAGCGGTTCTGGAAAATCTTCGCTAGTTTTTGACACCCTCTATGCAGAGGGCCAACGACGTTACGTAGAAACTTTTTCCTCCTATGCGCGCCAATTCTTAGACCGCATGGATAAGCCGCAAGTCGACCGCATCGAGGGAATACCTCCCGCCATCGCCATCGATCAAACCAACCCCGTGCGTAGCTCCCGCTCAACGGTTGGCACAATGACGGAACTCAATGATCACCTCAAGTTGTTATTCGCGAAAGCCGCTATTTTGTATTGTCGTGGTTGCGGCAAACAGGTGCAGCGCGACACCGGAGAAACTATTTTAGCAAGCATTGCGCGACGGGCCAGCGCAATGAACGACCCGCGACTTTTACTGACTTTTCCTATCACGGTACCGCAAAATTTCGCACCTGACGAAATAAAGTCACTGTTAGAGAAACAAGGATTTTCACGAATCCACCGACAAAATGGCAATCTTATCGAGGTCGTGCAAGATCGCTTCCGCTACTCAAACGTGGATCGAGCGCGCATTGCAGAGAGCATTGAGAGTGCGCTACGCGTGGGCCAAGGCTTTCTAAGCATTTACCCGCAGATTGATGAAATACAGGGTGATCCCTGGCGGTTTTCTACGTCCCTGCACTGTCCGGACTGCAACATCAGCTACAAGGACACCCATCCCAGCACGTTCAGTTTTAATTCACCGATTGGAGCGTGTGAGACGTGTCGCGGCTTCGGACGCAGCATTGGCGTTGACTACGACCTGGTTATACCGGATCAGGCCTTAAGTTTACGACAAGGCGTCATTAAACCCTGGCAAACCGAATCGTTCAAGGAATGCCAAGACGATCTCGTCAATTTCGCGCGCAAACGCAATATCCCGCTTGATACTCCCTGGCGTGATCTTAGCGATGCACAGCGCGCCTGGGTCATTGATGGCGAAGGTGAATGGACTAAGAATGTTTGGTATGGGGTAAAACGCTACTTTGTCTGGCTGGAAACCAAAGCCTACAAAATGCATATTCGAGTGCTTTTGTCGCGATATCGATCCTACACCGAATGCACCTCTTGCCATGGAGCGCGTCTTAAGCCGGAGGCATTGCTGTGGCGCGTCGGCACGCCAGGCCACAGTATTCGCGACTTGATGCTCATGCCAATCGAACGTTGCCGCCTATTCTTCGCAACACTCCATTTACCGGCTCAAGTGCACCTAGCCAGCGATTTACTGCTCAAGGAAATTCGCGCACGCTTACAGTATTTATCTGAAGTGGGTTTAAGTTACTTGAGTCTCGATCGGCAATCGCGCACGCTATCCGGTGGCGAAGTCCAGCGTATAAGTCTCACCACTGCGCTTGGCACTTCGCTGGTCAACACCTTATTTGTACTGGACGAGCCATCGATTGGGTTGCATCCGCGCGATGTCGGAAAAATTGTCGGTGTGATGCAACGGCTGCGCGACGCCGGGAATACATTAGTGGTGGTTGAGCACGATCCTCTAGTAATGCAGGCGGCCGATCGAGTACTGGACATTGGGCCACGACCCGGCGAGCACGGCGGCGAAATCGTCTTCTACGGCCCCTTGAATGAGTTGTCAAAAGTTACGAACTCACTCACGGCGGATTATTTATTGGGACGCAAAAGACTCGAACAAGGCCCAACATTTAAAGTTGATTTGCCTAAGACTCATCGCAATAAGGACGAGCGTATACGCATCGAAGGCGCTGCCGAGCACAACTTAAAAAATATTGATGTCGAAGTGCCATTAGGTCAACTCGTGTGTGTGACGGGAGTCAGCGGGTCCGGGAAATCAACTTTGATCCATGACATCCTCTACCCTGCATTGTTGCGCGCCAAGGGTAGAGCCACGATAAGTCCCGGCCTATATAGAAAGCTCATGGGCGCGGATCTGATCGGCGAAGTGGTTATGGTTGATCAAAGCCAAATCGGGCGCACTACCCGGTCCAATCCGGCAAGCTACATAGGTGCGTTTGATGCGATCCGTAAGCTATTTGCCAAAGCGCCGGAGTCAATAAACCGCAGCTACACAGCCGGCACCTTCAGTTTTAATGCCGGTAATGGCCGTTGCCCCACCTGCGGCGGTAATGGCTTCGAGCACGTGGAGATGCAATTTCTTTCAGATGTGTACCTACGCTGTCCTGATTGCGATGGCCGTCGCTTTCGAGCCGAAATATTGGAAGTGAAGATATCGCGCGGCGACTTTAGTCCGATGAGCATCGCCGACGTGCTTGACCTTACGGTATCCGAGGCCTTGCTATTCTTTGTCAATGACCCTGAATGCGGTCGGCGTCTAAAGCCGCTCGCCGACGTGGGCCTCGAGTATCTACGCCTAGGTCAGCCCGTACCTACACTTTCCGGCGGTGAAGCACAGCGGCTCAAACTCGCTGCCCATTTGGCCACCAGCGCATCACCCAAAAAATCACCGCCGCGCAACGCATCGCCCCGCGCGCCCGGCACTCTTTTTCTCTTTGACGAACCAACCACCGGCCTGCACTTCGACGATGTTGCCAAACTACTGCGTGCGTTCCGTCAATTAATAGCCGCGGGTCACTCACTCGTGGTGATCGAACACAATTTGGATGTAATACGCGCATCCGACTGGATCATAGACTTAGGCCCCGAGGGCGGCGAGACGGGTGGTGCTGTCATTGGCATTGGCACGCCGAACCAGATCATCAACATTCCGGGCTCGTACACCGGCCAGGCGTTACGAGCTGCTGAGACTGTGTTTACGCCCGCTGACGCCGTACGTGACAGTGCGGCTCCAGGCGAGTACCGCAACGCTGCCGCCACGTCCATCCAAATTCGCGGTGCGCGCGAACACAACTTACAAGACATTGATGTGGATCTAGCTCGCGATCAGTTTACGGTTATCACTGGCGTGTCGGGCAGTGGCAAGAGTACTCTGGCTTTCGATATTTTATTTGCCGAGGGACAGCGACGTTACTTAGAGTCCCTCAATGCTTATGCGCGACAGTTTGTGCAACCCGCTTCCCGACCCGATGTAGACGCGATTTTTGGTATCCCACCCACTGTTGCCATTGAACAACGTACCAGTCGCGGCGGAATTAAGAGCACAGTAGCGACACTCACCGAGATCTATCATTTCCTACGACTGTTATACGTCAAGCTCGGGGTTCAGTATTGCCCGACCTGCGATGTGCCGATTGAACCGCAATCAGAAGATGCTATCGCGGCATGGCTTTTAAAAGATTACCGCGGGCAAACCGTGACTCTACTAGCGCCTCTGATTGTGGCGCGCAAAGGGCTTTATACGGCACTTGCAAAATGGGCTCGCGGCAAGGGCTTTGAACATCTACGCGTCGATGGAAAACTGCTGCCGACGGCAAAATGGCCACGCTTGGACAGATTTGTCGAGCACAGCATCGAGCTTCCCATCGCCACACTCACCGTACTTAGGAACCGCGAGCCGGAGCTGCGCAACGCTCTTAAGCAAGCGCTACAACACGGCCGCGACGTAGTGCAAGTGTTTAATATCGCGAAACCCTTAAACGTTAGCGTGCACTCAACTAAGCGCGCCTGTCCTTCTTGCGGCGCCGGGTTTCCAGAACTCGACCCACGATTATTTTCGTTCAACTCAAAACATGGTTGGTGTAAGACTTGCTTTGGCACTGGGCTTGAGCTTGCAGAATTCGATGCCGAAAATAGTGGTGAAGAGTCAATTTGGGATAACCTAGAGCCGGCCAAAAAGTGCGAAGCCTGTGAGGGCCAACGTCTAAATCCAGTAGCACGGCGTGTTCTTTTTCGGGAAAAATCACTTGCAACTCTGACTGACCTTTCGCTGCAAGATTTTGCCGCCAATCTTGCAAAACTCAACCTTGAAGGCCGCGAACAACAGATCGCTCGCGATTTGCTCGCCGAACTGATAGCACGTACCGAATTCCTATGCGATGTCGGCCTCGGCTACTTACAGTTAAGCCGCGCAGCGCCGACTCTCTCTGGAGGAGAAGCGCAACGCATTCGACTCGCCGCTCAACTAGGTTCTAATTTGCAAGGTGTCTGTTACGTGTTGGACGAACCCACTATTGGGCTCCATCCGCGTGACAATTTTGCCTTGCTAAATACCTTGGATAAGCTACGCATCAAGGGCAATACGTTAATCGTGGTGGAACACGACGAAGACACCATCCGCCGCGCTGATCATGTCATCGATTTAGGCCCGGGCGCCGGCGCCCGTGGCGGACGCGTCGTGGCTGAAGGCACGGCGGCGCAGCTCATGCTGTTGCCGCAGTCGGTCACAGGACAGTGTCTAGCCAAACCGCTAACGCATTCGCGCGCGGCACGTCGCGTCGTTGCTAAGGATACGCCGTCCTTGCAAATCCGCGGTGCCACGCTTAATAACTTACGCAAGGTCAATGCCCGTATTCCACTCGCACGACTCAGTGTAATAACCGGCGTATCAGGCTCCGGCAAATCATCGTTAGCTCGCGACGTATTACTCGGAAATGTTAAGCGCCTCTTATCGGCCAGCGGCCATCGCCCCCGCGTGCGATCCAGCGTTCGTATGGGAACTGAGATTCCCTTATCTGGCTGTGAAGCGATCAATGGTTGGCAGAATGTAAGTCGCGTACTCGAAGTTGATCAAACACCGATCGGCAAGACGCCGCGTTCATGCCCAGCGACCTACATTGGGTTTTGGGATGCCATCCGCAAAATTTATGCCGAGACTACCGAAGCTCGCATGCGAGGTTTCACTACCAGCCGATTTTCGTTTAATACGGCGAGCGGCCGCTGCGCAGCCTGCGAAGGTCAGGGAATGCAGCGCATTGAAATGAATTTCCTTCCCGACGTACAAATTCTTTGTGATGTGTGCGGGGGTCAGCGCTTCAACCCCGAAACGCTGGCTATTTTATTTAAGGATAAGAGCATCGGCGAGGTACTCAAAATGAGTGTCGACGAAGCCGTCAAATTCTTTGCTGCACAGCGGGGCGTTAATCACGCCGTTAATTTGTTGGCAGACGTGGGGTTAGGCTATTTAAGCCTAGGTCAAGCCAGCCCTACTCTTTCAGGCGGGGAAAGTCAGCGTATCAAACTAGTCACCGAACTCGCCAAAGTTCGCACGGATGCGCTGGGCCAAGACATCGCGCGCCGCGAAGCGCAACACACCCTATACGTGCTAGATGAGCCAACTGTCGGTTTACACATGGCGGATGTCGAAAAACTGATCCTCGTGATGCAGCGCTTAGTCTCTTCGGGTAATACGGTGGTCGTCATCGAGCATAATCTCGATGTCATGGCGGCTGCCGACTGGATCATCGACCTAGGACCCGAAGGCGGTAGCGGCGGCGGACGCATCGTTGCCGAAGGTAACCCAGAGGCCGTCGTGCGAAAATCCAAGCAAAGTCATACCGCTAAGATACTCGGCGAATTTTTAGCTGAACGAGGCGCGGACTAGTTCAATGTACCCAGCGTATTTCCAACGCAGTAGCGCGTCCCACTACAACCTCGTCGAGACTCGCGACCTGTTGCCATCGATCGGCCGCCAGCATTATTCGTCCGGCCATTAGCTCCGCCACCTGCTGCGGATACAAGGGATTTTGCGCGGGATCACCGAAACCGTCCGGGAAACGCGGCGCATTATCGCCCACGCGATATTTATCGGTCGCACCCACGGTATGTAGCATTTCGTGCGCGATCACCACGCAGTTCTCGCCACCCATGGTCGGTGCCGCAAACGCATACACCACGCCGATGAGTCCTTTAGCGAGACCGAGAGAATGCGGCACTGTTGGCGTGAGCGCTGGATCATGAAAGAGTACAAACATCCGAATATCCGCAGGTTCCGATGCCGTCCTACTCATCCGCCAAGCCCAATAGCGCAGTCGTAAACTCCAAAAGGCCGTCGACAACAAACCTGTATCAGGAAGTGGCGGGGGAAGTTCGCGTAGCGCCCCGCGCAGTCGAGTCCTAACCGGCTCATCGGTCTCAAGATGATACCGCACTGCCTCACGCGTAAAGAAACGATCAATCGATTTAAAATACTCCGCATCAAGGGCCGCGACGTAGCGTCCCGTCACTGGGCTGTTGTCAGCCGCAATAGGGTAAATAGCCACATACACGGGTTGACGCCACCGAGTCGTGCGAAAACGAGTCTGGCAAGTCGTAACGCTTACGACTAATAAAATTAATAGCAATATCATGACGCGTAGCTGTTTAAAGCCGCCTCGAGGCGTTTCTGATTGAGTTACGGCCTGCAAATGACTATCCTCATCGAATGAACCGGCGATATTTTATAATTACTTCGGCGCTAGCGACTGCTGAAACCGCGCTCAGCGCTCCAAGACTAGCCACAGCGAAGCGCACAAGTATCAAACGCACTCCCATCACCGCTGTGACCGCCGAAGAACTGTCCATCAGCGCGATTGCTGAAGCGTACACGAACGGCAGGTTAACATCACTGCAGCTGACACAGCTGTACCTCAATCGCATTGAGGCCTTAAACCGACAAGGCCCCAACTTAAGGGCAGTTCTGGAGATCAACGTGAGGGCCCTAAAAATAGCTGCCGCTCTTGATGAAGAACGTCAACAACGAGGCCCGCGCGGACCGTTGCATGGCATACCGATATTGATTAAGGACAATATCGAAACAGCGGATCATCTGATGACAACCGCAGGATCATTGGCACTTGAAGGCTGGTATGCCGCCCAAGACGCACCATTGATCGCCAAGCTGCGTGCAGCGGGTGCCATCATTCTCGGTAAGACCAATCTTAGCGAGTGGGCCAATTTCCGCTCTACTCATTCTTCGAGCGGCTGGAGCGCGCGCGGGGGTCAAGCACGCAATCCCTATGCGCTAAATCGCACCCCTTCCGGATCAAGCTCAGGCTCCGCGATCGCAGTGGCTGCCAATCTCTGTGCCGTTGCAGTGGGATCTGAGACTGACGGGTCTATTGTAAGTCCCGCGTCCATCAACGGCATTGTGGGTTTTAAACCTACCGTAGGCCTTGTAAGCCGTACCGGTATGGTGCCCATCTCTCACAGCCAAGATACGGCGGGCCCGCTCGCGCGCAGTGTGCATGATGCCGCGATAATGCTAAGTGTGATGAGTGGAAAAGATGGCAGTGATTCAGCCAGTAGCGCGGTGGGCGAGCGGTTTGAAAGCGATTACACCCGATTCCTGAATAACGACGGATTACGCGGCGCGCGACTCGGGATTGCGCGCAAATTCTTTGCCGATAACGCATCCCTCGATCATCATCTTGATCATGCGGTTGCTACCCTTAAACAAGCCGGCGCCATTATCGTAGACCCAGCCGATATGGAAACGCATGGCACCTGGTCGGCGCCCGAATCGACCGTTTTACTCTACGAATTTAAAGCCAATTTGAACGATTATCTTGCCCGACTACCCAGCACATTTGCAATACACACACTCGCCGATTTGATTCGCTTTAATGAGGCCCACTCCGCCACGGAACTGCGGCTATTTGATCAAGAACTCTTACGCCAAGCGCAAGCAAAGGGCTCACTTGATGAAGCGGCCTACCAAGAGGCGCGTGCTGAGTGCCTCAAAACCACTCGCACTAAGGGTATTGACGCGGTTCTCAACCAACATAAATTAGACGCTATTGTTTCGTTGACGTCCGGTCCTGCTTGGCTGATAGACCCCGTGAACGGTGACTACGACACTGGCGGCTGTTCATCACCGGCTGCAATTGCCGGCTACCCGCACGTCACCGTACCCTGCGGAATGTATCAAGGTTTACCAGTAGGCTTATCGTTCTTCAGCACCGCTTTTAGCGAACCTACACTATTTAAACTGGCGTCGGGTTTTGAGCATGTCGCAAAAGGACGGCGCGTCCCACGGTTTCTAGCGAGCGTTTAACCCTTTCCCATTTGCTCAATGAAAAAAATTATTGAGCAACCGTTGCATGGTTTTATGTCCATCCAGAATTTTCTCTCCGAACAGTATCTGTGCTACTGTAAAACTCGACGCTCAGGGATAACGCTCGAAGAATAGCTTTAAGGGGAAAACCGCCGATGATTAGTTGTAATTTAAATATTGGCCGCACGATCCTTGCACTTATCATGACCAGTGGGTGCGCCGCACTCTTGCTATCGGGAAGTAGCAGTATTGCGGCGGATCGCCCTGAGAAATCGAGCCAAACACTGGAAGAAGTAGTGGTTACTGGATCCCATATTCGTCGCACCGATACCGAGACGGCGAGCCCTCTGGAGGTTTTAACAGCCGAACAGCTTCACGAATCTGGGTACACCAGCATTCAAGATGTTCTCCATAATTTGACTGCTAACGGCCAAGGAACTCTGTCACAAGGTTTCTCGGGCGCATTCGCGAGCGGCGCTGCCGGCATTGCCCTGCGCGGCTTAAATGTAGGCGCTACGTTGGTGTTGATCGATGGTCATCGCACCGCGCCCTACCCCATCGGTGATGACGGGCAACGTTCTTTTGTCGACGTGTCGAATCTACCCTTCGATGCAATCGAGAAAGTTGAGATATTGAAAGACGGTGCATCCGCAATCTACGGCTCAGACGCGATTGCGGGGGTTGTTAATATTATGTTGAAGAAAAGTTATCAAGGCGCAAGCATTACAGCTGACGGCGGGCTTTCTAGTCATCGCGATGGAGCGCAACTGCATACCTCAGCTATCTGGGGTATGGGTGATCTACCCAGCGACGGCCACAATTTTTATTTATCGGCTGAGTTCCGTAAGCAAAAAGAAATTAAATTTAACGATCGTGGTGGAATATTTACCCAAACCGATTTCACCTCATCGGGCGGTGTTGACGTCACTGCCGGTGTCCAAAATATTATAGTCGGTGGGTTGCCTCGCTCGGGAACTGGGTATGTGACTGATACCAACGGGAATATCACCGGTTTCATGCCGGGCTGCAACGCGACAAAATTTGCTGCAAATCAGTGCACTTACCAGGATAATTGGGACGAAATTCAACCTCCCACACAAAACACCAATTTAGTGGGTCGTTTCACGCAAAATCTTGCAGCCGACTGGCGCATGACTATTGAGGGCGGTTACTTCGAAGGCAAATCCCAACAGGTTAGCGGACCGTCTCGCGCCTTTGTGGGAGGGTTTCAAGGTGTGCCCGTCGGCCCAGGCGTAGCACCGACATTTCTAGATCCAGTACCACCCACTACTATTCCGAGTACTAACCCGTCCTATCCGACCGGTACGGGTCTGTCCGTCGGCAACTTAACCTACACTTTTTTGAATCTCGGCCAGGGAACTATCACTCAGACAGACGCCAAGTCCTACCGTGCAGTAATTGACCTGGACGGTTAAGACCGCAGGATGGAATACCGAGTTTTCCCTTGGCTTTACGCAAGTGGCACTCCAATTGACTGGGCTTAACTATGTGAATCCGACAAATTTGCAGATTGCGCTGAATAGCACCACTACGCCTTTCTTGGTCGGCCAGCAAAATAGCGCTGCCCTTAATAACTTTGTAGCGCCACGATTGACCACCTCTGACACGTCAAAATTAATTTTTGGCCACGCGGGCATCGGTCGGGACGTCCTGGAACTCTCTGGTGGGCAAATGGCTGTTGCTCTCGGAGTTGACTATTTCACGCGCGATCAATACGCGGTCGCTCCTGCCGATATTGCCAATGGACTTACCAACAATTTCAGTAACAACTTTACGGTGGGAAAACAACGTGTGGCATCCGCTTTTGGCGAATTGCTCGCACCTATCACCAAGCAATTAGAGCTTGACGCCGCGGTACGTTACGATCACTACAATTTGTCTGGTGGCTCAGCCAGTCCGAAGATTGGTTTCAAATATACACCGATACCAGAATTCGCCATTCGCGGTACTGCATCAAAAGGGTTTAGGGCACCAGGACCCGCTGAGAATGGTCAAGCAGGTCAAACATTTTTTGCGGGGTCCGCAGTAGACGACAAACTATGTCCTAAAAGTGCTGTACCCACCGCACCGGGAAATTTTGTCGGTCAATGCAGTGTCAATGTTCCAGGTCTTCAAAGCACCAACGCAAATTTAAAACCCGAAACCTCCAAAGCGTTCACGCTCGGACTAGTCATCCAACCTTTTCGCGACGTGAGTGCAACATTTGATTTTTATTCAATAGAAATAAATAAGCAAATAGTAAGCGGTGGAACGCAAAACCAAGTGCGTGGGACCAACTTCACGCCGATACCACAATATCAAGCGGACGGAACCACTAAACTGGTAGTGCCACCGTTTGCTCCGATTGGTTACACGACTATCTCGTACGTTAACGCTAATACCACCAAAACTAGTGGATTCGATGTAGGGGTTCAATACGATCATAAATTCGATGATTTTGAGTTTAGATCCCAAGCAACATGGTCTTATACCAACAAGTATGATCTTACGATAGGAACTACGACCTATCATCTCGCCGGCGCTCATGGACCGTTCTTTTATTCTGGCGATACAGGCAATCCTAAAAGTCGATTACAATGGTCAAACAGTTTCGGACATGGAATTTGGCAGATTACCGGTACCGCGAACTACATTAGCTCATTTAGTATTACAGATTCGTCTGCGATTGCTTTCACAGGACAACCACAGGACACGTGCCTAAGTGCGCTAACGAATTCCGGTGGTGCGGCATCGTCCGACTATAATAATGCCCTGGCCGCAGGCATTGTTCCGCAGGCTACCAGTTGCAGTGTGGCGCACTTCTTAACTTTTGATCTCTATGGCCGCGTTGACGTCAATAAGAATCTTAATTTTCATGGATCAGTCTTAAATCTATTCAATGCGAAAGCACCGCTTGACTGGGCCACTTACGGCGGAGCTTTGGGAGTTGCTCCGTGGAACCCATCGTTGCATTCCCAAGGTGCCATTGGACCCTTCATTTCTTTAGGAGTGACCTACACTTTCTAATTGCAAATATGCGACAAGGTATGTATTCACGAATTTTCGCTGCTGTAGTGTTCTTGGGACTTGGCACCAGCGCAACGGCGAGGTTAAGCGGCAAGCAAGAGCCCGCCCCTCCCGATGCGACCACGATCATCGCGAAGGCACTCGCACCCTCAGTTTTAGCGGCTTCGACGTCGACCACCCCACACTTGATGGGTACCTGGGCAACGATAAAGTCGATATGCGCCAGTTGCGTCTCAATCTCGCCATTACAGCGGTAACTGCCTATGCAATCGCTAATCTTGCCCAACCATTAGGGTTGCGTCAGTCCCGCAAAGAAATTGAAGATGTTTTGTCCCAAACCGGATTTGACAAACAAATGAAAACCCAAGGGTTATGGGCTGAGTAGGCCGCTAGAACGCGCGGCAGAACCCCTTAATGGGCGCGCGCCGCCGCAATTAACTGGCGAAAAACCGGTAACTCCGCGCCGCCCGGCATCAGTTGGCGGCCAATCACTATTCCTGGCGTGCCTTGGAGTTCCAGCGCCTTCGCTTCCGCATCATTACGCAACAATATCGCGGCGATTTTCGCGCTATAGGTTTTTAAATCATGCTGCAAGCGAATGACGTCGATTCCCACGCCACGTAAAATCACGTCAACCTGCGCATCTTCGGAAACGCGACTTGCCTTCATCAACGCATCATGCGCAATCAGATACTTCCCCTGCCATTGAGCGGCCACTGCACACCGCGCCGCATACACCGACGTGCCGCCAAAAATAGGCCAATCCTTGTAGACAATGGCAACCTTAGAATCTTCAGCCAGCAAAGCTCGTAATATCGGAATGAGTTTCTTGCAATAGCCGCAGTTATAGTCGAAGTATTCCACCATCGTGACATCGGGATGGCGCGCCCCAGCCATTGCCACCGCCGGTTGATCAAGAATGGCTTTCACGCCTTCCGTACTCACCTCAACTATGTCCTGCGACGCAGCCACAAGCGGCCATACAACGAGCATACCCATAAAGAACGCAATCGAGCCGTGCGTGAGCCTTATCATGATTCTTGACGTTCGGGCGCAGCACCCACAAATGCAGCCAGCTCGCGACAATGGGCATCGATACGTGCCAGTCGAGGGTAGGCAATAAGATTGACCGAAAAACGTCTGGCATTAAACATCTGCGGCACCAGACAAACATCCGCCAAGGTGGGTGCGTCACCAAAACAACACAGACTCTCACCCGACTCGCGACTCAGCAACCCCTCCAGTGCCGCGAACCCGGCTTGTACCCAATGGCTATACCAAGCATCACGAGCGGTTTTATCGTGCAGCAACTCACCTTCAAGATAGCGCAACACTCGCAAGTTATTCAACGGATGAATATCACAGGCAATTACCTGAGCCATCGCCCGCACTCGCGCGCGCGCCACCAGGTCTTTCGGTAACAATGGCGGAGTAGGATAGGCCTCATTTAAATACTCCATGATAGCCATAGACTGCGTCAACACCATGCCGTCATCGAGCACCAGCGCCGGCACAAAACCTTGCGGATTAATGCGTAGATAATCCTGCAAACGGTGCTCATTCGCACTTAGTTGCTTGCATACGGTGGTCACCGTCAAGCCCTTCAAGGCCAATGCAATTCGTACCCGGTATGAGGCCGAACTCACTGCCAATCCGTAAAGAATCATGCCCACCTCATACGCCCCTTAATTCGCATCAATGCCGAGTATACTGCCCTGATTATACTGCGCTAAGGCAAACAAAGGGGCGATCAGTGGACGAGGTATTCGCGCGACGGGACGTCATCGACAACGCAACACTTAAGCGTCTGTGTCTGCCGTCGAACATCCAAGGCGCACTGCAAGCGCTGTCCCATCTCAGCGCCATCGCCACCACCGGGACACTATTGTGGCTCACACGCGCCACTCTGTGGGCCATCCCACTGTTTATGCTGCACGGTATTTTGATTAATTTCCTCTACGCTGGCCAACACGAACTCAGTCATTTCACCGTCTTTCGCACCCGCGCCCTCAACGAATGGCTGGGACGAGCCTTTGGATTTGCGTTGTTTTACCCAAGAACGTTCGACTTGGTGCAACATGTCGCACATCACCGTTTTACACAAGACTGGCAGCGCGACGGGGAACTAGCCCGAGATCGTTATACCCTGCTTTCCTACCTAGTGTGGATGAGTGGCATCACTTACTGGTACACACGCTGGCGCCGCATTCTACGATTCTCGTACGGTCGAATTACCGAGCCGTATTTACCCATCAAACGACACGCCGAATTTATCCGGGAAGCGCGCCTACACGTCGCAGGCTACCTCATTGTTCTCGGCGTCTCGACATTCCTACACAGCTGGGATGCGCTGCTTCTTTGGCTGGCCCCCATGCTTGCTATGAAATTCGTGCATCAACTGCAAAACACTATTGAACACTTAGGTCTTTCGCATGATCCTAATGTGTTAATTAATACGCGCAGTACCCGCACCAATGCCATAACCCGCTGGGCTGCTTGGCAGATGCAATATCACACTGCCCACCACGCCTTCCCTGGCGTGCCCTTCCATCATTTACGCGAACTGCACGAGCACATTTTCACCCGACGCGGCACATCACCACCCACCATGACATATCTTGGATTTCAGATCCAAGTACTGCGCGCTTTCGCACACGGTAAAACCGAAAAAGACTATCGCGATGACCGCGCGTGGATCGTCCATGATTAGCGTATCGACCGCGAATAACCAATCGTCGGCGACCCACAAGCTACTCGTCTACCAAGCGCTATGGGCCATGGAGCGTTTACAACTCCCCAACTCTAGCTCTGAAGCCTCCGTTGCTGAAAAATTTGATCGCGTCAGCGCGGCGGGTTTCGACGGCATGGCCATCGATTTAGGCGCGCTGTCAATGGAGGAAGCGCAGGCGACCATACCCCACTTCGCACGCACCGGACTTGGAGGAGGTCTCACCGCCTTTCCTCAGTCAGTAGAAGCGCTTAAACCCGCACTTGAACTCGCTCACCGAATTGCCGCACCTTTTGTGGTGGTCATTGGCCAAGATATGCCTATTCACGTACAGGATATGATTCCGCGCATCGAAGGCTGGCTACGGATCGCTGAAAGCGCGCACATGCCGATTCAATTTGAAACTCATCGCAATTGCATCACTAACGATCTCTTCACCACTATTCAATTGCTGGACGCCGTGCCTACCATGCGCCTCGCGGCCGACCTCTCCCATTACGTGGTGGATCGCGAAATGCCTTGCCCACCCACCGCGCAACTACAAAACTTAATCACTCGCATCATCGAACGCTCCGACTCTTTTCAGGGACGTGTAGCCGCCCGCGGACAAATCCAGATCGCCCTCGATTTCCCACAGAATCAAAAATGGATCGCGCTTTTTCACACTTGGTGGCGGCAAGGATTTGCGGCGTGGCGAACGCGGCACGCCCACACCGGCGATCTCGATGCACCACTGGTCTTTCTATGTGAACTGGGTCCTCCTGATTATGCTATCACGGGGGCGGATGGACGCGAGCTATCTGACCGTTGGAGCGAAGCACTGACCCTCGCGACTTGGGCGCGCGAAACTTGGGCCACACTCATACTACGTGACCTCGCGAATGACCTCGCGAATGACCCCGCGAATGGCCCCGCGAAAGACACTCCTTGAAAGGCCTCGTCGCCGCGCTGCTGTTGATCTGGTGCGTCGGCATTCTAGGACGCGGATTTTGGACTCCGGACGAGCCTCGCGAGGCTGATATCGCGTGGCGCATGAGCGGGCAAACCGACAAAGCGGTGCCCGTACTTGCGGGCGATGCCTTTTGCGAAAAGCCCCCGCTTACCTATTGGCTAGCCGCAGTTCCCATTAAATGGTTTGGCCTCCACAGCTGGTCCGCACGACTCCCCAATTTGCTATACGCAATGATCACTGCTTTGAGTGTCGGCTTACTCGCGAGGCGCAGCGCAGGTGTCCTAGCCGGTGCGGTTGCAGCGGCAGCCATTGGCACTTTTTTACTTTCCTACCAAGTGGCCATATGGTTAGCAACCGACGCGCCACTGTTAGCAGCCAATTGCGTTGCGTTACTCGGTTTACACATCGGCTTCTATGCGTGCACCCGCAGCGAACGAGTACGCGGTTATTCTTTGATGCATGTCGCCTTAGGGTTAGGGTTTTTAAGCAAAAGCGCTGTTGCGCTGATGGTGCCCGCATTAACACTGCTCACGTTAATTATTTGGGAAAGGCGCTGGCGCGAATTTCTGCGCTGGGAACTATACGCGGGCCTTATTCTTCAGGGCTTATTAATTCTCACCTGGGTATGGTTTGTATATATTGGCGATGACGGTCCTACGCATTTAAAAATATTCTTTTGGAATAATTTGGCGGGACGCTTCGTGCGACTGGAAGCGCCAGTCAATCTGCAATATGCTTTGGCCCATCGTAACTCGCCCGGTAAATATTTAATCGAATTGCCGCTGTATTTATGGCCCTGGACACTTCTAGTAATGGCTGCCATCCGTCGCGCATGGCAGCAGCGATTAAAATCAGGCGAAGACGCGCGCATATTGCGATTTGTCGTGGCAACCTCGATCCCTGCGTTTGTGGTGCTGTCGCTGGCAGCCACCGCCCGAAACATATATTTGGCGCCGGCGCTTCCTGGCGCTGCACTACTACTCGGCTGGTGGACACGCGAAATTCAAATTAAAACCGAGCATTGGGATATTCGTGCCATATCAGGCACCGCGGTTATTTTGCTCATTGCCGTTTCATTAGGAGCACTTGCAATACTCCTACTCGGTATAGACGGTTGGGCCACTCTCAATGATAGAACCGGTTTTGTAATAATATCAACGGCCGGCTTGGTTGGCGCCGCAACCCTAGCGATGCGCGCCTGGAAAGCCGCGCGCAACGCGCGAATATTATCGGCGCAAATCGGATTGTGGTTCGCCTATTGCATCTTGCTCGTAGGTCCCGCATCGCAGGCCTATCACGTCATCGACACCTGGCAAGATTTGAGCGCATTAGGTTATGCCGTCGCACACGACACCGAAAATCGGCCGCTTATCCTCCTAAACCCAGACGAAACCACCCGCGCCTGGGTGGATCTTTACGTGCGCACCAACGTTACACTTCACGGCTCGCACAGTCTCTTTTTGTTGCAACTTCCGGGAAGGGGCCTTGCCCATCTCAGGCAGGCCCTGGGACAATTATCCAGCCAATTTACAACCAAGGCAGAGAACGCCGATCTTGTTGGGTTGGATGCTACAAAATGGCGGATTGTACAGCGTTACACTCTGCCCAATGGTCGTCGTTATGCTTTGCTGGAATTGCGCACTCGCTCATAAAGCATTACATACTGGCTAACCTGACGATCCCATGAAAAATTCTGTGCCATCGCATTTTGCACCAGTGTTTGCCAACGAGTCTGATCCTCAAACCAATCTATTGCCGTCCCTAGCGCCCAGCGCACCGCGGGCGGATCATAGTCATTAAACACACACCCAGTGCCGGTACCCGCGCGCGCATCAAAGTGCTGAACCGAGTCCGCTAATCCACCGGTATTTCGCACGATCGGAATTGTCCCGTAACGCAGGCTGTACATTTGATTCAAACCGCAAGGCTCATAGCGCGACGGCATCAGAAACATATCGCTCCCTGCTTCAATCAGGTGTGCCAAGGCTTCGTCATATCCGGATCGAAATGCCACCCGCGTAGGATATCGCTTACTTAAATCTTCAAAGAAACGCTGGTAACGAGGCTCTCCGCTTCCCAGCACAGTAAGCCCACAATCGCGCAACTCCAGAATTTCCGGCAAGGAATCAAATAACAAGTCGATGCCTTTTTGCTCCGTTAAACGTGTCACCATACCAATAATCGGTCGAGTCACCGGTAAATTAAGGCCGCTTTGTTCCAGTAGTTGTTCCTTATTAAGACGTTTACCCCGGGTATCTTGCGGGCTAAAATGCGAGGTTAAATAGGGATCGACTCGCGGATCCCAGTCACGGTAGTCCACGCCATTTAATATGCCGAGCACTCCGTCGGGGCGCGATTGCAATTCGCGTTGCAATCCCATGCCAAGTGGCTCATCACATATTTCGCGGGCGTAAGTCGGACTCACCGTGGTCACGACATCGGCAAACCTAATGCCGTGCTTCAGTGCATTAACCACGCCTTGTTTAAAATCGGTTTGATCGAGCTGCGACTCTGCAGCACCTAGACCAATATCACCCGCCGCCGCCACGGGCATAATGCCCTGATAACCAATATTATGAATGGTCAATATCGAACGAGAACGCTTAAACATCGGCTCATGGGCATAAACCGTACGCAGATACAGCGGCAAAAATGCGCTATGCCAGTCATTACAGTGAAACACATCGGGCGCAAATTCCAACAGTTGGCAACTCTTAAGGACTGCGCGCGTGAACAACAAGAACCTTCGATGTTCGTCCGGGTCAGTGGTGTAAAACTGTGCGCGATCAAATAAAGCCGGGCAATCAACGAAATAAATCCGAGCGAGACTGGGGCTATCACGGCTATCCACTACTTGCAGAGAATATTCATAGTCGGTGGACCCTAGTGTCACGATTGCTCGCCCAACCTCAGGAACGAGCTTCCCATTTACCGCGGCCCGAATCGTGCCATACAGGGGCATAAAGGCGCGCACCTCATGATGCAAGCTTGCAAGCTCGCGGATTAACGCACCCGCCACATCAGCCAAGCCGCCGGTTTTAGCGTAGGGCATGATTTCGGAGCTAACGAAACATATTTTTAGAGGCGTCATAGACTCAGAGTCTAGCAAAGTAATAATTAGGTGCGCGATGCTTTCAATTGTGGCACGATTACGTGAATGCGCCACGCCGCCCGCAGTAACACTGGACGCTACGTCAGCCGCCTAACTAGCGGTACTCTGGCGGTAATCATGGCTGGCGGTCGGGGCGAACGCCTCAAAGCTCTCACGGAACGTCGGTGTAAGCCGGCGACCCCTTTCGGCGGGAAGTTTAGAATTATCGATTTCGCACTCTCGAATTGCATTAATTCGGGAATTCGCCAAATTGCTGTACTGACGCAATATAAGTCTCAGTCCCTCATTCAGCATCTTCAACGCGGTTGGAGTTATTTACGCGGTGAGATGGGCGAATTCGTCGAGATCATTCCCGCTCAACAGCAACTCGGCAACCACTGGTATCGAGGCACAGCCGACTCGGTGTATCAGAATCTCGAATTTATTCGTTCACATAACCCGACCCATGTCTTGATACTGGCTGGCGATCATATCTATAAAATGGACTATGGACTGATGATTGCCGAGCATGTACAAAATGACGCGGATATTACCGTAGGAGTGGTCGACGTCCCTCTCGAACGCGCGCACGAATTTGGCATCCTAACCACCGACTCCCTAAATCGAGTTACAAAATTCGCCGAAAAACCGCTCGCTCCGGACTGTATTCCAGGCCACGCGAATATGGCGCGCGCCTCTATGGGCATCTATGTTATTGCTATGGATCGACTCGAGAAATTACTAGTAGCCAATGCGAACAATCCGGATACCAGCCACGACTTCGGTAAAAATATCCTTCCCCCTGCTATAGAACATTCTCGGGTGTTTGCCTACCCTTTTCATGATGTCGAAACCCGTGCTCAAAATTATTGGCGCGATGTCGGTAACGTGGACGCTTTTTACGAAGCCAATATGGAGCTTGTTGCCGTTAACCCCGAACTAAATATTTATGACCAACAATGGCCGATCTGGACCTACCAGGCTCAACTACCACCTGCTAAATTTGTGTTGGATGAAGAAAATCGCCGCGGGATGGCAGTCAATTCAATGGTCACGGGCGGCTGCATTATCTCGGGCGCTTACGTAGCACAATCCTTGCTGTCTAACGACGTGCGTATTGATGACGGTAGCATTATCTTAGGCTCGGTATTGCTACCCGGCGTAACCGTTGGTCGCCGCTGCAAAATTAGGCGCTGCATTTTAGATGAGAACTGCGTAATTCCGGATGATATGCAGATTGGCGAGGACGCCGTGCTCGATAAGCAGCGATTCTTTGTCACGCATCAAGGCGTTGTGCTAGTGACGCCGGATATGCTGCGCGTAATCGGATCCCCTCCCACGCTTTGATAACGTCTTGCGTACTAATACCGAGCATATTAGGCTGGCCATCGACTTGACCGGTCAGCACTGCCACATCTGCATTCGTATAGCCCCAGGGTCGATATAACGCGGGTGATGCCTTGCCAAATAGTACGACCTGCGGGCAACCCACAGCGGCAGCGGCGTGCGCGGGTCCCGAGTCCACCGTAATGAGTGCGGCAGCGCGTGCCAACAACGCTATCAGCCGCCCAATAGGCAAATCGTCCGCGACATTATACAAACGAGTAACGTCGGCCGCGCTGGCAACTTCCTGATTAAGCGCATACTCAGGTCCAGTACCGAGCAACGCAATCGCATGCGAAGGGCATGCCTTACTCACGTGCCGTAAAACGGCAGCCCATCGCTCAATAGGCCAGTACTTGGTATTTATGGCTAAGCGCCGTAGACCACGACGCATGGTGCGCTTGTTACCCACTTGCACGAGTATTAGAGGTGCTACGCCCATTGCACGCGCCGCCAGCCAATGATCGAGATCGTTTTGCTGAATGTTGCTGACCTGCAATTCACAACCCATTATCGGTGATTTGCTGTGGATCAAGCGATGCCACTGCTCGATCACATGCTCGCACGGCAGCAACGGATAATCCGCGACATCTACAATTTGCGACGCAATAAAACCAGCCCTCATCAGCATTGACTTAGCCGCATCATTGCCATCGCAATACCAAGTAGGTCCCGCACCTCGCAGGCGTAGTCGCGCGACCGCATGACGTTGATCAGGGGCAAGCCAGTAAGGGGTCTTGCGGCTGCGCACGCTAATAATCTCCCCCACCCCTGGCTGGTCCTGCAGCAACGGTATGCTCCAAGCTCCGGAAGTTAAAATATCCACTGGTTGTTGGAACTTCTGCTGCAACTCTCGTATCAACGGGGTCAACAGCACCATATCGCCGAACGCACCACAACGAACGACTAAGGGACGACCACAAGGACTTATCTCCTTAAGGTTCAACAAAGAACTATTTTGCACGGCCACTCCCGTATATATAGTCGAGCATTTTAATGGGATACTAGTATCACAATTACTATTGAGGCTAGCAATCATGCGTTTAGTTAAAAATTCGAATGCCCTCGTCGCGGCAGGCCTTGTAGCGCTTTCGACCCTGGTGGCGCTCAGCGCTCCGTTGGTGGCGAGGGCGGCACCCGATCCAGCGCTGGCCGCGAGCATTGCAAGCCCCGCGCGCACGGCGACTTATAGCGCTCGAGATTCCGCGCGTCACCCACTCGAGGAACTGATGTTCTTCGGCCTTTCGCCTAAAATGACGGTCGTGGAATTGTGGCCGGGAGGGGGTTATTGGACCGAAATCCTCGGTGCCTATCTAGCTCCGCAGGGCCATTACTATGTCGCATTGCCGGTGCCTGGCGACAAGGAAGAAGAAGAGTCGATCGCCAAGTGGCGCGCGCGACGAATGGCGCAAGAAGCACGCCTCGGTACAATTAACGAGACGTTGCTTGGTGTAAACCACTTCGCGATCGCGCCAGTCGGATCAGCCGATTTGGTAGTAACCTTCCGGAATTTGCATAACTGGATGGGAGCCGGAATCGCGAATGACGTACTCGCCGGCATTTTTAAAGCCCTCAAACCCGGTGGCATATTCGGGATCGAGGAACACCGCGGCCTGAATGACAAGCCTCAAGATCCAAAGGGCGAGAACGGTTATGTGCGCCAGGACTACACCATTGCCATGGCGAAGAAGGCAGGTTTCGAGTTAGTGGACTCCTCAGAAATTAATGCTAATCCGCGTGATACCAAGAACTGGGTGGATGGGGTATGGACCTTACCGCCGACACTTTCCCAAGGCGAAAAAGATCGTGCCAAATACGTAGCGGTTGGTGAAGCCGATAACTATGTACTAAAGTTTCGCAAACCTACAGCCCTTCGGTAGTAGCGCGGCAGATGGGTGCTGTAGCCTATGCTATTAGTGCTTGATGTCGGGAATACGCGGCTCAAGTGGGCGCAAGTGGACGAGTCGGAGCTTGCCGAGCAACAAGCTGTTGTCCATCGCAACGTTAAATCGGAGTTATGGGGCGCGGCAGTGTTTAAATCCACTGCCAGTCCTTCGCGCATACTAGCCTCCAATGTTGCCGGTTTGACGATGGCGAGGACGCTGGCACGCATGGCCAAGAGAACCTACGGCCTGCCTATTGAATTTATCAGTACTACGGCTGATTTTCAGGGTTTACATAATAGTTATTTAAATCCGCTGCTGTTGGGGGTTGATCGCTGGTTGGCACTTATCGGCGCATGGACAAGAACCCGTTCAGCCTTATGTATTGTTGATGTGGGTACCGCGGTTAAAGTCGATGCCGTCAATGCGCACGGCCAACATTTAGGCGGACTCATCGTGCCGGGCATTCGCATGATGCGCGCAGCGCTTATGAGCGAAACTAGCAATATCGCTCTAGCGGCAAAACAAAGCACTCCCTCACTAACGGAGATCCTCGCTAACAACACCCTCGATGCCATCTCGTTGGGAACGGTGTTCGCACTAGCGGGAATGGCCGATCGTGCCGCGGAACTCGTTGAGAGGCGCATAGGCGAAAAACCAAAGCTGTACATCACCGGTGGCGATGCCGACCTAATAGCCAGTAACATGCACACGCGTGGCGAAGCCGTATCGGATCTCGTACTACAAGGTCTCGCAGTAGTCGCAAGCAGCAATCACTCAGCATAAAAATTACGGTTTTAAGTAGCGATCAAACCAAGCAAGATAACGTTCAATGCGATCGTAAATATGGCTAGGCCGGGTGAATAAATGAAACTCTCCCGGATATACTACCAACTGAGTAGGCACCTTAAGTACCCGCAAAGCCTGATACATTTGCTCGGAACCACCGATCGGTACATTGAAATCTTTTTCGCCGCCCATAAACAAAGTAGGTGTTTTGATTTTGTCGGCGTGAAAATACGGATACGATACCTGCAACCATCGATCAAGATGAGCCCAAGGTGTACCCAACTCCTCGGTATATTGCAACGCATATTGATCACTACCAAACATGGAGAGTTGATTGGCGCTACCGGCACCACTGATGGCAGCTTTAAAGCGAGTGTCACTTGCAATCGTGTAATCCGTGAGTATCCCGCCGTAACTCCATCCGCCGATTCCTAGCCGTGAAGGATCGGCAATTTTCTCGCGCACTGCGTAATCAACTCCGGCGAGCAAATCTTCCACCTCCTTGTGACCCCAGTCGGCCGCAATGCTGCGTTGGAAATCAGCACCGCGACCACTACTGCCACGATAATTAATGGCCAGCACTACATATCCGTGAGCCGCAAACCACTGACGCTCAAGCTCAAGCGGATAAGTATCGAACGCTAATCCGTGAGCATCTTGTCCATTAGGTCCGCCATGAATCCAGAGCAATGTGGGATAAAGCTGCCCCTTCTGAAATCCAAACGGCTTAATCATTATGCCGTGCACCTCGGTGCCGTCGGCACTGTTGAAATGAACGTCTTCGGCCGAACCCAGTGTAAGCTCATCTAGTAAGGTCTCATTGTGATGAGTGAGCGGGCGCAGGTGACCTGGCCCTGATTTGCCGTACTCTAAAGCATAAATTTCGGGTGCCCGCGTATCGGTAGAAGCCAGGATTGCCACATGGCCGCCGCCGGCGCATTGATCCACCGCAGCCATAGGTGCCGCGACCTTACGAATCACAGCGCTCGCCTTACCCGATCCTACCTGCAACACCGCTGGGTATTCCGACCGATCATCTTCCACTAGCACACCTAATACTCCATGGCTTATCGCCACCGGGACTGCCACCGCCCGATCCAACGCATCGGTCAGCACCCTTGATTCACCATTCGCCACACTCACCACGGCCAGTCGATCATGAATGTACGCGTTCCACTTAGGTTCAAATCCAACCGAATAAAAAATCTGTTGCATGTCGCTGGTAAACACAAGAGATTGCTTATTAGGCGCATAAAAATGCGCGAGTCGCTTCGGAGTAGCGCCCGATTCAAGCCCAATCAAATATAGTTCCTGAGTCCCGAGGCGATCTGCTTCAACCTCATGATTGCTGATATACGCAATTGAACTTCCATCAGGCGACCAAGTGGGGTGCTCGTCACGATACCGAACGTCGCTAGTGAGTGGCTGAATTTTTCGACTACTGATAGTGAGTAGGTATAGTTTTGACCGATCAGCGGCGGTCCGATAACCCGTAATATCTTCTTTAAAATGAAAATCATCGATCACTATGGGTTTCGCGGCAGCAATAACGCCAGGTTTTTCCAGTAAGCCGATCATCGAGAAAACGATTCTTTGACCGTCAGGAGACCAGCGATAGTCGCTGATCTCTCCGCTCACAGCAGTAAGCACTCGAGGTTCGCCGCCGCGGCGATCTAACAGGTAGAGCTGTGCAGGATCCTCACCGTGAGCAGCTAAGTAGGAGACAAAGCGTCCGTCGGGACTAAATTGCGGTGCGCTCGCCGATAGAGCACCCGACGTTAAGGCGATATGCTCGGTGCCTTGCCAGTTCACCATCCACACTGCCGAACGTAACTCGTCGGCTGCACGATCTGTGGCGGTCACCGTGTAAGCGATCCACTCGCCATCGCGAGAACAATTAGGACTTTCTACCGTCTGCAATCGATTAAAATCTTCGGCTACAAGCGCTCGTTTAGGCGCAGCGGGTGCGCTGTTTGCAATGATCAATACAAGCGCTAGACTTGAAAATATCTGATTCATTTTATGGGTACGCCTTTAGATTGCGCGGCAGCATTGTAAACAGATTCGAACGCCGATAAGACATTCACTGCGTTAAGCCCAATTTCCGCCACCGCATAGCCCCCTTCCAAGACAAATAGAGTCGGGATTTTAAGCCGACCAATCATCGCGCCATAGGACGAAAAATCCGTCGACGATAATTTAAAAAAACTAATGGGATCGCGCTCGAAAGTATCAACCCCCAACGACACAACCAAATATTCCGGCGCAAACTGCTGCACCCGGCGCAGGCCTGCGGCAAGCGCCGCTGCCCACACATCGAACGACGCGTCGCGCGGCAAGGGGAAATTAAGGTTATAACCCTCACCCGAACCCACGCCTAGCTCATCGGAATAGCCCATAAAATACGGAAATGCCTCGCGCGGATCACCATGCAAGGATACAAACAACACATCTCGACGGTCATAAAATATATCTTGGGTGCCGTTACCGTGATGAAAATCCACATCCAGTACAGCGACTCGGCCTGCCCCTTGTGTTCGCATCCACTGCGCCGCAATCGCCGCATTGTTTAAGAAGCAATATCCACCATACAGATCGCGGGCCGCGTGATGCCCCGGTGGCCTACACAGCGCGAAAGCACCGTGCGCCCCACGGATCACGTGCTGAGCCGCCGTCAGCGCCACATCCACCGCCGCTAACGCGGCAGGCCAGGTTCCCGCGTCAATTGAAGTTTCCGCTGAAGCCGCGTAGTAGCCGATCTTGCCATCAATCTGGGTGGGAATTTTTTGTACCATACGCCGTGCGGGCCAACAGACGGGTACCGCTTCACCGCGATACCCCGCTGCAGTCCACTCTTCCCAAACATGCTCAAGAAATTGCAGATATCCCGCATCGTGCACCCGACTGATCGGTTCCATCCCAAAAACCTGAGGCTCAATCACTTGGCCAAGTTTTGTGGCAATGATCCGTTCCAGCACAAATCGTGCACGATCAGCACATTCATGCGGTGCGATAAACTCGCCTCCGAAAAGCTCTGTCTTAGGCTGACGAAGCAGATGTCGATCCGAATAAACCGTTATCATGCAATTTTCTCCTATAGCGGCGTAATCTTGGCTCAAATGCATACGGAAATACAATGCCGCCGGCGTTAAAACGTTCGCTCAAGTTTTGGGATCTTATTGTCTACGGCCTTGCGTACATTGCGCCGATTACGCCACTATCCACTCTTGGATTTGTATGGGAGTCGTCCAAAGGTTTAATTGCGTTGGCGTATGTACTTGGTGGGATATGCATGTACTTTACCGCCAAGAGTTATGCCATCATGACCACAACCATTCCCAGCGCGGGATCCGTTTATGGCTTCGCCCGTCACTCGCTCGGGGCATATTCTGGTTTCATCGCTGGCTGGCTTATATTGCTCGACTACTTGCTCATCCCTTCGTTTGTGTACGTGTTGATTGCCGTTGCGCTCGGAACGCTACTCCCCAGCGTTGATCGGGCCGTGTGGATCGTCGGAATGGTTGCCATCACCCTTTTGATCAATTGGTTTGGTGTTGCGGTGACGACGCGGGCGAATTTCATCGCAGTCATTATACAGGCGATAGTGATGTTCGCATTCATCACACTCGCCCTGGTCGCGTTAAATCATGGCAGGGGCACAGGCTCGCTTTCCTTCGCGCCATTCTGGGATCCCCAAAAATTCAGCAGTAGCGCACTTTTTACCGCCACCTCGATTTGTGTCATGTCGTTTCTCGGATTTGACGCCATCTCAACCCTGTCTGAGGAAGTAGAAGGAAATGACCGTCGCGTGGTCGGCCGTGCAATTATCGGCGTACTCGCGATCTCAACGCTTTTTTTCGTGCTGGTAGCATGGGTATTAGGTAATCTGCTTCCCGGTATTACAATTAAAGACGCCTCAGCCGCCACTTATGAACTCGCAAGCTGGGCTATTGGTCCTTGGGCAGCCATCGTTATTGCGTGGGCTTACGTGCTAGTAGTCGGTCTCTCTAACGCTCTACCCATGCAAGTGGGTGTGGCCCGCGTGCTATTTGCCATGGGGCGCGATCGCCAGCTTCCTCAAGTGCTCGCACGCATCCATCCGCGGTATCACACCCCCTATGTAGGCATGATTGTCACTGCCATCATTTCCTTAAGCGTCGCCCTCGCGATGCGCAATCGGCTAGATGATCTCGCCACCATCGTTAATTTTGGGGCGCTTAGCGGTTTTCTAATGCTGCATGTCTCCGTCATTGTCTACTTCGGCATCAAACAAAAATCCAGCGCCCTGTTCGCCCATTGGCTAGCACCGCTAATCGGCATCGCCGTGGTACTCGCGGTTTTCAGCGGCATGAGCGGACTCGCCATCAAAGTCGGCATAGCCTGGCTCGCAGTCGGTATGGTCTACGGGCTAGCGCTTAAGCTGCAGAATGGCTCACCCGCCCGCTCAGGTAAGTCCATATAAATGAGGCCGCAGCATTGCTGGTCAGTTCCGCGTGATCATAGGGCGGCGATACTTCGCACAGATCCATCCCACACCAGTTGAAGTCATGCCAATCTTCCAGCAGCGTTAAAACCTGGGAAGTACTTAGCCCACCCGGTTCCGGCGTGCCCGTACCGGGCGCAAAAGCAGGATCAAGGCAATCGATGTCTAGCGACAGGTAGGTCGGAATTGAACCACCCTGGTTTAGTCGAGCGCGCACTTCATTTGTGATCGATGCAAGTTGTTCAGAATTTACGCGCCCGCGCATGTCACGTGAGGTGTATATAAGACCGCCTCGGTCCGACACATATCGACCCGTGTCACGCTCCGCCGCAGAACGAATTCCCACTTGAACCGTGAGTTTTGGATCAATGAGTCCATCACGAATAGCCTCGTGCACCCAAGTACCATGACCGGACGGCTCCGCGAAGTGACTCTCCCATGTGTCGCAATGCGCGTCAAAGTGCACCAGCGCCAAGGGGCGGCCGAAATGCGCACGGTATTCACGCAACAACGGAAAAGCAATTGAATGATCGCCTCCGAGCCACACCATATGATGCTGACGAATGAGACTCGCGACCTGCGGCGCCATCGCGGCGCGCATAGCCTCCAACGCAGTATTAGGCAAAGTTAGATCGCCAATATCGGCGATATGCTCAAGCGGGGAGACACCAAATACCGGATGAGTGCCATCACAGAGCATATGGCTCGCGCGCCTAATCTGGTACGGACCGAACCGTGCACCAGCGCGGTTGGTGGTCGCACCGTCGTACGGAACGCCAGCGATAACATACTTAGCATCTGGCCGACTCGCAAGCGGCGGTGCTTTCATAAACCCTGGGTGAGTAGTGGAAGTTTGATATGCGTAGGTATAGTCAGTCATAAATGATGCTCGTGATTAAAGGGGTTCGCTCGCTGGCGTGGGTTTTGCCGGCTGTACGCTGGGACGAGGTGACAGTGCTGAAGCGACAGCGCCGGGTTTCTTAGGCTTTATAGTGGTGTCCTCACCTAATAAATACATGTCGAGCACCCGGCGCGCAATGGGGGCCGCAGCCGCTGCGCCGAAACCGCCATTTTCGACAAGAACTGATATCGCAATTTTAGGATCATCAGCGGGTGCGTAGGCAATAAACCACGCGTGATCACGGTTTCGCTCAGCAACATCTTTTAAATGGTATTTCTCGTTTTGTTTAATCGCAATCACCTGCGCGGTACCCGTTTTACCCGCAAATTTATAACGTGCACCAAGCCCCGCAACATACGCAGTTCCTCTTGGTGATACCGCATCCACCATGCCGTCGTAGACAACGCTCCATTGATCATCGGTGGCGATGTCATTTGGCTTCATGAACTCAGGGCTACGGGGAATCACTCGACTCGAACCGGCCTCACGCACGGCCGACACGAGTCTCGGAGTGGCGATGATTCGGCCTCGTTCCGCGATCTCCGCCGCAAAATGTGCTTGCTGTAACGGAGTCACCGTCATCGCCCCCTGACCGATCCCCATACTAATCGTCTCCCCCGGAAACCACACTTGGTCTGCTGCACGCTTGAAAACGCGACGCTTCCACTCAGGCGAGGCCATGAGTCCGGGTTTTTCGCCCGGAATGTCGATACCGGTCAACGAGCCATAGCCAAAGGTTTGCATAAAAGCATGCATTCGATCAATACCTAATTTTTCTGCCACTCTAAAAAAATACACATCACATGAGGCAGCGATTGCGCGCCGCATATCGATGACCCCATGTTTTTTATCATCGCGATATTGATGACTACTACCGCGCAGAGTGAAGATACCGCTGCAGAATTGCGTCTGCGACGGCGAAATAATATCGTATTTCTGGGCGGCCAAAGCATATAAGGGCTTTACGGTAGAGCCGGGCGGATATGCGCCGCGCAATGCTCTATTTAAGAGCGGTTTGTCTATATTATTTTGAAGTGCGTCATACTGCGCGACCGAAAGGCCACGCACAAAATCGTTGGGATCAAACCCAGGCGTACTGACAAGAGCAATAATATCACCCGTTCGCGGATCAAGCGCGACCACTGCACCACGCTTGCCTACCAAGGCCTCTTCGGCAATTTTTTGTACACGCATGTCTAGCCCCAAAATTAAATCCTGGCCGGCGACTGGCGGATGAGTATGAAGTTGAGGCGCGTACTCGCCTTGCTTATCAACCGGCCGACCCGCCGCATTAACCAAGATCTCCTTGAAACCCGGCTTGCCATGCAATTGTTGTTCGTATGCCGCTTCAACGCCTAGTTTGCCGATTAAGCTGGTGCCTGCATATTCTGCACCATCGATTTTTTTCAAGTCTTCTTCATTGATTGCGCTCACATACCCAATAGCATGGACCCCCATTTCGTGCAGCGGATAGTGTCGCGCCAAGCGAGTGTGAATATCAACTCCCGAGAACTGGTAGCGATGCACAGCGAACAATGCCACCTCCGCTTCAGTTAACTGAAGTTTAATCGGTACACTCTCATACATTTTATGCAATAAAATTGTACGCTTGATATTAGGGACTTCTTCAGTGCGCAGTAGCCCAATATTCACCATCTGCGTCAGGGTGGCATCTAGCGCTTTTCCATCGCCAACTTGTTCACGCACCAATTCAATTTGAAAGGCTGGTAAATTGTCCGCAAGCACAACCCCGTGTCGGTCTAGTATCAATCCTCGACTCGGCGGTATCGGCTCAGTCCGAATACGATTACCCTGTGAGAGCGTGGCGTAATAGTGGTATTTTAAAACCTGCAAGTAAAAGAGCCGGGAAGCCACCATTAACAATAACGCACCTACAATGACTCCTGCGATAACGCTGCGATCGCCGAACATCTGATTTTCAGCGGAGAAATTCTTGATCCGGCTTTGGCGTCGTCTAGCCATGGTAAATTACTCGGCTAATACCGGTAGGTTCCCGTCACCCCAATAGTCAGCGGTCGCACGCCTCGGCCAAAATACAAGGGATCGCTCGATGCTGGGACGTCACGGGATTCGAACATCAAGGGATGCGAATTTGTTAAATTATTGCCGTATATTGACACATCGAACCCGTTGAACCGCACTCCTGCTCGCAAGCTTAAGTTATTGCTGATCGGCACATCTTGAAGTCGCTCCTCACGCCGCGTCGACGTCACGATGATTTCCTCAAGCCCACCCGCAGCGACACCCTTCGTATCCCCTGTTTGAGCAACTGCTCCGGTCATTGCCCCGGCGACTGCCATCGCACTAATCACGACCCATAAACGACAGCGAACTCGATACCCCATCTCCCCTACCTCACAAGATTACAAGCCCAAAGACTATTTGCTATTTAGGCGCTTAATTACAACGAATGTGCGAACGCACTAGCGTAGGTTATAACCTATTTAAATACCACACAATATTTTAATACTGTGCAATAAATTAGTAGCCAACTAGTCGCGTGAATGCCATGAGCGAAGTCTTTACTGTCGATACGTTTCTGAGCCACACCCGCGTCAACACACGCTAATCCATCTCAACGACCTCGGTATCCTTTATACGTCCGGGCTGCTGTATCCGCTTCACCCGCTTGAGATAAGTAGCGAGTAAATTTTCGCTAACGGTACGCAAGGCTTCCCGCACCGGCGTTTCACTAACGTCAATCGGAAGTCGCAGGAAGCTAATGAGTTTCAAGCGGGATGCACGGTCGACTCGTCAATTTTTTTGTTGGGAATGACCCGCTACGATGGAAGTCACTTAGCTGCTAGTGGAAGACCGCCACTTCGGTAACGTAATAGTCTTTATGCAGCGAGTTAAAGTGAGGCGCCACGATTCCAGCAGTGGAAATATTCATCGTTTCAAAGGTGGCAAGGGGCAAACCCCAGTTCCAGAATAAGGCCTGCTGAGCAAATCCCGTGCCCGCGGTCGGTCCGGGAAATCCACTGCCACCCGTGTTACTAAGGCCACCAAAGGTATTCATTGATAGCGCGAGCATCAAGGCTGGAGTCTGAGCTGCGCTCACCGCGATTCCAGCCGACGTGACATTGTTAGAACCTGCATCGAGGCCATCCTGAATGTTTCCGCTGAATCCCACCAACGGTGCGCTGCTGGCACCTACAATCTCGGTAATCAAAATTCCTTTGTAATCATCCCAACCCCAAACTACTGTCACGGTGTCGGGTGTAGATGAGTCTCCCGGAATATTTGCCGCGTAAAAATGCGCAATGGATTGACTTCCCGGGGCACCATCATTTTCCTGATTGAGTTTCTTATAGAGATTGCCTTGCGAGTCAGTCACCGAAATACTGTGAGCGTCTGCATAGTCGCTAACCGTCACCGCCACCCAAATGGTCGCGCCGGCCTTGGTTGGAGATTTGAATTGCACGGTAGAGAAGTTTTCACCGTTGGTATTAAGTGTCTGATAAGTATTATATTGCGCTAATTGCGGCCCGGAGTTCGCTGCTGGGTTAATAGTAAAGCTAGCGCTTTTTTCGCTACCCGCTCCAGTAGCCGAATTGATCACGTTGACCAGCGCGCGAGTAGGTCTAGCGATATTCGTGGCGGGGACAACCGCGCGGATTTGACTCTTGCTGATATAGGTCGTTACGAGTGAGCCGCTGCCCCAGTGTACTGCAGACGAGGGCACAAAATTACCGCCGTGAACCACGAGTGTGAACGCCGCGGCACCCGCTGTAATACTGGCCGGAGTAAGCCCGGCAATGGTGGGTTTGGGAGTATTGGAATTCGTGGCAGTAACCTTAAAATAAGTACTTGAGTAACCCCAGCCGGCAGCGGTATTAATTTTAAGCTGTGCAAGACCAACGCCGGCGTCACGCGGTACCGTAAGTCTGACCTGGGTTGCGCTAACGTTGGCAATTCCCACATCATGAGCGGCACCCATCCAGGCGGCTTTTACCGAGCCAAGCCCCGTTCCCGAAACAGTAATTACGGTACCCACTGGACCCGCTGTCGGTGAAAAAGAAATATACTGGGGTGCGGTTTGGGCTAGCAGAACATTCGAGCATCCTAACGCTAACACCAACGCGAAACTACTGACCACGCGACGAGCGCTAATGCGACTGGTCATGACTTGAATACCGTTCATTCGTTCACCTAAATAAAAAAAATAAGATCGCATAGCCATTTTGTCGCGATGTTAACTTGACGATCACGGCTTTGCTCTTGAAGTGGACGATCACGGTAATATGAGCCGAACTTCCAATCAAATTAGATTTTTCCGTCTGCATATCGCGACAGGAAATTACCGACAGATGAGCGTCGGCGATTCAACTATTTCCAAAGAGGCGCCGACTACCTCAATGAACAGCTAGCCGACAGGCTTCCAAGCCAAATCAAGCTCGCGAGCAGCCCTGACATCATCCAGCCGTCGGACCGGCATGGTGTGCGGAGCGGTCAATAATTTTTCAGGCGCTTGTTGCATTTCCTCGCGTATTGCAATCATAGCGTCACAAAACCGATCCAAATCTTGTTTGGTTTCGGTTTCGGTCGGCTCGATCAATAAGCATTCGGGCACTAAGAGCGGAAAATAAGTGGTAGGCGCATGAAATCCATAGTCGAGCAGACGTTTCGCCACGTCCATGGCCGTAATTTGAAACAGGCTATTTTCACGTCGCAAGCTGATGATGAACTCATGACTCGCTCGACGGTTAGGATAGGCCGCTTCAAAGCCCGCCGCCGTTAAGCGTTTCATCATATAGTTGGCATTAAGAGTGGCAAATTCGGCCACACGAACCATTCCGTCTCGGCCCAACATCCGCATATAAATATAGGCGCGCAGATTGACACCCGCGTTACCCATAAATCCCGATAGTCGGCCGATGCTGTGCGGTAAATCGCGCTCGCTCATCCATCGATATCGGGACCCCTCACAGCCCACCAGCGGAATTGGCAAAAATGGCAGTAGCCGCGCCCCAACCCCCACGGCACCCGAACCCGGCCCGCCGCCGCCATGCGGAGTGGCGAATGTCTTATGCAAATTCATATGCACAACATCAAATCCCATATCTCCAGGTCGAACCTTGCCGAGGATGGCATTAAGATTCGCTCCATCGTAATAAAGCAGGCCACCGGCCTCATGGACGATGCGGGCCACTTGAACTATCTTGCGTTCAAACACGCCGAGGGTCGAAGGATTGGTGAGCATAATACCTGCCGTGTTCGGACCCACTGCGGCCTGTAACGCGCCTAAGTCCACATCACCGTTCGCATCACACTCAATCTCCTTGACGCTACAACCGCACATACTGGCAGTAGCAGGATTAGTTCCATGCGCAGCCTGCGGCACCAAGATTTCAATACGACTCAAATCGCCACGCGAGCGGTGATAGGCGCGAATCATGGCTACCCCGGCGAATTCACCCTGCGCTCCCGCCATTGGCGTCAAACTAACCCCGCGCATACCGGTAATCTCTTTGAGCATCTCTTGCAGTTCGAACATGCATGACATAAAACCCTGCGTTTCAGGACCAAGCGGATGTCTCGCCATGAATTCAGGCAGCATTGCGTACGTGTTACAGGCCTTAGGGTTGTATTTCATAGTGCAGGAACCGAGTGGATAAACCTGCGTATCAATGGAGAAATTCATCTGCGATAGTCTTGTAAAATGACGCACGGTCTGCAATTCCGAAACCTCAGGCAGCACAGGCGCTATCCGTCGCCGCAGATGCATAGGGATTTGCGCTAATACTTGCTCCGTTATTTGCACTGCATCAGCGTGCAGCGGAAAGAGAGTAGAGGCGGCCCGACCGGGTCGGCTCAATGAAAAAATAAGGGCCTCGCGTAGTTCTAATCCCGGGTGCACCGGTAACTCGCTCATGATCGCTGACTCAGCACGTCGGCTAGAGCGTTCGCATAGGTTTCAATATCATTGTTTGTTTTGACTTCAGTAGCGCACGCGAGTAACGCGTTACCCAATTCAGGATAGTGCTCCGCCAAATCAAGACCACCCAATATTCCGCGGCCTGCCAGTTTCGCGAGTACCGGTGCCACGGGACGATCAAGCAGCAGCACCGCCTCATGAAACTTATGACCTGCGAACGCCGGGCGCACGCCTTTGATACTCGTTAACGCCGCCACCAAATTATCCGTATTTCGCATGCTAGCGACCGCTACGCGCTCAATACCTTGCGCGCCCATCAAACTCATATAAATGGTGGCAGCGGTCACATTAAGTCCCTGATTGGTACAAATATTGGAAGTCGCTTTACTGCGGCGAATATGTTGCTCGCGCGCCTGCAACGTCAAACTGAATCCAGCTCTGCCGTCGGTATCAACCGTACGCCCAACCACTCTACCCGGCATTTGACGCACGTACTGCATGCGGGTCGCCATAAATCCAAAATACGGTCCACCGGATGCGAGCGGCACGCCTAACGGCTGACCTTCGCCGCAAACAATGTCGGCGCCGCGTTTGGCGACGCCGCTAAGGCCCCATAGATTGGGTGCCGATAACAATGCGAGTGAAATCGGATTGACCACCGCAATAACTAATATATTATTTTGATGAGCCCAATCGGTTAACTCATCAACTTCTTCGAGATTGCCGAAAAAATTCGGCTGTTGCAGCACTATGGCGGTAAAATCCTCGCCCTGATAACGATGTAGCGATTGCAACAAAGTACGCCCTTCAGTGCGATCGAAATCGACCGATTCAAACGTAATACCTTGATTGCCGGCAATCGCATGCGACACTTTTATGTATGTGGGATTAACTGTCCGCGGCATTAACACTCGCCGCGATTCAGAGGCGCGATTAGCGCGTACCGCCATTAGACACGCTTCGGCAAGTGCGGATGCCCCGTCGTACAGCGAGGCATTCGAGACTTCCATTCCGGTTAACGCGCAAAGCATCGACTGATATTCGTATATTACCTGCAAAGTTCCCTGACTCGCCTCCGCTTGATACGGTGTGTAGGCCGAGTAAAACTCGCCGCGCGTGGCAATTGCCCAAACCGCTGCAGGAATGTAGTGCTCGTAAGCACCGGCTCCTATAAAATTTAAATACCGTCCGTCGCAGGCGGCTCGATCGGCCATTAAACGACCTACTTCCATTTCCGACAATGCTGCTGGCAGTGCCAAAGGCCCTACCAAAAGCTCCGACGGAATCTCATCAAACAAGTTTGCAATCGACTGCACGCCGATGACTTGCAGCATTGCAGTAATGTCGTCTGACGTGTGCGGGATAAAAGCCATAATGTTTACTAACGCACCTGTATTGCCAAATGCTTGGCGTAGGCATCTGCATCAAGCAGTGTCGGCTCGGGCGCGTCAATTTCCATCCGCATCAACCAGCCGGCGGTATAAGGTTCAAGATTTACGAGTTCAGGGTGGCTAGCGAGCTCAGCGTTGCCGGCCACAACCGTCCCGCTGATCGGACTGTACACATCTGATGCAGCCTTCACCGATTCGACCACCGCACAGGCCTCGCCTGCTCGCAATCGCCGGCCAATCTCCGGCACTTCTACAAACACTAGATCACCCAAGGCATTCTGCGCGTAATCGGAAATGCCGATTTCGACTTGACCATTAGGCAGACGACGTAACCACTCATGCTTCGTCGTGTAGTGCAGATCGGCTGGAATATCGTTCACGGTGTACTCCCACTATTGTGTATAGATGATTTTCCGTATCTTGCAAACGGGGGTTTGATTACGCGTGCAGCATGCAGCTTGCCTCGAATTTCCACTTGCGCATTGGGTCCGAACCCGCGCGGCACCCGTGCCAGACCAATGGATGCATTGAGCGTCGGTGAGTAAGTGCCGCTAGTTACCAAGCCTTCGCCCAAAGAACTCATTACTCGTTGATCGCGACGCAGGACACCGCGCTCATTAAGTACTAAACCCACCATTTCTCGAGTGTAAGAGGTACGTAATGTTTGCAACGCCACTCGACCCGAGAAATCGCGCTCCGGCGGATCGAAGGCCACCGTCCAGGCTAAGCCGGACTCTAACGGATGATACGACTCATCCATGTCCTGGCCGTATAAATTCATGCCCGCTTCCAAGCGCAATGTATCGCGGGCACCCAAGCCTATCGGCGCGATGTCTTGCGCGCGTAAGCTCGCCCAAAGCGCGGCAGCCTCTTCAGCCGGGACCATGATTTCGAAACCGTCTTCGCCGGTATATCCAGTACGGGCAATGAACCAAGACCCCACGAAGCAGCCCATGAAAGGTGCCAATTGCAGCGCAATCTGGCGCGATTCAGGAGTCAACAACGGAAGGGTCTTAGCGATTGCATTGGGGCCCTGCACCGCTAGCATAGCCAAATCGATTCTCTCAATCACCTGCACCGCGAACCGAGAGGCGTAACTGCCGATCCACGCCAAATCCTTATCTCGGGTGCCGGCGTTAACTACCAGACGGAACCATGTGGGGCCTAAATAGAACACTATCAAATCATCGATCACGCCGCCATCAGCCGACAACATGCAACTGTATAACGCTTTGCCGGGTGATTTAAGCCGGTCTACGTCATTTGCCAAAAGGTATCGCAACATGTCTAACACGCGCGCGCCTTTTAAATCGATGATAGCCATGTGCGACACGTCGAAGACGCCAGCATCGCGGCGTACCGAATGGTGTTCATTGACTTGGGAACCGTAATGCAGCGGCATGTCCCAGCCTCCAAAATCAATGATTTTAGCGCCGCTTTTTAAATGAGTAACGTATAACGGAGTCTTAAGGCCCATCGCAACCTCACGGCGAAAGAAATAAGGGACACAACTAGCATTGTTGCCAGTTGCCCCTCTGTCCTTACGACCTGAGAGATCGCGCGCTAAGAAAACGCGGCGCCCCTTCGGTGGATCAACGCAAAATAGGGCGCGATCGCTCTCCAGAGATCACCAGAGACTGCTGTTCATGTGCCTGAGCGTTTCCGGGCAGTTGCGCCTTCGGCGGTCCTAATATTATGGACTCTCTCCACACAGCTCTTATCGTGATGTCCAGAGCATACACCATCAAGTCCTCGACTTGTTCATAGCAATCGCTTGCATACTAATTTTTCTCCACCCGCGGTAGGAATTCTATGTATTGTCAAAATCGGCCCCCGACCGTACCATGGTCACATCAAAAATCCTTGTTTCAGTCGCAACCAGCACTAATTTTTATTGGGTTTAAGGGGACAAACATGAGCATTGCTAAAATTAATCATCCCGATTTCTTTTTCTGGCTATTCGGAACCATCGCTACGATCACGCCGATTTCCTTAGTGATTGCCGCCGGCGCTTTGCCGGAAGGTTTGCCAAGAGGCGATTTTTTGGTGAATGGTCACGGGGTACTTTTGCTCAGCCTGGTGGCTATTGCAGGTTTACGCATCTCCTATGTTTTAGGGATTAGAGATGCAGCGCATCAATTGGATCACGCGCGTCCCCGAACCTAGCGGCATTTCGCGGCGGCCCTAGCGCCATTCTGTCCCAGCAGGTACGATTAATCCGACGTACTTACAACAAAGGGAAGAGGCCCATGAGCAACGAAAATCAGCTTAGGGTTCGTTCGAGGCTAAAATTTCGGAGTATCGCTCTACCCATTGCGATAGTGTTTTTGTGCATAAGTACCGCTCTTTTCGCCAAAACGAACCCCGATAACCTTACACCCTTAGGAGATTCGTTCGCCCATGTGATTTCAGACATGGTGCCGATCCCAGCGGGATCGTTTTTGATGGGCCATAACGCAAAACAGGCGCAAGAATGGGAAAAACCCGCCCATAAAATCACGCTGAAGAGATTCCGCCTGTCGAAATATCTGGTAACCATTGCACAGTACGATTCATTCACTGAGGCGACCGGGCGAAAACTTATTGATGATGAAGGCTGGGGTCGCGGTCAAAAACCGGCGATCTATGTCAGTTGGGCGGACTCCCAAAATTTCATAGAATGGCTCAATCGAACCACGAAGCTACGGTTTCGACTCCCCACCGAAGCCGAATGGGAGTATGCAGCTCGCGCAGGAACCCGGACTGATTACCCCTGGGGTAACGCGGATGATCCGCGGCAGCGCAACGGCGCATTAAATGTTAAAGAGACCAGCATCGTCGGCAAATTCCCACCCAATGCCTGGGGTCTATACGACATGATCGGCAATGTCTGGCAGTGGACGCAAGATTGCTGGCATGACAATTATATCGGCGCGCCAAAGAATGGTGCGGCCTGGTCCGAGCATTGCGCTCAAGGACATGTACACCGCGGCGGATCCTGGGATAACGACTCCCCCTGGCTACGTGTGACCGCACGCGGTCGAGAAGATGAGGGGATAGTACACAACGGCATGGGTTTTCGACTGGCACTCGATTAATACCCGGTAAAACCATGAACGACTCGGCGCCACTCGCACACCCCGCGCGCAACGATAGCGTTTGGCTATTCCACGGATCGAGGATGCGCGCTTTTGAACTCGCCCTTGTGCTCGACGCCAAGGGACTAACACACGACCTAGCTGAAATCGGCGACTCGTGGGTTATTAGCGTAACGCCTGAAACCGCCCTGGTCGCGACCCAAGAACTATCCTCCTATATCGCTGAACCTAAGAAATACCGCACTAAAATCGCTGCCGTTACACCTTTTTCCGGTATCGCCATTGGCGCAATAGGCTTTACTATCGTCTTGCTCACCACGGCCTACTGTGTCGGCACGAATTTACTAGGAGTCGATTGGTTATCCGTGGGTGCACTTACCGACTATCGGAGTAACTTGCACGGATGGTGGAGGCCAATCACGGCGTTGACCTTGCACTTAGATCAAGCGCATCTACTCAGCAATGTCGCTTTCGGAATCGGAGCCGGATCACTCGCCAGCTCCCTTTTTGGACCCGGAATCGCCTGGGGCGGCATTCTAGCCGCAGCCACCTTCGCAAATTGCGTCGAAATGCTCGTGGCACCCCTGGGGTATCGATGCGTAGGTGCATCCACTGCAGTGTTTGCAGGCCTGGGACTGTTATCGGGATTCGCCTGGGCCCAGCGGTTAACCCTAAGCGAGCGTTGGCTGTATCGATGGACACCCTTGTTTGCAGGAATTAGCTTATTAGCCTTACTAGGAACCGGGGCAGGGGCAGGCACAGACCGTGCCCCCAGTACAGAGCATGTCGATGTGGTAGGTCATTTGCTGGGATTTTCAAGCGGCATCGCGCTGGGATGGATTTATGCTCGGCTAGCTATACCTCGCACCCGCAGTAGCAAGCCCCAAATCATCGCAGGTGCTTTAGCAACTCTATCAGTACTACTCGCCTGGAGCGCCGCCCTGCACCAAAACATCCCGCACTAAATCGGCGTAAACTCGTCTATAACTAATGCTCGTTCGAAATATTCGTAAAATTGTGCCTAAAGCACCGGGGTCAGTGCGCATTCTCAGCATCATCCCCCCGATGACACAGCTCAACACACCCTACCCATCGACTGCTTACCTGACAGGATTTTTACGCTCACGCGGTTTTTATGCCGTACAGGAAGACCTAGCATTGGCGCTAGTTCTGATGCTGTTTTCAAGCTCGGGACTGATTAAACTACAAGCCGCGACTCAAGCCTCAACCAGGGTCGATTTTTTCCGCAAGGAGTTTGCACGCTACCTTGCGACCATCGACCCCGTGATCGCCTTCTTGCAAGGCCGCAATGCGACCCTAGCCCATCGTATTATTACCCGCCGCTATCTTCCTGAAGGATCGCGTTTCGCAAACATAGAAGAATTTTTAAGTGACGAGGTCGCAGGCGCCGCGGCCGACGTCGATCCTCTGGCGTGGGCATTCGGCACTTTAGGGCTTCAAGATCGTGCGCGGCATTTAGCCACTCTGTATTTAAATGATCTCGCTGATGTATTGCGAGATAGCGTGGACAGCCGCTTCGAATTTGTTCGCTATGCCGAAAAAATTGCGAGTAGCCAACCAACCTTTGATCCATTGGCAGAGGCCCTGGCCGCGACACCGAACTTAGTGGACAACACACTGATCGCCCTTACCACCGCGAGTATCGAACGCCACCAACCCACAGTAGTACTTTTATCGGTGCCTTTCCCGGGCTCCGTGTATGCAGCATTTCGAATTGCGCAAACCATAAAAAAAACTTATCCGCACATTACAACTGTACTCGGGGGTGGTTACGTCAACACGGAACTTCGCGAACTCGCCGAGCCTCGCGTATTTGATTATTTTGACTTTGTGACGCTCGATTCCGGCGAACGCCCCTTGCTCGCTTTACTGACCCACTTGCAGGCTCAAGGTCCCGACATCGAACTGGTGCGATGTTTTATACGCGACGGGAAGACGCAAGAGGTTCGCTATTTTAATCATCCCGCAGTCGAAATTCCTTTTGCCGAAGTGGGTACTCCCACATGGGATGGTTTGCCTCTCCACAGTTATCTTTCACTACTCGACATGCTCAATCCCATGAATCGACTATGGAGCGACGGTCGCTGGAATAAACTTACCATAGCGCACGGTTGCTATTGGAAAAAATGTAGCTTTTGCGATGTGAGCTTAGACTATATCTCACGCTATGACGCAGCAGACGCCAAGACTCTGGTGGATCGCATAGAAACAATCGTCGCCGAAACCGCGCAGACAGGCTTTCACTTTGTCGACGAAGCCGCTCCGCCGAAAGCACTCAAAGCGCTCGCAACCGAATTGATCAGCCGCGGCAGCGCAGTTTCCTGGTGGGGCAATATCCGCTTCGAGAAAACTTTTACCTCCGCGCTCTGCCAGCACCTTGCAAAAAGCGGCTGCATCGCCGTGTCGGGCGGACTGGAGGTAGCATCAGATCGACTCTTACATCTCATGAAGAAGGGTGTATCGGTCGAACAAGTCGCCAAAGTCACCAAAGCGTTCAGCGATTCTGGCATTTTAGTGCATGCCTACCTCATGTATGGTTTTCCGACTCAAACCGTCCAAGACACCGTGGATGCGCTGGAATACGTACGACAACTTTTTTACAATGGTTGTATACAAAGCGGATTCTTTCACCGCTTTACATGCACCGTGCACTCCCCCGTTGGCAAAAATCCTGCCGCCTATTCGGTCACGCTACAGCCGTTACCCGCAATTAGCTTTGCAAAAAACGATATTTCTTTTTACGACCCCAGCGGAGTCGATCACGATGCGCTGGGCGGCGCACTCAAAAAAGCGCTCTATAATTACATGCATGGTGTGGGGCTAGAGGAAGATATCCGTAGTTGGTTTAATTTCAAAGTGCCGCGCACCACGGTAAGCAAACACAAAATCGCTAAAGCACTCGCAAAAACGCGATGCTAACCCGCGCTACCAGCCCGCTACGCTAGCCAACCCTGAAGTTCCCGCCCTATGAGGCGCTTTAAAAGTTCAACACCCGGCGCGCTCGCATTTAGACAAGGTATATACGAGAATTCCGTGCCCCCATGACGATGGAAAGCTTCGGCGAGCCCGAGCTGAATTTCCTCCAAAGTTTCCAGACAGTCAGAGGAAAATCCCGGCGCAATGAGTACTAGTTTTTTCACCCCATTCTTAGCCAGCTCAGCAACTTTCTCTATGCTATAGGGCTTAAGCCATTCCTGTGCTCCAAAGCGCGACTGAAAACTATGTGTCATGTGTGCCAATTCAAGTCCAAGCGCCTCGCGCAATAACCGCGCTGTTTTCGCGCAATGACAATGATAGGGATCGCCTTTAATTAAGGTAATCCGCGGCATCCCGTGAAAGGACGTCAAAATCATCTCAGGCCGCCAGTCTAGACCACTCAAATGGGACCGCACACTCTTCACCAGCGCATCAATATAAGCAGGATCATCATAGTAAGGAGGAACTGTCCGCAAAGCCGGTTGCCAACGCATACGGCTTAAATGCGCCGCAACCGCATCCATCACCGTGGCAGTGGTCGCCGCACTATATTGCGGGTACAACGGAACCACTAACAAACGTTCTACCCCTAGTGTACGCAGTCGATCAATTACCAGCGGAATCGCAGGATTGCCATAGCGCATAGCATAGTCCACTACTACGCCTGCACCCCAGGCACCTTGCAATGCTAATGACTGATCAGCAGTAAACAAAGCCAGGGGTGATCCACCTCGCGCATGATCCCAGACCTTGGCATAGAGCTTGGCGGATTTGGCCGGTCGTGTAAGTAATACAATACCGCGCAATATCGGTTGCCACACAATAGCCGGCAATTCGACCACGCGTCGATCCGAGAGGAATTCAGCCAAATAACGCCTCACCGCATTCGCCGTCGGCGCATCCGGTGTCCCCAAATTCACTAGCAACACTCCGATCTTCGCTGGCGCAATTGCCACATGCTCAGCAGGTCGACTCACTCTAGGTCTGCTTGCTCCGCATCGCGCGGAGGTGCAAGATCTAAGCGTAACGCCTTATGAACCCTGCTTAAACTCTTGTTTAGAGTCACCATCTCATCACGCACGTGCACCCACGTTGCAGCAGCCGTCCGCCAACTCTGCATAGCTTGCTCTGAGGCCGTAACCTGCGCCGCAGTCGGTGCTGCATCCGCAGAAGTTATCTGGTGATAAAGTGTACCCAAATCCGTATTTATGCGCTCAACACCCACAGACGCCACTGCACCCGCGCTGGCTTCTTGAGCCTCTAACAATGCAGCGATTTTCTGGTCGAGTGATTTAACTTCATGGGGCGCAATCCCATCACTCGGCGAAGAAATATTCTTCAATTGCCCGCGCAACGAGCGCGCCGCCAGCAATGCACTCGTACTTTCATCCAATGCGCTCGCTAGACGCTGCGCCAATTTAAGTTGAGTATCAAGTTCATTCGGTTGCAGTTTAATGCGCGGGTCGGCAATCACGTGCAATGGTTGTTCCCAATGATGAGCGCCTATTTTTAAAACTACACGATACTCACCCGGCACAGCCGCAGGCCCTATTGCATCCAATGGCGTATCGCCCGGCACTGCAGAAATAGGAAATCCGCGCAACGCCACATGTGGCGCGGCGAAGTGCAGATCCCACACCCAACGATGCCAGCCCGCGTGATTCGAGGGCGGCGGCTGCATGCGAATCCAATATTTCGGAATGAGCTCTCGGTCCAAATCTTGTGGACTCAACACCATAGGCTCATCGCTAGACACACGCCTCACTAACGCGCCACTAGCATCCAATATTTCAATCGCCACACTTCCCTTAACGTCTTTGCCTAAAAAATAGTCCAGCACAGCACCGTCCGGCGGATTGCGTCCATAAGGCTCATCGGGAGGTACGGGAGTATCTGAACCGGTGCTCCGCTTTACTCGTACCGCTTGCGCCGGCTTTAACAAGACTGCCTCTTCTTTTAAAAATCGCTCCGAGTATTGTCGCAATGGGCTAATGTCATCCAAAATCCAGAAAGAACGCCCATGTGTTGCCACAATCAGGTCTTGATCATGCACCACAAGATCCCGCACTGACGTATGCGGCAAATTCAACTGGAGGGAACTCCAATGATCTCCGTCGTCGAAGGATACGGATACAGCACTCTCCGTTCCCACGTATAACAAACCACGGCGCACGGGATCTTCGCGCACGGTATTAGCGGGCGCATCTCGGTTTAATCCGTTGATAATGAGCTGCCAACTCTTGCCGCCGTCTCGGGTGCGGTACAGATACGGCTTGAGATCATCGACCCGCAGTCGGCTCACCGACGCAAATGCACTCAGCGCATCAAAATGGGAGGCCTCGATTTGCGTGACCTTGCTCCAAGGCCCCAAGTCCGGAGGCGTCACATTTTTCCAGTCCTGCCCGTCATTGTGAGTGACCCAAATAAGCCCATCATCCGTGCCCACCCAGATGAGCCCTTCCCCGATGATTGACGGACTTGCTGCGTATATCACGCCGCGCTGCTTCGCAGCCTTTGCGTTAAGCATCGTGCCGACACTTGCCGGTGTACCCGCATCAATGCGGGTAAGATCAGGGCTAATGGCTTTCCATGTATCACCGGCATTAATGGTCTTATACAATCGGTTAGCCGCGTAGTACATCTGGGTAGGATGTTGCGGTGAGAAAAACAGCGGTTCGGTCCGATCGGTACGCGTGTCGGTATCTTTAATGGGTATTGGCGTTATGTCCTGCACCTGGCCGGTCGACAGGTGAGTGCGCGTCACTACATTGCGCCCGGCCCCATAAATAATCTCAGGATCTTGCGGATCGGGAACGACATAGCCGTACTCGATCACCCCGACTGGATGCCACTCACGTCCCGTAATATCGCCATCATTGCCGCGGCTCGCGATGCACACCGAACCGCTTTCCTGTTGGCCGGAACAAATCCGATACGGATAGGAGTTAGTGACACCCACATGGTAGAGCTGAGCGGTCGGTTGATTGAACCAAGAACTCCAGGTGACTCCCCCATTCACGGTAATGACCGCACCCTGATCGCCGACGAGCGCGATATGTCGAGGGTTATCGGGACTTATCCACAAATTCTGATAGTCATCGCCACCCGGCGCTCCCCGCAGTGCGGTCCAATGCACACCGCCATCAACCGATTTCATCGTGACAATACTAGCGCTATACAAAATCTCGGCATTACTCGGATCAACCCTGATAATGGGAAGATCACCGCCCCCGATACGTAGTGCAGGTCGCGGATCGGTGGTAATCTTCGTCCAAGATTCGCCAGCGTCTTCCGACCGATACACGCCAAGACCCGCCGCCGAACTATAGTCTCCCGGCGCGCTAGTCGCTGTGGTCGCATACAATCGATTGCGTTGGCTAGGGGCTACAGTAATTTCAATCTGCGAAAGATTCTCCGGCAATCCGCGTTTCAACGGACGCCAATGGTCACCGCCGTCAGTAGACTTATAAAGTCCTCCCGAGGTACCGTTATAGACATTGTTATCTTCCCAGGGACCCGCGCGCACGTTCCATAGGGACGCGAATAAAGTATTCGGATCGTAAGGATCAATCTTGACGCTTGATCCGCCCGTGTTCTCATCTAGGTAAAGCACACGGGTCCAATGACCGCCCCCATCTAAGGAGCGATAAATACCGCGTTCTGTACTCGGGCCAAACGGATGTCCCAGCACTGCGGCATACACGTGATTCGCATCGCGCGGATCGACCGCAAGGTCCGGAATTTGCTGTGCATCCTCAAGTGCAAGATGAGTCCAAGTCTGGCCTGAATCGGCTGATCGATAAATACCGTTGCCCACCGACAAATCGGGACGCAGCAAACCTTCACCCGACCCCACATAAATAACACGGGAGTTGGAGGGCGCAACCGCAATTGCGCCAATCGATTGCGTCGGTTGCGAATCGAACAGCGGTGTCCATGTACGGCCGTAATCGTCGGTCTTCCAAACGCCACCATTGACCGCACCGATCAAAAAACTCTCAGGCTGGCCCGGTATACCCGTCACCGCCCGAGTTCGGCCTCCACGAAACGGTCCCACCAAGCGCCAACTTAAGTCAGCGGTGACTGCAGCTGCGCCGCTGCTCGTCACCGCCCCACCGGTCGCCCCCTCGCTGACCCCGAATAGCGAACCGACGAACGCCGCAAAAACCGTGTGAGCCAATATCCGACGAAATTGAATGAGCATATTTCACCTAAGCCACGCTGTAACTTGCGCTAAGCGCGTAAGGATAAACTAAATATTTGTTCAAACGCAGCAATACGCTCAATGTCCTTCAACTCCAGTGGTATGCCACGCGTAACCAAAGATCGCGCGTGTTAAGGCGGTAGAACGATAAACTTCCGAATTCGCTCGAAGTGACGGGTGGCCGTTGATTCCTGAGGTTGGTGCCCTCCAGAGTAATTTGACTATGAGCCGTACGAAACCCAATGCTCGCATCCAGCGTGACATACCCGCCCACCGCGGCAACGTTTTGTGCGTCTAAATAACGCGGCCCCACATACTTGGCCACTATATTTGCATTCAAGCCCTGGACCGGGTTGAAAAGTACGCCCAGCGTTGCGAGCACATGCGATGACAGGGGCAATTGACGTCCGGCAACATCGATCACACTTATACCGTCGAAAACCGCATACTCCGTATAGCGTGCATCGTGATAAGAGCCGCCTGCGGCTACAGCGAAATCCCGTGTCAGATGAAAGCGGGCCTCCGCATCCATACCCTTTAATTTTTCGCCACCGGCATTGGCGAGCGCACCTGAATCGGTTGCCACTACCAAATTACTCAAACTCATCTCAAAGGCTTCCCACTGGTAGGTCAACCGACTGGCTATCTGGCCTTTGATTCCAACCTCAACACTGCGTGATTGCTCTGCTTGCAGCAAGTTTGGCCTAAAATCCGGACCAAAATCATTGGCTGCAGGCTTAAAAGCAGTGCGTACATCCGCGTACACGACTGCTTCGTTCTCACGCTCTTTCCAAAAGCGATAATTAACGCCGAGAGACTCCGTAAGACGTATCGTACTCTTGTGTGCGCTCACCGCTTTTAGCTGTGGGGGTGGCAAATTAAGATCACTAGAATCCTTATTCTCTACGACCTCATTCAATCTAATACCAGCCATCGCATCCCAGTCGCTATGAAGCTTCCAATCCAGCTGCGCATACTGGCCGGAAAACAGGCGTCGATCAGCCAAGGTAACTATTTCATTGGCAGCCAAATCACCGGTCGATGGTGGAACCACCGAACCGTCCAAGGGCACCGTATACGCGCTATTGCTGTTCAGTGTCTTTTGTCTTCCGAAACCATAGAGCAAATCATCACCGACAACCCATGTCACACTGGGCGCGGGATTACTCACTAAATGAGTATCAAAATAGCCGTCGTCAATACTGCGATGCTGATTTTGCGTATCCGCACTACCCGTAAGGTCGGAATGCAAAAATCCCCTAATATCGGTGACGCGAGAATAGGTATACGAGGCGAGTGTCTCCCAACTACCCCACGCTCCCCGTCGCGAATACCCCACCACTAACTGATATTTGTCCTCGTCAATCCTTGCGTCTGCCGGATTGAAGTTGGCATCCAGCGGCTCAAGACTCGTGAGTACCGAGCCGTCACGTCCTACAGGACTGCCAGGCACGTCGCGAACCAAATGAATGCCCGCATCAATGCGTAGTTTTCCGACTCCAAGATTTAACTCACCGCGATAAAGCAGATTTTGATTGCCTGCTACTTCCCGTGAATCTGAATAACTGCGTTTTTGTACATCGATTGCAATCGACTGCTGATAGTCATTGCTTGAAGGAAGTGCAGCGGAAATCGACCCCCGCAAAGATCCATAGCTACCCAACGCCAAAACAGCTTCATCGGCTGCCTGACCCGCCGGGTAATGAAGCGCCTGGATCACCCCCACAAACGACGTTGCACCGTACATTACGGGTGCCGAACCCTTTAGTACCTCGACACGCTCTATATGATTAAAATCCAGCGTCGATATGCCGGGGTTGAAAGCACCTCCCCAAGGCACGCCATCGACCACGAGTAGAAATGCATCAAACTCATGCAATCCCCAGAACGAGGGCACTGCACTTGAAGGTCCCGCATCACCCCCCGCGGGCGCATCCACGCCCGACACCAGGCTCAACGCCGACGCCAGATCCAAGGCATCCCGCGCCCGCAACTCCCAACCTTCCACCAGCGAGACGTCCGCCGGAATTTGCAACATCGGCTCGGGAGTCCGAGTCGCCGTCACGACCAAGGAGTCGCCGGGCTCTGAGACTGCGACCTCAGCGCCACCAAACGTTAGCGCAGACTTGAAAACCAGAGCCAACAGGCCGGTACAAGTTGAAATTCGCATATCACCAAAACCCGCTAAAATCTTAAGAGGCGAAAATCAGCTGGCAAACGACTCTGCATCACGATATCCGCGTCCATCTGACCGGCATGGGGATTGGCCGATGCAATATCCGTTTCGTCTTCCTGAGGGTCGTTCTTGGGAACTTCTAATGCCGCGTGGCCTGCACCTACCAACGCCTTGTTAAGCGCAGGCAAATTTTTGGCCATTAAAAGCTCGAATTTACCCTGAATGCGCGAATACTCAGCTTCTAGTGCCACCACATTTGCTTGCTGATAGTCAGTGGGTTTGCCCTCGAAGGTCAACAATGCACCGTATAGTTGATCGGTATGTTCACGGAGTCGTTCTTCACCGGTGATTGCACCGCCCTCGGTGGTTGCGACAATCTCTTTGCGAACCGCATCGACCTGCGTATCAAGTAGCGTCACATTATCTGCCCCAGCAGATTTCTTGAGCAAACCCGCAGCCTTCCCCAGTTGACTGCGCAATCCCACAATCCGCTCCATCAACTGACTTTCGCTCGAGAAAAGTTTTTTCACGCGCGCCGCCGCCGCATGTTGCGCCTCTCGATCAGCCCCCGTAAAAGTCGCCGCCGGATCAATTGCCACCACCAAGGGTGACTCATAGACCTTCCCGTTATTGGTCATGCGAACCCTATAATTTCCGGGCAAGACTCGAGCACCTTGGGTACCCGCCCCCGCCAACTGTGCTGCCGGCGGCACGCGCGGCGGCTTCTCAAGCATATTCCAAATAACGCGATTCAAACCAGGTCGCTTGTCCGCGGGAAGATCCGCCACCACTTTGCCCGCTGAATCCAGTATTTCAAGCTTGAGTTTCCCGTACAGATGCCGCGCCCGCTGGTAATACACGATCGCGGTGCCATCCGGCGAATTATCACCGATGAACACCGCGGCACCCGTTACCTCGCCGCCGCTCGGGCGCAACCGCTGAATGGCTGGCCTTGAGGCAATCATGGTAAATTCCGCCGCCAACACCTCCGCCGACAAAGCGCGTAGTGGGGTAATGTCGTCGATAATCCAAATGCCGCGACCATGCGTCGCAAGCACTAAATCATTTTCGCGCGGCTGGATGGCAATATCACGAACCGCCACATTAGGGATGTGCCCGCCTTTGAATTGCGCCCAACGTTCGCCTGCGTCAATTGACACATACAATCCAAATTCAGTCCCTAGAAATAAAAGCCCCGGACTTTTTAAGTCTTGCTTAATGACATGCGCGTACCCTCGAACAGTTTTTGAATCTTTGGGCGTGACCAAAGGCACCCAAGTCTTACCGAAATCTCGCGTGCGATAAACATACGTCCCCATATCTCCAAACGTGTGCAAATCAAAGGCCGCATAAGCAGTGCCCGCGTCAAAGTTACTCGCTTGCACCCAATTGACCCAGGCTCCTTTGGGAAGGTCGGGGACATTCGCAATGACATCTTGCCAATGCTCTCCGGCATCTTGCGTGACTTGTAAACGCCCGTCATCGGTTCCCGCCCAAATTACGCGAGAATTTTTAGGTGATTCACTAATTGAGAATATCGTTTCATACATTTCAGCGGCAGAATTATCTACCGTGACGCCGCCCGATTGTTCCTGCTTTTGATGAGCAGGATCGTTGGTGGTCAAGTCTGGGGAAATGCGCGCCCAACTTTGCCCGTGGTCCTTAGAGCGAAATAAAAACTGACTGCCCAAATAAATCGTACCGCTCTCATTCGGCGAAAGGGCGATAGGCGTATTCCAGTTAAAACGAAGTTTCTTGTACCTAGAAAGATCTTCAGTATTAAGCAACGGATGAATATCGCGCGTCTCATAATTCCAACGATTAACTCGACCTATAAAACCACCCTGCGCCTCGGCATAGACGTAATTAGGATCGGAAGGATCTTGAAATACCCAAAAACCGTCTCCGCCATAAACCGTTTGCCATTGAGCATTGGTGATACCGCCCGGATGACTCGTCGCACCAATCCACGAACCGTTATCTTGCAAACCACCATACACGCGGTAAGGATCAGCATTGTCGACACTGACATGATAAAACTGAGATAGAGGAAGATTTCCGCCCTTCCACCACTTAGTGCCGCCATTGTAGGAATACCAAATACCCCCATCATCGCCCGCTACAATGCTCTGCGGATTAGACGGGTCAATCCATAAATCATGTACATCGCCATGCATACCCGCAAAACCACCCACTGCGCTAAAACTTTTGCCGGCATCATCGCTGACGATCAAGGCGCCATCGGTTTTGAAGACTCGGTCCGCATTCTTAGGGTCGACGATTAAGTTAGCGAAGTAGAACGAACGCCATACCATCCACTGACTCTTGTCACGCTGTTGCCAGGTCTTACCTGCATCGTCCGATACATACATCGCACTATCGGCCGACTCAACATACGCATAAATACGATTCGATTGACTCGGCGCCACGGCCACCGCAATACGACCGAAAGGCTTACGTGCAAATCCGGAATTCTTGGAATCGGTAATCTCAGCCCAAGTCTCCCCCGCATCACTTGAGCGGAATAGGCCACTGCCCGAAACCGTCTCAGCAGACTCTCCACCCGAACGAAAGGTCCACCCTTTACGGCGAAAATCCCAAAGACTTGCAAAAATAACCTCGGAATTATTGACATCCAATGCCACGCTTGCACAACCCGTAGAAAGATTGGCCCCCTTGAGAATCATTTTCCAGTGACTGCCGCCATCGACTGTCTTATACAAGCCACGGTCTGCGGAATCGCTCCAAAGCTTACCCGCGACACACGCATACACCATATTAGGATCTTTCGGATTCACCAATACTTTGGCAATACGCTCAGAATTGGGCAGACCTACATTACGCCAGGTGTCACCGCCATCACTGGATTTATAGATGCCGCCGCCAATGGATACACTATTACGGGTCCAAGCTTCGCCTGTGCCTACCCAAACATTTAGCGGGTTTGAGGGATCCAACGCGACTGATCCAATAGATTGCACCGACTCTTGGTCGAACAAGGGCTTGTAGCGAGTGCCCCCATCCGAGCTCTTCCAAACGCCGCCACTTGCCGCTCCCACGTACAGGATTGTTCGTCCGGAGGGGTCTTTAAAACCTGTGATGGCCGAAATGCGCCCGCTCATGGTTGCCGATCCAATATTGCGCGCACCTAACCCTGAGATTGTAGCCGACGAAAAAGGCGCTAAATCTCCCGCGATTCCTTGACACGCCGCAAATACTCCAACGGCTACAGCAATTACAAATCGAGTATGAAACATTTTGTGCATCCTAAGATTCAAATGACGTTTTTATTCAAGTGCCGCTTTTGGGCTTCGTCGCTGGAAATTCGAACAACCCGGCATCGGCCTTCGCATTGATTTCTGCATGACTCACAATCAGTTTCTGCCGATCAGAAGAGCCTTTCTCACCCGTCACAATCGAGAATGGCACTAATACACCTTCTATTTTTTCATAATCGCTTAAATCGGTCTCAGTCTCGACTTGGACCCCATGTTCGGTACGCTGACTTAACACGCGGATTTCCAGAAAATGGTCCGGATCAAGATACACATACTCCGTATCCCCGCTCGGCCGCGTCAGCTTGATTTTATGCGCCTGCGTGCCTTCAATATCTTCCGTTCCTAAATACTCAAACTTATTGCCTTTCGGGCCTCCATCAACCAACGCACCATCAAAGTCAGCTGCAGTCTCCGCCAGACTCTTGACATCGTCTGCCGATAATCGCTCCGGATCCTTACGTCCCTGGAACGGGTTAATCTGCCAACCCGCAGATCCGTCGTAGGCCTGCACTTGCGTCAATCCTTGGATAGTAGCCTCCGTGCGCACCGATGTGGGTCGGCGCACGATTTGCACGAATGCAAGTTCGAACTGGCCATCATTAACCAATAGCTTGCCTTGGATTTTAAGCGATTGCATCGCATGCACAGCGGCAAGACCCCCGCGTGCCTCAATATTCTTATTCACTAATTCATCCAGTGTTAGGGTGGCTGCAAAAATCGGTGCCGATAACAACAAGTGAGAAAAACACCATAACCCGGCCATTGGTAACATTGAGTAGCTTCGATTCATGCAACGGCTTCCTTGTTTGATTTAGCTGTTATTTTAACACCCATTGGCCTATCAATCGAATCCGCAAGTGCCGTAAAAGTGACAGGACCTGCCGCGCTCATGTACCAGCAGTCTTCTAAACGAACCCCAAATTCGCCCGGAATATAAAGTCCCGGCTCATCGGAAAAACACATCCCAACCTGGAGTGCTGTGGTGTCACCATGCACCAGATAGGCGCTCTCGTGTCCATCCATACCGATTCCATGTCCGGTGCGATGAGGTAATCCCGGCAGTTGATAGTGACGCCCCCAGCCTTCGCGCTCGTAATAGGCGCGAACCACGTCATCCAGATGGCCAGTTGGAATGCCGATCTTGGCTGTTTCCAGTGCAAGTTCTTGTCCACGCTTGACGGTCTCCCAAACCTTTCTTTGATGCCGAGTAGCAGAGCCGTGAACCCAAGTACGGGATATATCCGATTGGTAACCCTGCACTGAGCAACCACAATCCATCAACACGATAGACCCTTCACGAACAGTTTGCGCCTGACGAGAACCGTGCGGATAAGCAGAGGCCTCATTTAACAGGACCAGAGAAAATTCTGGCAAACCGCCCAAGACTGCAGTCTCTTCGTTCATCAGAGCCGCAATTTCGTCCGAATTCATGCCTAGTGAAACCCGCGCATGCACCTTGGTCATCGCAGCCATAGTCACATTATTGGCGAGTTGCATCAGCGCTAGTTCGGTAGGCGATTTTATGAGACGACATGCTCCCACTAACGAATCCGCGGCTATGAACTGGTAGCGGGGCGAGAGCTGGCGGATTCCATCCACAATAAAGAACCGCGTAGTGGATTCGACCGCAACCGATCCTTCGTGCACACCCCGATCTCTTAACGCCTGCACCAGGCGTTCAAACGGACTGTCCGCTTCGTTCCAAGCGCGCACCTCACCCCCTATTTGCAACGTTTCGCGTACTGAAGGCTCTTCGAAAGCAGGCGTGATCACCACCGCTTCACCCCGCGCCGGAATGATCGCCGCAGTCGTACGTTCGGATCGATGCCAACGAATTCCAGTGAAATAATCGAGCGTCGAGCCGGGTTCGACCAAGAGTGCACCCACCTTACGGTCGAGCATAAGACGCTGTAATTTTGCTATTCGAGTTTGTCTTTCCCCTACCGAAATGGGTTTAGCGGCCGCTACCTCCGCTTTCAGTACACTGAAAAACTGCGGCACAGCACTTACTGCACCAACCGCCGCCATAAAAGTACGTCTTGATATCACAGCAAATCTCCTCAATACTCAAAGGTCCGACCATTCACCCGATAGTTTAATGTCCGGATGAGATCCATGGACAATTTTGTACTGCGCACGCCCAGACTCGATGAAGCTGAAACCCTAGCGGCCTTAGCTCGCGAGACCTTTGTTGAATCTTTTGGGCATTTGTACTCATCGGACAATTTGGCTAAATTCTTAAATACGAGCTTTGGTCCTGGCGTTCAGGCGACCCAGCTGAAGGATGCTGACTACGCTTTCCAAGTAGCCGTGCAAGACGGTGTTTTTCTAGGCTTCATTAAGGTGGGAACCAATAGCCTGCCATTTGCGGCCCCCGGGCGAGCGACCGGTGAACTTAAACAACTTTATATGCGTAAATCATGTCATGGCCAGGGAATAGCCCCTTTATTGATGGAATGGGGTATGAACTGGTTACGCTCGCGCGGCAACGTGGACGTATTGCTCAGCGTATACAGCGTCAATCCACGCGCCCAGCGCTTCTATCATCGTTACGGATTTTCAAAGCTTGCGGATCATTTTTTTATGGTTGGCGAGCATCGCGACGCAGAATATATATTCCACGCTACACTTGATGGCGTTTTAAGGCACAGCCACACTAGCAAACTCGAAGTTCAGCCCGCAACGCGCTAAATGTTTGCGCCTAAGGGAACGAGTGCCGGTTAGGTTAAAGTTTGCGCTCTGCAATACGATCCTTGCAGTAGATGAACAGGCAATTGCCGGTGACGCTCACCATAAACATCGCCAACGATGCGGGTAGCACTTCAAGAAGTTTATGCAAACCTAGCCAGTTGATCGGTGATTCCAGCCATTGCAACAATACTGCCCAATGCCCCTTATCCCCTGTGTGCACACAACAGCGAACCAGTTCCGCATGCAGCCCTTCTGCAACTCCCAGATGAATCCATTCCCCCACCCGCAACCAATCAGAAATCTGCGCGACCACTAACCACAAAAATCCCAGTAAAAATCCGTAGCCGATCACCGCGCCGAGCGCAGACAAAAACCACCAACTCCACTTACCTAACATACGCCTATCCATCATAGGGAATTCGCGTTCACCACCGGGCATGCCTTCATTTCCAAGCGTACGATGCGACCTTTTTTTCCTTGTAACTGCGCTAAGTTTGTCAAACTATCGGTGGATTTCAAGTTTAGATCAATCCAATACACATCACCTGTCCGCTTTCGATCCACTATGGTCGGCTTGTAGCCAAGTCCCTGCGCCTGCGCCACCCTTGACTGCGCACGCTTAGGTTCGCTAAACAACCCCAGCGAGATCACAGAGGAATCGCCAGGTCCCGGCATGGTGAGTGCATCGTCAATACCGCTTTCTTTCAATTTCGCAAGAATTTGTTCACTCGCAAGCTTCGTCGCTGGCACCGGCAAATACACCCATACACCGGCCCAAACCTCACCTTCCGCTACGCGCTGCCTAGGATCATACAAACTCGCTCGCAAGCTACTAGCGGCATGCGCCGCTTCCGCCACATCTGGAAAGGGTCCGATGCTGACACAGCGAGCCGGTTCCGCGTTATCGCTCGCTTCGTTAGCCTGAACCGCGGCTAAGGCTACCACCGCGGGCACACTAACATGAGCCTCAGAGGCCAGCTGTAAGCCTGGCGCAACCTGCACCACTGGCTGCGGCGCTTTACCGACACCCTGCACCCACAGAAAATACCCCGCATTAACGAGTAATAAACCGAAAACCAGCGTCTTTAACAGAGTCAATGGATCTCCTTAAGGCAACCGCAAACTAACCTCACCCGAGAGGAATTTCTGACAACAGCCGTTGATCTCCAACAGCAAAGCGCCTTCGGCGTCGATGCCCATCGCCATGCCTTCGATGATACGCTCCCCCACTAGCACCTGTGCAGTCCGACCCCGCAACGCATCCAGAGCCTCCCAATCCAGCCGCAACGATGCGAAACCCTCTCGCTCAAATTGCTCCAATACACCAAAAATTTCGTCCAATAATATTCCCACCACGTTATTGCGCAGCGGCGGCGTGCGGCACGCATCCGCTACTGAAGCCACGCTCACACCGGAAGCTTCAATGGCCTGTCGCATGGCTTCATCCAGCCATAGATTAATTCCCACGCCAATGACTACATAAACAGCGCCACCTGGCTCAGTCTTAAGTTCAATAAGAACGCCTCCTATCTTACGGTCAGCAAACCAAATATCATTCGGCCACTTCAACGCAATGCCATGCGCTCCGACTCGCCTCAAGGCTCGCGCAACGGCGACGCCTATACTTAAACTCAAGCAGGGTAAGGGCCGGACAAAGTTACCAAAATTCCAACTGACTGACAGAGCAATGCTGCCTCCAAAGGGAGCAAGCCAGGGCCGACCCTGGCGACCACGCCCTGTAGTTTGCAATTCGGCCAAACAAACTTTCATACTACCGCGCGGCGGCGGCTCACTCGAGAGCAACCAACTATTGGTTGATCCCACCTCAAATAAAATCTCAATTTGCGGCATTCGAGCCGTCGCATGCTCACCAAACGCAGCTAAGATGCTCGCTGAATTGAGTAACTCAACCGACCGCGCCAATTGGTAATCCTCACCTTTTAACGCTAACGGAATGCCATAAGCACTCAGCCGCTGCACCTGCTCATGTAAGTCGACACGGTCTACACTCAATTGCTCAGCCAACCATCCACTCGAACGCCATTGGCCATCGGCCAACAGCATTAACAGAGCGGGGTGCCCTATGCTTTCCGAGATCGAAACAACCATAGACGGCGCACCCGATGCTCATTTCCCGAGTACATGCGCACAATGTTGCTGCGATGGGTGTAGACCACAAAGAGGGTGACCAGGACACTGAACAGCAATAACGGTGTGTTGCCTGGGTCTAAACAATATACGCTGACCACCAGCGCAACGCCGGCCAACATGGACGCAAGACCGACATATCCGGTCGCCACCAGCATGCAAAGCCAACTAACCCCTACGGGCAATATTAAGCGCACATCGATGCCCGCAATCACACCGAATATGGTTGCCACCCCTTTGCCGCCGCGAAAAGCAAACCATACTGGATAAACGTGGCCCAATATTACAGCGACACCACAGGCTAAAACTAAACCATACTGACCTATCTCTGGATCTGGAGTAATGCCTGAAAACGTTAGGGTCGGCACCCAAGCTGTTGCCAATAGGCCTTTACCAATATCGATGATTAGTACGCCAATAGCGAAAATTTTGCCTTGCGTGCGCAATGCATTTGTGGCCCCCGCGTTTCCGCTACCGGAATTTCGTATATCTACTCCCTTAAACGTCCCGAGCAACAAACTGCCCAAGAGGGTCCCCAAAAAATAAGCGAGCAGCGTTTTGAGGCCAAGTTCGAGCATAATCCGATTATGACATCAGATAGCATACGAACCATGCCTTTAAGTAATCTAGCCGCGGGGACCTTAGCAACCCATTTTGGATGGACTCTCGTAGTATTGCTGGCAGCGATCTACAGCAGCAACATTCAAGCCTCCGACAAGGAGCCAGCAAGTTACGCATTTTCCTATGAATCGCTGACTCTGGATGCCAAGCGACGCGCGGCCACGCCCTATACACCACAGCGCAATAGTATCCCAGCTGCACTAGACAAACCCAGTCCCGAACAATATCGCAGCATGCATTTTAATCCCGATGCCGCTATTTGGCGGGCCGAGAACCTACCCTTCCGATTGGAGTTACTGCGTTCGCGACCGAATCAACTGACCAAAATTACGGTCTCAAAGGTGGAAAAAGGCCTTGCACAAGACCTAATCGCAACTCCGGAAATGTTCCAAATGGGCACCTCTTTGCCCACTCAACTCGGAAAAACTTCAATCCCGCTATCGGGCTTCCGCCTTCGCAATCACATAAATTCGCGAAAAATTTGGGACGAATTCTTAGTGTTCCAAGGGGCCAGCTATTTTCGCAGCGTAGCCCAACATCTCTTATACGGCCTCTCGGCGCGTGGCCTTGCGATCAATACCGCAGAGCCCGCTGGCGAAGAATTTCCGGCATTCACGCATTTTTGGATCGAACGACCGACCTTAAATGCGGCAACCGTAATTATTTATGCTCTGCTTGAAAGCGAATCCGCTACCGGCGCCTATCGATTTAGCATACATCCGGGCACTATAACCACTATGGACGTGGACATGTCTGTGTTTCCCCGTACCGAAATGCGTTTAGTGGGTATTGCACCACTGACATCCATGTTCTTGTTCGACGAAACCAATCGCGGATTGCTTGACGATTACCGACCGGAAGTACACGATTCTGATGGCTTACAAATTACGACCTCCCTCGGTGAACACATTTGGCGACAGCTCGCTAATCCCACTAAACTACAGGTCTCAACCTTCACAACCCATGCCCCTTTAGGCTTCGGTCTAGTGCAACGATCGCGGCAGCAAACCGATTTTCAAGATTTCGAGGCGGCTTACGAGCTACGTCCCAGTGCCTGGATAGAACCGCGCAGCGACTGGGGAGCGGGCGACGTGGAGCTCGTAGAAATCCCTTCAGGCCGAGAGAGTAACGATAACATTACGGCTTTTTGGCGCTTGGCACATCCCCTCACTCCAGGGCATGCAGCACGTTTCGCCTATCGTATTAGTTGGCTCGACGAGCCACTATTGCCTAAAAATCTAGGAAAAACTGTAGCCACCCGTTCGGGAGCAAGTATTGACGGTAAGCGACGCGTGTTCTTAGTCGACTTTGCAGGTACCGGCGATAAAACCGAAGGATTACGGGTTGACCTTAGCGCTTCGACAGGGAAAATATCAAACGCCACACTCACGCCTAACCATGCTATCAACGGCCTACGCGTCAGTTTCGAGGTAGATCCCAAGGGTGTCGAATTAATTGAGCTGCGTTTGCGAGTCATGAAGGTCGATCAACCCATCACCGAAACTTGGCTGTATCGATGGACAGCTCCTTAAACGCGGCAGCGGCGGGTGCCATGCCACCCGAGTCACCGCGCGAAATGTCGGCGCAGAATCTGACCGAGAAACCAACCGCGCGGCGCATACCCGCGGGCGCTGCAGTTCGATTTGCACGGTTTATTTTGGTCACAACATTTTGTGGCATTACAAGTTACGGATTTTATCAAATGCTACAAGTCGTGCGCTTTGCAAGCATGACGTTGCTACAGGGATTGATGATTTTCTTCTTTGTAATCTCGCTCAGCTGGATTGCTTTCGCCGCAGGCTCAGTACTCGCCGGCGCATCCAAGCGGCACGATGCGCGCAACCCTCCCGGTGCAACACTTGCCGCAGGCGCCGCGCGCCTTTTGACTGCATTGGTAATGCCAATCTATAACGAGAACCCGATACGAACCACCGCAGGGTTACAAGCGATGGCCGAAGCGTTATCAGATATTGGTGCCCACAGCGACTTTGAAATTGTGGTGCTGTCTGACTCCACTGATGCCAATGCCTGGATATGCGAGACCCTAGCAGTCAATCAACTGCGCGCCACACTGGCCCCCATTATGCCGGTTTGGTATCGACGTCGATGGCGAAATATTGCACGAAAATCGGGAAATTTAGAGGACTTTGTGCAAACTTGGGGCGGTCGTTACGCCTACATGATAGTACTTGACGCTGATAGCCTTATCCAAGCACAAACTTTGCAGTATCTAGTTACGGAGATGCGCAAAGATGAGAGCCTTGGAATTTTACAGACCGCGCCTCAGCTTATTGGTGCGCGAAGTTTATTTGGACGGCTCCAGCAATTTGCCGCCTGCGTCTATGGACCCGTCATCACCCGAGGGCTTGCAGCATGGTCGGGCAACGAAGGCAACTATTGGGGCCATAACGCCATCATTAGGGTAGCTGCCTTTGCCGAGTGCTGCGGTCTACCAGAGCTTTCCGGCCGCAAACCCTTTGGTGGTTTTATCTTATCGCACGACTTTGTGGAAGCGGCGCTCATTCGCCGCGGCGGCTGGAAAGTCTGCATGGCCACCGACTGTGGCGGCACTTGGGAGGAATCGCCGCCGTCACTTATTGATGTTGCGATTCGCGATCGACGGTGGGCTCAAGGCAATCTCCAGCATTCCAAAATTATCGGTGCGACGGGTCTGCGCTTCTCCAGTCGTTTACATCTCGGTGTAGGGATAATGAGCTACTTATCATCAACTCTTTGGTTAGTGCTGCTCACGCTCGGCTTTGCGCTTAGCGTGCAATCCCACCTGATAAGACCCGAATACTTCAGTCACGATTTTCAGTTATTTCCTACCTGGCCGCGCTTTGATGTTGAATTAATGATGTCACTCTTCTGGTTCAGCATGGTGGTGCTTTTGATCCCGAAGCTACTTGGCCTTGTGCGCGCCCTACTATCCAAACGCATCCGCAAAAGTACGGGCGGAGTGATAGGCGTCACCGCGAGTGTCATGCTTGAAATACTGTTGTCCGCGCTTTTTGCGCCTATTTTGATGTTGATTCAAAGTCGGCATGTCCTGGAAATTATTCGCGGTCGGGATTCGGGCTGGAAGGCGCAACGCCGCGACTCAGGCCAAACTACTTGGTACGAGGCTTGGTGTTACCACTACCGACATATGTTACTGAGCTGCGTCACAGCAACCATCATTTGGTTCTTGTCGCCGCCTCTACTCGTGTGGCTCGCGCCCGCTCTGCTCGGACTATTTTTAGCGGTTCCGTTATCGCGTGCCAGCGGTAGCGAATCCTTAGGGACCGCGTTAGAGCGCGTGGGGTTGCTTCGTACACCGGACGAAGTGAACTTACCTGCTTTGGTCAGAAGGCGCCAGGAACTCATCGCGGCATCGATAGGCTTGCCCGATTCGGGTCTTAAATTTCTCGCGCAGCAAGCCCATGCACGCGAGGCTCATGCTCGCGGCAATTTGCCACGACCTGCGAATCTTCGCGGTCAACCTAATGCGCATACCTTAACGGCCGAACAGAAATTAGCCGATGCCGAGACTTTGGAAGAAGCACTGGAGTGGCTAGAGCCCGCCGAACAGATTGAAGTCGCTGCAGACATAAATCTACTAAACCGACTGGCGCGTTTATCCGACGCGCACTCTCGTATACATATCTAAAGGGACGAAAAACATGAATACACGACGCACCCTATTACAGACGGCACTCGGTATTGCTGCTAGTGAACTAATCGGTGGGAAATTTGGATTCGCGGCCCCAACTGCGACAAATTCCCTTGCGCCCCAGACGTCTTTTGACTTTGCATGGCTTAAAGGGCAGGCGCGAAGGCTTGCGATTACTGCTTATCAGCCACCGCAAACTGTACTGCCAGCAAGCCTAGCCGCATTGACGTATGATCAATATCAGTCAATGCGCTTTCGCGCCGAGCGTGCGCTCTGGGCTCACGAAGGTCTTGCATTTCGTTTGCAATTTTTTCCCGTGGGACGTAGCTTTTCTGATTCAGTGCGCCTGCATGAATTAATCGACGGCCAATCGCGAGAAATCCTCTACGACCCGTCGATGTTTGATTTCAAGAATACCGGCATTGACCCAGGTACTCTGCGCGGCCGAGCAGGATTCGCTGGCTTTCGCGTACAGTTCGTCACTAACTGGAAAGCCGATGTAGCGGCATTTCTGGGTGCGAGCTATTTTCGTGCCGTGGGCAGCGATACACGTCAGTACGGGCTCTCAGCGCGGGCCTTGGCGGTCGATACTGCATTGCCGCGCAACGAGGAATTCCCACGATTTACGGAATTTTGGTTTGAGCGGCCGAGTAAGGATTCAGGCACCTTGACGCTGTATGCGCTACTAGATTCACCCAGCGTAGCCGGGGCTATGCGGATCCAAATTGCGCCGGGCGGTACTCTCGTGATGGACGTTGAACAAGCGCTGTATCCGCGCAAGCCAATTGAGCGGTTAGGGATAGCTCCGCTTACGAGTATGTTTTTTTATGGCAAGAATGATCGTCGCGGTGCGACTGATTGGCGACCGGAGATTCACGACTCGGACGGTCTATCGTTATGGACTGGAGGTGGGGAGTGGATTTGGCGGCCATTAGTGAACCCTGCTCAACTTAGGCTCAACTCTTATTTTGATGACAACCCACGTGCCTTTGGCTTGTTGCAACGAGATCGGAATTTTGATCACTATCAAGACGACGGCGTTTACTACGATAAGCGTCCAAATCTAACTGTCGAGCCAAAACCAGGACCGCATGGTGGATGGGGGAAAGGGGCGGTGCAATTAGTTGAAATTCCGACCAGCGATGAGACTAACGATAATATCGTGGCGTTCTGGAATCCGATAGAGAAGCCACGACCAGGCCAGGAACTACTGTTTAATTATCGATTGCATTGGGGCACGCACCTACCGTTTACAACAGCACTTGCACAAACTATTGCGACGCGCACCGGGTTGGGAGGCATCATCGGTGTCAAGCGCACCTACTATTCTTGGCACTTCGCTGTTGATTTTGCGGGCGGCGAACTTGCCGGAATTCCCAAGGACGCGCACGTTGAGGCGGTCATTACTGCGTCACGCGGTCAAACAGAACATGTGACCGCGCACTTAGTGGAAGAATTCGGCGGCTATCGCGCGCTCTTCGATATCCGGCCCGAAGATAACATTGAGCCAATTGATATGCGGCTCTTTTTAAGAATTGATGGCAGGCCCTTAAGCGAAACGTGGGTGTATCAATGGTCTCCCCCGTCGCTCAAAGAGCGTAAATTGCTTTTGCAGTAAAAAAAGCCAAGGCGATGCTCGCAGTGACCCGCATGCTGTTTAAGTTCCACAGCCGATCGCGCTTGAGTGCGATGTTTGTGGTGCTAATGATTTTCGGCTTATGCCTACGACTAGTTGCAATCGGTCGCCAGGGTCTGTTCAAGGACGAAATCTTCAGTGCCTCATACACCAATCTGTCGCTATTCGAAACTGTCGTTGCAAGCTTGCGCTATGACGTACACCCGCCGACGTACTACTTGCAGCTAAATCTTTGGAGCGCCTTTGGTCATAGCGATAATTGGTTAATGTTGAACTCCGTGATTTGGGGAATGGTGACGCTAGTGCTGGTCTTTATTTCGGTCAAGCGTCGTGCCGATATTTGTGCAGGCTTAATCGCACTGGCATTGTGTGCCGTGCTAGGCAGCGAGATCTACTTTGCGAACGAACTTCGTATGTACACCATGTTCAGCGCATTGGTGGTGCTAAGTTGGATGGTCGCAGATCAATATCGCCTTGACTACAAATTAAAGTCAGGAATAGCACTAGCGTCATTATTAATTATTATCGGCACCTTACACAGTTATGGCGTGATCGCAGTTTCGGCGGTTCTACTTTATACGTTCCCGATAGGACATCGACGCGAGTTCCGGGTGGCGCTGCCGAAATGGTTGGCTATGGCAATGCCGGTGGGCGTTTGCTTGCTGCCGTGGATGATCAATGCGGCCACGCGACATGTAGCGCATCTTGATGGATTCTCTTACCCGGAACTAGTGCACACAATTAGCGGATGGATTCTCGGATACGGATGGGTGCTTCCAGGATGGTTACAGTCATTGACTGCAGCGGTTGTCGTACTGCTCTTGGCGATGACCCTGTACCGGGTAGCGTCGATACGGAAGACAATCGCATGCTTCATACTTTGGCCGCTGTTCATGACAGCGCTCATTTGCATTTTATGGAAGCCGATTTGGTTATTTCGACCGTTTGCATTTTGCTCGCCGTTTATAGCGATCTGCCTGGGCCTCCTTTGCAAGGAGGCTAAAACGGTGCATCGAGGTTCTAAGGTCTTAGGGGTAACGGCTTTACTTGGAATCGGGTGGATGGCGTACCGACAGGCCGTTGTGCCGTGGAAGACCGAATACCGGGAAGCCGCGACTTACCTTAAGAATCATGTTCAAACGGGTGAGGTTATTTACATCCCCGATCACCTAGCGTTCTGGGGACTGGTCCGGTACTTAGTGGGTCCTAGTTGGGGAAATCTCTTGGACATTGGAGATCCTGTAAATCAAGATCATTCCGCGGTCTGGCCCGGAATCTACCGACGCCTAGGTACGGTGAACCTTGAACGTCTGCATTTGGTGCCCAAGACCAGACGCCTTGATCTTGTTAAAGGCCCTATATTTATAGGGTGGTCGCCGTTGCCCGAAGCGCAAACAGCGGGTGTCCTCTGGCTGGTGGGGCCGGACATAGGTTCCACCGATTTCGTGTTATCTCAAGTTGCTCATTGCAAGGTGGCTCGATCTAAGACCACGCTATTTATGGCGGTGCGTATAGAACGCATTACTTGCGAACCTACAGCGTAAATGCAACGCGTCAACACGCTGCCAGCGCACGCACGCAACCACCCTCTACGCCGTACGATTATTTACCTTATTTCGCAACCTGGCCTTATGTAAATAGTCGCGTCATGGCGACATTATAAACTGGCATGATGCTCAGGTATTGTGCGTTAGGCAAGTAAATTGCCGCGTAGGAAATTGCTGGGAAATCCAGTCAATCGCCACGTTTTTAAGCTCTTTTTTCTATTGTGGTTTAATAATATGCAAGCAAATGTGCGGACTCTGTCACTCATTGGAACCATAATAATGAGCGCGATGCTGAGCGCTTGCAATTCTTCAAATGCTAACTCACCTTCCAGCACGATGCCGCTTGCTCAAGACAATCCTGCTCCAGTCATTACCGTTATTACGCCCAGCAGTGCGCAAGTGGGTGACACAAACGTTACCCTTAAGGTGCAGGGCAGTAATTTTATCACCGAGTCAGCAGTAATATGGAATGGTACGCCACTCACCGTGCAAATTATTGATTCGCACACTATTACCGCGACCGTGCCTGGCACAAGCACCGCAAACGAAGGAACTGTATCGATTGCTGTGCGCAATCCGGCGCCCGGCGGTGGCGCCTCTGCTACAGTGGTCTTTAATGTCGTAAAGAATACTGCTACGCCGACGCCGCCTGCAACGACTGGGCCCAATCTGACCTCGCTGTCTCCCGGCAACGTAACCGCCGGCGGGCCCGCCTTCAACCTCGCCATTCGCGGCAGCAACTTCGTCTCCGCGTCCACCGTGAAATGGAATGGAACCGTTTTAGCGACCAATTACATCAGCGCCACTCAGTTGAGCGCGACGATTCCTCAAACCGCAATAGCGAATGCGGGAACCGCTGGAGTGTCAGTGAGTAACCCCACGCCCGGCGGCGGCAATTCAAGCACTCTCGACTTTACTATCAACCAAGCAAATCCGGTTCCAGCGATTATCTCGTTACCCAACAATAGTGTTAAGGTCGGCAGCGGAGCCTTAACGCTTACTGTAAATGGTGTTAACTTTATTCCGTCTTCTGTAGCTTATTGGAACGGCATGGCGCTCAGCACTCACCTGGTCAATTCGAATCAACTGACGGCTTATATATCCGCAGTTTTTTTAGCGACTTCAGGAACGGTAGCCATCAGCGTGACCAACCCGGCTCCCGGCGGTGGAAACTCCAATGCCGCCGCCTTCACCGTTGCCTCCAACACAAACCCGGTTCCAGGTTCTGGACCCACCCTCGTGCAATACAACATCCATCAAACGTATGGATCGAGCGCCTCCGGTGGGCCGTTGGTCTGGGAAAACGATTCCGTAGTGCAATTTAAGGCTGGTACAAAACCGGGCAACACCATTTGGGTGGTGCTCACCATGAGCGACTATGCGGGTGTGCATAACGAGGCCACAATCACCGACACTCAGGGCAACACCTACTTTAGGCTTGATCAGGTCAATGACCCAGTATTCATGCCATTGCTCAGTAATCCTACCCAGAATGTCACGGGGGGTGCGCAATCCGTGGAGCAATTCTACGCTACTCGTATTGCGGGCGACTCTGGGGCGCCGGATACCATTACCGTGCACTGGAATACCGAAGACTACAAGGGTGTTCTCGCGACGGAAATCAGTAGCACAACGGGCACCCCTTTGGTTGGATTCAACGGCGCATTCCAAGATAACCTACTCAGCGGAACTAATAATATAAGTTCGGGCAATATTCCGGTGAATTCCGGACAAACCCCAGCATTGCTAATGGCCTTAAGTTTTAATACGCTGCAAACTTCCGCGCAGCCCAGCGCGCCCAAGCCGGGCATTGGTTTTACTCAAATCACTACTCTATGGGACTGGGCGACGGGTACCGGACCCAGTACTACCTTAGAAATGAAGAGCGTCACTAGCGGCGGTAACTTAGCCGGTATCTTCAGTGCACCCGGAACTGATAATTATGTAACGGTAGCAGCGGTGTTCCACTAAAGCTGAGGGGTACTCACGTCAAGCTTATGCTGCGGCAGGGCGTCGTATCCCGGGCTTAGCGTGCAATTTGAGCATTTCCTGCGTGTTTATTATCTGCGTATCTGTGGATTGCCTAAGCTCAGCCTCACGGTTAAAGCGCTTCAAATACCGTTTAGGATCCGTGATGGCCTCGCGACACTCTTGTAGCTCTAGTTTCAATAAAGGCAAGAGTAAACTTTGTGGCGAAGCTCCCTCCGAGCTTTGCATAAAATGGGTTCGCGCATAGAGGTCAAAGTATTCTGCGTACAACATCTCATAGCGTTTCATAGGATCGAGAAATTCTGCGTCGTTGAACAGGCCGCCACCCACGTGCGTTGTGCATAGAAAACTACAGGCCTTACGCAGGTAGATACCATGTTCGACCACGATGGCATGCGAGTAGCTGTAAGTCGGATGAAAATGTCGGATAATTTTCGCGCGCGCTTCTCCGCGCACAGCTTGATTCCGCAAGTACTCAAAAAGTGCTTTTCTATGAATTAATCGCAGCGCAGCGCGCTTGAGGGCCAGCGCTTGAGCACGAGCAATGCGATTCGCGGCGACAGTGTGCATCAGGCCAGAGTGTTCGCTCTCCCAATGTTGCCAGGTGTGTGAGGACTCAAGAATCCGCTTAGCCACCAGCTGATCGCCGTAATTATCACTATGCAGCGCCAGCTCCACCCGATCCGTGGACTGTCGCATAAGCCGCGCGTGACTTACGGAATTCCCGTGCATAAATACCCTCCCTGTTATGCAAAAGAAGATGGCCCTAAAACGTCCAACAGTCAATAGATAGCCTCTTCCAATGGCATAGGAGGCTGAAAGGGGGTCCGTGTTTCCAACGGGATAGGAGGCTGAAAGTTCAGGTTTTGGATCGATCATCAAGAGAGGGTGATCGACATGAACGAATCGAAGCTCGCGACGCTCGAGCAAATCCGGGAATTTCTGGCAGGCACGTCCGACGTCGTCTTCGCCCTCCCGGCCGAAGAACCCAGGCTGCGTGCCTTCGTGGCCAAGGTGCTGCAGAGATTTCGCTATTTCGCGCGGCCCAAAGGGCAGCGGGGCTTGTTGTTCGAGTATATGCAACGCTTGAGCGGCTACTCCCGGCAGCCTCTCTCAAGGCTCATCGCGCAATATCGCGATACCCACTGCATTGCGCCGGCGAGGCGCACCAGCCGCACCCGTTTTTCACGTAAATACCAGCCTGAGGACGTGGTATTGCTGGCCCAGACCGATAGTTGGCACGATACGCTGTCAGGTCCCGCCACCCAAGTGCTGTTGCGACGGGCCTTCAGCACCTTTGGCGACCTACGCTATGAGCGTTTGTCGCAAATCTCCGTCTCCCACCTCTACCATTTACGCGCCAGCCCGCCGTATCTGAAACATCGTGTGATGTGGCGCGGCACTCGACCCTCAGCCGTGCCGATCGGCATCCGTAAAGCCCCCGCCCCGCAGGGATTGCCGGGCTATATCCGCATCGATACCGTGCACCAGGGCGACCCAGACGGCGTGAAGGGTGTCTACCCCATCAACGCAGTGGATATCGTCACGCAATGGGAGCTGCTGGCCTCGGTGGAGCGAATTAGTGAGGCCTACCTGCTGCCGGTGATCGCGCTCCTGCTGGAGGGCTTCCCCTTCACCGTGCGCGGCTTTCACTCCGACTCGGGCTCGGAGTACATCAATTATGAGATTGCCGGATTACTCGAGAAATTACGCGTGGAGTTCACCAAATCACGCCCCCGTCATACCAACGACAATGCCTTGGCCGAATCCAAGAACGGTGCCGTGATCCGTAAAATCATGGGCTACAGTCACATCCCGCAAAAACACGCCACCGCGATCAATCAGTTCTACACCGAGACGCTCAATCCGTACTTAAACTTCCATCGACCGTGTTACTTCGCCCGCGACACCATCGATGCCAAGGGCAAAATCAAGAAAACCTACCCGCATGAACTGATCATGACGCCGTTCCAGCGTCTGCAGTCCATCAAAGACTATGCGCTGCACCTGAAAGGGGGCATCACTGCGGCCAGACTCGAACACCAAGCCGCTGCAATGAGCGATA
>JANYFY010000033.1 GCA_025359565.1 Gammaproteobacteria bacterium | reverse complement strand
TGGACGCCGACGTAGTCCCATGCTTCAGCTATCGACGCTATTTTTCGAATGGAACAGCAGGCGCGGGACCGAAGATCTTCAAAACAGATGCAAGCTCCATGATCAACTATCCTAAGCAGCAACTGTTGAAAGGCGATGGGGCGGCGGCGCCAACGGAATAACTACCGCCGAGCCGGAGGGCCTCACTTTTTCTTAGTGTGACACGCCAGTCTCACTAATTTGGCACGAATTTCACTATTTGTGGCATTCGACACGTGCCGGGCATTTGTCTCGACGGTGTCGAGAGTTTTTGTTCCGCGTTACACGAACTCCCCTAAAGAAATTGGAGATTTCTGCGGAGAATCGTGTAACTCATTGTTTCAATGCGCGTATTGCAGTCGTGTCCAGTGCCACGCTACCAGAATAGGGACACGGCAAATCAGAACGTACGATAGCGCTCTAATCAAACATCCAAATTCATCACATGCAGCGCATTCTTCTCAATGAATTCACGCCGCGGTTCCACCGCATCGCCCATGAGCGTCGTGAATATATCATCCGCCGCGACAGCATCCTCAATCCGCACCTGTAACAATCGGCGTGTCTCAGGGTTTATGGTGGTGTCCCATAATTGCCCAGGATTCATTTCGCCCAATCCTTTGTAGCGTTGGATCCCCTGACCTTTCTTCGCTTGGTCGAATAACCAATTCATGGCGACCTTAAAGCTGGCAATTTCTTGGCGCTCATCGCCGCGCTGAACATACGCACCCGGTCCTAAAAGTTCGTGCAAGGTTTGCGATAAATCAGCAATACGACGATATTCAGCAGAATCAAAAAACTCTCGCGGAATGTGTTTTTCCGAAGTCAAGCCATGCTCAATACGCTGTAGGCTAATACGATGGCCCGCAGCCGGTAAGGATTCGACTTTAACCCGATAAGTACGCGATACATCCTGCAAGGAATTCAAACGCGTTTCCAAATGACGGCACCAATCTCTTAACTGATCAATGCGATCAAATGACTCGGTGGTCTGCGCGGGCGAATAAATCAATTGCTCTAAAAAGCGATCATCATAGCGTCGTGCCCAACGTCGCACGATGCTTTGCACTTCCACATATTTGCGTGCTAAGGATTCTAAACCTAGGCCGGCGAGCGGCGGGGCAGCACTGTTGACATGCAAAGACGCATTCTCAATGGCCGAATTTAACAATAGGGCGCTTAATTCAAAATCATCCTTAACGTAGGTTTCTTGTTTACCCTTCTTAACTTTGTACAACGGCGGCTGAGCGATATAAATATGGCCTCGCTCGATGAGGATCGGCATCTGACGATAAAAAAACGTCAATAAAAGAGTGCGGATATGCGACCCGTCGACATCGGCATCGGTCATGATAATAATGCGGTGGTAGCGCAACTTGTCGACGTTAAAATCGTCGCGTCCAATACCGCAACCTAACGCTGTTATCAGCGTGCCGACCTCTGCAGAAGCAATCATTTTATCGAAACGGGCTTTTTCAACGTTAAGAATTTTTCCCTTCAGTGGCAAGATCGCTTGCGTGCGCCGATCACGGCCCTGCTTTGCAGATCCGCCGGCCGAATCGCCTTCCACTAAAAACATTTCCGACAGCGCAGGGTCTTTTTCCTGACAGTCCGCCAGTTTTCCCGGCAAGCCAGCGATATCCAAAGCACCCTTTCGACGCGTCATTTCTCGCGCCTTACGAGCCGCTTCGCGAGCATACGCAGCCTCGAGAATTTTATTCACAATAGCGCGCGCTTCTTGCGGATGCTCTAACAGAAATTCTTCAAGCCGTTGCGCGACCACAGATTCAACCACCCCCTTTACCTCCGATGAGACTAATTTATCCTTAGTCTGCGAGGAGAATTTCGGATCCGGTAATTTCACCGATAAAATGGCAGTCAAACCTTCGCGCGAATCATCACCGGTAGTCGCAATTTTATCTTTTTTTGACGCGAGTTCCTTTTCAATGTAATTATTCAAAGTGCGCGTCAGCGCAGCGCGATAACCGGCAAGATGCGTCCCGCCATCTTTTTGCGGAATATTATTGGTATAGCAATACATGCTCTCTTGGTAAGAATCATTCCATTGCATGGCAACTTCGACTTGGGTGTTGCCGTCACGCGCTTGGAACCACAATACCGTGCCATGTACCGCTGCCTTACTACGATTTAAATGCGTAACAAAAGCTTTCAATCCGCCTTCGTGCTGAAACACCTCGGTTTTCTCATCACGCTCATCCACTAATTCGATCCGCACACCGGAATTCAAAAACGACAATTCTCGCAATCGCTTGGCGAGAGTTTCGTATACAAAGGAAATATTAGTGAATATTTGCGCGCTTGGCTTAAATCGCAAAGTAGTGCCGCGTTCAGTGGTATCACCCACCGGCGCAAGCGGCGCCGACGGTTCGCCTAAGCGATATTCCTGGCGGTAGTGCTTCCCTTCCCGACGAATATTAAGTTCCAAATAATCCGAGAGTGCATTAACAACGGACACGCCGACACCGTGTAGACCGCCGGAAACCTTGTAGGACGTGTCATCGAATTTTCCCCCGGCATGAAGCACCGTCATAATGACTTCGGCAGCGGAACGACCTTCTTCGGCGTGCATGTCCACTGGGATCCCACGACCGTTATCCGAAACGGTTACGGACTCGTCGGCATGGATAGTCACCACCACGCGATCACAATGTCCCGCTAGAGCCTCATCGATGGCGTTATCCACCACCTCGAAGACCATGTGATGCAGACCACTGCCATCATCCGTATCACCAATATACATACCGGGGCGCTTGCGAACCGCGTCCAAGCCACGTAACACTTTGATTTTAGTGGAATCGTAAATATCATTCTGAGCCATAGAGCATCCTGCACAGTAATCCACCAGTGTAACAGTTTCCACGCGCAAAAACGAATCCAATAAGTTTATAAAACCGTTATAAATCAATCGTTTAGCGCAACAGCACTGCCGATGTTCCACGTGGAACTACTGCATGTGTTTCACGCTTCCGGCCTCGATTTTAAAACAACGTCCCGGCTTCCCAAATGCGGAAAATTCGTCCTGGAGTGTCGTTACCAACATTTGCACTGCCTGCGAGCGGATTTCTTCAATTAATGTCCCTAGGTGCATCTGATCCAGCTCAGCCCCCGGATCATCTAACAGCAAACTAGGCCGCGCAGGAGCACCGGCCGGAAACAGCTTCAACTGCGCTAACAGCAAGGCGGCTGCCAGAAGTTTCTGCTGCCCGCGCGAGATCCGATCTTTAACCGAAACGCCATCGAGTCGAATCGTAAGATCTGCACGATGAGGCCCCACTGTGGTACCTACTTCTTGGTCATGCGACCAACTTAAATCAAGCGCTTCCGCAAAGGTGACATTCTTAGGCCAGCCGACCCGGTAGCCCAACGCTAATTCCTGTCCGAGCAAGCTCCGGACTAAACCCGCTGCCACGGGTTCCAACGCCTCTACGTACCGCCGCCGTGCCGACGACAATGTTTCCGCAGCCGCAATTAATTCACTATCCCAGGCACTAACCTCGACTCTTGGCTGGCGAGAGCGTAATGCCGCGTTACGTTGCTTGAGTGCTTTTTGGTATCGCTGCCACTGATTTACAAAACCGTGTTCCACGTGGAACACACCCCAATCTAAGAACCGGCGACGTCGATTAGGGCCTTCTTCAATCAGTCGATGGACCTCAGGATCAATAATCTGAACGGGCAGTATGATGGCAAGTTCAGCTAACGAGGATGTCTTCGCTCCCCCTAGCCGTGCGCGCACCCCCGCTGACGAACCTTCAATCCCCATCGCCACTCGACGCTCACTAATATCCACTTCGCCAAAGACGGTAAACCGATCTCCGCCTTGGCAAATCAAATGGTCTAAACGACGGGTCCTAAAGGACCGCCCCCTCCCTAAAACATAGATGGCTTCTAAGAGACTGGTCTTGCCAGAAGCATTGGGGCCGCTAATTAAAGTAAAGTGCGGATCGAGTTCTATCTCAACTGGATGCAAGCATCGGAAACCCGTCACTTGCACCCGGCGTAAGGTCATCCGATATCAAAGCCTCATAGGCATGACGACATAGCGCGATCCCGTATTGCCGGGCGAGCGAATTAAGCAGCTGCTATTACTATCCGTTAAGCCCAGCTCAACTTCCTGGCCGTCTATTGCTGCTAACGCATCGAGCAAATAATTGACGTTAAATCCTACTTCAAGATCGTTACCCGCGTAGCCAACTTCAATCTCTTCCTCGGCCTCTTCTTGTTCAGGGTTATGTGCTTGCACCGTAAGGACGTTCTTTTTTACGGTCATCCGAATCCCACGATATTTTTCATTCGATAAAATCGAAGTGCGTTGCAAAGCCTGCCGTAAAACATCCCGATCCGCTTTAATCGCATGCGTAGCGGCCGCCGGAATAACCCGAGAATATTCTGGGAAACGGCCGTCAATGAGCTTCGATGTGAAGCGAACATCGCCAATTTGGGCACGAACATGGTTAGTTCCAATTGCCAACTCCGCATCACCTTCTTCCGTCAGTATTCGCTGCAACTCCAGAACACCTTTACGCGGCACAATGACCTGTTGCGACGTATTGGCCTTCATATTCAGCGATGCTTCACTTACGGCCAATCGATGTCCATCCGTTGCCACCGCCCGTAGCAATTGACCATCAATTTCTAGCAGCATGCCATTAAGGTAAAAACGCACGTCCTGCTGCGCCATAGAAAAATGGGTTTTTTGCAGCAACCGCAATAATTCTTTACGCGCCAGTTGCACGCTCTGTTGTGCATGAATATCATCAATGATCGGGAATTCCAGCGCCGGGAGCGTTGATAAACTAAAGCGACTACGCCCCGCCTTAATCACCACTTTCTCCGCCTCCATGCTTAGCGAAACCGTTAATTTCTCCGGCAAAGATCGCAAAATATCTAAAAATTTACGTCCAGGGACCGTAATGTCACCAGGCTCTAGCACCGTCACTTCGCTGGCAGAAACCAACTCAACTTCAAGGTCAGTGGCCGTAAAAAATAACTTACCCTGACGGACATTGAGTAACACATTGGCTAACACAGGCATGGTCTGCCGGCGTTCCACCACTCCCATTACTGCCTGTAAGGGTGCTAACAATTTTTCTCTTTCTGCCGTCACTTTCATGATCCACCCATCTGTGCATTCTTAGATTTAAATTTTTAGATATTAAGATTATTACTATGATTAAGAGGGCTCACACTATCGGTGTATAAGCCAAAAATATCTATTATAATCAATATCTTACAAACATCATAAACATACTCAATACTTGTTCGATCAGCATCCATAAACTGTGAGGTAGCTGTGCGTAGTTTTATCCACAGAGCTATCCACAGGTTTTACCCCCTCATCCCGCTAGGGTTCTTAACAGGTTCATATAATCCTCACCCACACGTCGTTCAGATTCCCGTAATTCTTTGATTCTCTTACAAGCATGCAGCACCGTGGTGTGATCCCGACCCCCAAAAGCATCGCCAATTTCCGGCAAGCTATGGTTGGTTAATTCCTTAGCGAGTGCCATGGCCATCTGCCTGGGTCTAGCAATCGAGCGATTTCGCCGTTTCGATAATAAATCTGCAATTCGAATTTTGAAGTATTCCGCAACCATCTTCTGAATATTTTCAATAGTGACCATTCGTTCTTGTAATGCTAATAGGTCGCGTAGCGCCTCTTTCGCAAAGTCCAAGGTGATAGGTCTTCCCGTAAAATTCGACGTCGCCACTACGCGTCGCAGTGCTCCTTCCAGTTCGCGTACGTTAGAGCGAATTCGCTTGGCTATAAAAAACGCCACTTCCTCAGGTAAATCTACATGAGTCATCGCCGCTTTACTCATTAATATCGCTACGCAAGTTTCCAATTCAGGCGGTTCAATCGCAACCGTCAGCCCCCATCCAAAGCGCGATTTTAAGCGCTCCTCAAGCCCATCCACTTCCTTAGGGTAACGATCACACGTGAGAATCACCTGCTGTTGACTTTCTAGTAACGCGTTAAAGGTGTGAAAGAACTCCTCCTGAGAACGCTCTTTTCCCGCAAAAAACTGAATATCATCAATCATTAATGCATCTAACGATCGATAAGCATTTTTAAAATCATTCATGGTGTTGTGTTGCAAGGCCCGTACCATGTCTCCCACAAATCGCTCGCTGTGCACATAAGCAAGACGCGCGTCTGGATTATGTTCCTTAATCCTATTAGCCACAGCATGCATTAGATGCGTCTTGCCCAAACCCACACCCCCATAAATAAATAACGGGTTATAGGCTTTGCCAGGGTTACCCGCGACCTGAATCGCAGCCGCCTTAGCCAATTGATTGCTTTTACCCTCGACAAAACTATCAAAGGTAAACTCCGCGTTAATGCGGCTTCCTAGTACGGAGGGCGGTAACGGTGCACGCGGCTTAACAGTTGCCACATTGCCGCTAGCGACTGACCCTGCCGGCGCTTGCGCAGTACCCGCGCGGCTGCCTACATCCAGCACTAATTCAGGTGCCTCTCCCTCGGCGAAGGCTTGGATGAGTTCCTTCATGCGGGGTAGGGAATTTTGTCCGAGCCACTCGATGACATACCGATTAGGCGCTAACAAGCGCAATTCACCATTAAGCTCAATAGCTTGTAGAGGTCTGATCCAGGTGTTGAAATGCTGCTCCGGGAGTTCGCTCTCGAGCACACGCAGACAGCGATTCCATAGCGACTCCATCTAGAGCGCCCTCCTTAAAGATTTAAGAAATTAATGCAGCCAACAGGCTTTTACTGAAAAGGGCTGCGAGTCTAGCTCCAACCAGGGGATGCGTCTATTGACACCGACGTATCCGCTCAGTACCCTTGCCGCCTTTCCGAAGTACCTGCTGGCTATGAAACGTACATTTAATCCAAGTAATCTGCATCGCGCCCGAACTCACGGCTTTCGCGCACGTATGGCTACCAAGAGTGGTCGTCGGCTACTGGCTCGCCGACGCGCCAAGGGTCGTAAGCGACTCTGTCCTTAACATCCGTCCCGAAATTTTCTTTCGAGCCGTGTAAGCGTTTACACCAACCGGGAGAATTTCGAGCGGTTCGGCAAGCCGGAAAAAGATTCAGCGATGCCCTTTTTAGCCTTTCAGTGCTCGCAAACCACGAGACTCACCCGCGTTTAGGGTTGAGCATTGCGACACGCACTTTTGGTACCGCAGTGGCTCGTAACCGTATCAAACGTCTCACCCGCGAATCTTTCCGTATGAATCAGCATAAGCTTCCGTCGGTTGACGTTTCCGTGTCGGCCCGAGATGGCGCGCGCACCGCCACCACCGCTGAACTCTATGCAAGTCTCGAAAAACACTGGCAAGCGATTGCCAAGCGCTGGCAGTAATATGCGCCAACTACTCATTTGGACCATTCGAGGCTATCAGTTAGTCATTAGTCCTTACCTTGGTCCCCGTTGCCGCTTCTACCCCAGCTGCTCCTGTTATGCACACGTCGCCATCGAACGGTATGGTGCCCTCGTAGGAACGTTACTCGGAATACGACGCCTATTGCGCTGTCATCCTTTCAACCGCGGCGGTTATGACCCCGTACCGGACAAGAGACCTTTCAATGCCTAATATTCGTATGATTCTGTGGGCAGCGCTCGGTGTTGCGCTTTTTTATAACTATGAAGCGTGGATGCATGACTATCCCACTACGCCGGTGTCGCTCACCGCGCCCAGCGCCGCGTTCCCAGCGCCGGTGCTATCGCCCAGTAACCCTTCTCTGGGAACGACTGTTCCTTCTGCGGTCAGCGCGGCCAGCAAAGTCGATGACACTCACGTTACCGCCGTGGCTCCAACAAGCAGCGTAACTCCCGCTGCGCACCTGCAGGTCAGCACCGATGTGCTACAGGTCTCGATTAATTTACAGGGCGGCGAGTTGGATCAAGCCGACCTTTTGCAATACCCTTTGCGCAAAGATGCGCCGAATGTCGCGGTGCGCTTGCTGAATCATGGCGATGTGTCTTCAACCTATCTGTTGCAGACCGGGTTGATGAGCGGGGATGCGGCAGCGGCACCGACCCATTTAGTGACCTGGCAAGCGGCAGCCCCCAGTTACATGCTCGCTCCAGGGCTACAAGAAGTTCATGTGCCGCTGAGTTGGACCGACGGGGCAGGACTCATTGTCACAAAGACCTTTGTGTTTACGCGTGGATCATATGCAATCAATTTGTTTTATGACGTACGCAATGACAGCAACACGGTACGCAAATTGGCCGCTTATTCACAGTTCTTGCGACATTGGGAACCGGCTAAGCGTTCTTATTTCGACGTAGAAACCTACTCTTTTAAAGGGCCTGCGATTTCGGATGGCAGCAAGAGTCGTGATTTAAAGGTCGACAATGAGGAAGACAGCAAGTACACACAAGTCGTGACTAATGGTTGGCTTGCGTCCTTGCAACATCATTTCGTCGCGGCCATTGTCCCTGCATCCAATCAGCCGTTTAAATATTTACTTCAAGTCCAGGGTGCTGAATATTTATTAAGCGCGACGGGACCGATAACGGAAATACCGGCGGGTGGCAAAACGCAGTTTCAAGAGAAACTATTTATAGGCCCCAAGCTACAAGCGCAACTCTCGACTACCGGGCCCGATCTTGATCGAACGGTGGATTACGGAAAGCTGACGGTTTTGGCGAAGCCGCTGTTCACGTTGTTGAAATGGGTGCATGGTCTGATCGGCAATTGGGGTTGGTCTATTATTATTGTGACCGCGCTGATCAAGTTGGCGTTTTATCCTTTGAGCCAAGCCAGTGGTCGATCCATGGCAAAAATGCGCGCAGTGGCTCCGCGGATGAAACAAATTCAAGAAACCTACAAAGACGACCGCGAGAAACTCGGCCGCGCAATGATGGATCTTTATAAGAAAGAGAAAATAAACCCGTTGGCCGGATGCTTGCCCATGGTGGTTCAAATACCTTTCTTTATCTCGTTCTACTGGGTATTGCTCGAGAGCGTAGAAATGCGTCAAGCACCCTTCATGCTGTGGGTGAATGACCTATCCTCACGCGATCCTATTTTCGTTTTACCGTTATTCATGGGGCTCGCCATGTTTGCGCAATTCAAATTAAATCCTGCGCCACCCGATCCTATGCAGGCTAAGATCATGCAGTTCATGCCTGTGGTGATGACCATTATGATGGCGTGGTTTCCCTCAGGTCTGGTGCTTTACTGGTTAACCAATACGGTGCTTTCTATTTTGCAGCAATGGCGAGTCAACCAAGTAGTAGAAGCCGCCGCGGCTGCGGCCAAAATACGCAACTAGCCCCGAGTAAATTAAGTTAACCCCGTGGCTCCGCCGGATACCATTGCCGCCATTGCCAGTGCTTCAGGTCGCGGAGCGGTAGGGGTCATTAGGCTATCGGGGCCTGAAGTACCCCGGCTAGCGATGGCGATGCTGGGCGACCTTCCAGCACCGCGCACCGCCAAACTCGCGCGTTTTCTCGATGCTAACGGCCAAAGTCTCGATCAGGGTCTAGCGCTGTATTTTCCAGCACCGGCTTCCTTTACCGGTGAAGAGGTACTAGAACTGCAAGGCCATGGTGGCACTCAGGTACTCGATCTAGTGTTGCGTCGCCTGCTTGAGCTTGGCGCACGCATGGCTCGCCCTGGTGAATTTACAGAGCGAGCCTTCTTAAACGGTAAGATCGACTTAAGTCAGGCCGAAGCGATCGCCGATTTAATCGACGCGGGATCGGCCGCTGCCGCAAAAGCCGCGGTGCGTTCGCTGCAGGGTGATTTCTCTGCTCGAGTTCAAGCGCTTAAGGCGCAACTCATCGCACTGCGTATCCAGGTAGAAGCTGCTATTGATTTCCCGGACGAAGAAATAGATTTTCTCGCTGACCCTGAGGTCATTCGCAGAATTACTCAATTGCATAACGATTTCGACTCGCTCATGCTGGCAGCGCATCAGGGATCGTTGTTGCGGGACGGATTACACGTCGTGATTGCGGGCAAACCGAATGCTGGTAAGTCGAGCCTATTAAATAAACTGGCGGGGGACGAGATCGCTATTGTGACAGACACGCCCGGCACCACTCGTGACTTGTTGCGGCAACAAATTAATTTGGATGGACTGCCCATACATATTGTCGATACTGCCGGATTACGCACCACGGTCGATCAGGTCGAAGCAGAAGGTATTCGCCGGGCGCGCAGCGAAATGACTCAAGCAGATCGCGTGCTGTACATCGTGGATGCGAGTGCGAGCCTTGCTAATGCTCAGGCGGCTTCGGCTGATGATCTATCGCGTCTAAATCCAGAGCTTGCGCTATTGCCGTCAGGCGTGCCGGTAAGCCTTGTGTTCAACAAGATCGATTTAGTGGGTGGTCGGGCCCGTGTGGAGGAAAGCCTTACGCCGCCGCGTGTCTATTTAAGCGCGAGAAGCGGCGAGGGAATAGACCTACTTCGTGCCCATTTGAAATTGGTCGCGGGGTTTAAGGAACCTGAAGCCGGCCTATTTGTCTCGCGCCGCCGCCACTTAGAGGCGCTGCGCCGCGCCCGCGACTTAAGCGTTAATGCCGCGGGTGCGCTGAGCAACTGCGGAGCGTTTGAATTATTTGCCGAGGATTTGCGGCTAGCGCAGTGTGCGCTTTCGGAAATTACCGGCGAATTTAGCAGCGATGACTTACTGGGCGAGATTTTCGGGAATTTTTGTATTGGCAAGTAGTACCGTGACGTGTGGGACTTTAATTGCAGGAATTTTTAAGCACCATCCATTCGTCTTGGGTCATGATGGGGGTCGTTTGTTGATTGGCAAATTTTGCGATCATCTTCGAGCGCGCATCGTTAGTCGGATGATCCGATAGAAATGCGGGTGTCGATCCTAATTTTTCCATTCTTTCGAAAAAATTTCGGTACGCATGATTATCCACATGCGCTTTTTGTAAACGTTCAAGTCCGGCTGCATCGGCTTGGGTTTCTTGGGCACGCGTAAAATTCATATTCAAAAAATATTGTGTCCAACTAGCGCTTGTCGACTGCCCGCCGAAGATCATACTGACTCCCGCAGCAGTGAATAGATGCACCAGGGTACCTTCGAGAATGTGTCGATGCTGTACATGGCCAATCTCATGCGCGAGCACTCCGGCAATTTCCTCGGGTGATGTAGCTTGAGCTAACAATCCAGAGTTAAGTTTTAGGCTTCCGCCTAAAGTGGCGTAGGCGTTAATACTCGAATCGTGAACAATCTCAAGATCAATAGAGAAAACCGCATCTTCAATATCTAGCGGATAAATACGGCTTATCAAACGCAATTGCAATTCACGTGCTGCGGTATTTAGCCGACAGCCCTTAGTGGTAAACTTTAATGAAAATGTATCAGCCAGTTTTTTCTCGACACTCCAGGGAATTAGGTGAGCCAGCGGCGTAAGCCCTAGTGCAAAAACGAACCCTATAAAAGACGCGAGTAAAAGCCACAATAGACCCTTTTTCTTGGATGATAGGTCATTATTCAATGCTGTTTTTTCCACAGCAGAAATATATAGAACACTACAAAAATAATTGTGAAAATAAGAGACAAGGGCCCTTTTTGCGTTTTTTTAGCGGACGCCATCCGAGACTTATCGAGAGCCGTATTACCCCCTTGCGTATCGTCCACAAAGGTCTCTCGATCTTGAATAATGGCCTGGGGCGGGAGCGCGTCATGGAGCGTGGTGATACCCGGTATTTTCTTGACAGCGGTGCCGATCACCATGAATTCAACCAGACCGCCGCCCAGATTATACACTCGGGTCTTAACACCAACGACTTCGTCGGCGCCACAGGCTTCAGCGTCTCTTTCAATGCGCTCCAGTGCTTTTTCCCGTGCCTCGTATAGTAATTCAGTCAGGCTGTCGATCTGACCCCCCACAAGACTCTTGAATGATGTCGCGATACCGGAGGCTAGGCCTAAAGAATAAACCGAAACACCCATGACCAGTCTTATGGGAAGGTATCCAATATTCACCAAGTTCCACAGTTCCTCATTAGTCATATCACTGGTGACTGGGTCATTCAGATATTCATTTAGGGCGGGATGATGAGAGGCCGTCCCCGTCATGATCATTTCTTGCGTTCCTAAAAACGGCATGATGGTGGTTTCGATTCCGATCACTGCATTAGCGTTTGCTGCCTTGGCTTCGGTCTTAATTCGTTCCAGGGCAAGGTGCCGAGTGCGATCAAAAATCTGTGTATATTGCGGGACTTCTCCACGCTTCAGGCCGCGAAAAGCGCCTGTGATATTGCCGCCTACTCCGATTGAGTAGGCCACATTACCGAATACAAATCGATGCGGCGTGAAGCCTGCGTCTATTTGGCAATACAGAGCTTGTGCATTAGCCGAAGTTGAAAATGAAAGGGCTGTGGATGAAGTCAAATTGGGTTGGCGTACGGTTGAGCCCAGCGCGATAAATTCGAGGTTACCCGCATGATTAATCAAATCGAACGAGACACCGGCTATGCCGATGCCGCCCGCCACGCTACTGGCTTCTTCCATCATACGGGCAAACGCATTTTTTCGGCCATCGTGAACTAGCTTGGTAATTTCTTGTATTTCGCCGCCTGCTAGGTTGGAAAGCCCGACTCCAATTCCCTTGAACAGACCTAGTGCCAAAACACTATTACCAAGGCACAACTGACCGGCATTAAACTTAAGTTTTTCGAGGCAATAGATCTCATTGCCGGAAAATCCGCTGACCTTACGATGGTTCTTAATGTTCATCAGTGTTCTACTATGTCGGCTTGATAAAGGGGTAGCGTCAATTTAAAGGGGAAGTCTGCATGTACCTGCGTTCATTATCTATTAGTCTAGTACTTATTCTACTCGTGCATGACAACGGTTGGGCGCAGCCAGCGGCTCCCATCCGTCCCTGGATGAATGCTGCGCTATCCCCGGATATTCGCGCTGACTTAGTCATTAAGGAGATGACACTCGATGAGAAAATCCAGCTAGTGCATGGCATTGGCTGGGGGCCTTTAATTCCCGGTAGTCCGCTTCCTGCCGATAATAATGGAGGTGCTGGGGAAGTGCTGGGCATTGAGCGACTTGGCATACCGTCGGTGCAGCAAGCAGATTCGGCAGTGGGTGTGCGCATGGCGGCTCCCCAGAGTCGTTACTCGACACTACTGCCGTCCGTATTGGGCGCGACATCATCCTGGGATATTGAAGTGGCCCATCTGTACGGTGATGTGATTGGTCGCGAACTGCGTGCTCAAGGGTATAACCAGTCCATTGGCGGTGGCGTCAATCTGGCACGTGATCCACGCAATGGGCGATTGTTTGAGTATGCGGGCGAAGATCCGCTGCTCGCCGGCGTCACGGTGGGTAATGTCATTCGCGGTATTCAAGACAACCACATCATGGGTGATATTAAGCATTACGCACTTAATGATCAGGAGACCGGCCGGGCGATAGTGGATGCGCGTCTCTCAAAGAAGGCTGCGCGTGAAAGCGATTTACTGGCATTCGAGATTGGTATTCGTATTGGACAGCCCGCGTCTGTAATGTGTAGCTACAATAAGGTGATGGGCGATTGGGCGTGTGAAAACGATTGGTTGTTGAACCGCGTGCTAAAAGGCGCCTGGCATTTCCCGGGATTTGTCGTATCGGATTGGGACGGGACGCACTCTACCGAGAAGGCGGCGCTGGCGGGACTCGATGTACAAATGCCGGGCGAAGAATATTTTGGTGCACCCCTTAAAAAAGCGGTAGGTTCTGGTCGTGTTGCAATGACACGACTGGACGACATGGTGCATCGGCTTTTACGTTCGATGTTCAATGCGGGAGTCATTGATCACGCTCCGACGCCGCGCACTGTGGTTGATCCGTTCCGCGGTTTAGAAGACTCTCAGCATATTGCTGAAGAGAGTATTGTTTTGCTGAAAAATGATGGCGTGCTGCCGTTGCAATCTAGCTCGCTACGTTCGATTGCCGTGATTGGCGCACACGCAGACGTTGGAATTATGTCGGGGGGAGGTTCGGCGCAAGTAGATGCACCGGGTGGCAACGCTATTAGTCCCACTACGCCGACTCAATGGGGCGAAGCTGTCTATTTTCCGTCAGCACCGCTGCGGTACATTCGAGAACACGCGAAGCGAGCGGTGGTTAGTTTTGACGCAGGTACGAACCTTTCCTCGGCGGTAGCGGTTGCTAAAGGTGCGGATGTCGCTGTGGTATTTGCCGATCAATATATGAGTGAAAGCGGTGATGCGCCCACGCTATCGCTACCGGGCAAGCAAAATCAACTCATAGCGGCAGTGGCAGCCGCTAACCCTCGCACTATCGTGGTGCTGGTCACTGGAAATCCAGTGACCATGCCGTGGATCAACCAGGTCGCCGGTGTGATGGAAGCCTGGTACCCAGGCATTGCCAGCGGACAGGCGATCGCGAACCTACTGTTCGGAACGGTGGCACCCTCAGGCAAGCTACCCATCAGCTTTCCTAGAACCGAAAGCGATTTGCCGCACGCCCATATTTTTGGACTCGCCGCACCGAGCGCTACCCAGGGTGAGTCATTAGGGTTTTGGGCGGTCGATGAGGAAAAACGACAGTCCTTGACCGCAGACTATAACGAGGGTGTGCGCTTCGGCTATAAATGGTTTGATTCAGAGCGTAAAGAGCCGCTGTTTGCATTTGGTTTCGGATTGTCTTACACGAGATATCAGTACAGTCATTTACAAGTTGAACCTCGCGCGAAGCGGGTGAGTTTTACGCTTAAAAATGTAGGTAGTGTGAACGGCACAGAAATCGCAGAGGTCTATGTGGGGTTACCCAAGTCGAGCGGTGAGAACTACCGTCGGCTTGCGGGCTGGCAACGTGTGGCTCTTTCTGCCGGCCAAGAAAAATCTATCACGGTGACGCTTGAGCCTTTAGCAGTTGCGACTTTCGATGAGAAAAAAGACGCGTGGATTTGGCACTCGGGTCAGTACACGGTATCAGTCGGAGGCTCCTCGCGCGATTTGCCGCTACAGACGACGGTCGCTCTGTACTAAGGTGCAATAAAGTTGCTATTGGAGCGGGAGGTTTCATGCGCGGGCTCGTGATGCATCCGCAGAACTCATCTATAAGATACGCGCGCTCAGATACTTGGGGTGCCTATCGCTGGGACGCACCCCACGCACATTGGGTTCACATGGTTACTGCTAGTTCTATTCCGCCTAGTGCGTTGGTAGCCAGTTCAAAAGATCCTACTCAAACATTTAAGTTGAGCGCATCGCCCAATAGCAATGGTGTGGACTCAATTGCAATTGACCCGCAACTTATTATGGCGTCACGCTTAGTAATTTTTTTATCAATGCTAAATTGGTGGCAGTACCAGGACGTACCGGTGATCTTTGGTTTGCGTCGGGTCCAGGAGCACCTGTTGCCGGCGGCTATCTGTCTAGCGTCACAAACAGTTACTAGGACGATGGTCTGCGCAGCAACAATACGAAGCGATCGGTTTTGCCGAGCATCGGCGGTTTGTAGGAAATTTGATTGTGGGCGTCTTCAGAATTGCGTAGTAAATCGCTGCGAGTAAGAAGTTTGAATCCGCGACTTTCAAACTCTTTGATCGCAAATGCTTCCTCAATACGGTGCAATGACGACGCGTCGTTGTTGCCGTGACCTATTTGTGCAGCATGGTCCACGATCAAGAGTAAACCCCCAGGTTTCAGTGCGCGGGTGAGTTGATCGAGCACGGAAGCGGTATCAATCTTGGGCCATACGCCTTCGCTATCGACCCAATAAAGATCGTGGTAGACCTTGCTCAGAAGGATCGCATCCAGTGTTTTGGATTTTAGGTTCAATTGATTTAGATTGAGCGTGCGATGCTCGACGTTTTTCAGTCGATCGCCGGCAAGGCGTGCGCTAAGCTCGGGTTCGCTCCACTTATCAAAGGCCGTGTTGTTGATCAGTAGTATGTGACCCTTATCGCCGACGAGGTAGCTTAAGAGCTCGCTGTAATAACCGTCGCCACCTAAAAAATCCGCGACCTGCATTCCCGATGCAATACCCGTTAGGCGCAATATGTCGGTGGGATGATCCAATGAATCGCGCTTTAAGTCGCTAGGACTACGCCCCTTGTGCGCAGCAGCCGAATCGAATTGATCCGCATTGGCACTCAGCACGAACAACCACGAGCTTATAAAAAAAAAGTATTTTATAGAGGCGCGCATAAAAACTCCTCCGCCAGGCTATTGAGGTCTAGTATTCATCATACCATTGTCAAAAAACTAGGCTTTTCCGAGTATGCTCAAGCAAGATGTCGGCCCCATCATATCCTGCGCAAATTGTCGCCAACCGATGCAGGCTCGTGACCTGGAACGTACAGATCATGGCGTGGTGCGAGTCGATATTTGCTTTGCCTGCGCCGGTATTTGGTTCGATAGTGGTGAAAGTATCCAATTGGCGCCGGCCGCGGTGATCGAATTATTCAAGCAAATCCATGCGCATGGGGATGTGCCTCGTCAAGCCTTGGGCGAACATTTGGGTTGCCCGCGATGTGGAGATACTCTTGAGCTGGGTTTCGATTTGTGTAAGACGGGTCGTTTTACCTATTTTCGCTGTCTACGAGACGGGGGTCGTTTCACGCCGTTCATGCAATTTCTACGTGAAAAGCAATTTATTCGAGATTTGACGATGGCAGAAATCCATCGGGTGCGTTCGCAGGTGCGTCAGATACAATGTTCAGAGTGCGGAGCGCCGATTGACTTGGAACATTTCAGTCAATGCGAATATTGCCATGCGCCGGTTTCATTTCTGGATCCAGCAGCGGTCGAGAAGGCGCTACATATGTGGTCCGATGCCGAGGGCCGGCGTCACCTAGCGCCGACTTCAGAGGCCGCAGCTAGCGCATTGATGCAATTGCAACTGCCGCACGCGGCCCCCACCCCATTGGGAACCCTTAAGGTTCCTGGACTACTCAGTGGCACGGATCTAGCGCTAGATTTAGTGTCCATGGGGGTTCGGGCTGTTGGCCGACTCTTCGAGCATTAGCGAAAAAAATGGCTCACCGCTAGGAGCGCGGTCCGTAGAGGTCGACTAGGCTGTGTAGCGGCGACAGCATCTTCACAAGTTGCTCGGCATCCGCCATAACCACTAGCTTGACGCGCAGCTTGTCGGCGGCAGCGAATATCCGTTCCAAAGATTTCAGGTTAATCATCTCGGCTCCGTCAACGATAATGACATGACTGGATGCGAAGAGCTCCTGGCCGTCCCGCCAAGCTTGTTCGAAGCGGACCAGAGTGCAGGCGTCAATGTGAACGGCTTGTAACTGGGTGACGCTAAAGCTGGAGAGGGCGAGGCCCATGACACGATGACCCTGTGCGTGCCAAAATTCGCTCGCTGCCGCTACTAGCTTGTATTTGTCGGCACCGGCCGGTGATTTCAACGCCTTAAAATCACCGCCGCTGAGTAAATAATTAACGAGACTGGACCGGTCAGTTTCACCCGGTTGAGCGGTTGATGTATAAGTGTTTGAATGTTGTCGGGTGTTTCTTATCGAAAGAGTGGCGGCGCGTCGCATGAGCGATTTTTCCGCCTCAATTAAGTCCCGAGTGGTGTAGTCGATTGCGTCTGCCGCCCCCGCCCCCGTGCCCGTTCCCGTTCCCGTTAACGCGACTAAATCTGGGGAGTTCATGACGCCATTGCGGACGCTTTCGAGTTGATCCGCGTCGGCGGTGCGCGATCTTAGGAATTGGACTAAGTGCGCTTCCGTAAAACGGTTGCGTTGTCGAGCGATGGCCCGTAGTGCGAGGCTGGGATCTTCTATCATCGCGGCGCCGTTTTCGGCCGCGATCCGTTGTCGCTCATCCATACGCTCCTGCAAATGATGGGGTAGTGGTCGTCCCCTCAAACGATTACCCTTAACTCCAGTATTACGTCCCGCCACCAGTTCAATTTGCTGAGCTTCCAGACTTCGGTGGTCGATCCTGATGTCATGACCGGCTCGAGCCAAGTGCCGATTGGCGTGCTGCGCCCAAGTCGCACGCCATTCCAAAATATTGTTCTTTTGGTTCCAATGCCGGGCTTTGAGGCCGAAACCCGCAGCACTCACCGCCCTTAAGGTCAGTAGGACATGGGCGTGTGGATTGCCAAAAGCCGCGCAGCGCACGCTAAAATCGGCAATCATGCCGCGTTGCACAAACTCCTGCCCAAGGTAATCCCGCAGTAGCGTGATATTTTGTTCAGGCGAGAGTTCCACGGGTAAGCTTATTTCGAGCGCGCGTGCGAGTTGTGAATCTTTACGATGCTCGGCCGCTTCGACGCGATTCCACAATTGTTCCCGGTCGTGTACCCAGATTGGCGCTTCGGTCGGCGCTAAAATTTCGACATGCAAGACGCCGGCCTTGTGACTGTGGCTGTGAGTGATGCCATAATAATTATCGTGTATTTTGGTACCGGAATGATGAGCTGCGATAGCTGCGATGCGCTGGCCGCGCGCTCGCGATATAACCGATGCCGTGAGATGGTAAATGGCCACTCAATGTCCGTAATGTATAAGTGTATAATTTAGACTATCGTCCTTTCTAAGCTAAGAATCAATGCCCAAATTCGACCAACAAATAACCACTCTGCAAGACCGGCTGACGTTGTTGAAGCTTAGGCAAGCCCGTGCGGACGCACGTAAGCTGGCGATGAATACGTTACGCGAGCGTAAACGCAATACCCGGCGCAAAATCCTGATCGGCGAGCTCATCATGGCGAAGGTCAAAGAAGGGCAGATGGACTCGGTGCAACTGCACAATTGGCTTGATCAAGGCCTGGCACACAGCGACGACCGGGCCTTATTCGACCTATCCGCGCGCAATAAATTGTGAAATACGACGATGCGACTTGGCACTCGGGTGGCGACTATCCAGCGCATATTCCAGCCGCCGCCGCCGCCACGCATACTGGGATGTATCTAGTTTGGGCTTTGTTGGCTGGACTCGGGGGCCGGTTTCACGGTGATAATTCCGCTCATGATTTAGGTGCTTTGAAGGCACGCACTATCACCCCCGGCGCTTATCTTTTGGCTGCCTGTGATGGTAAATTTCTGGACGAAGATTTGGGCGACGAAGGAAATGCCTTTACGCAGGCTTATTTCGACTTTGAAACAGGTCAGTATCTTAAGGACTATCAATTAGCTTTGGACCAGCAATTCTCGTCCATTTACCTGATAGCTGATACATGGAAAAATTTTGATACTTTAAAACCGATTTTGGACGCCCGACTCGCTGCATGGCGCAAGGATCGCCCCGCCCACTAAAGCTGATCTCAACGCAAGTGTCCTGCGCGGGTTGTCACTGAATTTGTTATGTCTTAGGGCGTGTTTGTTTTACGATCAAAAGATGGCGAATATGCCCCCTCTTTCTCGCCTCTTTCCCGTCGAAATTTCACTCAAGGCGCCGTCGCGGTTTTGACTGGAATCGCCGCAGGTAGCTCTAGATTTACATCCGCTTTGGCCGCTGCGACACCCTCACCCTTAGAATCTTTTGGTTACGGGAATGTGGATATTGTGAGTTAGCTGCACGAAAGGCAGCTCGATGACCATCTAGGTCTCCTCATGTCTTTGAGCGAAGATAGTCTCTTAAAGCCGTTCCGCCAGATGATTGGGAAGCCAGCTCCAGGCAAGGACTTAGGAGGTTGGTATACCTACGATGACACCGAGTCATTTCAAATTCTGGAACACACAAGCAATGCCGCGCTGCCTGGATTACCGGGAAGATCCGTTGAAAATGGAATGAGTTGGCGTCCTGACAAAGACTCGTCTTATAACAACGATGAGTCGTACACGCTTTCCGAAAATCTATTCTTAGCTTACCAACGGGGTGCGGAGATAGGCGCCGCATTGGGTGGGATAAGCTATTAATTTAGCTGAACTTAGGGGCTGGGAGCTACGCCTGTGTACCCGCAATCGTACCCTCATCAGTCTCGCCCGCCCGCGAGCTAGCACACACCCTCGCGTTCTCACCGTATCGCTCACCCCAATGGCAGCTTTCGGCCATTTGCTGCCTGTCAGAGCTCAGAATTGCCTGCTGCATAGCGGACGTTCGACTGGCTATTTGTCATTGCGGTGCCTTTTTGCCTCGATGTAGCCTTTGCGCTACAATAGAGTTCGTGGAAGTCAGGGAATATAAAACGACCACGAGCGAGGCTCCGCTGACTGCATGGCTAAATAGGCTTCGCGATCCGCTCACCCGCGCCCGTATTGTGGCCAGGATTGATCGGTTGAGAGCGGGACTTCTGGGTGATTGGAAGTTGATTGGCGACGGCGTCTTTGAACTTCGTATCGATATTGGCCCTGGCTTCCGGATCTACTACGGGCAGGAGGGCAGGACGCTTATTCTGCTGTTATGTGGTGGCGACAAGCGAACGCAATCGAAGGATATTGAAAATGCCAAAACGTACTGGAAAGAGTATCAATCTCGCAAACCGAAGCCGCCCATTCAACGCGGCAAAATTTCTGCGAAACGAGGCCGAGATCGCCGCCTACATTGAAGCGATGCTAAAAGACGGCGACACACGCGCTGTGCCCGTTGCACTGCGAACTGTTGCTGAAGCGGTTGGCGGCATGGCGGCGCTTGCCAACAAAACCAAGTTATCTCGCGAAACGCTCTATCGAACGCTGTCAGAGCGTGGAAATCCGCGGCTCGATACCCTCACAGCGATTTTGGCAGCATATGGAATGCGCCTGAGCGTTCGTTCAACTCGGAAATCTGGCGCGCGACGCGGCGAGTCACTGCTCGCGCACGCCTAAACTGGGCTGCGTGCATAACCATTCAAAGTCGCCACTGCAAAGCATCGGAACTATAGACGTGAACGAGCCAATCATTCCACAGCAAACTGCCGGTTCGCCGGCCGGATCCACCGAGAACATTGCGAGTGTCGAGCCCAGTGCTCTGAGCACATCGCCTGGCTTTTTGGAACGGATCAAACATCACAAAGTCGTCCAGTGGACGTTAGCGTACGCCGCGCTGGCTTACACACTGCTGCACGGCGCGGAGATGCTGGGCTCATCTTTGGGTTAGTCGCATGATCTGCTCCGATTGTTTAGGATCGTGCTGCTTCTCGGCGCACCCATCGTGGCGACCCTCGCCTGGTACCACGGCCATCGCGGCCGACAGAAGGTCACTGCGTCTGAGTTCATGATCATTGCCCTGCTGCTGGCCTTTGCTGACATGAGTCCTGCCAAGGACCAGGAATATTTCTCGGATGGAATGGCCGAGGAGATCATTAATTCTCTCGCCAATGTGGCGGGACTGAAAGTCGCGGGCCGCACCTCGTCATTCTCCTTTAAAGGCAAGACAGCTGACTTGAAGGTCATCGGTGAGACACTCGGTGTCGCCCATATTCTCGAGGGTTCGGTTCGCAGGCAGGGCGAGCGTGTGCGCATCACGGCACAACTGGTGCGCGCCAATGATGGTTTTCATGTCTGGTCCGATACTTACGACGGTACATTAATACGGTTGGCCAGACGTCTGTCGAGCGGCGCCTGCTCGCGGCCCGGATGCGTTTAGCCGTGACTGATCCAGTCGAATTGCCAACATTGCATAGTTGATTACCGTGACCGACTGCGGTCTGTCGAAGCCGGTATGTTAGGGCCCGCCGCAGCAATTGCCCGCATCAAACGTGCTAACAGATGCGTCCGACCTCTCTACCTCAAAGCAGAGGCTCGCGAGGGGAAGCAACGGGTCAGGATGCGTCCGCCGCCGCTGCGGGGGAAACTTCCCGCACTATGCGCTTGGCGTTGCTTATTTCCGCGATGCGCAAATCATGGGCCGTCTGCAAATTCAGCCACGAACGTGCATCCCCGCCGAAATAGCGCGCCA
>JANYFY010000024.1 GCA_025359565.1 Gammaproteobacteria bacterium | reverse complement strand
CGTTACCCGCTTGCGATTCGATAACCTCCAGGACACTCGCGTCTCCGAATCCCTTCAGCACCTTCGTGTTGTCGGACCGCTTGCCGGTCTGTGCGATATACAGCGCGTAGCCGAAGACATCGACCACATCGGCGGGCAGCGCGCGCAAGTCTTTCTTGCTGCTGCCCATCCAGATCAACGGCTTCGGTGCTGGCGGTTTGACTTTCACATTATACCCATTTAGATCTAGCTGGCAATTGCTGGCCGCGTTAGCGTTTACTCCGTGAGCCCCGGCCGCGCCTCTGCTTCGCATGCGCCCGGGGCGATGACACCTTGGCAGCAGGCTCCCCTACCCTCACGGCGAACAAATCCTGCTGGCCGACCCGCGCTCGCTCCACGTATTGCCGCATGCATTCGCGCAAGACCTGGGCGGCCGTTTGCCCGGCGGCGCGGCAGGATTCCACGAAGGCCTGTCGGAGTTCGCTCTCCACGCGCAGTCGCAACCCCGCATCCTTGGTTTTGATCGCCATTGCGGCAGTTTAAGCGCTGGATACACACTGTGTATCCATTTTACTTGACCGCTAGAGCCCTGTAGCGATATTCGTATTCAGCGCGATTGGGTTTTGAAATTGAGGCGCATTCACTGCGAGCGACGGCGGCGACCAACGCGCTCGATCATCAGGTCGACATCGCCAAGGTACAGGAGTAGCTAGGGCACGCGAATATCTCGACGACGCGAATCTACGATCACCGCAAGACCCGGCCCGAGGACAGCCCGACCTTCAAAGTGTCGTATTAACTCGGAATTTCGGGCACAGTTTGCATCAAATGCAAGCCCCTACAGCCCCTAGCCCTTTGTTGTTTTACCCGCTGGCGGCGGTGATGCGGCTTGCGGCGGTGCTGGTGCCGCTGCCATTTGTGCCTTTGGCGGTTGCGGGCGCGGAGTGGCCGGTGGGCCAGAATTGATTGCACCGTCTAGAGCCATCGTGTGGCCGTGTTGTGGTGATTGGGTTGGTTTATCAGCCATCTTGGAAGCTCCTATTTTTTCGTCGTTTGGGTCGTTGGCGTTGTGGGCGGTGGTGTCGCTACCTGTGCTTTCGGCGCTGCGGGTCGAGGGGTAGTCGGTGGAGGATTCACGTTCCTTTTCAGAGTGCCTTCATTGATGACAACACGCTGATTTCCGTCGAGTTCAGCCATAGAAGCTCCTTGAAAATATGAACCTGACTTAGGCAATCGTGCCCAATTCTAACACGGTGTTTTTTCGATCAAGGCCAAGGTACAGGGCGGGAATAGTATCGACCTCTACCAGATCATTGCTATTGGGAATTAATGCGAACACTCTTACGTCTGCCAAGAGCAATTCCCGTTCATCCCCACCATCCGAGTATGCGCGAACCCACCCTTGGTAGACCTTGCCATTGTCGTGATGACGAACTGTCACCCAGCTATTTATGTTCGGCGAGCTGAGGGTAAATTCCCAGATATCTTCCTCGTTAATTCGCTTTGTGAGATGTAACTTACGCAGGATTTGATGCGGGATGCTGTGCATCTGAAGTTTGGCGATAACCCCGCCCACAACGAGCGCGACAATTGTTGCAAAGCCAATTTGTCCGGTACTTAAGCCCTTCTCGGGATTTAGGGTAGCCAGTCCGAGGCCGCTGTCTAAGACGACTTGCCAAAACTTCTTTCCTGCTGAGGGAGCTGTTCGCCAAAGGTCGATACCTTCTAAAAACCCCGTAATCGCATAACACACGATGCCATATATGAATATTTGTAATCCACTCTCAAAATCGGTCCTATGGCGTTTGGGACCAATTGTTTTTATAACCCCAAGCGCAATGATCCCCGGAATTAAGAGGTATAGAATTTTGAGGCCAAGGTCATCAACTTTGGGCAACATGGGATTGGGTCCGTCCGGCTTTTACGTCTTGCGACTGACGCGCCGATAATACTCGCCTAGGTGTTCGGGACCACTGCAGGTTTCGAGGCTTGCATGGCCCCGTAAGTACAACGCTCTGCGTAAATTTCTAAGAGGTCTGTGCGTTCCAGGGTTCTAAGATATTCGATGTCGGCGCTGTTACTCATCAATTCCAATAGCCGCGCACGCGGCGTTTCACGATAGCCCTCCATGAAAAAATCGAACATATCCAACGGACTTTTCACCGATTTACCAACTTTGATCTCTACACCAAAAAAAGTATCGGGATGTCGCCGGCATGGGGGTCGGCTTGTTTTTGCTGCCAAAACAGACGGTAGAGTTTCTCGGATTTTATAGGGGGCGGGCAGCGTATAGGGCTGATTTTGCGTGATTTCCTGTTCGCAATTTTACGTCGAGCCAATACCAGATAATTCAATTAGTTAGGATTTCGAAAATGGCTCATTTTTGGAGTCGGCCCGCGCTAACAACTCCTTGATTCTTATGGGTACGCGTCTGCGCAAAAGCGGTAACAGAAAACCATTAATTACCACAGTGTTATCGACCACGGCCTCTATAATTTACGGCATTTTGTACCGTTACTAATTGCATCAAAAACAAGTGGACCCCGCATCCAGGAGCGCCGCAATCTGCATTTGAATTTGATTCGCATCCATCGCTTTACCTACTCTATCCCGCGATCGAGCGCTCTCACCCGTTCTCGGCGCTTGCGCGTTGTGAGCGCTGCCGGCGGGACGGGGGTACGGGCACTGAACGTCTCGCAAAGCGATAGGCTCAGGGCGAAACGGGGTTTGCTTACGTTTCCATGATGTCCTGAATCGCCGTGTACACCCGCGTCATCATTTGACTGTCACAGCGCAACAGCGGACCGTCGATCAAACGACGATTGTCGATGGCGCGCAATTGGTCGATGAGCAAATCTGAATCGGCGGTCAACCGACCTTGGGCAGTCACGCGGATGCGTAAGGGATCGGCATTGTCTATCAGTTGCGTGGTCATGGGAACAATGAGTGTGGAAGGATGTTGCGCATCCAGCAATGCCTGCCCCTGCACTATTAACACCGGCCGTATTTTGCTCGGTTCAGTTCCCTTGCCGGGATTCAAATTTACCAGCCAGACTTCCCCGTTAAGCATGGGACTAGTCCTCTAACGCGTTAAATTCGGCATTGATTTTCATACTCGCGGGCGCGACGAGCTTGGACGCTCTCATCAACTGCTCGCGCCGATTTTGTTTCAATACATCCTCATTCATTGCCACGAGGGCGCGGCGGATATATTCCGCACGCGGCAAGTGCAAAATCTTGGCGTGCTGTTCCACCTCTTTTAATAATTCATCGGATAAGCGTAACGAAAGTGTAGTCATTTTGGTAATCCGTTCTTGTGATCTTTTATGTGGTGTATTTTAGTGACAAATTTATTAGGGATGCCAATTTTTAGGGTGCGTTTTTTGGCGATGTTTCAGGTGATCAGGATGTTCCCCATCAAATGTATCTTATTATAGGCAATTATGTATTTTTCGCCTATCATGTGATCCATGCCGTCCAAACAGCCGCCGATGTACTTGCCGCAGAAGAGGCTTCTCGAGTCTCTGGGAGAGCGACTTCGCCTCGCGCGCCTGCGCCGCAAGCTTGGCGTTGCATTAACCTGCGAGCGGGCGGGCATCTCGCGGATGACGCTCTATCGAGCAGAGGCAGGAAGCGCCGCGGTCGCGCTCGGCACGCTGGTTCGGATCCTATCCGTGCTGGGACTTGAAGCCGATCTAGATCTGGTTGCGCGTGACGACACGCTTGGCCGTCTGCTCCAGGATCAGGAGTTGGCGCCGCGTCGGCGGCGGCCTGCGCCCGCGCCCTCGTGAGCAATGCGCTCGGCCGATGGCTGGCCGTGCGGGTAGCCCCCGGCGCCTCGCTCGGCGGTGCCCGTCCGCAGGCGAACTTCACCGCGGCGGACGGTGGTTTATGGATCGCGAAGTTTCCGGCGCGGGACGATGAGCGCGACGTCGGCGCCTGGGAGTGTCAGGGCGCGAAGGTGCGAGCGGCCAGCGACTTTGCATCCCGCTGATTTTCTTGATCGTGAGGCGCGCTAGCGATGCGAGTGAATGCGAATATCCCCGCCGCTAGTCTCGAGCGCAAGTTGCGGTCCACCCCCGTTGACCTTACCCGACAAGCTATCTTCGGTCTTCCCATCCGGGCCTATGACAATGGGAAAGCCGCTCATGTCGATGTCGCCGCCGCTGGTGTGCGACTTTAAATTAAAGCGCGCGCTTTTATCAACTGATACGTCCACGTTGCCACCCGAGGTCGACAGGCGCACATCCCCCGTAAGCAGGTCGTCGATACTCGCTTTGATATTTCCACCAGAAGTCATCGCGGTCAATTGACCGCGTAGCGACTCGACCTCGATGTTGCCACCGGACGTTCGTCCGTCCACTTCACCCACTACTCGCGAAATTTTTAAGTTGCCTCCGCTCGTGCGAAGGTGCGCGTGGCCGCTGATACCCGCCAATTCAATATTACCGCCGGAAGTACTAAGAGACGTGTTGTAGCGGCTCGGCACAGAGACCCTAAAACTGACCGTGATGGGCGGCCACGAACCCCAGTGCCAACCGTTATTCGGATATTTTGCGAGAACGCTTACTGCGTCGCCGTGTTGGTTGATCTGCAAATCTAACTCGCGCTGCAATTGATCGGCTTTTGAAGTGGAACTCGCATCAATTTGCAACGTAGCCGTTACTTTAACCTCGTTGCCAGTCCCAGCAACGACTTTAATGTCTCCACCTGCCGTCTCCACCGTAAGGTCAGAACCCGGCACCGAGGTAAAGGTTTTCTCGACGCTACGAGTTACGTTGGCGAACACTTGGGGTGATAACAGCAGCATTCCTAGCAGGAACACGGTAGTGACTTTCATAGCTATTTATCCTGAGCCTTAGGTTGAAAAAATCGAACTATCAGCTTAAAAAACACTCGTCTCGCTCAAAAGTTTCAGCATCTTTTTGCTGGATGCCCTGAGTCGAAAGTTTCTACGCAAGCCTCCGCCAGGTGTCGCGCGAGTCGGATACAATACTGCGATGAGCAGTCCCAACACACCCAACATCGACCCCAATATCGGCTCAAAATCTGCTAACGACCCACGCGTCGATTTCGGGTTTGAGCAAGTATCCAAGACCGAAAAAACTCAGCGAGTCCAGTCGGTTTTTGCCTCCGTAGCCAGCAAGTATGATGTCATGAACGACCTCATGTCTTTTGGCGCACATCGGCTCTGGAAACAATTTACGCTGTCGCTTACGGGACTTAAAACGGGCCAGTCCGCCCTGGATGTCGCTGGCGGCACCGGCGATCTCGCCGCCGGTATGCTGCGTCAGGTAGGCGCCGAGGGTCAGGTTGTATTATCGGACATAAACTCTAAAATGCTGGAGGTGGGTCGCGACCGCCTGTTGGATCGCGGATGGGTGAGTAACGTCGAGTGCATAGTTGCTAACGCCGAGCATCTACCATTCGAAGATAACTTCTTTGACTGCCTGACTATTGGTTTTGGGCTGCGCAATGTCACCGACAAGGCCGCGGCGCTGCGCTCTATGTATCGCGTACTTAAGCCAGGCGGACAACTATTGGTACTTGAATTCTCGACGCCTGTGCTGCCCGGAATCAAGCCGTTATACGACGCCTATTCTTTTAAGGTGCTCCCTTTATTGGGTCGCTTGGTGGCGAACGATGCTGCGAGCTATCGTTACCTAGCTGAATCTATTCGTATGCATCCCGACCAAGAAACTTTACTCGCAATGATCCAAGACGCCGGATTCTCTCAAGGGCGTTACCACAATTTAAGTGGCGGTATCGTCGCTGTGCATCGCGGTTACAAAATATAATATGTCGGCAACACCCGCGTGGCTAGCGTCGATCGAAGCGCTGCTCAACCGCAATATGAGCGGCACAGAGGCGCGTTCCCTGCTGCAACGGCTTGATCGAACCTCGTTGCAAATTAACATTGAAGGAATGATGCGCATCCGCGCAATGGTAGCCGCCAGCAGACTGAGTCTACTCGACGGTAATGACACGCCGAGCGACGCGACCCTTAGTGGATCGCCACTAGCATTACTCAAATTGGGTGTCGGCAGGCTACCCAGCGGCGGGAATACTAGCAGCAGCGAAAATACGAAAACGCACAATTCCGTTCAAATCCGTGGTGACGCAGAAATAGCCAATTTGTATCGCGAACTGCTCGTCATCGCGCGCCCTGACTGGGAGGAAGAGCTCTCCCGCTGGGTGGGTGATATTCCCGCCCGGCGGATCTCACTACTGACAGCACAGGCGTTTGATTGGGCCCGCGCTGCCAAGCGCACCTTTGGCGAAAACATCAGCGAATATTTAACCGAAGAAAGTCGTGATCTTGTTAACAAAGTAGAACATGAAGAATTTCTACAGGGTGTGGATACGCTGCGCGAGACTACCGATCGAGTTGAGGCACGACTCACGCGCTTAGAACGCCAAGTTCAGCAGCCGAAAAGTGATTTTAAGTCACCAGTACAAGGCCGGCAATAATGCGGTTTCGCGTCTTGCTCCGGCTATTGGAAATTCAGCGTGTATTTGTTAAACAGGGGCTGGTTGAGTTTATAACTGCGACCCACCTCTATCGACCATTGCGTTTTTTGGTTTATCTTTCGCCTTGGGTCTGGTTCCAGCACAGTAGCGGACAAACTCGGGGCGAACGACTTCGACTTGCGTTAGAAGAGCTAGGGCCTATATTCGTCAAATTTGGTCAAGCTCTTTCCACGCGCCGCGATATGTTGCCGCTAGACGTCGCCGACGAACTAGCGAAACTACAAGATCGAGTGCCGCCCTTCAGCAGCGTAATCGCCATCGCCACGGTTGAAGCCGCTCTGGGACAACCCATTAAAGAACTCTTTGCAAGTTTTGATGTAAGTCCGCTGGCGGCTGCGTCCATTGCCCAGGTTCATGCTGCTACTTTAAAAAATGGCCAAGAAGTGGTGGTAAAAATCCTCAGACCCGCCATGCACGAGATAATTACTCGAGATATTGAAGTTTTACAAACTTTAGGCCGCCTGGCGCAAAAATATTGGACCGATGCGCGGCGTTTGCGACCCATTGAGGTAGTGCGTGAGTACCGCAAGACCATTTTGGATGAATTAGATCTCATGCGCGAAGCCGGCAATGCGTCTCAATTGAAGCGTAATTTCGCGGGCTCGCCTTTATTATATGTACCTGACGTATATTGGGATTATTGTCGCAATAATGTCATGGTCATGGAGCGCATCCACGGCATCATCGTAAGTCAAATAGACGCACTTAAAGCCCGCGGCACTAATTTTGCAAAACTGGCGGAAAACGGCGTCGAAATTTTCTTCACGCAAGTATTCCGGCATAATTTTTTTCATGCCGACATGCACCCCGGTAATATATTTGTGCAAGTAGAGGATCCTGAAAATCCTCGCTATGCGGCGGTTGATTTCGGCATAGTGGGCACCCTGCAACCGCGAGATCAGCATTACCTGGCTGAGAACTTTATGGCATTCTTTGATCGTGATTATCGACGTGTTGCCGTTCTACACGTCGAATCCGGTTGGGTACCGGCAGGCACTCGGGTGGACGAGCTTGAGTCAGCGATTCGCACCGTATGTGAACCGATATTTCAGAAGTCTCTAAAAGACATCTCTTTTGCCCAAGTGTTACTCCGCCTATTCGAAACCGCACGGCGTTTCGATATGCAAATTCAACCTCAGCTTATTTTGCTGCAGAAAACCTTACTCAACATCGAAGGCCTAGGGCGCCAGTTATACCCGGATTTAGACCTCTGGAAAACTGCGCAACCGGTTTTAAGATCCTGGATGCGCGAGCGTTTCGGACCCCGTTCCTTACTCCGGGGACTGCGTGCGCAGTTGCCCGACACCTTGGAGTCGTTGAAACAAATGCCCACGATCTTACAAAACATGGTGCGAGCTGCGGCAGAAGGAAATTTTCGCTTACCGGTTGAGAACCCGGAGATTGCAAAACTTCGACTACAGCAGCGTCAGGACGCGCGACAACGAGATTTCACAATCATCGCAGGGGCGTTATGGTTTAGCGGATTGTGGGGACTTGTGGCGTTTGCGCCGAAGTTTCACTGGTTGGGCTGGGCGCAAATAATTGCCAGTGTTGCGGTGTTTTTGCGGGGTCGTACTTTTAAGGACACGAACGCTTGAAAATTCCTGTTGAAAGTTCTACCAGTTACCGCGGGCGCAATTCTCGCCCTAATTGGTTGGTGCTATTGCTACTCATCGGCGTCGCATTCGGCGTCGGGGCGATAGGCGCCCTAGTCTCCCCCGGTGTGTCGACTTCTGCCACGGTTTGGTACGCGGCACTCTTGAAGCCGGTATGGGCACCGCCTAATAGCTGGTTTGGTCCGGTATGGACGACCCTCTATGGTTTGATGGGTACCTCCGCCTGGTTAGTGTGGGGTGAACGCTATCATCAAAGCCGCGACATCGCACTCACCGCCTATGCGATCCAACTCGTGTTGAACGCCCTGTGGTCACCGAGTTTTTTTGGCCTCAAAAGTACCGGAACAGGTCTATTCGTTATAATAGCGCTATGGTTATCGATCGCATGGATGATCCGCGAATTCGCGAGAGTGAAACCCGCCGCCGCTTGGATCTCTATACCGTATTTGGCATGGGTGACCTTTGCCGCAGCGCTCAATTTCAGTATTTGGCGATTGAACCCTTAACTTCAGCGCAGCGACTTTAAGAAAACGGCCACATCGTCACCGCGCTCCAAGCATTCGACCAGCGCAGAACCTACGATAACGCCGTCTACATGCGGCGCGAAACACGCCACCTGTTCACGTGAGCGAATGCCGAACCCCGCACACACCGGTACGGGTGATGCGCGCTTCACTCGATCCATATAGGCGAGCACATCGGCCGGTACCAATACCGCCGGAGGCGCCGCGCCGCGGGTTGCTCCCGCTCCAACTTTCCCGGTGGTACCCGTCATGGTCACCGCATAGACGAACCCTTGCGCAGCCTTGCAAAGCGTAGCGAGTCGAGCATCTGGCGTCACAGGCGTCACCATTTGCACCAACGCAAGACCCACCTTGCCGAGGCTCACGCGCAGCTCATCGCTCTCTTCAAAGGGCAAATCAGGCACGATAAATCCGGATACACCCGCAGCCTCGGCGTCGCGCGGCAAGCGCTCAAGTCCATAAGCCAACAAAGGGTTCAAATAACTCATCAATAATATCGGTGCTTTGCATCGTGGGATTAAATGTTGTAACTCATGCAGAATCCATTGCAAGGTGGCGCCTTGCGCCAGCGCAATAAAACTAGCGCGTTGGATGGTCGTACCATCCGCCATAGGGTCCGTGAAGGGTACCCCAATCTCGACGACATCACAGACGCTGGCAACGGCTTGAACATCCTGCGAAAACTGAGCACGCGTTGGAAATCCCGCCGTCAGAAATCCCACGAGCGCCGGACGTCCCGCAGCGACGCTTGCACGAATTGCAGAGGCAATATTATCGTGTGCCGCCATCATCATTCCTTCAACACCGTACGTTGCAAAATGGGCATATCTTTATCCCCCCGCCCCGAACAGCAAATTAAAATGCGTGCGCCCGGATGCGCGTCCGCATAGCGTCGCGCTCCTGCGAAAGCATGGGCTGTCTCAATGGCGGGAAGTATGCCTTCGTGCTTCGCGCACTCCATGAGCGCCTCCAACGCTTCATCGTCCGTCGCAGATTCATAAGACACTCGACCGCTTTTCATCAGAAATGAATGCTCAGGTCCCACGCCAGAGTAATCAAGACCGGCCGATACCGAATGAGTCTCCCGCACCTGGCCATGGGCATCTTGCAAAATCAGCGTATAGCTACCTTGCAGCACACCCGGTGTACCGAAAGTCAGCGAAGCCGCATTATCACCAAGGCCTGGACCCCGACCGCCAGCTTCTATTCCCAATAGTTTCACCGATGTATCGCCAAGAAACGGGTGAAACAAGCCGATCGCGTTGGAGCCACCGCCGACACAAGCCACCGCAATATCCGGCAGTCCACCCGCCATTGCTAACATTTGTGCTCTCGCCTCACGACCTATCACCGATTGTAATTCGCGCACCAGGTAGGGATAAGGATGCGGGCCTACCGCGGACCCTAACGAATAATAAGTCCCGTTAGGATCGGATACCCAATCACGCAGCGCTTCGTCAATCGCAGCGCGCAGCGTCTTATCGCCACTGTGCACCGGTACCACCGTAGCACCCATCAAACGCATACGATCCACATTCGGCGATTGACGCTCGACATCGACCGCGCCCATGTACACGACGCACGGCATGCCGAGACGAGCCGCCGCCGCAGCACTCGCCACCCCATGTTGACCGGCACCGGTCTCCGCAATAATACGTTTAGCACCCAAGCGCTTAGCCAACAAAGTCTGGCCGATTGCGTTGTTAATTTTGTGTGCCCCGGTGTGCGCCAAATCTTCACGCTTAAGCCAAACTGAGGCACCCCAACGCTGACTTAAAGTGCCGGCATAGGACAGCGCAGTAGGTCGCCCCGCCCAAGTTGTCAATTCGTGAAGAAATTCTGCCTGGAAATCCCCATCCGACAGATAGCGATTCACACCCTCTTGCAGACGGTCTAGGGCTGGCACCAACGTTTCAGGAACATAGCGTCCCCCGAACAACCCATACCGACCCTTAGCATCGGGATATGCACTCATATCTCTCATTCCAAACGCAGAGCCGCAGCGCGTGCTGCTTGCACAAAATCATAAATCTTTTGCGGATCTTTAACGCCCGCAGTGGACTCAACCCCACTACTCACATCGATACCAAAAGGACGAACCACCGCGATCGCCTCCGCTACGTTCTGCACCGTCAACCCACCCGCCAGAATAACCTCCGTCTGACGTGCGAGCTCTGCGGCCTGACTCCAATCAGCTAGCTCTCCGACCCCACTGTAGGGTCCTTCAAACACAATTCTTGTGGGCATAGGATAGGGCAGCTTGCGCCCAAATCGCACCACGGGTAGCACCGCAATAGAACTTGGAATCGTAAGCTCCCGCAAGTCTTCTACATCAGTTTGAAACACATTTGGCTTCAAAATTCGACAGATCTCATCGACCTTCATTTGCAAAGGATGTTGAGTCACCGCTATTTTTAACATCTCCGGCGGTGCAAGCGCTGCAAGCTGTGCGGCCTGGCCCGCCGTCACTTGGCGCGCACTCGTTGCGAACACAAATCCAATTGCATCCACGCGAGCCGCCACCGCCGCATAAATCCCGTCAGCGGTAGTCATACCGCAAATCTTGATCCACATAAAATAAATTTATCCATTTAAAAGTGCGAAGCCCTCGCCGCATCCAGAATTTCTGCCAATAGTAAATCAGGCTCTGGTGACCGCATCAAGGCCGTTCCTATCAAAGCCCAACTAAATCCTAAATCCCTAACAGCGCGCGCGTCCTCAGGAGTCGAAACACCGCTTTCCGCGACCGCTGGCCACAAGGTGGACAATTGCGAAGCGAGTTGTGGGAATTTTATCGGGTCAATTTCGAGTGTTTGCAAATCGCGGCAGTTAACACCCACCAATATTTTCGCATTCGTAGCCTTTGCGTTCAACAGGTCATAGGCCAAGGTCAGATCAGCCTCATCAAATGTTTCTAATAATACAAATTGGCCGTATGTAGCCGCAACCTCCAATAGCTCGGAGAGGAGCGCTCGGGACAACATCCGTACTATCAATAACACGCCCCCCGCACCGGCGGCGCGCGCTTCCAGCACTTGATAAGGATCAACAATAAAATCCTTGCGCATTACCGGCACCGCGAGGGACGTTAATGCCGCAGCAGCCACACGCAAATGCTCTAATGAGCCCTCAAAACGCGAGGGCTCGGTCAACACTGACACCGCCGCGGCGCCCCCGCGCGCATAAGCCAGTACCCGATCCAAACCCTGATTAAAATTCCCCAATACACCGGCCGCTGGAGACCGAATTTTTAACTCAGCGATTACATCAAAGCCCAGCGGCGACACCTTAAGGATCGGTCCTGAACACCTCTCAGCGGCGCGCACTTCGAGCGCCGCTAGTGACTCATACCGCTTGGCCTGCGCCACGCGAACAGTGCTAGAGAGCGCCATCTGGTCTAGGAAGCCACTCAACCGGACGCTCCTAACGCTGTCGTTCGCGCGAATTGCTGCAGCCTTGCTAGCCACGCAAGCGCTGCACCGCTATCTAAAACCGCACGCGCAATATCAATACCTGCCGTAATACTCCCCGCGCGTCCCGCGATATAAAGCGCCATGCCGGTCTGCAAGACCAACGCCGAGCGATGCGGACCCTGATCGCCACCCGCAAAAACGTCCTGAACAGCCTTAAGATTCGCCACGGCATCACCGCCGACAAGATCTTGTGCAGTACAGGGTTGTATTCCAAATTCGCGTGAATCAATTTCCTGTCGTTTGATTTTCCCCTGATGAACTTCCAACGCCACAAACGGCCCGATCGGGGTCGCCTCATCCCAACCGGCAGCGCCATGCACCACCCACGCCCGCTCCACTTCCATTCCCGCCAAAGTGCACGCCATTAATTCGGCAGCAGCTTCACTAAAAGCACCTATTAGATGGAAACGAGGGGCGGCAGGATTAGTCAGCGGTCCCAACAAATTAAATACTGTACGAATACCTAGTACGCTACGCACCGCAGCTAACGATTTCATGGCGGGGTGATAATACGGAGCAAAAAGAAAAGTGAAGCCAGTCGCCGCCAAACACTGCCCCGCCACGCTTTCGTTTAAGGGCAGCGTAAAGCCTAACGCTTCGATTAAATCCGCACTACCACTACGACTCGAAATGGAACGATTGCCGTGTTTAACCACAGGCAAACCACAAGCAGCTGTTAACAACGCGGCGCCGGTGGAAAGGTTTAAACTACCGGATGCATCGCCGCCAGTGCCCACGATATCAATCGCATCAAGCGCTGTGGGGATCGCCGGACAACGAGCTAGGGCTCGCATCGCTTGCGCAAGTCCCCGCACTTCGCTCGCCGTCTCACCTTTTTGCCGCAGCGCAACTAAAAGCGCACCCGCCATGGCAGGCGATGTTTCAGCGCCGGCGAGTGACTTTAATAAATCCGTCGCCTCGAGTTCGCTTAGATCACGACGCGCCAACAACTGTTCAAGTAAAAATCGCGGATTTTGCATGCTCGTTATATTTTTAAAAAATTTCCCATAATCGCGGGACCGTCAGGCGTCAAAATACTTTCGGGATGAAATTGCACGCCTTCAATCGGTAAGGTTTTATGGCGAACGCCCATAATTTCACCTTCCAGCGTACGCGCGGTCACTTCCAATAAGTCGGGCATGCTATGCGGGTCTGCAATCAAGGAATGGTAGCGCCCCGCTAGAAAATTCTGCGGCAGACCGGCAAATACTCCCTTGCCGTCATGCAGCACCGGCGACACCTTACCGTGCATAAGCCTAGCAGCCCGTACGACCTTGCCGCCAAATACCTCTACCAGCGACTGATGCCCTAGACATACCCCCAATATGGGTACCCGACCCGCAAAAGCCTCAATCATTGGCATTGAGATTCCAGCGCCTTGCGGTGTACCGGGGCCTGGTGACACCACTAAGTGAGTGTGACCTAGAGTGAGCGCCTTCTCGACGCTTAATTGATCGTTGCGATACACCTCTACCTCAGCACCCAACACCAAAAAAGCCTGCACCAAGTTGTAGGTAAACGAGTCATAGTTATCTATTAACAATAGTCTCGGTGTCATGATTTCGGTGTCATTCGGAACTGCCCTCGCCTCAAAGACCTTCCGCAGCAATACAAAGCGCGCGACGCATGACCGCACTCTTTGCCATCACCTCGGCGTATTCGGCTCGGGGTACGCTGTCGGCCACAATGCCGGCACCCGCTTGGTAGCTATAGGTATCACCCCGAAACACCAGCGTGCGGATAGTGATGGCCTGATCCATATCGCCTTGCCGGCCAAAATAACCGATCGTACCTCCATAGAGCTGCCTTCCTACCGGCTCCAGTTCATCAATGATTTCCATCGCACGAACCTTGGGCGCACCCACCAAAGTACCGGCAGGAAATGTCGCTGCAAACAGATCAAAGGCATCCAGCCCCGCCGCTAACTTACCGTGAACGCCACTCACTATATGCATAATGTGACTATAACGCTCCACGGCGCGGTAGGGATCGACGACCACGGACCCCGCAGTAGCGACTCGTCCCAAATCATTGCGCGCCAAGTCCACTAACATGACATGCTCGGCATTCTCTTTGGGATCGCCCAGTAATTCGGCCTCTAACTCTCCATCCCGTGCCAGGGTCTCGCCGCGCCCACGCGAACCGGCAAGCGGCCGCAATTGCGCCAGTCCCGCATGGCATTTTACCAAGGCTTCAGGGGACGAACCCACCACGGTGATATCCCCTAATTCGCAGAAATACATATAGGGCGACGGATTCAATAAACGCAAGGCGCGATACGCTTCGAACGGCGAGAGCGAATGCCTTCCTTCGAAACGGGAGGCCAATACCAACTGATAGACATCACCGGCGGCAATATATTCTTGGGCGCGACGCACACCTGTTCCATAGGCATGCTCGTCTAAGGAAGGCGTCGCCGGCGAGAAGCCTCCCGGCGTTAATATGGACGGTACCGCACCGCGCAACGCCTGCATCACCTCACGGCGCAGACTCTGGCGTTCAGCTTCGCTACCGTCGTGCAATAAGGCCACGCTGCGCGTTAAATGATCAAACACCAGCAATGAACGCGGAGCGACATAATGTGCATGCGGTGTTTCCGTGCTATCAAGACTACGACCCGGCAGCGTTTCAAAATACCGGACCGCGTCGTACGCGGTATAGCCCACCAAACCGCCCAGCAACGGCACACCCGGCACCTCAGGTTTGGGCTGCGGCGCTAACGCCAGTGCGCGGCGTAACGCATTTAAGAACTCAATTTTTGAAGCCGGCTTAGGCTCACGCGTTGCGCCCACATAAAGGCCAGATTTATCGAGCCGCACATCCAAGCAATCCCCGAATCCAATGAAAGAATACCGGGCAAGCCGCTCGCCCCCTTCCACGCTTTCTAACAAAAACCGCGGACGAAACGGCGCCAACTTCAAATACGCGGAAACCGGCGTATCTAGGTCGGCTGCAATGTCAAAAGGTGCTTTCATTTTCACTCAGTTTTAAGAATCACGGACAACAAAAAACCCATCACCGGTTTAGTCGGAGATGGGTTTTTAAGGTAGCAATCGAAAATCTTACGCGACCAGCGCCCACTCCGTAGACAGAAGGCGCCACCACCCACCTAGAATTAGATTTGTCACTTGGTTCAACATGAGTGTGAGTATCACCGCGGCCCATGGCTGACGTCAAGCGCGATTCGCTTTCACGGCTTCCGCTCACTCCTGTCTCCAACCACAGACGTTGCTATACTATCATTATGACTTCGCACCTCACCGCCGCTCGGCTCATCGATCAGAATGTCCATCTAACTTGGGTTAATGGCGGACCCGATTTAGTAGTGTCCTTGTTTTGGCTACGTGACAATTGTCAGGAGGTGACTAGCCAACACCCTGATACCAAGCAACGACTAGTCGACACTTTTAACCTATCGACCGATATTTCAGCGTCGGTAAAAGTTGAAAAAGACGGTCAACAATTAGCGGTGAAATGGTCCAACGAAGACCCCACCAGTCATTTTACCAGCCAATTTTTAGCAGCCTTGCGCACTAACCCAGAAGTATTGCCCAACACCCGGACGCTTTGGGATTGTGGCATCAGCGAAGGCGTACCTGAGGTAGCGTATATCGAATTCTTAAAAACCGATGGTGCACTGAAAGACTTGCTCGAGAAGGTACAGCGTTTCGGTCTGTGTTTTATTGAAGGTGTGCCGGGTACCGCGGAAGCCACTCAGTTGATCGCCAAGCGAATCTCGTACATACGCGAAACTATCTTTGGCGGCTATTGGGATTTTACGGCCAACATGGAGCACAAAGACACCGCGTATACCTCAATGGCTATTGGACCGCACACCGATGGCACCTATAGTTTCGATGCGCCGGGCTATCAAATGTTTCATTGTTTGGCGGCCGAGTGCACCGGCGGAGAAAACGTACTCATCGACGGCTTCAAGATGGCAAAAATCTTAAGCGAAGATCAGCCAGCACTCTATAAAGTTCTCACCGAAGTCGCCATTCCCGGTCAATATCTAGACTATGATCGCGGCATCCATTTGATGGCACGCCGGCCGCTCCTGCGGCTCGACGACTCCGGTGATCTCGTACAAGTAACCTACAACAACTATGATCGCGCCCCTTTTGTACTTCCTCCTGCGCAGCACGCTTTACTATATAAAGCACTCAATGCCTTCAATGCACTGTGCCATGACCCATCGCTTCACTATCGACGTCGATTACTGCCCGGTTCGGTATTGTTATTCGATAATTGGCGCGTACTACACGCGCGGGATGCCTATGTGGGATACCGCCAACTCGCGGGGGTTTATCTGAATAAAGAAGATGTTGAGAGTCGACTGCGATACCTGCGCATCAAGGCCGGCGAAACTACTTAAGCCAGTGAAGAAGCTTAGGTCGGTGACAGCACTACAAAATTTACGCTTAAACCGCGTATTCCGGCAGGAAGTCTTTTGTCCCTAGCGCTCGCGACGCTTCTCTACGAATGGCGAAGATATCTCGCCGCAGTGATCGCCTTAGCCGTGGCGGGACTTTTGGTGCTCGCAATGGCCGGCCTCTTCATGGGCTTAAGTCAATCTTCAACCGCCTCGATCGACCGTTCACCCGCTTCCATTATTGTACTGCGACCCGATGTAGAAGAATTGTTCGGTAATAATACCGATCAACCTCGACGCATCATCGCAGAAGTCTATCAACACCCCGAGGTCGTCAAAGTAAGTCCCACCTTCCTAAATGGCGGTGGTTGGGCAAATTTTCCGAAGGATGGCCAACCCGCCAAGAGCGAGGGCGTAATGATCATGATTGTCAATCCGGTCAAAGGTGCGCTGACCTTGCCGGATGACTTTGATGACAGCCTCATTCAAGCGCTAAAAGAACCCTTAGGCGTAGTCGTGGATCGCAGCAGCCTAGCAAAACTAGGCGTCAAGGTTGGCGATAAAGCCAAGATCAATGATCATACCGTATGGGTAAGAGGCACCACCGACGGCTATCCGAATATTTTTTTCTCGATCGCTTTTGTTTCACCGCAAACCGCCAAGCAACTTTACCTGTGGAATGACGGTCCCCGCGTAGGTCCCTTGATGGTCCAGATCAAAGATCCGAGCCGAGCCCAGCAAGTGGCGGATCAACTCAATGCTCACTCCAAAGGACATTTTAGAGCATGGTCACGCCCGGATCTGGCAAGAGCCAATCAAAAAGCCTTATTAAAGGACGGCGGTATATCGGTGATGCTCGGGTTCGCGGTGGTGGTTGGCATATTCATTGGCATCGTGATTACTTGGCAGACCTTACAAGGTGCCATCCTGGCGAACATTAAGGAATTCGCGAGTCTGCGCGCGTTGGGTATTTCCATGGGTAGCCTGCGACTTATTATTCTAGAACTGAGTCTTTGGGTCGGCGTCGCGGGGCTAATACTGACCAGTATATTGACGGGCTTAGTGTGGATTATTGCCAAGACCTTCGGCGTCCCAATGGACTTTCCTCTGTTTATCGATATTCCAGTCGCCATTGCACTGCTGATTCTCGCAGTTTTATCGGGCATATTTTCGCTAGGCGTTCTAAAAAAGAGTCAGCCAGCAGATTTACTGCGATGAGCCGCCTTGCGCTAGATGCGAAAGGACTCGGAAAAGCCTACAAAATCGGAAAATTACAGCAACAAGTGCTTAAGGACGTCGATTTCAACGCTTATCATGGTCAAGTCACTATGGTCATGGGACCTTCAGGTTCGGGCAAATCAACGTTGATCGCCGCATTATCGGGACTTATGAAGCCCGATGCGGGTGAGGTCATCGCACTAGGCGAGAGCTTGTGGAACATGAATCGCACCAAGGTCGATCGGTTCCGACTTGATCATTGTGGTTTTATTTTTCAGGGGTTCAATCTTTTTCCAGCATTAAATGCCACTCAGCAAGTCGAGCAAGTCCTTAAGTATTGTGGCGTAGGGCGAGCCGAAGCCCGTACCCGTGCGGTGGCCGCGCTAGAAACTATGGGTCTAGGACAACGGTTACGTCAAAAACCGTCTGAGCTTTCGGGCGGCGAGAAACAACGGGTTGCAATCGCGCGTGCGTTGGCTAAATCTCCCGCATTGATCTTTGCCGACGAACCGACATCCGCGCTGGACTCGGTCAGCGGTCAAGTTATTATTAAACTACTGCACCAAGCGGCCAAAGACCGGGGCGCAGCGGTAGTCGTAGTGACTCACGACGCCCGTTTAGAAAGTTTTGCTGACCGTATTATTCACATGGAAGACGGCAAGATTCACAGCGACAAAATGATTTCTGAACCTCCGCAATTTAACCAAACCGCAGCAACGAGCATTACCCATGGGCCGTAATTCAATTCTATCGGGCAGCTTTTTTTTTGTTTTAACCTGCGGAATATTTCTAAGTGGTTGCGATCTTAAAACTGCTGCGCAAACAAGCGCGAAAAATGTGTCAGCACCCGCCTCCCCTTACGCTGCCATTGCGAACGGCAAAGTCGATGTTGAGGGTGGCCTCATTGAGATAGATGCACGCCGTTTCGGGATGGTGCGAGATGTACTGGTGCAAGAAGGAGCAATCGTTACCAAGGGACAAGTCTTAGCGCGTCAGGATGATCAAGACTCCCTTTTAGCCGTCGACAATGCCAAGGCCACATTGATTCAAGCACAGACCCAAATAGGCGTTATCGATATCACACTTAAAACCGCTCGACGGGAATATGATCGTCTCAAACAACTAGCGCTATCTAATGCAATTGCCCAACAGCAACTTGATCAAGCAGGTGATTCTATTGCAACCGCCGAAGCACAATTGAAAGCTCAGCAAGCCGCCATCCAAACAGCAAAGACTCAACTCGCGCAAGCCTCCTACAACGAAGAGCTCACCAATGTTCGTGCACCGATGGACGGCAAGATCATCCGTCGCTACGCCAATCCGGGCTCGGGAGCATCAACGCTTAACATTTCCCCCATGTTCGACCTCGAACCCGCTATTCCTCATATTATCCGCGCCGAAATTATTGAGAGTGCCTTACCTGATGTACATGCTGGCCAAGAAGCAGAAATTACCTCAGAGAGCGATGCGTCAAAAACGTTTCCCGGCAGGGTCGTCCGCATTGCCGCCACTTTCGGCGGGCGAAAAAATAAGTCGGAGACTGGCGCGGAAGCCACCGACGAGCGCGTCGTCGAAGTCGTTGTCTCGGCAACCAATACACCCTATTTAATCGGTCAGCGCGTCATGGTCAAGTTCTTAAAACCAGGGAAGAAAGCGGTCGCTAAGAACTAGCCCGCTCATCCGAACACGGCGTATCGCGGCACACCGCGGCACACCGAAAATTGCATCGCGAGCGCCTAGATTCGCCTCCGCCTACGCTATAATCAAATGCTATGAATACCGAAGAACGTAATTGGGCGATGGCCGCACATCTCTGTGGCGTGTTGTGGATTTTTGGCGGCGGTAGCCTAATTTTTATCCCCTTTGGCGGACTGGTGCTATTTACTATTCTTGGGCCTTTAATCATTTGGCGAACCAAAGGACCCGCCATGCCTTTGGTCGCTGATCAAGCCAAAGAATCCCTGAATTTCCAAATTACGGTGTTACTCCTCGGTCTGGGGTTCTTGATTTTCACCGTGATCGGAATCGGGTTTATATTTCTTTGGCTACTCGGCGTTACGAACCTCGTGCTGGTCATTATTGCGGCCATCCAGGTCAGCGGCGGTAAACCCTATCGATATCCATTTTGTCTGCGCCTGGTGAAGTAGCCATCGCCGAAAATAGCCCTTTAACACGCGGTCTCGCGGGTCTATTCGCCTATAGCGGGCGCGCACTCACCCTGGTCTGGACGACCAATAAGGCACTGAGCCTGACCTTAGGCCTTCTCACCTTAGTAGCCGGCGTAATGCCTGCCGGAATCGCTTTTATCGGCGCTCAGATTGTCGACGCGGTTATTCATGCGGCGGAGTGGCATAAGCGCACAGGGGTTAGCCATTTCAATGAGGTAATGACCTGGGTAGCACTAGAAGCATTACTCGTTGCAGTGATCGCAATGGCCCAGCGAGGCATTTCTCTTGCACAGTCCTTACTGCGCGCGCAGCTGGGTCAGCGCGTCAATGTCATGATTTTAGAAAAAGCGCTCACCTTAGATCTAACCCATTTCGAGGATTCGGAATTCTACGACAAACTTACGCGCGCTCGACGCGAAGCCTCAAGCCGACCTTTAAGTTTAGTGATGCGTACTTTCGGCTTACTGCAAAATGCCATTTCACTGTTATCTTTCGGTGGCTTACTGATTAAATTTTCCCCCTGGGCGGTGGCATTATTGCTGCTCGCCGGGTTACCTGCATTTCTCGCAGAGACCAAATTCTCGGGCGAGGCGTTTCGGCTATTTCGCTGGCGAGCACCCGAATCGCGCATGCAGATTTATTTAGAATCGGTCATGGCACGTGAAGACCATGCCAAAGAAGTCATGTTGTTCCAACTAGGTCCAACACTTCTCGCGCGTTACCGCGAGATTTTTACGCGGCTGTATCGCGAAGACCGTGACCTTACCCTAAGGCGCGATATCTGGGGCTTTGGCTTAGGTTTGCTCGGCACCGCAGCGCTGTATGGCGGCTACGCATGGATCGCCGCGGTCACCGTCGCGGGCGTTATGACCGTGGGCCAAATGACCATGTATCTAATGCTGTTTCGTCAGGGCCAAACTGCTGTTAGCGCAGCTCTCTCGGCAGTCAGCGGCCTGTACGAAGACAATTTGTATCTCTCCACGCTATTTGAATATCTAGAACAACCCGTCAGCGGTAACGCAGGAACCACCGTCTCGGGACCCAAGCCCGGCGATGGTATTCGCTTCGAAGCGGTTGAATTTACCTACCCCGGAGCCAGCAGCCCGGCACTGACGGATATCGACTTGCACATCCAGCCCGGTATGAGCCTAGCCTTAGTGGGCGAAAACGGCTCCGGTAAAACCACTCTCATCAAATTACTGACCCGACTCTATCAACCCACCAAAGGGCGAATATTATTGGATGGTATGGACCTCAGAGAATGGCACGAGACCACGTTACGCCAAAGAATCGGTGTTATTTTTCAAGATTTTGCGCGCTACCAAATGATGGTCGGCGAGAACATAGGTGCAGGGGATGTACGTGCGTTTGACGATGAAGCCCGTTGGCGCAGCGCAGCTGAACAAGGCCTCGCAGCACAATTTGTCGATGCGCTACCCTTGGGATACCGCACACAATTGGGGAAGTGGTTTCAAGATGGTCGCGAATTGTCCGGCGGTCAATGGCAAAAAGTTGCGCTCGCTCGCGCGTTCATGCGTAATCAGGCCGATATTTTGGTGCTGGATGAGCCTACGGCGGCGATTGATGCAGGTGCCGAGGCGGAAGTATTTGAACATTTTCGAGAATTGACTCGCAATCGAATTGCGATTGTTATTTCCCATCGATTTTCGACGGTACGCATGACTGACCAAATATTAGTGCTAGAAGAAGGACGAATTGTCGAGCGGGGCAACCATGAATCCCTGATGCAGAACGACGGACGGTACGCTCGACTGTTCACTTTGCAAGCACGCGGATATCGCTAATCCAGCGGCTATTTAGTTTAAGGAGTTATCTATGCCTTCCTTCGACGTCGTATCGGAAATTGACACCCACGAATTAACCAACGCGGTCGACCAAGCACTTCGTGAACTCTCGCAGCGCTTCGACTTCAAAGGCACTGAGGCCACATTTGAACTGGAAGAGAGCACCGTGACGATGATTGCTCCCGCCGATTTTCAGCTCAAACAAATGCTGGAAATTCTCAAACTACGCATTGCCAAGCGCGGGATTGACGTTTCTTGCCTCGAAGTCAAAGACCCAGAAGTAAACCTCGCACGCGCTAAACAGAAGGTGATTTTAAAACATGGCATCGACGCGGAAACCGGCAAGAAAGTTTCGCGCTTGTTGAAGGACTCGAAACTGAAAGTACAGGCCCAGATCCAAGGCGACAAAGTGCGCATCATCGGAAAAAAGCGCGACGATTTACAAGAAGCGATCGCCTTCTTACGCACCGCGGATGTCGAGATCCCGTTGCAATTCAATAATTTTCGCGATTAGAACTAGGTGGTGTCCGAGAAATAACTGGAGATTGGGTTTTCTTGGGGGTCCGTGGCGCGGTACAACCGGGCTTGATTTGCTCCAAAGTCTGGCGGCACCGTGACAACTTGGCCTGGATAGCTGCGACAGTCGCCGTCCAGACGAAGGGCTTAGGGTCTGCGTTCCAAGCATCAAGAAATTGAGTGATGGCGGACTGCAGATCGGCAACGCTACTGAAGGAGCCACGTCGTACGGC
>JANYFY010000022.1 GCA_025359565.1 Gammaproteobacteria bacterium | reverse complement strand
ACGGGTCGCACAACACCCCGCGTCCCGAGTCGCCGAGCTCACGCCGCGTCTGTGGAAACAATATTTCGCCGACAATCCGCTGCGCTCCGACCTGCACGGTATACCGAACTAATCAATACGCCGGCCAGACACCGGTTACGGCCAGACACCGGTTACGTACGAACGACGGGCCGAGCAACAGCCTTGATTAGGAGAGCGATGACTGCCGCTAGTGCCAGCATGCCGGCGAGCCCAAGCAATCCTGCTGCAAACGAGCCAGTTGAGTCCTTCAACCGTCCCATCATCAGTGGCCCGAAGAATCCTCCCAGGTTGCCGATCGAGGTGACGAGCGCCATCCCGGCCGCAGCCGCGGGCCCCTGCAAGTGGACCGGGACCAAGCTGAAGATCGCCGGCCGAGATGCGTTCATGCCGATCAATGCCATCGAGGCGCCGACAATTAGACCGGGCACCGAGTCCACCGCGCCCGCCACGGTGAAGCCGAGCGCGGCCAGCGCACAACAACCGACGTAGTTTCGGAGAAATGCCCGCGTCCGATCCATGTGATACGACCAGACAATCAGGCCGATGCAAGCCAACAGGTAGGGAACAGTCGCAATCAGGCCCGTCGCAGTCATCGACAAGCCGTGGTGGCGAAGAATCTGCGGCAGCCAGAGCGTGATGCCCTGTATGCCAACGACTGCGCAGAAAAATGAGCAGGACAGAATCAGCATCTGCGGATGGCGCAGCGCTGCCCAAAGGTTCTGTTCTTTGCGGGGATGCTGCTCGGCGGCCAACCGCCGCTGCAGCGCGCTCTTCTGATCCTCATTGAGCCATCTCGCATCGCGTGGCCCGTCAGGTAGCGAATAGAGCATGTAGATGCCAAGGAGACAGGCCGGGAGCCCTTCGCACAGTAGAAGCCAGCGCCACCCTGCGAGCCCTAGAAGACCGTTCAGTCCGAGTAGCGAAATTGACAACGGACCACTGATCACGGAAGACATCGGATTGGCGATGTTGAACCAGGCGAATGCTCGCGCCCGAACCTCGACGGGAAACCACATTGATAGGTAAAACATCACGCCCGGGTAGAAGCCTGCTTCGCACGCGCCAGTGAGGAAGCGGAACACCGCCAGGCTCGTTGGGCCCTGCGCGAGACAAGTACCAGCCGCCGCAAGTCCCCAGGAGACCATGATTCGAGCCAGCCAGCGCCTCGCGCCAAAACGCTGTAGCGCAACATTGCTCGGTATCTCAAATAAGCAGTAGCCAACGTAGAACGTCCCTGCGATAAACCCGAACTGCGTGGCCGTCAGCCCCAAGTCTTTGTTCATCGTCAACGCCGCAAAACTGATGTTTGCGCGATCTATGTAACTGACGATATAGCCGACGGCCAACAGCGGGATGACGTGCCACGCGGCGCTTCGCACGGCACCATCGACCGCGCGACTCTCGGGCGTGACTGGAATCGACGTGTCGTTACTCCTTGCGATCATCGGGTCCCCCCCTGTTGCGTCGGCCAATTAATGACTTTGGCGGACGACCGCGGCGCCTTATAGTTGGCGGACCTTTTCCTGATAGCTTAACATGTGGCCGCGCATCGAACCTAACAAAGTATCTAATCATGGATCCGTCCAAAGAACCCTCCAAGCCCAATTACGAGTCCCTCTACCAAGAGTTTGAGTCGCCGCTGATGCGCGAACTTCGGCGCGACGCCTACGGCGAGGATATTGGCCAGCACTCCTGGGTTAGGGCGTCGGATCTGCCCCGCGATGCCGCCAGGCTTGGCATATCTGCCGACGACCTCCTCCTGGATCTCGGTTGCGGCCCCTGCGGCCCGCTCACCTTCCTTATGAAGTCCATTGGCTGCCATGGATTCGGCGTCGACGTCAGCGCTGCAGCGCTTTCTGCGGGCCTTGCCCGCGCACGATCACTCGGGGTTGAAGGCCGTATCAAAGTTCAAGAAGCAAATCTTGATGGGCAGATTCCCCTCGACGCTAATAGCATCGACGCCGCGATTTCGCTGGATGTCGTGCTTCACCTCCGTGACCGGCTGCATGCCTTTCTGGAAGTCGCGCGGGTTCTGAAGCGCGGTGCGCGGCTACTATTCACGGACGCCGGGGTTGTCACCGGATCGATATCCAATGAGGAAGTGGCGGCGAGGAGCATGCACGGGTTCTCCCAGTTCTGCGCACCGGGCTTCAACGAGCGCGCGATCGAACAGGCGGGATTCTCGATACTCGAAACCGAGAATCGAACTGCAGCCCTGCTGGAAAATGCGACCGGGCGCCTCTCGGCGCGACAGAAACATGTTGCGGAGCTCGAACGACTAGAAGGAGCAGGTGGCTTAGCGCGTTACCAAGATTACCTGCGCTCGGTGATTGCGATGGCAGAACGCGGCGCTCTATCGAGGATGATGTACCTGGCCGAGTTGCGCTGATCAGCTGAATTGCGAAATCATGAGCCGACAACCGATATTCGAATGACTGATTACCGGCCGGAGTTGCCCGCTTGTGGGCATCCAAATCGGGGGTTTTTGTCAGTTTTCCCCCAAGATTCGTCGTTTCCGGCGGCGAACATTCGTGGGAAACTAGGGAAGCGCCCTGCTCACTCCCACTCAATCGTCGCCGGCGGCTTGCCGGAAATGTCGTACACCACGCGCGAGATCCCCGGCACTTCATTGATGATGCGTAGCGCCACCCGATCCAAAAATTCGTAAGGTAAATGAGCCCAACGCGCGGTCATGAAATCAATGGTCTCAACCGCTCGCAGTGCAATCACATAGTCATAGCGCCGCCCGTCACCCATGACGCCCACCGATCGTATTGGCAAGAACACCGCGAAGGCTTGGCTCACCTGATCATATAAATTTTGTACGCGTAGCTCATCAATAAATATGGCATCTGCACGACGCAGCAAATCGGCATAGGATTTTTTAATTTCACCCAAAATTCTAACGCCTAGTCCAGGACCCGGAAAGGGATGTCTAAACACCATCGGCGCTGGCAGCCCAAGCGCCACTCCTAACTTTCGCACTTCGTCCTTAAACAATTCGCGCAGCGGCTCCAACAACTTAAAGTTCATTTTCTCAGGTAACCCACCCACGTTGTGATGTGACTTGATGACATGTGCCTTGCCAGTTTTAGTACCCGCCGATTCGATGACGTCCGGATAAATAGTACCCTGTGCCAACCATTTGATGCTCGCAAGCTTAACGGCTTCTTCCTCAAAAACTTCTATAAACTGTTTGCCGATTATTTTGCGTTTCTTCTCTGGATCATTTTCGCCGATTAACGCTGTTAAAAATCGCGCCTCGGCATTTACTCGAATGACTCGCAAACCCATGTGTTCAGCAAACATCGCCATGACCTGATCGCCTTCATTGAGTCGCAGCAGACCATGATCAACGAATACACAAACTAATTGCGCACCAATGGCGCGGTGTAGGAGTGCCGCCAGCACCGACGAGTCGACGCCACCTGATAGGCCGAGTAACACTTGATCGTCGCCGACCTGCGCACGAATACGTGTCACGCTATCTTCAATAATATTATGAGTGGCCCAATTAGGCGGACAAAGCGCAATCTCGCGTACAAAGCGCCGTAAGATTTCACCCCCTTGCTTGGTGTGAGTGACTTCGGGATGAAATTGCAGCGCATAAAGTTGTCGCGATTCGTCAGCCATCGCCGCGATCGGCGCATTGGGGCTACTTGCGATTGTACTAAATCCAGGGGGCAACGCGGCCACATGGTCGCCGTGACTCATCCATACGTCGAGCGCCTGCTCGCCGTGCTCGCTATCGCTCAGATCATCGAGCAGTCGATTTCGGTCGCTCGGTAGGACCCGTGCGAACCCAAATTCCCGCCGGCTGGAAGATTCGACTCTACCACCCAACTGCGACGCCATAGTTTGCATGCCATAACAGATGCCGAGTACGGGCACACCGAGCTCGAATACCACCGCTGGCGCGATGGGACCTTTAACGTCGTACACTGACTCAGGGCCACCTGAGAGGATGATGCCCTGCGGCGCAAAGCGAGTAATTTCAGCAGGATCAACGTCCCAGCTAAAAATTTCCGAATACACGCCAAGCTCTCGGATGCGTCTCGCAATCAATTGAGTGTATTGAGAACCGAAATCCAGAATTAAAATACGAGCCGCATGAATATCAAGCATCAACCAATCCGATAGTTAGGCGCTTCTTTGGTAATGGTCACATCATGCACATGACTTTCGCGCACACCAGCGCTGGTGATGCGCACGAATTGCGGACGAGAACGCATCTCCTCGATACTACCGCAACCCGTGTAACCCATCGCCGCCCGCAAGCCGCCCGACAGTTGATGCAATATCGCAACCAAACTACCCTTATAAGCCACTCGGCCCTCGATCCCTTCGGGTACCAATTTTTCCAATTCCGTGGTGGTGTCTTGAAAATAGCGGTCACTGGAGCCATGCGTTTGGGCCATTGCCCCTAAGGAACCCATGCCGCGGTATGCCTTGTAGGAACCTCCCTGATAGAGTTCCACTTCGCCCGGCGATTCCTCGGTCCCCGCAAACATTCCGCCAATCATCACACAGTGCGCGCCCGCCGCGAGGGCCTTGGCGATGTCCCCTGAATAACGAATGCCACCGTCCCCGATGACCGGCACGCCCGAACCCTCCAGCGCCTTGGCAACTCGCGAAATCGCGCTAATTTGCGGTACACCCACGCCCGCGACAACGCGCGTCGTGCAAATAGAGCCGGGTCCAATTCCCACCTTGACTCCATCTGCACCCTGTTTGACGAGATCCAGTGCCGCTTCCGCCGTAACGATATTGCCGCCGATGACTTGAATATCTGGGTACTTGGCTTTAATTTTTGCTACCGTTTCCAACACGCCGCGTGAATGTCCATGTGACGTATCGACCACAATGACATCGACTCCAGCTTCACGTAGCGCAGCCACTCGAGTCAAAGTATCAGCCGCAGTACCCACCGCGGCACCTACTCGTAAACTGCCCACCGAATCCTTACAGGCATTCGGAAATTCAGTGGCCTTCTGGAAATCCTTAACCGTAATCATGCCTTTTAATTCGTAATTACCCGCGATCACCAAGACTTTTTCAATGCGGTGTTTATGCAAAAGCGCAAGCACTTCCTCTTTAGGAGCATTCTCACGCACGGCGATTAACCGATCCTTAGGCGTCATCACAGAGGAGACTGGCGCGTCTAACTTTGTTTCAAAACGTAAATCGCGGTGCGTGACAATGCCAACCACCTGAGTGCCTAGCACGACGGGCACGCCCGATATATTTTTCGCCCGAGTCAACTCAATAACCTGCCGTATAGTCATATCGGGCCGCACGGTGATTGGGTCGCTGATAACGCCACTCTCAAATTTTTTCACGCGGTCGACCTGGCGTGCTTGATGCTCAATCGACATATTTTTGTGAATGATGCCAATGCCACCTTCTTGGGCAATGGTAATGGCAAGCCGCGCCTCGGTCACGGTATCCATGGCAGCGGATACAATAGGCAAATTAACGCGAATATCACGGGTCAATTGGGACGAAAGTGACACTTCTCGTGGCAGGACTTCCGAATAAGCCGGCACCAGCAAGACATCGTCAAAGGTCAGAGCCTCTTCCAGAATACGCATAATGTAGCGATCACCGGTTCATTTTAGAGGCGACACATTGTACCTTGCGCCCATAGTTAGGTAAACCTGAGTATGATTTAAAATATGGAGATTAACGATTTATCGGAAGCAGTTCGCCCGGATCGCGATATTTACTCTGTTTCACGGCTCAATCGCGAAGTTCGGGTCATGCTAGAGCGCGGCTTCGGAACCTTGTGGCTGGAGGCGGAAGTCTCTAATTTCGCCAAACCCAGCTCTGGTCACTGGTATTTTTCACTGAAAGATGTGACGGCCCAAGTGCGCTGCGCGATGTTTCGCCAGCGTAATATGCTGTGCCGATTTACGGCGCGCGACGGCCAAAAAGTACTCGTCAAAGCGCGAATTGGGTTGTACGAGCCACGCGGCGAGTATCAATTAATTATTGACCATATGGAGGACACGGGCCTCGGAGCTCTGAAACGCCAATTTGAGGAATTGGCTGCCAGACTATCGGCCGAGGGACTATTTGCACCGGAGCGTAAACGTGCGTTGCCCACGCTGCCCAAACGAATCGGGGTGATCACTTCGCCTACGGGGGCCGCTATTGCAGATATCTTGCAAGTACTGGCGCGGCGTTTTCCAGCAGTACCCGTGCTCGTCTACCCGGTTCCCGTACAAGGCGCTCAGGCAGCCGCCGAAATGATCGCAGCACTTAAATTAGCAGGACTACGCCAGGAGTGCGACGTGTTGATTCTCGCACGTGGAGGTGGATCACTCGAGGATCTTTGGGCCTTTAACGATGAGGCATTGGCGCGCGCGATCATCGCCTCGCCGATCCCAATTGTGAGCGGCGTAGGCCACGAGATTGATTTCACCATATGCGATTTCGCTGCCGACCTACGCGCGCCGACCCCATCGGCTGCCGCTGAAATTGTCGTACCCGACGCCGGCGAATGGTTCAAAGCTTTTGGGAGCCTAGGCCAACGCTTACAACGAGCTATGCAGCGTCGGTTGGAAGTCAGCGTTAAGCGACTCAATTGGTTGAGCGGGCGAGCAGCGCAGGTCAGCCCGCGGGCGCGCCTGACCCAACAAATGCAACGCCTGGACGAATTCGAGCAGCGCATATCACGCGCGCTACGCCAAATTTTTAAAAATAGTAGAGCGGATCTTAACGAACGTATCAACCGACTCTGGCAAGTAAGCCCTGCAGCACGTGTGCGTGCTATCAATGCGCGTTTAAGCGAATTAACCGCTCGTCTACACGCCGCGGAGCTATCGCATTTACGACGCGCTCGCGAACAATTATTGCCGCTGGTACGAACGCTTCACGCGGTGAGTCCGCTGGCGACCTTGGACCGCGGCTACGCCATCGTGAGCACGCCGACAGGTAACATCCTCCGTAACGCAGCCGACGCACCGATAGGTTCACTCATCGAAGCGCGGCTCGCCAGTGGGAAAATAATCGCTATCGTTAAAGACCGCGAGGAAAAACCATGATGCGCATTATTATTGCGGCCATTTGTTCAACTCCGGCTTTTGCCGTAGCACTTACCTTGACGCCCACACTGCCTCGCGAGCACGCGGTCCCCGGCGGCGTAGAAATCATACGATTAAATATCACGCAAGATGCCTTGCCGATAGTCGAATCCGATGGACATCGCGTCATGGTCATTCGCGCGGAAGATACTTGGCTTGCGGTGGTAGGTATCCCGTTGGCAGCTAAGCTCGGTACACACAGGGTCACGCTGTACGATCCGAAATTGCCCTTAGAGAAACCCGCCAGTTTTGAATTCGTAGTGGTAGATCAACAATATTCAAGTCAGTCTTTAAACGTCGCTCCACGTCAAGTAAATTTGTCGCGCGCCGATCTCGCGCGCTTCAACCGGGAGCGACTCAATATTGAGAAAGTACTAAATGAGTGGACCCCGAATGAGCCGCAATCGTTTCGGCTCCCACCTCCCGTACCCGGAGTAAGAAGCAGCTCTTTTGGGTTGCGCCGCGTGTTTAATGGCGAATCGCGCAATCCTCACAGCGGCATGGACATTGCCGCAGCTCTCGGGACACCGGTACTTAGCCCCGCAGACGGCCAAGTCGTCGACACCGGCAACTACTTCTTTAACGGCAATACAGTATTCCTGAATCACGGACGCGGATTCATCAGCATGTATTGTCACTTAAAAAGCATCGACGTAAAGCGCGGACAAAATATTACCGCGGGCTCTCGCCTAGGGACCGTAGGCATGACCGGCCGAGCGACGGGGCCCCATTTACATTGGGGCGTCAGCCTAAATCACGCCTGGATTGACCCGGCGCTACTATTACCCTAACGACCTGTCAACGCGCCCGCCCGCTCAACCCGCGCTTAAGTTGCGCTTAACACTCGATCAACAGTTGCGGGGTTTAAGGCCGTTTTGCTGGAACTGTCGCGTGACGCACTCTGCATATCCACCTGACCGAAGAAAAACGCCCCGTCGGCAATGCCAACGCGCGGTGCATATACATTGCCCGTCACCTTTGCAGTCGCGCGAATACTAATCGACTCAGTGGCATAGAGATCGCCCTCCACCTTGCCGTCGACAATAATGACGCGCGCTCGAATATCGCCCTTCATTAAACCATCGGTTCCAATGGTCAAGCTCTGAGTGTGGTTTATAGAACCCTCAACGCTTCCTTGCACAATTAAGTCTTCTTGGGCTGACAGTTCCCCTCGAAACTTCAAAGTGGGTCCAAGGATTGAACCCCGCGCCGCGACTTCAACCGCACGCGCGTCCGGCGCACGGGGTGCTTCGGATACCTTCACTTCGGAACCCCGTACTTCAGGCCCTCTCACCTCGGAACTCCGGAGTTCCGGAGGACGCGACTCACGACGACGCACCTCAGGGCCTCGCACCTCAGGGCCTCGCACCTCGGGGCCTCGAATCTCAGGACCTCTTAGTCCAGCGCCGCGTGATTCGGATCCACGCAGCTCTGGTCCCCGTAACTCAGACGGAGTTGCCGGCCCAACGCGCACTTCCGCTTTAGGATCCGCGCGCTTCGCTACCGTAGCTTCAGATGCCTTAGTAGCGTCACCTGCCGAAGTAGGGTTCATGTTTGCAAGATCTCCATCCGGTGATTTTTTAAACCAACCCATAGCTTAGGCCACCTTGCCAACCGCTTTTGCGGCACTAGCATTTGTATTAGAGACCACTTTCTTACCGTCCATATCAACGCTGCCACTAAAACTGGCGCCAGCAATAATACTCACGGACGGTGCAAAAATATTGCCATGCACTTTGGCTGTTTCTTTCACTAAAACCGACTTATCGGCCCTAAGATCGCCCTCCACTGTGCCTTCAACGATAATGGTTTGTGCACGAATATTGGCGTTTACGATACCCTCAGCACCCACGATTAAGCGCTGGGAATGAGTTACTGATCCTTCGATCCGCCCACAAATAAGCAAATCCTCGTCAGCACTAAGATCGCCCTTAAAATAAAGGGTCGGGCCCAGTATTGAGGTGCGTTCGGTCGCACTATCGTAGGGATTGCTCATTATTACCTCCGGAAAATGATGGGATACAGCTAGGGTGTGTAGATTACTCTCGCCGTTAAGAAAGTCATTGCGACGTGGATCACAAAATTCAATTCAGGCTAAACGTGCCAGCATGCTAATCCACTCGCTCTCCATGCAAAGAAATATCTAAACCTTCACGTTCCTGTTCCTCTGTGACCCGTAAGCCCATAGTCATATCGATAACTTTTAAGATGATGTAGCTGACGACAAATCCATAAATTACTGTTGTCCCAACGCCCAACAATTGCGTCATGAAAGAACCGTCCGATCCGCTTATTTCTTTACTGGCAAAAACTCCCGTGAGCAAAGCCCCAACAATGCCGCCGATCCCATGCACGCCAAATGCGTCTAATGAGTCATCATAGCCTAGCAAACCTTTGAACCAAGTAGCCGCAAGGAAACACACTACTCCTGCAACAATGCCTATCAATACCGCAGAGGTAGGACCCACAAAACCGGAAGCGGGGGTAATAGCGACTAAGCCGGCCACGGCGCCTGATGCTATGCCTAAGACACTGGGCTTACCTTTGACAATCCATTCGGCAAACATCCACGCGAGTGCCGCAGCACCGCTCGCCATCTGCGTGGCCAGCATTGCCATACCGGCGCGACCATCCGCCGCGACCGCAGACCCGGCATTAAACCCAAACCAACCGACCCAGAGCAAAGACGCGCCAATGAACGTTAAGGTCAAATTGTGCGGCGGCATAGCCTCTTTCCCATAGTCCAAACGTTTGCCAAGCACAAAGCAACTTGTGAGCCCTGCCACCCCGGCATTAATGTGGACGACCGTACCGCCCGCGTAGTCCAAAACACCTTGTACTGCGAGCCAGCCGGATGGCTCCCATACCCAATGAGCAATAGGCGCGTACACCACTAAAGACCACACGGAGCTGAATACCAACAGCGCAGAGAACTTCATGCGATCGGCAAAAGCGCCGGCAATCAATGCAGGGGTGATGATGGCGAAGGTCAGTTGAAACATCGCGTATACCGTTTCTGGAATGGTCAACGCCAAATGTGAGACGGTCAATTTATGACCGTCATGCATGAAACTCATACCATTGAATAGCATGCGCATGTTGCCGCCAAGATATGGGCTACCGGGTGTGAACGCCCATGAATACCCGATAAGCCACCACAAAAGTGTTACAACACAGGTGATCGCAAAACCTTGCATCAGGGTGGACAGCACATTTTTCTTGCGCACCATGCCGCCATAGAAAAGCGCAAGACCTGGAATGGTCATCATTAACACGAGCGCAGTAGACGTCAGCATCCAGGCCGTATCGCCCGAATTTATTTTATCGGTACCGACAACAATCGGTTCGATAGCGACCGGCGCAGCGGCAACCGCCGGCGCTGGTGCCGCAGCGGTCGCGGGCGTCACAACGGCCGTAGTTACTGCCGAATCGCTCGCTGGCATTAACGTCGGTATCTCTGCCCACGCAAGCGGTGCCGACAACGCCAGAGCGAAAAAGCCCCACCGGAACAGTTTAATCATAAGTGCTCCTTCCCTCTAGCGCACTAGTAACACAAAACGAGACCAGCATCTTTCGTGCCAACCATAGATCGCCAATATAGATCAGGAGGTTATGAGGCTTTTATAATAATTCAAGGTAACTCGCGTAAATCTCACGCACTATCAATGCACTTTGATTATCTACGCGTGCCTCCTATTGATGCGCGAGCCGCCGATCAGAAACCAACGTGATAGCATATTCAATGATTTTTTTACTGCGTCCTGCTGCTGATGCCCCACCCCTTGAGGCGACGCGTATTGATAGTGAATATCGGCGTTTACGCATTCAAGTGTTCTTAGGAATATTTGTAGGGTATCTCGCTTATTATTTAGTACGTAAAAATTTTGCGCTGGCGATGCCGGATATTTTGGTCGACTATCCACAGTACTCCAAAGCCCAGCTTGGCACTGCGATGACCGGCCTTTCCATTGCTTATGGATTTTCTAAATTTTTGATGGGTAGCGTCTCTGATCGCAGCAACCCACGTTATTTCCTACCCCTCGGTCTACTACTTTCATGCGCAGTCTTGTTTGTATTTGGTTACTCAAAAACAGTGTACCTATCGCTGACCGGCATGATCGCACTCCAGACGCTCAACGGTTGGTTCAACGGCATGGGTTGGGCGCCTTGTGGAAAAAGCATTGTGCATTGGTTCAGCATCAAGGAGCGGGGTCGCGTAGTGTCGCTGTGGAATGTTGCGCATAATTTTGGAGGCGCGCTAGTGGCCACGATCGCTTTGGCGGGCGTGATGATTTTTCATCACTGGACAGCTAAATTCTATTTTAATGCCATGGTGGCTACCGCCCTTGCAGTGATCGCATGGGCGCTCATCCGCGACACTCCGCAAAGCTGTGGTCTACCACCGGTGGAACAGTACAAACAAGACTATCCACCGACCTACAGTGCTGTACACGAGCGCATTTTAAGTTTTCGCGAGATTTTCCTAGAGCACGTTCTTAATAACCGTCAACTATGGTTAATCGCATTTGCCAATGCGTTTGTATATTTCGTTCGCTACGGAGTGGTGGATTGGATCCCGACCTATTTGCAAACCGCGAAACATTTTTCCTTCCAACAATCGAGCACCGCGTGGGCGCTTTTTGAATGGTCCGCCGTTCCGGGAACAATTTTATGCGGGTGGCTGTCGGACAAAGTTTTTAAGTCACGTCGTGCGCCCACCACCATCGTATTTATGATCCCGACGCTGCTGGGCCTAGTCGTCTACGGTCTGAATCGAAACGGTCCACTCTGGATCGACATAGCCGCGCTGATTACCATCGGTTTCTTTATTTACGGCCCGGTCATGCTGATCGGCTTACATGCGCTGGATATGGTGCCTAAAAAGGCTGCCGGTACCGCCGCCGGGTTTACCGGATTTTTTGGTTACGCGTTCGGTTCTGCTTTTGCCGGCACGGGAGTCGGCTGGATCGCTGACGGCTGGGGATGGGGAGGTGTGATGGTGAGCATGTGCGTCTGTTGCGTAGTGACCATGATTTTCTGCGCACTGACTCTGAAATACGACCCTTAGCTCTTAACGCTTATTGCGCTGGATCAGTCGTTTCCGTTTTTTCACCTGACGCGGCGTTAGAACGTTGCGCTTGCCCGCAAAGGGATTCACTTCACTTCGGAAAGTGACCCGCACCGGGGTACCCATTAGATCGAAAGCTTTGCGGTACACGTTCACTAAGTAGCGCTTGTAAGCATCCGGTAGGTGCTCGGTTTGGTTGCCGTGAATTACGATTACCGGCGGATTGCGCCCACCTTGGTGCGCATAACGCAACTTAATCCGCCTGCCTCTCACCAAGGGCGGTTGATGGCTTTCAATGGCCGTCTCAAGCACCCGAGTCAGCTCAGGCGTGCTCATGGCACGCATGGCAGCGGCGTAAACCTTACGCACGGACGCAAATAACTCGCCGACCCCACTTCCGTGCCGAGCAGATATAAAATGCAGCGGGGCGAAATCGGCGAACGTCAGTCGTTGTTCGATTTGTTGACGGATTAAGTCACGCTGTTCGGTGGGTATGTTGTCCCATTTGTTGACAGCCAATATTAACGCCCTACCTTGCTCAATGACGGTACCCAATAGGCTTGCGTCCTGCTCAGCCACCGTATCATGCGCATCCATCACCACAATGACTACATTCGCAGATTCGATCGCCTGAAGCGTTTTAATAACACTGAATTTCTCAATCGTATCTTCCACCCGCGAACGTCGTCTTAGGCCTGCGGTATCGATTAAGGTATAACGCTCCCCATCGCGCTCGAAGGGCACAAACACCGCGTCTCTCGTAGTCCCAGGCTGATCAAAAGCCACTAGACGATTTTCCCCCAACACGCGATTAATCAACGTGCTTTTGCCGACATTCGGACGACCAATCACGGCCACCCTAATGCCATGCATCTCCGGGCCGTCCTGCGGATCCGGCACAAGACCCACGAGTATCGCTTCCAGCAAGGAAATGACTCCTTGGTCGTGCGCGGCCGAGAGCGGATGCGGCTCTCCTAATCCCAGCTGATGGAAATCAGCTACCGCAATATCGTGATCGAAACCTTCAGTTTTATTCACTGCCAAAATGACGGGTTTTCCGCTACGTCGCGCCAGTTGCGCGACAAATTGATCTTGAGGAGTAACGCCCGCACGACCATCAACCAGCACAACCAATCGGTCGGCTTCTTCAATAGCGCGGTCAGTTTGCGCGACCATTAAGGTTTCAATTTCATTGGCGTCTTCGACCAGACCGCCAGTATCCACCACGATGCACGGAACCTCGGTCCGACGCGCAAAGCCGTATTGCCGATCGCGGGTCAAGCCGGGTAAATCGGCAACCAGCGCATCCCGCGTGCCTGTCATGGCATTGAATAGAGTGGACTTACCGGTGTTAGGTCGTCCGATCAAGGCAACAACAGGTAGCACAGATTACTGTTAGGTTTTAGGCGCAGTGGCGCGATAAGCCGCTAAATTGCCGCCGTCCGTCAACACCACTACCGTATCACCCACCGCAACCGGCGGGTTAGTGACTCGATCCTTCGTCACTTGAACGCGCGCAACCAATTCACCCGTGGACTTATCCAGCCAATGCACATAGCCCTGATAATCGGCGACCGCCACCGCGGTGCTCGTGACGACCGGAGCACTTAATCCGCGACGCTTTAATTTATCATTGCGCCAAACTTCTGAACCATCACGCTGACGCAACGCCACCACGACACCGTCTGACTGAGTGACGAATACCATATCCTCGTTAGTAGCTAATCCTCGGTAGCTCGACATCTCGTGAGCCCACCAAATTTGTCCAGAATCAAGCGCAAGCATTGCAGTACGTCCCTGGTAGCCCGCCGCAAACACATTATCCCCGGCTACCCGCACAGCACCATCTACATCGACGATGCGATCCAATTCGGTGCGCCCATGCGGAGCAGAAAGCGCGGTATCCCAAACGGTGTCTCCGGTTGCCAATGATACGGCCATCACCTTACCGTTATCGAATCCACAAATTGCTAACTCGCGTGCGATCACCGGCGATGATGTGCCGCGCAAACTTAAGCGTGGCACCTGTTGTTCGACAGACCACAGCTCCTTACCCGTTGCAGCATTGAGCCCCCGCAGGCGGCCATCGACCGAGCGCACCACCACTACTTTCTCTGAAATGGCCGGCGCCGACAACAACTCGGAATTCACATGTGCTCGCCATTTTACCGACCCGGTTGCCGCATCCAGCGCAATCACTTCACCCTTGCTCGACCCGACGACTACGAGTCCCTCGCCGCTCGCAGGACCGGCCGACAATGGGGCTTTCAATCGGCTGTCCCATACTTTATGGCCAGTCGCCAATTGCACGGCGAGCACTTCGCCCGCGTGCGAAGCCGCGAAAACCACACCATTATCAACGGTAGGCCCCAGCCCCAAGCGCAGCACCAGTTGCTTCTTACCGCCACCGACTTTCTCACCCCATATCTTGGCCACCGGCAACTTAATCGGGAATGAAGCCAGCGTCGCTGGGGGTTCGACATCTTTGTCTTTGCTGCAGCCGCCTGCAAAGAGTAACAACGCGAGACTAAAGGGAAGCAATGAACGCATCAGGGTTTAGCCTTGTTAGAAAGACTGGAATTATTGGCAGGCACCAGTGCGGCAAGTTCAGCGATCTTTAAGCTCAATACCGACTTATCGGCACCGCGCTCGTCACTACCCACTTGAGCTTCCCTATATTCTAGGAGTGCTTCTTTGAAACTCTTCTTGGCGAAAAATGCATCCCCACGCGCTTCGTGGTAGCGACCTGCGAAAGCCCCTGCCGGGACGATTCCTAATGTCGCAATCGCATCATCCGCTTTTCCTTGATCAGTCAAAACTCGAGCAAGACGTAACCGCGCGATATGCTGAAGCTCAACGTCACTCGAATGGCTCATCACCTGAGTCAACGGTGCAACCGCCTTACCCGGTTCGCCCGCATCAATACTAAGACGCGCCAAGGCAAATTGCGCTTGATCTGCATAAGGCGTATTCGAGTAATCCTTGATAAGCCCATCCGCAATATGGCGGGCTGCATTTTGATCGTTCTTATCGAGCGCATCGGTCATTGCGGTAAACTGTGCGGCGGCCTTTAGAGCCTGCTCGTTCTTGTAGCTCTCGTAGTATCGATAACTCAACAACAAAGCCACGCCCAATACGATACCCCCCACCAACCAAATTCCATTCTCGGCGGTCCAACGCTTCACTACTTCTAATTGTTCGTCGTCCGTCAAATACTCTTCTGCCATAATTAACTCCCAGACCTTGTAGGGCTAAGACCCAACAAGACCCCTAACCGTTCATTTAATTGTGCCAAAACACATTCCTCCTGCGCCTGCTCTCGACGCAAAGATTTCAGCGCCACAATGCCCCGCGAAATCTCATCCTCACCCAACACCAACGCGAATTCAGCGCCGCTCTTGTCGGCTCGTTTAAATTGAGTCTTAAGGCTACCGCCCCCTAAGTTCAATTGCACCCTCAAGTTAGGGACGTTTTCACGTAAATTTTCTGCAATTTTAAAGCCCAGACCCTCACCGCTAGTACCCGCCATTACCAAGTACACATGAGGCCGCTCACGCATCGTGGCAATGCCTAATTTATCGAGGAGCATGATTATTCGCTCTTGCCCCATAGCCCAGCCGATCCCCGGCGTATCCGCACCGCCTAACTGAGCTACCAAGCCGTCATAACGACCCCCGGCACACACGGCGCTTTGGGAACCGAGCGCATCGGTGGTCCACTCAAACACTGTGCGGGTGTAATAATCCAAACCGCGCACCAGATGCGGCTCCACATCATACTCGATGCCCGCGTCACGCAAATATGCACATAACGCGGCGAAATGTTCTTTTGACTCGGTATCAAGAGAGTCAATCATTAAAGGCGCACCTGCCACAATACGCTGCATTTCAGGATTTTTACTATCCAAAATCCGCAACGGATTGCCTTTCAGACGTCGTTTACTATCTTCATCAAGCGCAGCCTCGTGAGCGCCAAAATACAGACCCAATTGCTCCCGATACACGAGTCGTGAGGCCGGCGTACCTAAGGAATTTATCAATAATTTAAGACGGGATAAACCCAATCGACGCAATAATCGTGCCGACAATACAATCAGCTCAGCATCGATATCGGGTCCCTCAAACCCGAAAGCTTCGGCATCAATTTGATGAAATTGGCGAAATCGGCCCGCCTGCGGGCGCTCGCGCCTAAACATCGGTCCCATACACCAGAGTCGCAAACGACTCTCACGTAACAGCCCATTGGAAATCACCGCGCGCACCATTCCCGCGGTCGCTTCTGGACGCAGCGTAATAGAATCCCCGCCTTGATCGAGGAAGCTAAACATTTCTTTCTCAACAATATCGGTAAAGTCACCAATCGAACGCTTAAATAAATGGGTTTGCTCAATAATTGGGACGCGGCATTCCTCATATCCGTAGGCGGAAAACACTTCGCGCGTGACCCGCTCAAGAAATTGCCAAGCGGGGGCCTGCGCCGGAAGTACATCGTGAACACCGCGCAATGGCTCGATAATCTTGCTCATCGACGCAAGATGCCATCCGCGCCGGCACGAAAACGCGCGACGTCGCCCGTGACAAATTGCGGACCAATGGCGACCGAATGCTCGTTAATTTCCAGTTGCACACCACCGGCATGTTCTAAATACACTTGCATAGGTCCCTTACCCGATATCAACTTCATACTATTCGCTTGACCTTTCCCAGCAAAAATTCTACGCCCCGTAGCATCCCGCACTGTGACCCGCGAGTCCGCAGAAAAACTCACCCGCAAATGCACCCGCCCCAGCGCGCCGGTAGGAAGTGCCGCGACCGCACTTGGCGGATTGCTGGAAACGAGAGGGGGGGTGCTACTCGATGCGGACTGCAATGCAGCGATAGGCCCCGTGGCCGAATCCTGAGGAACTACCGACTCTTGAACTGCGGTGGGATCCACAGTGCTCGCTACTATTATCGGACTGCTCGCCGATACGCTCACCACGCGCTGATGCCAAGGTCTCCACCAAAAAAAACCGCCCACCAGCGCAACCACAGCGCCGACGGCAGTCCACTTCAACCAGGGTAATTGTTCAATAGCGGGACGAACACGCACGGCTTGAGCAGAAATTCCCGGCGACAGCGCCCCCGAAGCCAACGCCTGATAGCTTTTAACAATGTCTTCGACCGGCAATCCCAAAAGATCAGCATACTTTTTGATATGTCCTTTGACATACACCGGCGGACCCACCCGCTCATACTGGTCAGACTCGAGCCCCTCAATCACCCACAAATCCAAATGCATATCATCAGCAGCTTTCTGCGCACTTAAACCCCGCCGCTCCCGCTCGCGTCGCAACTGTGGTCCGGGAGATTCCAGCGCTTGATTCATCGACTCGTGCCCGAACGCATCATTTGCGCTTGCTCTGAATCCGGAAAATCAGTCTGCAAGCGTCGTGCAAAGCCCGCCGCCGCCGTTGCATCACCGAGCTTACGCTCGGCGCGTAACGCGAGCCACAAAATATCCGGACTCGAAGAATTCGCGCTTAGGTAGCGTTGCGCCAGTTCAAGGGCCTGCACGCTATCGCCACGATCATAAGATAAATTTCCCAATTGCAACAACGCCTCCGGGTAATTCTGCCTAATCATTAGCGCATGTTTGAAATACCGCTCCGCATCCACCTCATTACCCGTACCGCGAAGACAAACTCCGGCATTCACTAACGCAACTTCCGGGGATTGATACAACGGGTTACGCGCTACTGCATCGAACATTTTTTCTCCCTCGCTAGCCTTGCCGGTTCGACACATAAATCCCGCCACATTATTTTGTATATTGGGATCATCCTTACCCAATCGCCCTGCGGTCGAAAAAAAATGTTCGGCTTTGGTCATATCGCCCATACGCTCATAAATCATACCGGCTGTCGACTGAACGTTAGCGTCATTAGGATCTTGATGGATCGCTCGTTCGATAAAGTCGCGCGCCGGCGCTATTTTGCCAATCCGCAAATACTCGATTGCCAGTTGAGTATTAATTGAGGCTGCTTGTGCAGAGGTCTTTCCCGGCGCCAGTCCGTTACCCGCACAACCCGCCAGCGCCAATACAACCCACGTTAAAAATATTTTCATGAAGCCTGCACCGATGAATGAAGATGTCCTCGCCTCGCACCCAGCCGCGTCACAACTCGATCGCGCACCCTTCCCGCCAACTGACCACAAGCCGCATCAATATCATCCCCACGAGTCCGGCGAATCATTGCGATGACACCGTGCTCGTTTAAGATATCGCGGAATTGCACGATCACCTCAGCGGGTGAGCGCCGATAACGGGTTCCGGGGAATATATTGAATGGAATCAAATTAAGTTTGGCCGGGCGGCCGCGCAACAGGCGCGCTAAAGCTCTTGCATGTTCAGGTTTGTCATTGACCCCATCTAACATGACGTACTCGAAGGTAACGCTCCGACCGTTTTGTTTCTCCAAATAATGCCAGCAAGCCTTTAACAATTCCGCAATCGGATGGATTCGGTTGATAGGCACTAACTCATTACGCAACTCATCATTGGGAGCGTGCAACGACACGGCGAGCGCAACATTGCATTCCTCTGCCAATTTATATATTTGCGGCACTAATCCTGAAGTACTCAAGGTCACGCGGCGACGCGAGAGGTCATAGCCCAAATCATCCAAAAAAATACGCATCGCAGGCACTACATTACGATAATTCGCCAAAGGCTCGCCCATACCCATGAATACAATATTCGTGATGCTGCGCCCATCGCCACGAATTTCCGAGATTTCCCGATGCGCAAGCCAGACCTGGCCGACGATTTCAGCCACGCTCAAGTTACGATTAAATCCTTGCTGGGCGGTCGAGCAGAAAGAACAATCCATCGCACAACCCACTTGACTCGAAATACACAGCGTGCCGCGATCCGGTTCCGGAATGTAAACGGTTTCAATGCCTTGCACCTCGTCCATGGCGAGCATCCACTTCTGCGTACCATCGACCGACTGTTGTTGAGTCACTATTTGAGGAACAGTAATTTTTGCAACCAGCCCAAGTTGCGCACGAAAGTCCTGAGCAAGGTCAGTCATCTGCGAAAATTCCGCGACACCGCGCCGATAGACCCACTTCATGAGTTGTCGAGCACGAAACGGTTTCGCGCCTAACCGGTCAGCTACGAAAGTTTCCAGTTCCGCGCGCGGCAATCCGAGTAGATTGACAATATCACCACTCACTTTACTTTCGCGTGTTAGTTTCGCGCATCACTGTCGCGTACGGGGACAAATCTCTATCGCCCTAAAAAAATAAGCGATTTCGTGGGCTGCAGTATCGACGGCATCGGATCCGTGCACAATATTCTCGTCAATACTGGTGGCAAGATCAGCACGTATGCTGCCCTTAACGGCCTTTTTCGGGTCGGTTGCACCCATCACTTCCCGATGCTTAAGCACCGCCTCTTCACCTTCCAACACTTGCACCATGACAGGTCCTGAAGTCATAAAGCGCACAAGATCCTTAAAAAACGGTCGTTCGCGATGCACGCTATAAAAACCTTCGGCTTCCGTCTGCGAAAGATGCAGCATGCGCGCCGCAATCACCCGTAACCCAACCGCCTCAAAACGACGATAAACTTCACCGATTAAATTACGGCCGACACCATCGGGTTTAACGATGGAAAGAGTGCGCTCAATTGCCATGATGACCTCGAAAAAATTATAAATTATGGATGTCTAAGCCCAGATTAAGGGCCGACAAAGACCGCCAAGTGTACTGGACTTGCTACGCTCAAGGCAATAAAAGGGGCAGCCGAAGTGCCTGAATATAGTGGAAAAACGCCCACTAAATCGGTTAAACCTCTTAAACGTTAAAACTCTCGCCGCAGCCGCATTCTCCCTTGGCTTTCGGGTTCTGAAACTTAAAGGCTTCATTCAAGCCCTGTTTTACGAAATCTACCAACGTACCGTCGATCATCGGCAAACTCGCGTTGTCCACCACGACTTTAACGCCCCGCGCTTCGAATACCGCATCTTCCGGGCGAATCTCGTCAGCATAATTAACGACATAAGCAAACCCCGAGCAGCCGGTTTTCTTGATGCCCACCCGCAGCCCAACCCCCGTACCCCGCTGCGCCAAATGCGTCCGAACTCGCTCGGCAGCCGATTCTGTCAATGATATCGCCATACCTTATCCTGTTACGCCTGAACCTTAAGGCTATGCCCTATTCATATCATGCTACGGCCTTGAGCGCATGGATCCTCGCCACATTTTCATCGCATCGTTCCAGGCGTCCTCAACGGCCAATAGTCTTCCCAGCTTCTCGACCGGCGCCTCAAAACGCTGCTGCAACGCCAGAACCGATGCAGGAAGTGCCCCACCCGCTTGAACCCCGGGTGCTTTTTTCGCAATCCAGGCCGCCGCGGCAATCACATACGGACATCCATAGGCCAAAAAACGCGCCTCTCGCACCACCGCGCATGCCTCTTCCTGCTGCACCGCCAAGTCAAACTGAACCCAAGTTCCGTGCGCACGGCTTCCTGCTGCACCCCGGTAGGTGTCCGAACCCTCAAGTACTCCCACCTGCGGAGCAAGTTCGAAGTACTGGCGAGTAAGTGAATTATAGTTCATGCACCCAAGATTCCAGCGCCCCCGATACGGCGCAAATGTAAAACTGCCTGCTTTACCACTGAAACCGTCACATCAATCTCAGCTTCGGTCGTAAAGCGCCCCAAGCTAAACCTCAAACTACTTTCAGCCCTTTGCTCATCACGCCCCAACGCACGCAATACGTACGAGGGCTCGGGGTTCGCAGACATACACGCAGAACCCGTGGAAACGGCGATCTGCGGCGCCACTGCCGCCAACAAACTTTCACCCTCAACGCCTTCAAAAGAAAGATTCAACAGATGGGGCACCGAGTTTTGACTGTCGCCATTGCGTAGCACACCCCCCAATGCCATCAACCCCTGTGAGAGCCGCTGCTGCAAATCTTTTATACGGGGCAGTTCCCCGATCCATAAGGTCTGTGCCAACTCAAATGCTGCGCCCATACCCACCACCTGATGGGTCGCCAAGGTACCCGCCCGGACGCCGCGCTCCTGCCCTACGCCAAAAATTTGCGCCGCAAGTTGTACGCCTGCCCGCCGCGATACACACAGCGCACCCACACCCTTAGGGCCGTAAACTTTATGGGCCGAAAAGGACATTAGATCAACACCGGAACGCGCAAAGTCTACCGCAACCTTACCCATGCTTTGCGCCGCATCAACATGCAACCACGCTCCTTGACGGGCACAGACTTGTGCAATCCCAGCCACATCCTGCACCACACCGATTTCGTTGTTCACATGCATGATCGACACCAACACCGTCTCCGGCGTAAGCGCCGCTGCCACCTGATGCGGCTCAACGATACCGCCCGCACCCGGCACCAAATAGGTCACACGCCATCCCCGCCGCACCAACTCAGCACAAGGATCGAGAACCGCCTTGTGTTCGGTCCGCGAAGTAACCATGTGCTTGCCGCGTTTAGCGTAGTAATGAGTCACGCCAAACAACGCCAAATTATTCGCCTCCGTAGCACCTGACGTCCAAACAATTTCATCCGCCTCGGCACCCACCGCTGCGGCCACTTGCGCCCGAGCCCTCTCAACCGTTGAGCGTGCACAATCGCCGTACTCATGGCTTGCGGACCCCGGATTTCCAAACACACCGTCAGTTCCCAAACAGTCCATCATCGCGGCCAGCACTGGCGCAGCCACAGGTGTAGTCGCCGCATAATCCAAATACACGGGCCTCATCAGCGCGCCTGCCCGCGCCGACCCTGCACGGCACTTAGCACACCGCGCAGGATGTTGAGTTCATTGCTATCTAATTGCGCGCGATTAAATAGTCTGCGCACGCGCTCCATTAAATGGCCAGTTCGATCGGGAAAATCAATTTCCGTCAACACCTGCTGTAAATGCGTGTAGAAAAATTCAATATCCACCGACGTAGCCAACGGCCGCTCCAGTTGGATGTGCGAGCGGGGTTGCTCACGCGCCATGAAATATTCATACGCTAGGAGTTGCACTGACATGCCAAGATTCAGCGAACAATATTCAGGGTTCGCTGGAATGCGCACCAACACATTGCAATAATTCAGATCTTCGTTTGCTAGACCGTAGCGCTCAGAGCCGAATAATAGGGCAACTCGGGTATCCGAGGGCAACGCGACCATACGTTCAGCAATATCTCGCGGCGTGGTGAATTCCCAATAATATGAACGTGGCCGTGAGGTGGTGCCGGCGATATAGGCGCAATCCGTAATGGCTTCGGCGAGCGAATCGACGACACGCGCAGCCGCCAATATGTCATCTGCCCCAGCGGCCAGAGCAATGCTCTCCGTATGCGGGAAGTTGCGCGGCCGCACTAAAACCAGGTCTGAGAGGGTCATATTCTTCATGGCGCGCGCCACCGAGCCAATATTGCCGGGATGGCTGGGATCAATCAGTACAATGCGAACGAGATGGGTCATGCTCTGGTATTCTACCGCCCCCCTATGCAACCACTTCTAAATATTGGCATGCGTGCCGCCCGTCGGGCCGGAGATTTGATCGTCCGTAGCTTATCGCGCCTCGACTCGATCAATATTGATACTAAGGGGCGCAACGACTTTGTTACGGACATTGACCGTAAGGCGGAAGCAGATATCATTGCGACCGTCCGCCGCAGTCACCCCGATCACGCCTTTCTAGCCGAAGAATCCGGCCGCAGCGGGGATAACGAGTTCGTCTGGATCATTGATCCACTAGATGGAACCACCAATTTTTTACATGGGTTCCCGACGTTTTCAGTCTCCATCGCGGTCGAGCAAAAAGGACGCCTGCAACATGCCGTGGTGTACGACCCCATGCGCCAAGAATTCTTCACCGCATCTCGAGGTGACGGCGCGCAGTTAGAGGGGAAGAAAATCCGCGTCAGCACCCAGCGCACCCTGGAAGGTTCGTTGATTGGTACGGGATTCCCTTTTCGCGCCGACGCCATCAATGTCGATGACTACCTTGCGATGCTCAAAGTAATTATGAAAACCGCAGCCGGTGTGCGTCGGCCTGGGTCGGCCGCACTTGACTTGGCCTATGTTGCCGCCGGGCGCCTGGATGGATTTTGGGAATTTGGGCTATCGCCTTGGGACACCGCGGCAGGAACACTGCTGATACAGGAGGCGGGTGGTCGGGTGGGCACTCCGGCCGGAGTTGAATACGCCCTGGGTCGCAACATCGTCGCCGGCAACCCGAAAGTATACGAGGAAATGCTTAGTGTTTTGGGGCCCCTAACACCCGCAGTGCTGCGCGTTTAGCCTCTGCCGGGCGCCATCCCGCTGCGTTTGCGGCTGTAAAAGAAATATATAATTAAACCAATCGCCGCCCAGGCGAAGAATAATTTAAGTGTGTAGAAACTTAATTGGAAAAACAAAAACACACATCCGGCAGTCGCGATAGGGGCTACCACCCACAAAAAAGGCGTCCGAAATGGACGATTTTGGTTGGGTAATTTGATTCTGAGCATCATCACTCCGATGGTGACCGCAGCAAAAGCGAACAGCGTGCCAGAATTAGAAATATCCGCTAACTGATCTACGGGAAAAAGCGCGGCAAAAAATGCCACAAAGACCCCGGTGACCATCGTAATGACGTACGGAGTTTTAAATTTGGGATGCACTTTCGCTAACGGTGCCGGCAACAGCCCATCGCGCGCCATCACGAAGGCGATACGAGTCTGGCCGTAAATCATCATCAACACCACCGATGGCAGTGCGATTCCGGCCGCGATTTGCAACAATTTGCTCGCGAGTGGGTAGTGAATAGCGCGCATCACATAGGCTAAGGCGTCGTGCGAGGTGGCGAGCGCACCACCGGGCTGCGCACCGATCGACCCAATCGCCCCCGCTGCCACCAACAAGTAAAACACCGTGCATATCGCTAAGCTGCCGATCAATCCAATGGGAATATTGCGATTCGGATTCTTAGTCTCTTCGGCCGCAGTGGATACCGCGTCAAATCCTACATAGGCAAAGAATATAGACGAAGCCGCGGCCGCAATTCCCACCGCCACCATATGACCCGAGGCCGGATCCATCACTTCAGATTTGAAAAATCCAAAAGGGTTAAAGGGTTGAAAGTTCGCCCCGTGAATGACCGGAACCGCAAGGATCACGAACAAACTTAAGGCCAAAATTTTGATCGCCACCAAAACGGCGTTAACTCGCGCGCTTTCCTTGGTCCCCAGATACAGCAATCCCGCCATAGTCAGTGCAATACAAAATGCCGGGATGTTAAACAAACCAGGCTCGGCATCCAAAGGTCCGTGCGTCCAGGTGGGTCCGATATTAAATCCCAATAAATCTCTAAACAGGCCCACCATATAGCCGGACCAGCCCACCGATACGGCGCTCGCCGCAATGGCATATTCTAGTACCAAGGCCCAACCCACGGTCCACGCAATCACTTCACCGAAGGTCGCATAGCTGTAGGTGTAAGCGGAACCGGAAACCGGCAACATGGCTGCCATTTCCGAATAACACAAGGCGGTCAGACCACAGACGACGGCCGCTAACACAAAACTGATCATCATGGCCGGTCCCGCTTTGGTGGCCGCTTCTGCGGTCAGCACGAAGATACCGGTGCCAATGATCCCGCCAATTCCCAGCATAGTAAGCTGGAAGGCTCCGAGAGAACGATGCAGTGAATTCTTCGCCGCCGTGGTCAAGATAGCATCAAGTGATTTGATTCGATCAAACAGCACAGTTTTCTCCCAAAGGGTTCGAGCTTTTCCTGGATGCTACTGGAACCATCCGAAGATAGGAAGCGTTGCGGGCATTATGCCGATCGCTTGCGCACCCAGATGTTGATCCATTCCACCGCCAACGCAAAAAACATTGCAAAATACAAATAGCCCTTGGGAACCTCCCAATGCAGCGACTCGGCCGCCAAAGTGCCCCCCACTAGCATTAAAAAAGCCAGCGCCAAGACCTTGACTGAAGTATGTCTATCAATGAAATCACCCACCGCCTTTGCCACCCACATCATCGCCAGCACTGAACATACGATCGCGGCGACCATTACCGCTATGCTCTGTGCGAGACCAATCGCCGCAAAAATAGAATCCAGTGAAAATACAATATCGACCATACCAATCTCAAGAATAATCCACCAGAAATTCCGCAACGGTTTTAGGGATTTCTTAACCTCAGGACCTTTGAGCATTTCGCGTAATTCAGTGGTGCTTTTCACCAACAAAAACACTCCCCCCGCCATCAAAATCAAATCTCGCCCGGTAACTGCCAGTGCAGCGATATTAAATAGGGGATAGCGCAGCGTCGTGAGCCAGCGAATGGAAAACAGCAATCCGATGCGCATTAGCATCGCAAAACTTAAACCAATGATGCGGGCCGATTTTTGGCGGTTGACGGGCAGCCGGTTTACTAACAACGACAAAAAAATAATATTGTCGATGCCGAGAATGACCTCGAGCAAAGACAGCGTCAAAAAAGAAAGCCAAACCTGGGGATCGGTCAGCAGGGCTGCTGTCAAGGCAAACCGTCAACTTCTTCAGGCTTAGTAAGCTTGCGCTCCAACAAATCGTCCGTTTGAAGTCCAAGGTCCATCGCCAAAGCCGCCGATACATAGATAGACGAATACGTGCCGGCCAAAATACCGATCACTAAAGCCGCCGAGAATCCATGTAAGGTCTCGCCGCCAAATATCAACAGCGCCACCACCACCAGTAATGTCACCAGTTTAGTCATAATGGTTCGCGACAATGTTTGATTGATAGACTCGTCGATCACTTGGCCTATGCCGAGTTTACGCGCGCTGCGCGCGCGTTCGCGTATGCGGTCAAATACAATGACGGTGTCGTTTAGCGAATAACCAATGACCGCAAGGATGGCGGATATGGCGGTTAAATCAAAGGTCATCTGAGTTAGCGCAAAAAAACCCAGCACGCAAATCGGATCATGCAGTACTGCGAAGATCGCGCCCAGGGCCAATTTGGGTGTAAACCGAAACAACACATACATCAATATCAGCACAAGAGTGGCAAGCAATGCCTCCGCACCCTTCACGAACAACTCCTGACCTACCTGCGGACCTACAAAAGTGGTTTGCTGCATTTTCACACCGGTGTCGATACCGCGGAATATTTCTAAAATTCGCGCGCCGCTCGAGGCGCTACCCGCCGCGGTAGTCGCGTTGAGGTCTGGCGGTAAGCGCACCAAAATATCGCGAGAACTTCCAAACGCTTGGACCTGTGCGCCAACCACGCCGGCACTCGTCAATGCGGCGCGCAAGCGTTCAATATTCGGTGATTGAGGGAAATTAGTTTCAACCACCACGCCACCGGTAAAATCGATACCCAAATTCAGATGCCGTACCGCCACCAACGCTAGCGAACCCACAATCAATACGGCCGATAGCGCGTACCACACCTTGCGGGTGTTCATGAAGGGGAAACGAGTTACTTTGTGAAAAAATTCCATTGCCTTATCCTCTTTTGCGAGTGCACCTTAAATTGCCAGCCGATCAACTTTACGTTTACCGCCGTAAACCAGCTGGACCACGGCACGGCTACCCATCAATGAAGTAAACATGGAAGTCGCAATTCCTAGCACCAGCACCACTGCAAAGCCGCGCACCGCACCCGCACCAAACAACCATAGAACCACACCCGCAATCAATGCCGTGATGTTTGAATCGATTATCGCGGAAAATGCCCGATCAAAACCCGCCGTAATCGCCGCACGCGGCGTCACGCCGTTACGCAATTCCTCGCGAATACGCTCATAAATCAGAATATTGGCGTCTACCGCCATACCCACGGTGAGCACTACCGCCGCAATCCCGGGCAGGGTCAGCGCTGCACCCACGATGGATAGCAATGCGGTCAGCAAGACCACATTAACTGCCAGTACCAGATCGGCAATTAAACCAAATACTTTGTAATACACCGCCATAAAAATAAAGGCGGCCAACATTCCAAACACCATCGCATGCACGCCCTTATCAATATTATCCTGACCTAAGCTAGGCCCAATGGCCCGCTCTTCCACGGCCGACAAAGGCGCTGCCAAGCCACCGGCGCGCAGCAATAAAGCAAGTTCCCGCCCCTCGATAGGATTGACTCCAGTAATTTGGAAATTATTGCTAAATACTCCGCGAATCGTCGCGCGATTGATCACCTCTTCTGTAGTGCGATCCACTTCCACACCTTCCGCATTTTTTTCACGCGAGCGATCAATAAACACCACCGCCATCAAGTGCCCAATATTTTCCTCGGTATTCTTGAGCATTTTCGCCGCACCGCGACTATCAAGGCCCACCGATACCGCCGCGCCGTCCTGAGTGCTCGGCATGTAGGAAGCGTCGGTCAACTGATCGCCGGTGACGACCACGTCGCGCTTCAATAACACGGGTTGCTTCTCACGGGTGTAATAGAGCTTCGCTCCTAAGGGCGCATGTCCCGTCGTCACCGCCTCAAGCGGATTATCATTTTCATCCACCATACGAAATTCTAGTGTCGCCGTCTTACCCAGGATTTTCTTCACTTCGGCCGAATTTTGTAGTCCCGGCAACTGAATGGCAATGCGATCAACGCCTTGCCTAGCCACTTGCGGCTCAGATACCGCAAGTTCCGGACTATTTAAACGATTGCGCAAAATGACAATGTTTTGCTGAACTGCATAATCTTGGCGATCTTTAATTTCCTGCGGGGTAAGTTTCAATTCCAACGCGGGGGCTACACCTACTACGGTTTCCGTCAAACTCACCGAACGACTATCCCCGACAATGGCCGCGCGACCCTTAGCGAGCGCCTCAGCATCGCGAAACAACACCCGCACTCGATTTGCAGGGTAATCAACCATCACATCCTGATAAGGCACGCGCGCGTTGCGCAGCGAGGCCCGAAAATCCTGCTCATGATGATCAAGCTGCTGTTTGACCGCACCCTGTATGTCGACTTGATAGACAAGGTACACGCCGCCGCGCAAATCGAGGCCTAATTTCAAAGGACTTAGCCCCAAATTTCGCATCCACTCGGGAACTCGCGAGGCTTGCGACAAGGCAATGGTAAATTCATGCGGCTTAGCCTCAGCGATGAAATCCCGTGCCTTAAGCTGGTCAGACTTACTACTAAAGCGCAAAGTTAGTCGACCTTGCTCCAGAAAAGCTCCACTCGGAGTAACACCCTTATCAGTCAATACTTTCAGAATCGCGGTCCGGTCACCGGCCTCGACCATCGCCCGATCACGAGCGAACTGCAGCGCATTCTCTTCACCAAATAAATTAGGCAGCGCTAACAAAATACCCACAATTGTCACAATGGCAACCAGCACAATCTTCCAGCGGGGATAAGAAATCATGCGCTCTTTACCGTGCCCTTTGGCAGCACTTGCGCCACTTGGAATTTCTGTAGTTTCACGCTGATGCCACTCGCAATTTCTAAGGTTAAATACTGATCACCGACCTCGGTAACCTTGCCTAAAATTCCGCCGGCGGTCGCGACTTCATCCCCGACGGCAATTTTGGTCAGCATCTCGCGCTGCTCTTTAGCGCGTTTATTCTGAGGCCGAATGAGCAAGAAATAAAACACGGCTAGCAGCACGGCCGGCAACATAAGAGCGCTCAATAAATTCTGGCTCCCAGCACCGCCCATCTGGGCATAGGCTGAACTAATGAAGAAATCCATGGTTACACCCAATTTTTAGCGGCGACGCCGCAGAATAAAGCGCCGCATTATACAGTAGCGGCGGCCAAACTATACGAGAGCCTTAAGGCTCACGCGCGGGACCTTAGATTGAAGCTGGGCGTAGAAGCCGCGGCGGTATGCGGCGAAGCTGCCTTGCTCGATCGCGGCGCGCATCTCAGCCATCAAGCGTTGGTAAAAATACAAGTTATGCACGGTATTAAGGTGTGCCCCCAATATCTCGCTGCATTTGTCCAAATGCCGTAGGTAGCTGCGACTGTAGTTTTGGCAGGTATAACATGCACAATCCACCTCGATGGGGCGCGTGTCTTTTTGATGCACGGCATTGCGGATATTTAAGGATCCGGTCCGGGTGAACAAATGAGCATTACGCGCGTGTCGGGTCGGCATCACGCAATCGAACATGTCGATACCACGGGCCACCGCCTCTACTAAGTCTTCCGGACGTCCCACCCCCATTAAGTAGCGGGGTTTAAGAGTTGGCATATGCGGAATCAACGCATCCAGCACAGCATCGCGCTCAGGCGTGCTTTCCCCAACCGCAAGTCCCCCGATGGCTAGTCCCGCAAAGCCAATTTCCTCCAGCGCTTGCAGCGACGCTAATCGTAGGCCTGCGTGTACACCGCCCTGCACGATGCCAAACAGGGTCCCCGGCGGATCATGCGGTACTAGCAAGTCCGCGCCGTAATAAGCGTTAAATCCGCGCTGCGCCCAACGCATGGATAGCTCCATCGAGGTGCGGGCGATCGCTTCGGTTGCCGGATACGGGGTGCATTCATCAAAACTCATAGCAACATCCGAGCCTAGCACCCGCTGGATTCGCATTGACTCCTCTGGCGACAGAAAGACCGCGGCTCCGTCGATGGGTGAGCGAAAGTGCGCACCCTCTTCGGTAATTTTTCGCATCTCGGCCAAGCTCCACACCTGAAAGCCACCCGAGTCGGTCAGAATAGGCTTCTGCCAATGCATGAAATCATGGAGGCCGCGATGCGCCTCAATGACCTCAAGGCCGGGCCGCAAGTACAGATGAAAAGTGTTACCTAACAATATTTCGACACCCATGCCTTCGAGTTGCTCAGGGGTCATCGCTTTAACCGTGCCGTAAGTACCTACCGGCATAAAAGCAGGGGTTTCAACGCTGCCGCGTTTAAAGGTTAAGCGCGCCCGCCGCGCCGCGCCATCCTGATTCAAGAGGTTAAACTGCATCGCCGCGGAGCTATTCAAAGTCGTTCAACCGCAGCCGCAATCGGAGTTAAAAACATTGCATCGCCATAGCTAAAAAACCGATATTTCGCTTTAACTGCGTGGGCATAGGCGTCTAACAGGGCGTTGCGACCTACGAATGCCGAACATAGCATCAACAGAGTTGATTCCGGCAAATGAAAGTTCGTCACCATCGCATCGACCACCCGAAAGCGGTATCCGGGCTTTATAAAGATACTCGTCTCACCCTCGAACGACTTCAACTGACCCTGGCCGGCAGCCGCCTCCAAGCTTCTTACCACTGTTGTGCCTACCGCGATCACTCGCCCCCCCGCTGCCTGGGTCGCGTGAATTGCCGCGCAAGTAGCGGCAGGCACCTGAATGCGTTCAGAGTGCATTTGATGCAATTCGATATCCAAAGCGCGCACAGGCTCAAAAGTCCCCACGCCTACATGCAATGTCACAAAAGCATGTCGCACACCGCGGGCCTCTAGATCTGCAAATACATGCTCGTCAAAATGCAGCCCCGCAGTGGGCGCGGCCACCGCTCCCGGCGCACGTGCATAGAGAGTCTGGTAGCGTTCACGGTCGCCGCTCTCGGGCGCACGGGTAACATAAGGGGGCAACGGCATTTGCCCGTTTTCCATAAAATACGCCAGCGCATCGCTTGAAAACTGTAGGCGGAATAAACTTCCCTCTCGCCCGAGCATTTCTGCAATCGATCCTCCCGGTAACAATACCCGCCTCCCTATTTTTAGACCTTTACTCGCACGCACTTGCACGAGTGCCACGCGCGCGCTTTCCACCCTCTCCAGCAATAGCTCGATACGGCCGCCACTGTCTTTAACGCCAAACACACGTGCGGGGACCACGCGGGTATCGTTAAATACCAGCAAGTCTCCCGGTGCAAGCAGATTCCCCAAATCTCGAAATCCGAGGTCACGCAGCGAGCCCGAAACTCCATCGAGGGCCAACAATCGACTTAACGAGCGTTCAGCAGCCGGTGCTTGAGCGATCAATTCCGAGGGAAGTTCAAAGTGAAAGTCGCTACGCTGCATGTTGGGCATACTACCAAGAGCCGCAATCGCATATACTATTGCGCCTGGCATGCCCGGATGGCGGAACTGGTAGACGCGCCGGACTCAAAATCCGGTGGTGGTGACACCGTGTGGGTTCGATTCCCTCTCCGGGCACCAGGTTTAAAAATTTATGGATAACCTTTGAATTTCTGCAGCAACTGCGGTTCGCCCGTGGTTTTAAAAACCCCTCCGGGGGATCACCTACCGCGCTCTGTTTGCAGCCAATGTGGGATGGTCCACTATAAAAACCCACTCCTGGTATTGGGTTGCGTACCCCATTGGCAGGGCAAAATTCTGTTATGCCGCCGGGCGATTGAGCCGCGCCGCGGTTTCTGGACAGTTCCAGCGGGGTTTATGGAAAATGGCGAAACCCTGCAACAGGCGGCAGCACGCGAATGTTATGAAGAAGCGTTTGCCCGGGTTGAGATCCGCTCGTTGCTGGCAGTGGTGAGCGTCACCCACGCCGCCCAAGTCCACGTGATGTTTCGAGCGCAAATGATCACCGAAGAATTTGCGCCGGGTCCCGAAAGCCTTGAGGTCAGTTTGTACTCAGAAGCGGAAATTCCATGGGCAGAGCTCGCCTTCCCCAGCGGAGTCTTCACATTACGCAGCTATTTTGCAGATCGCGCTGCAGGGCGCGATCTGCATCATTTTTCAGAACTAAAAATTCCGTTAACTTCGTTTTAATTTAAGTTCATTCTAATTTAATTTCATTCTAGAAGGGCAAATCATGACATTCGTAGTCACCGAAAACTGCATCAAATGCAAATACCTGGACTGCGTGGAGGTTTGCCCCGTCGACTGCTTCCATGAAGGTCCTAATTTTTTGGTGATCGACCCCGATGAATGCATCGATTGCACCCTGTGCGAACCGGAATGTCCTGTGCAAGCGATCTTCTCAGAAGAAGAAATACCTCCAGGGCAGGAAAGCTTTAGACAGCTTAATGCTGAATTAGCCAAGAAATGGCCTGTTATTAGCGAGAAAGGGCCAGCGCCGGCCGATGCTAAACAATGGGAAGGCGTGCCCAACAAGCTTAAATTGTTGCAGCGTTAGCGAGTTTATCGTCGCTCGCGACGCGCAGCAATCGCACTATTCAGCGTTTGGCAATTTGCATTTCTTTTAGCGCTTTGACGAGTTCTTGTGGCGGCATATAACCGGAAATGTAGTTACCGTTTTCCGTAATGATGGCGGGTGTGCCGCTGACCCCAAGACTTTGACCTAGAGCGTACTCACGCGCTACCGGTGTCGCGCAGGTCTTGGTCAAGTCCATCGGCGCCCCTGATTTAGCACGGGTCAACGCTTCATTTCGATTGGGCGAACACCACACCGCTTCAGCCTTGTGCCAACTCTCGCTGCCGGGACCCGTACGCGGAAAAAATACATAGCGCACTTTGATTCCCAGTTGATTAAGTTGCGCGATTTCACTATGGAGCTTCCGACAATAGCCGCAATCCACGTCCGTAAATACCGTAATCATATAGCGCGGATCTTTGGGAGCGAAAATCAGCATTTGCGATTCGGGCACTTCGCTAATCATGCTGACGCGCGCGTGCATGCGGCGAGCTTCGCTTATATTCTCGCGTGACGCCATATCGTAGACATTCCCGTCCAGAAAATACTTGGCGTCTGCCGTGATATAACTCAGCTCTGCCCCTTGCATGAATTCGTAAATACCCGGAATCGGCGACGCTCGCAGGTCCTCTAATTTTGATCCCAGTGGCAAATTTTTCAATATCTTTACGCGCGGATCTTGCGAATCAACGTTAGGTAGGGTGGCCGCGGGGGCCAAAGTCACTCCGGGAGAGATTGCACCTACTGCCCCCATTGGACAGATCCCGCTTAAAATTAGTATACAAGCGAGCTTTTGCAGCATGGAAATCTCCGGCATGGATTTGAGCCAATCAGTACGTCTAGGACCGCGGACCCGTATCAAAGTTCAGCACTTTTAAACCGTTATGATGCCGCGAAGCGCTTAACCACGTGGATGGTGGGTTGAATGCAAATCCTTCAGACGTTCCCGCGCAACGTGGGTATATATTTGAGTAGTGGACAAATCGCTATGCCCCAACAGCATCTGAACGACCCGCAGATCCGCACCGTGATTCAACAAATGTGTCGCGAAAGCATGCCTCAAGGTATGCGGCGATAAAACCTTGTCGACACCCGCTTTTTTGGAATAACGTTTAATAATGTGCCAGAAAGCCTGACGGGTCATGCGATCACCGCGACGCGTCGGGAACAAGTATTCAGTTTGCCGTTCCAGCAAAATTTCGGTGCGAGGTCCTTGCATAAATTGCTGTAACCATTTTACCGATTCTTCACCCAGAGGGATTAGGCGTTCACGATTACCCTTACCCACTACTCGCATGACCCCCTGATTCAAATTAACTTGATTGTGTTTTAAGCTTACTAATTCAGATACCCGCAATCCCGTGGCGTACAGCACTTCAAGCATGGTCCGATCGCGATGGCCCAACGGGTCGGTCACTAGGGGAGCTTCCAGCAATGAATCCACTTCCGCCTCGCTCAAAGATTTCGGTAGCGAGCGTCCAATTTTCGGCATAGCAATCAGATTGGTAGGATCAAGACTAACAATGCCCTCCCGCAACATAAATCGATAGAACCGTCTGTAACTGGAAAGCTGCCGCGCAGTTGAGCGCGGCCGTGAACCACCCTCAACTCGTGCTGCGATAAATCCCAATAACTGTGCGCGCGTAGCGGTCAGCAAGGCGCTGTCATGGCTTTCCAGCCAGCGCGCCAATGCGGTCAAATCTGCTCGGTAAGCCGCTAACGTATTAGCCGAAAGACCCCGCTCCAACCATACGGCGTCAAGAAATCGCTGCAACGCAGGATCTGCAACCGTATGCTCGGGGGGTACGGTACTAGAAGTACGTGTATAAGCGGATCTTTTGAGCGCCATGGCCATAATATTCTGAGTTACCAAATCTGCACGACATTGTGCTGTATTCGCTATCAGGTTGAAGTATGCGATCCGCCCTTGCGCATCGGCGTGATCGGAATCACAGTAACGGCAAGTCTTAACATAAGGAGAACCAGATCACATTAGCCTTATCACCGATCATGAAGCCCGTAGCAGGCTATTTATACGGGATTTACTGCGCCTTTTTATTCTTAGGCCTCGGTTTGACCGTTCTGCTGATCAATTTGTTCCTGCCCAACTTGCGTTCCCGTCGCCAGGTAGCAGGCGCATTTTCACGAGGCTTTCTACACTTAGCCGGGGTGCCATTTTCTGTGGAAGGAATTGCGCGGTTACCGAAACTACCCTGCGTAGTCGTAGCCAACCACTCTAGTTATCTAGACGGATTAATTGCCGCGGCCGCCCTTCCCCCCGACTTTGCCTTTGTAATCAAGAAGGAAATGGTTCGAGTGCCTGTCGCCAGCCTACTTCTTAAAGGTCTGGGCTCGGAATTTGTCGAACGCTTTGATAGACACAAAGGGGCGAGCGATGCGCGTCGCATGCTAAAAAGCGCGGCCAATGGCCAGTCCTTAGTTTTCTTTCCAGAAGGAACCTTTAACAGCACCGCCGAGGTCGGAAAATTTCATGGCGGCGCTTTTACTACCGCCTCGCGCTCTAATATGCCAGTGGTGGTGATGGCAATCCACGGAGCGCGCGCCACTCTGCCGGCCGGCACCTTAAGGATACGTCGTCACCCCATTAGGGTAGAGGTGTTGCATATTTTAGAACCAGCCGATGCTCGCTTGCGTAGCCGAGCGCTACTGGCGGAGGCCATCAGAGAACCGCTCGCGCACTAGGCCAGCTCCGTTATAATCGAGCTATGAACAATACTGACCCCGTAGTGATTCTTGCCGCCCGTCGTACTCCCGTCGGTGCATTTCAGGGTGTGTTCGCCTCGGTAGCTGCCCCGTTGCTGGGTAGTGTCGCTATCCGCGCAGCGGTGGCGGACGCCGGCATCCCACCCGCGCAAATCGACGAGGTGCTGATGGGGTGCGTATTATCTGCAGGCTTAGGTCAAGCCCCGGCTCGTCAGGCCTCACTTGGCGCCGGAATTCCCTCTCAGGTTCCGGCAACCACCGTCAATAAAATGTGTGGCTCTGCGATGCGTACCTTAATGCTAGCAGCAGATCAGTTGTTAGCAGACAACGCTCAAGTAATCGTAGCGGGCGGTCTTGAATCCATGAGCAATGCGCCATATCTGTTACCCAAAGCACGCGCAGGTTACCGCATGGGCCACCAAGAAGTATTGGACCATATGTTTTTTGACGGACTACAAAGCCCCTGGGATGGTCAAATGATGGGTAGCTTTGCTGAGGCTACCGCGGAGAAATACGGCTTTACGCGCGCCACTCAAGACATTTTTGCAAGTGAATCGGTACGTCGTGCGCTAGCCGCCGTTGCACAAAATGCGTTCGCCACAGAAATTGCGCCGGTTACAACCAAAACCCGCAAGGGCGAAGTGCGAATCGATCAAGACGAAACACCTTTTACCCTCGACATTGCCAAAATTCCCACACTGAAACCCGCGTTTAAGAAAGACGGCAGCGTCACTGCCGCTAGCTCTTCTAGCATTTCGGATGGAGCGGCCGCCTGCGTTTTAACGCGCGAGTCATATGCAAGGACTCATGGCCTTAAGCCGTTGGCGCGAGTCTTGGGGTATGTCAGTTACGCGCGCGAGCCGGAGTGGTTCACACTTGCTCCAGTAGGAGCTATTCAAAAATTACTCACGAAGTTAGGCTGGCATGCGGCCGATGTCGATCTATATGAAATTAACGAGGCTTTTGCGGTAGTTACTATGGCTGCCATTAGAGACTTACAGTTAGATGCCAATAAGGTTAATACAAATGGGGGTGCCTGCGCACTAGGACATCCTATCGGGGCCACCGGAGCACGCATAACCACGACTCTGATTCATGCTTTGCTTGCGCAGGGTAAGAAGCGTGGTATCGCCAGTCTTTGCATTGGCGGCGGTGAGGCCACCGCGATCGCGATAGAAACGTGTAGTTAATGAGCGAACAGCCACGTGAGGTAATGGAATATGACGTCGCCATCGTCGGTGCGGGGCCGGCAGGCTTGTCGTGCGCGATCCGATTAAAACAACTGAATGCTGACTTAAATATCTGCGTATTAGAGAAAGCTGCCACGTTGGGTGCGCATTCGCTCTCAGGTGCAGTCCTCGAACCTGGACCGTTGGATGAACTTTTCCCAGAATGGCGCAAAAACCCGCCCGCCATCTGTATCCCTGCGCTACGCGACGAGTTTCTCTTTCTAACGCGCTCCAAGCGTTTCAAATCACCTATTACTCCGCCGCAGATGACGAACCACGGAAATTTCATTATTTCTCTCGGCCAACTAGCCCCAATACTCGGCCAACAGGCCGAGAAACTGGGCGTCGATATTTTCGCGGGTTTTGCTGCTTCGGAAGCGCTTTTTGATAGTTCGGGCGCGGTTAGGGGCGTACGTATTGGCGACATGGGCATTGAAAAAAATGGTGTACGCGGCCCCAATTTCACCCTAGGCCCTGAAATACACGCCAAGATCACCATGCTGTGCGAAGGTTGCCGCGGCAGCGTCTCCAAACAGTTGATCAGTAAATTTAAGTTGGACGCAACATCATCACCCCAAACCTATGGACTTGGTTTCAAGGAAATGTGGCAACTGCCCGCGGGGCGTTGCGAACCGGGACTTATTCAACACTCAGCAGGTTGGCCGCTTGACCACCGTACCTATGGCGGTAGTTTTCTTTATCACCTTGATCATGATCGAGTGTATGTAGGATTTGTCGTAGCACTTGACTATGAAGATCCGCGCTTACAACCCTTTGAAGCGTTTCAACAGTACAAGAATCATCCGACGATCAAGAGCTTGTTACAGGGCGGCGAAATCTTATCGGCTGGCGCACGAACCATCATCGAGGGGGGTTACCAATCCATGCCTACTCTCGAAATGCCGGGTGCCATGCTTCTGGGAGATGCGGGCGGGACGCTCAACGCGCCTAAGATCAAAGGCATCCATCAAGCCATCCGCTCAGGCGTATGTGCAGCGACGCATTTTGTGACCCATGGCAGTAGCGTAGGTTTCGACGCCGCCTGGCGAGCATCGGCCGGGGGACGCGAACTCTACAAAGTGCGCAACATCCGCCCAGGCTTCAAACGCGGGTTATGGACGGGCATCGCTAATTTCGCATTGGAAACTGTGACCATGGGGAAAGTGCCGTGGACACTCGCCAACCACGCCGACCATACCAGTTTGAAACGTCTCGAGGCCTATAACTCGCCTGAGCGTCACTGGAGCGAGCGCGACCTGCCCCCACGCGACCGACTAGCATCCGTGTTTTTCGCAAGCACCACTCACGAGGAAAACCAGCCGGTCCATTTGCACGTTGCCGACACCCACCTTTGCGCGACGCGTTGCACCACTGAATTTGGCAATCCCTGTACCCGATTTTGCCCTGCCAATGTCTATGAAATGGTATCAGACGGTGCGCAAGGTAAGAAATTACAAATAAACGCTTCCAATTGCGTGCATTGCAAAGCCTGCGATATTAAGGATCCTTACGCTCAGATTACTTGGGTTACGCCCGAAGGTAGCTCTGGCCCTAACTACCAAAATCTATAGCCTAGCGTTGTCAATAACCGTCCAATTGGAACACGAGGTCGCGACCCAACGACTGAGCTTTGATGCCGCGCAACGCGAAGTCGCCGTCCGATTAGATTTACTGCGGTCGCGATTGATGCAGGACACGCACGCGAAGGGTTTATGGCGGCGATTATCGAGGCGACTATCGCGGCGACTAGGGGGGTCATATTTCGCGAAAAATCCACCACACGGCCTTTACCTGTGGGGCGGGATAGGTCGCGGTAAAACTCATTTAATGGATTTATTCTTTGGCTCTTTATCCACAATCCCACGCGAGCGTCAGCATTTTTATCGGTTTATGCAGGAAATCCACGCCCAGTTACGCATCGAGCAAAACATCAGCCCACTTATCAATCCCCTCGATAGGGTGGCCCAGCGAATGGCTCAGCGTGTACGAGTACTCTGTCTAGACGAGTTTTTTGTTGCCGATATCACTGATGCCATGATTCTCGCTAATCTCATAGAAGGTCTGTTTAAGTATGGCGTAACGCTTGTTACTACATCGAATCTGCCACCAGAAGATTTATACAAAGACGGTCTGCAACGATCGCGGTTTATACCCACTATCGACCTGTTGCAAAATCAAATGGAAATCGTGCATCTCGATGGTGCCACGGACTATCGAATGCGCGCTCTCAAGATCGCACCCACTTACTTCGATAGTGAGGCGCCCGGCGCTACACAACAAATGCGGCAACGATTTGACTTGCTTGCCACTGGGTCTTCAATCAACACCAAATCTCTTGAAATCGCGGGACGAACCATTCATGTAATTTGCGCGGCACACGGCATTATTTGGCTGGATTTTTCGGAAATTTGTGAAGGTCCGCGCAGCCAAATAGACTATATCGAATTGGCGCATATGTATCACACGATATGCTTAAGTAAGGTACCGCTCTTTGGCGCACATAACGAGAATGCTGCCAAGCGCTTTATAATGCTGATTGACGAACTGTATGACCGTGGGGTTAAGATGCTGATATCAGCAGCGGCGCGTCCTGGCGAACTCTATCATGGCGAGAAACTGCAATTTGAATTTCAAAGAATATCCAGCCGATTAATTGAAATGCAAACCAATCAATATTTTTCACGTCACCATAACCCCTAACGCGTTATCGGCAAAGCCCTGGCATAATCCTCCTATGAATCAAGAAACCTCTAGTCAGCATCGAAAAATCTTGGCGACCATTCAAAGTGCAGCACGCTCCCTGGCGAAGCCTATACGCGGCTTGGATACAGATCTATTTATTCATAATTACTACTCGAACGTAGGCTCTCAAGATTTGGCAGATAGAGACCCGGCCGACCTTGCGGTCAGCGCACTCAGTCATTTGCAATTCGCCACAAAGCGCCGTAACCGAGCTTTGGTTCGTGTGTTCAATCCGACCTTAAGCGAACACGGCTATACGTCATTGCACACGGTCGTGGAGATGGTCACTGATGACATGCCTTTTTTGGTGGACTCAATTGGCTTAGTGCTCAGCAAAAAAACCCTCACGCTGCATTTTATGGCGCATCCAGTTTTTGCCGTCACGCGCGACAAGCTCGGCACGCTGCGCTCCGCACTCGACCGTAGGTTAAAGACACTTAAGAGTTCCCGCCTTGAGTCTTTTCAACATATCGAAATTGATCGCATCATCGACTTACACTCCCTACACGCCCTTTCTAAGGAAATCGAACATAGCATGAGCGACGTTCGTTTGGCCTTTAAGGACTGGGACAAAATGAAAATCGCGGCGCAAGTAACCGGCGACCAATTGGCGCAGTTGAACTCGGTTGCCAAACATCAAGACGGCACCGAAGCTCGCGCGCTGCTGGATTGGATGGAGAGCGATAATTTCACTTTCCTAGGATTTCAAGAATATCGATTACAAGGCGGTGTCGGCAGGGAAAGCTTGAAGCCGATCAAAGATTCCGCGTTAGGAATCTTGCGCTCGACTCACCTACCGCCGAACCCGCCCAATGCAATTAGACCCGCAGACATTCGTCGACAAATTCGCTCGCACGACATCGCGTTAGTGACCAAGGGTAACTTTCAATCAACGGTACACCGCGCCGGATATTTAGACTACATCGGCATCAAGCTATTTGATAAAAATGGTCGCACGGTGGGTGAGCGGCGCTTTCTAGGTTTGTGGACTTCCGCTGCGTACAACACAAGTCCGAGCCAAATACCGCTGCTGCGGCAAAAAGTCGCCCAAGTCAAAAAACACTTTGCGCTAGCACCTGACAGTCATAACGGTAAAGCCTTGCAACATATTCTAGAAGCGTTTCCGCGCGATGAGTTGTTCCAAGCGAGTATCGCGGAACTAGTTCGGATCGTAACTGGTATTTTCGGATTGCAAGAACGCCCGCGGGTGCGTCTGCTCATGCGACGCGATCCTTTTCACCGCTTCTATTCCTGCTTAATATTTGTGCCTCGAGAGAAATACAACACTCAGGTGCGTCAACGCATCGAACGAGTGATTGGCAGCGCGTTAGGTGCACAAAGTTTAGAGTCACAAGTGCAAATTGCGGAGTCTAATCTTGCGCGTATTCATGTTGTCGCGCGGACTCGCCCTACCGATACGATTCGTGTTGTCGTAGACCAAGTGGAGAAGCAGATAGCGGCTGCAGTACGCTCTTGGGCAGATGCGTTTAAAACGGCCCTGCTCGCTCGATTTGACGAGGCTTATGCATTGCGCCTGTACGAGCACTATGTAAATGCATTTCCAGCCGCCTACACCGAAGATTTTAACGCTGAAGTTGCGGCAAACGACGTTCGATTTCTAGAGGCTCTAGATAAGAAACCCGCACCATTAGTTCTCGATATCTATCGTCGCGATCCGCGCCAGCAAGATAAGTTTTTTCTAAAAGTATTTCGGAAGCAGGAGGCGATTCCAATATCCGATCTGCTCCCCATGATAGAAAATATGGGCCTTAAGGTCATCGCGGAGCGCCCGTATGAACTTGAGTTTGAGCACGGCAGAGCCTGGATCCAAGATTTGGAATTAATTTTTCGAACCAAAGCGACTGGCACCGCCCAAGAACAAGAAAGTAATATCAAGGACTCGCTGACGGCCGTGTGGAATGGTCAGGTGGACAGCGATGCGCTGAACCAACTAACGCTTGTTGCTGGTATACCGTGGCGACTGGTGTGGATTGTGCGTGCCTATTGCCGATATTTATTGCAAGCCGGATTGCCGTTTAGTCCGGGCTATATCGCACAAGTATTGGTAAGTCACCCATCGACTTCGCGCCTTATGACCGATTTATTCACCGCTCGGTTTGAGCCAACGCTTAAGCCCAAGAGCCGAGCGAGTAGCCTAAAGCGACTGGAAGCACGCATAGGGCTAGCTCTTGAAAACGTCACACGCTCCGATGAAGATCGGATTTTGCGCGCCCTTTGGAGAGCAATCGCCGCTACTGTGCGTACTAATGCTTTTCAGAAAGATGCTTCCGGACAACCCAAGGAATATCTCTCGGTTAAAATTGAAAGTCAGAACCTCCGCGAGCTGCCGCTTCCGAAGCCGCTCTTCGAAGTGTTTGTATTTTCTTCCCGTATGGAAGGGGTTCATTTGCGCATGGGGAAGGTTGCTCGCGGCGGCATTCGCTGGTCGGATCGACGCGAGGATTTTCGAACCGAAGTTTTGGGGCTAATGAAGGCCCAACAGGTCAAAAACACTGTCATAGTGCCCGTCGGTGCGAAAGGTGGATTCGTGGTCAGGCGTACCGACATTGTCGATCGTGAAAAACTACAAGCCGAAGTAGTAGCCTGTTACCAAACTCTGATTCGCGGCCTTTTAGATTTAACCGACAACATCGTTAATGATGTGATCATTGCTCCCGCTCATGTAGTCCGACATGACAGTGATGATCCATATTTAGTGGTAGCGGCCGATAAAGGCACTGCCACCTTCTCAGATATTGCCAACACGATATCCGAGGAATATGGCTTCTGGTTAGGAGACGCTTTTGCGTCGGGGGGATCAGCAGGTTACGATCATAAGAAAATGGCAATTACTGCGCGCGGCGGTTGGGAATGCGTAAAACGTCATTTTCGCGAACTAGGCGTTGATATTCAAAAGCAAGATTTCACTGTGACCGGCATTGGTGATATGGCAGGCGATGTGTTTGGCAACGGAATGCTTCAATCGCAACATATCCGCCTGTTGGCGGCGTTTAATCACCAACATATTTTTATTGATCCGGCACCTGATGCCGAGCGCTCTTATAAAGAGCGTGCGCGGTTATTCAACTTATCGCGCTCTTCGTGGGAAGACTATTCGAACTCGCTAATATCAAAGGGCGGTGGCGTGTATGCACGCAGCGCCAAAAATATAAATCTGAGCCTTGAAGCGCAAGTTTTTTTAGATCTACCAGCGCTATCAACTCCCAATGAAGTGGTTCGTGCCATTCTAAAAACTCCCGTCGATTTACTATGGAATGGGGGCATCGGTACCTACGTGAAGGCAAGTGCCGAAAGTCAAGGCGATGTAGGTGATCGAAGCAACGATGCAGTGCGTATTAGTGCTCACGAATTGCGCTGTAAGGTCATTGGTGAGGGAGGTAACTTGGGACTCTCCCAACTTGGACGTGTAGAGTTTGCGCGCCACGGCGGGCGACTGAATACCGATTTTATAGACAACTCTGCCGGTGTGAATTGCTCAGATGTGGAAGTCAATTTAAAAATATTATTAAACGGAGCAGTTCACGCCAAAGAACTTACGCGGGCTGCGCGTAATCGATTATTGATCAGCATGACCGACGAAGTAGCTGCTTTGGTATTACGCAATAACTACTTACAAAGCCAAGCGATTAGCACGGTACAGTTCCAATCTCGAGAGCGCCTGAACGAAGCCGCTTACGCCATTCGCGCTTTTGAGCGCACCGGCGACCTAAACAGGTCGCTCGAGTTTTTGCCCACCGATGAAGAAATTGCTGAACGCCGGAAAGCCGGCGAGGGCCTTACGCGCCCTGAGCTCGCGACCAGCCTGAGTTATGGCAAGATTTGGCTCTACAAAGCACTCATCAATTCTGACGTGCCCGAAGATGCCTATTTGTCGGCTGAGCTAAGCCGCTATTTTCCGACCGCCGTCCAAAAGCGCTTTGCGGCACGCTTAAAACAACATCGTTTACGCCGCGAAATAATCGCGACGGCAATCACTAATAGCCTCATCAATAGAATGGGTGCCGCATTCCCGGTACGCGCTCAGGACGACACCGGCGCTGCGCCTGCGGCCATCGCCCGCGCGTACACCATTGCTCGAGAAGTATTTGCAGTTCGAGAAATATGGGCGGAGATTGAAGCTCTCGACAATCAAATACCGGCTATTGTCCAGTACACCGCCATGCATCAGACCACGCGCTTACTACGACATATGAGCTACTGGCTACTTGAGAACTTACGTAACGATCTGGATATTGAGCGCGCTGTGTACCGCTATGCAAGCAAGGTTGCAGAATTACTGCGAGAACTTGGCAAAGTGTTGGGTAAGACTGAAAGTGAAAAATATAGTGCCTTACACGCACAACTCGTCGCGCAGCGAGTGCCGGAAAAGCTAGCCACACGAATTGCGTCGTTAGAAGCTCTGCATTCAGCGTTAGACTTAGTGGAAGTTGCGACCGTTACCGGTCTAAATATGCGTGAAGCCGCCATAGCCTATTATGCCGTGAGTGAAAGTATGGAACTTGGCTGGATCCGCGAGCAAATTGAATTGCTCGCCGTTGACGGACACTGGCAAGCCGTGGCGCGCGGGACCTTACGGGATAACCTATATGCGTTACAGCGTAAAATTTGTATTACAGCTCTCAAGCATAAGGGCCGAACTCCCGTTGATCGAGTCCAGCACTGGATGAGATTGCACTCCACAGAGGTGGAGTCTTTACAACGGGTGGTAGTGGACTTGCGAACCGATAGGACTCCTGATTTTGCAACGCTCTCGGTTGCAGTTCAATCCGTTAGGCGACTCGCGGAAGATTGAAACCTCAAATAACTAGGAGAATTTGTTGTCTGGTAAATTGATACTAGTCCGCCACGGACAAAGCACCTGGAATGTCGAGAATTTATTCACTGGCTGGCATGATGTTGATCTAAGTGCGCAAGGCATCGTGGAGGCACAAGAGGCAGGCGTACAGTTACATCGAGAAGGCCTTACACCGGTGGTCGCTTTTACTTCGGTTCTAAAACGTGCGATTCGTACACTATGGTTAATCCTAGATACGACGGATCGCATGTGGATTCCGGTGACGGGCACCTGGCGACTCAATGAACGTCACTACGGAGCCCTACAAGGACTCGATAAGGCGCAAACAGTGGCACAATATGGCGAAGCGCAAGTCAAAATTTGGCGCCGTAGCTACGACACTCCCCCTCCCGCGTTGAATTACGATGATCGTAGACACCCACGCTTCGATCCGCGCTACGCCGATGTCGATCCCAATTTATTGCCTACTGCAGAATCATTAGCAGATACCCTCGCGCGGGTGCTTCCTTTCTGGACCTTGACGATTGCGCCCGAGCTTAAAAACGGCAAGGATGTCCTCATAGTCGCCCATGGCAATTCGTTGCGAGCCCTCGTCAAAATGCTAGTTGGCATGTCTGAAGCGGAAATTTTGGAATTCAATATTCCTACGGGGGTACCCATGCTGTTCGAATTAGACCATCAACTACAGCCGTTAAGTCGGCGATTTCTCGGCGATGCCACCGCTATAGCAGCAGCCCAAGAAGCCGTTCGCCAACAAACCTCACCCCGCCCAAATTAAGAATCGGGTGCCACCGTAACTTTTAGGCCATTGAGGGCCTCAGTAAAATCCACCTGGCAAGAAAGCCGCGAACTCGTCGGTCGAAAGTCAGATAGCTCGCGCAACAAGTCCGATTCATCACTTTGTTGCTTGGGCAATCGTTGCACCCAACTATCGTCCACAAAAATATGGCAAGTAGCGCAAGAACAAAGGCCACCGCATATAGCCGCAACCCCGTAGTCTAACTCCCGCAATATTTCCATAAGTTTAAGACCTGGCTTAGCTTCAATACTGTGTTCCTTGCCATCACGATCCACCACCGTCATTTGCGCCATTAACTGCTCCAATTATCACTCTTAGGCCTTGTCGCCTGTCCCCCTAGTCTGCCGGAACTCCCGCTCCACCACCTAGGTTTCGGCACGTAAATGTGCCGCTAAACGAGATTGACGCTCTAAAATCTTTACCCTGCATAAACCATCAGACTCTTGCAAGTAGAGCTGGCCCCACAACAAGCACACGTAATCATAGAGCCAAATCAAATTCTTAAAAAACTGCCATTCGTCACCGCTAGGCGGACGCTCTAAATAACACTTCAACAGATCGCTACTCTGAATCAATTCAAAGTCGTTTGAGGCGCTCCAGCCCGCCAAATCCCACCAAGGATGCGATGCATGCGCGTACTCCCAATCGATCGCTATCAGCAGCGCTTGGTGGGCAATTAAATTGCCCACATGAAGATCACTATGGCAAAGCACCGGTACTTGCGGTACCGCCTGATCCAAAACGCTTAAGCGTCTGTCGGCCACCCCTCGTAAGTCCAAAAAGTCATCATGGAATACCGAAAATTCGCTTAATTGCTTCCGATAGATCAACACCCATTGCAGCGGACTTACCGTTCGGACGGGCTGCGGGATTGCCAGCCGTTGAATACTTCTTACAAACCCAGCCACTTTGGCAATATTATTGGACAGCCGCACCTGTACGCCGGTCCACGTATGCCCTGCGATCCAGCGCGTTACTAAAAGTCGATCGACTACGTCGCAATATATGAGAGGTGGCGCGAGGCCAACAGCACTCGCCAGTCCCAACACACGGAACTCCCACAGGAGATCTTGTTGTTGATCTCTGGAACGAGACAATCGAAGCGCATAGTGGAGTCCATCGCGTTGCACTTTATAGGTTTCGTTGACCAGTCCTGCCTCAATTCGAACTATCTGAAGCTCTCCATTACCCGGAATAAACCGCCGCGCCAGGGTTTCGACGCTAGATGACAAAATAATCGACTGTGTTTAGCATGGCGCATACCAGTGTATGCTTAGCCGGGGATTTCATCTTGCGCATTTTTCAAGTCGACGGCTTTACGGATATCCCATTCACAGGTAATCCAGCTACAGTTATTTTAGATGCCGAAGGACAAAGCGACAGCCAATTGCAGACCCTCGCGCGCGAATTTTCGCACGCTGAAACGGCGTTTGTACTGGCTGGGAATAGCGCCGATCACGACATTCGATTACGTTTCTTCAATTCGCGCAAAGAAGCACCCTTTGTGGGTCACGCGACCATCGCCGCACATGCCGTCTTACTCGCTGCTGGGCGCCGCGGCCCAGGCATCTGTCGACAGTATTCGAACGCTGGAATCCTAGACGTAACGATTCGCGATTCCACAATCGAATTTCGACAAACCCGCCCGCAGCTGGACGCACCCCTGCCCCTTAAGACGACTCAGCGAATCGCAGCAGCCCTCGGAATTACGCTTGAAGAATTACACAAGAACCTCCCTACGCGACTTGCTCGCAAAGGTAGCTCGCGTTTGCTAATACCCATTTGCGATCCACGCGCTCTTAATTCACTGACGCCAAAATATGAAATTCTAGTAGAGCTTGGACGTGAAATTGGCACCGAAGGTTTTTTCGTCTTCGCAGTGAATCGTATTGATGGAATTCTCTCCACTCATTCGCGCATGTTTTGTCCAGCTCTGGGCATTCTGGAGGATCCTGTCAGTGGTAACGCCCATTCAATGCTCGCGGCCTACCTATGGGAACATGCATTGTTCGAAAGCGAATTTGAATGTTTTATAGGGTACCAAGGCTTGCAAATGCTGCGTCCCGGCAAGGTCAGTGTCAGAATTGAAATCGCTCAGGGTGAATTTCTTGCGGCGCAAATAGGCGGCAATGCCGTCATTGTCAGTGAGGGCGTGCTGCTATAGCATTCAAGCCAATTCCTTCCGAGCACAGTCTAACCAATGCGCTTGAGCCTTACGAAAATGCGCAGGAGCCAAAGCAGCACTCTCTAATAAGTCTGTAAAGATTTGGTGTGCCTGGTCAACTTTACCACGGCGCTTTAAAAGTAAAGCGTAGCGAAATTTAGCTTCGGTGCCTGGAAAGCTTGGTGCAATTGACGCATAGGCGTGTTGAGCTTCGTCAAGAGCTTCTAGTTGCTCAAGCGTACGCGCATACAACAAGCTCTCATCAGTGGATTTAAAATCAGTATTGTGGAGTTGTAAACGCTCGAGCGAAATTCGTGCCGCTGCGAAGTCTTGCTTAGCAAACTGGGCATGTGCCAAACCTAGAAGTAGCGTGGGATCGTGTTCAAATATACCTTTCAAACCGCTCGCATAGGCATCAATACTCAAATCAAATTGATCTCGCTCGAAGTATTCTTCAGCTAATCGCCGTCGCGCATCAAGGTTGCCCGAAATCTGCACTTCGGCGCTAGCTCGACGTAAATCTCGATTCGGGTCGAACATTCGCTGTACACCAGCTTTAGCCCGTTTTGCACCACGCCCTGCCACGAGGTCTGGGAGTATTTCTGCCACTACATAGGCTACCCATCCCGCGCCGGGAATTAAAGCGATAGCCCATATCCATAGAGAGTTTCGTCCAGTCTTTACGACGTGCACTATTAAGCACCCTTGGATAATGAGCGACAGGATTGAAGCCGCGACTATCGGCACTTAGAAGCCCCCTGAATTAAAAGAATTTTGGGCTGCTAGTTTAGCATTCTCGCTAAAACTGACACGCCGATATATTCTTATTATTGCTAGGTAATACGAATGCGTCGCGCAACCTCACCACACTTTGACCAACCGATACTGGTCATCGAATATCCCAAAACTTGCTGTGAGCGCGGTTCCACCGTTACTTCCATTTCACAACCATGAAGACCTGCTGGCGCACCTGGCGGACTTGCGGGTAAAAACCACACATAAATTTGTCGATTAGGCATCGTATCCACTTTTCGCGGATCACCAAAGGCCTCTTGCAATCGGCTAACCGGCTTCCCTACCGTTTCGGCAGCGATGCGCGGAACCGATCGGACGGCGTAGCCTGAGTTGGCGCAACCTACAAAGGCAACTACAGCCACGGAAAATACCCGGGATAAGTTACGCGACATAATATTGCACCGGTTGCAGATAATGAACCACAACGGTATGCCAAGCTCCGCACGCTTTAGTCGACTGAGTTCGCAAAATCCAAGACTAGCGGAAAAATAAATTGCTTATGTTGAAAGCATATCTCCTGGCAAGGTTACGCCAGGCTCATATCCCGGCTTCCAATGGTGTGCCGCGTATATCGGCGTAAAATCGCGGCCATAAGCATCCCGAAATAACTGCTCAAAACTATCAATCACAAAATACGTTTTTTGATAATCATTAATAAAATAATCGGTACACATAACGCGCTCAAGGTTAAAGTTGATTCGAGTAGGTAGCGGACTTTCTATGCAATACCGCGTCTCTCCTGCCGACGATAAAATACCGGCACCGTAAGCGCGTAACGCGTCGCCCGCTCTGATGAGTCCAAACTCAACCGTATACCAATACAGGCGAGCTAGCATTTTAAGGCCCCCGGCGTCTTGCGCCTTACGGCCGGCGACTCCATAGGCCTGCATGAAGTCTGCAAATATCGGATCACAGAGCAAGGGCACATGGCCGAAAAAATCGTGAAAAATATCCGGTTCGACCAAATAATCCATTTCCGCCGGAGTACGCAACCAAACCGTCACGGGAAATCGTCGCTCTGCCAAATGCGCGAAGAACTGTAGTTCAGGGATTAACCCCGGCACTCCGATAACCTTCCACCCGGTTAGTCCTTGTAGAATTCGGTTAGTCTCCTCAAAGCGCGGAATACTTGATGCAATTTCCAAGGATTCCAGCCCGACTAAGAATTGGGGCGCGCCGAAGGTCTTTACTAGTTGCAATTGGCGACTAAAGAGCCGAGACCATAGCGTGTGTTGATCAACCGTGTAATCAACCCAGCTCTGATCCACACAATAATCGGATCCAGCTTGGGTGTAGTCGCCGCGCAATTTCATAGGCACTATCCTTTAAACTTAAATTCGCTTAATCGATTAGGCTACCCTAAACAGGCGTTCAGGGGACAGCGTAGGCGCTAACCCTGCCACTGGCCACCGGGTGAGCTAAAGAGTGACTAAAGCATTAGATTTTGACTTCCCGAAGCGTATACTTATGTCCGATGCAAACACCCTCCCAACCTGAATTGCCGACTCCCACCCCGGCGGCACCCGAGCAGGGCCGTTGGAAATATCAAAAATTACTACAACCGTTCACTGTGGATAAAGAAATCACGGTGCCGATAATGTGGTTTTTATTGGATTGGTTGGTGTTAGGTGCTTCAATCGCGAGTCTGCTCATCGTTGATGCGTGGTGGGTAAAAATATTTTCATCCTTGGTGGCGGCAATTTGGATCGCTCGCCTATTTGTTATTGGCCATGACGCATGTCACGGGTCGTACACGCGCAATAAGATTTTAAACAAATGGATCGGCCGAATCGCGTTCCTGCCATCATTGACGCCGTTCAGCTTATGGGAGGTCGGCCATAATCTCGCGCACCATGGCTTTACCAATCTTAAGGGGCGCGACTATGTGTGGACACCCTATTCACCCAGTGAGTTTGCAAAGTTACCATGGTTGCGACGGCAACTCGAACGCGTTTATCGAAGCGGCGTTGGTCAAGGGGCTTACTACATGGTCGAAATGTGGTGGAAAAAATTATTTTTCCCGAATGGCAAACATGTAAGTACCCGTCGCACCAGCTACACGGTCGACAGCCTATTAGTCGCAAGCTTTGGCGCGCTGTGGGTGGGTGGACTCGTTGCTTGGGGTTTATATAGCGGCCGATCTGTCGCATCGCTGCTGATATTTGGCTTCGCAGTGCCATTCTTTTTGTGGAATTGCTTGATGGGTTTTGTGATTTATGTGCAGCATACTCACCCGCGAGTAGCCTGGTACGAGCGTCGTGACGAATGGACTGCTAATGCGGGCTATGCCACCACCACGGTGCATGTGAAATTGATGCAACCCCTGGATGGTCTTATCCATTACATCCTGGAACACGGTGCTCACCACGTCAACATGGGTATACCGCTGTATCGCATTAAGGAAGCGCAAGCCCGCCTGACTGCAACATTGGACGAGCGATTGAACTCCGAAGTATTCACTTGGCGCTATTATTGGAACACTGTTAGACGCTGCAAACTATACGATTTCGCTCAACACGTGTGGACCGATTTTGACGGCCGCATTACCTCTGAGCCGCTCATTCTCAGCCGCTAGTCGATTCTATTTCAATTGAACAGCATGGTGCCGCAAATGGTCAGCCATAAAAGTTTGGATGAAATAATACCCATGATCATAGCCCTGCTGCGATCTTAGTTCGAGTCTTTGTCCAACCCGGGCCGCTGCCGCCGCAAATTTTTCCGGCATTAATTGCTCGCTTAAAAACTTATCCGCCGAGCCTTGATCAATTAGGATCGGTCCAGGGTATGCGCCGCGCGAGACAAGCTCAGTCGCATCATATTCGCGCCAGAGTTGCCCGTCACCTCCCAGATAGTTCTTAAAAGCTTTTTGACCCCACGGACACTGACTAGGCGCCGAAATGGGTGCGAAGGCCGACACCGATTTATACAAACCAGGATTCCGCAACGCGCAGATTAAAGCGCCATGACCACCCATAGAGTGTCCGAAAATACCCATAGCCCCTGGTCGCATCGGCAAATAAGCCGAAATCAGCGCCGGCAATTCCCGAGTCACGTAACTATACATCCGGTAGTGCTTGGCCCAAGGCGTTTGAATGGCATCCACATAGAATCCGGCGCCATATCCAAAATCCCAAGTATCAGCATCTCCAGCGATGCGTGGTTCTCGCGGGCTGGTATCAGGTGATACCAGCATGAGACCCAGCTCCGCCGCTAGTTTTTGAGCATGACTCTTAATCGGAAAAGTTTCTTCGCTACAGGTCAGTCCCGAGAGGAAAAAAAGCACGGGCACCCTTTCACTTCGTGCTTGAGGCGGGACGAAGACTGAAAATTTCATGGCGCCACTCGTCTCTAAGGAATCGTGCTGATAAAAGCGCTGTGAACCGCCATAACAGGCGTGCTCAGACAGCAAACTAGGGGCGCTCATTAGTAAATCACCACACTGCGAATCGATTCACCCGAATGCATCAAGTCAAAGGCGCGATTAATATCCTTAAGCGGCATTTTATGCGTAATTAAATCATCAATATTTATTTTTCCATCCATATACCAATCGACAATTTTCGGTACATCGGTACGTCCGCGCGCACCTCCAAATGCAGTGCCTTTCCAGGTTCGGCCCGTGACCAATTGAAAGGGTCGAGTACTGATTTCCTTACCCGCGCCGGCAACTCCTATGACCACCGAAACGCCCCAACCCCGATGGCAACACTCAAGCGCCTGACGCATAAGGTCAACATTACCGACACACTCAAAACTATAGTCAGCACCCCCATCCGTGAGCGCCACTAAATACGCGACTAGATCACCGCCCACCTCTTTGGGATTCACGAAATGCGTCAGCCCGAATTTCTCGGCTAGTGCCTTACGTCCAGGGTTTACATCCACGCCAATTATCTTATTGGCACCGACTAAACGTGCGCCTTGAATAACATTGAGCCCAATGCCGCCCAAACCAAATACCACCACGTTAGCCCCGGCTTCCACCTTCGCGGTATTTATGACAGCGCCAATACCCGTGGTTACGCCGCACCCGATGTAACATACCTTGTCAAACGGAGCGTCCTTGCGTATTTTCGCCACTGCGATTTCGGGTAGCACTGTGAAATTAGAGAAAGTGGAACAGCCCATGTAATGGTGTACCAAATCCTTACCGATTGAAAAGCGACTAGTGCTATCCGGCATCAACCCCTTACCCTGAGTTGCACGTATAGCGGTGCAAAGATTGGTTTTGTGCGACGTGCATGACTTGCATTGACGACACTCTGGGGTATACAGGGGAATTACATGATCACCCTTGGAAACGGAGGTCACTTGAGGACCTACATCGACGACGATGCCGGCCCCTTCATGGCCTAATATAACCGGGAATAGTCCCTCCGGATCCGCACCTGAGCGAGTAAACTCATCTGTATGACAAACTCCGCTGGCTTTGATCTCAATCAGCACCTCTCCCGCTTTAGGACCTGCCAATTCAACCTCCAGTACTTCGAGCGGTTTCCCAGCAGCAGTCGCAACACCAGCTTTCGTTTTCATTTAGGCATATCCTTGAGGGCACGTACAATTTAAGTACGTTACCCTAAAACAACCTGAGAAGACTTGGAAGTGGAATATGAATATTGAGTTATCAGCGCTTGAAGCCCGAGTCATAGGCTGTCTTATCGAAAAAGAGGTTACAACCCCTGACCAATACCCGCTTTCGATTAACGCTTTGACGAATGCCTGCAATCAGAAGACTAACCGCGACCCCGTGCTTGAGCTTACGGAAAGTACCGTACAACAGACGGTAGATGCGCTCATGAAAAAACACTGGGTCAGCGACAAATCGGCCGGTTACGGTGGCCGGGTAACTAAGTACAAACACCGCTTCTGTAACACTGAATTCGGGCCCTTAAAATTTTCCAAACAAGAGCTCGGCATTATTTGCGTATTGCTGTTGCGGGGTCCCCAAACACCGGGCGAATTACGGTCTCGCACTCATCGTCTATGCGAGTTTACCGACTCAGTCCAAGTCGAAGCCACCTTAAAAGATTTGATGTCACGCGAAGACGGCCCTTTCATTGCGCGCTTGGCGCGACTCGCCGGAGCGCGCGAATACCGCTACGCACATCTCTTCACGGGTCAAATTGAATCAGCACCTGAAACTGAATTTGAATCAGAAGAAATCGCGCATCTCAGCGTAGGTCAACGTTTAAGCGTACTCGAACAAGAGGTTGCAACTTTACGCGCCGAAATCATGGCACTGAAAACCTCCTCGCCCCACTAGCGCGATTTTAACCACTGTTCGAACGAGTCGATAGCGGCGGAGTTCATGCCATGCGCCTCACTCTTATGATCAGCCAACCATTTGCGCATGCTGAGTAAGAGTTTGGCCGCAAGTCCCTGCTCATGGTTGGCGAGCTCCAGGTACGCACTCTTGGTATCATCGAGCCGATCAATCGCTAAGTTTGCCTCTCCGCGATGAAAAATTGCCTCATACAAATCAGACTTCAATGCCAACGCGTGATTGTAATCGTCCACAGACTCAGCATACGCTCCGAGACGTAAATGCACATAGCCCACACGGCTCCACGCATCAACCATGTCCCCTTTGTTTCTAAGCGCCTCGGTAAACTGGTCTAAGGCTCGGTTATACGCATCGCCGACTTTCTCGAGCGCACGGGCTTTTTTGTCGGCGTTCGGTGTTTGCGACGCAAGCGCTTCAAACTCTGCAGCCTTATCTATAGACTTGACGCCTGCGGTGTAGGCTTTCTTCGCAGCTATTTCAGGTTTTTCTTCATGCACGGTAGCCCGCGTATCTTCGCCCGATTGATCGCCTAAAGTGCGCCCGGGTCTCTGCGCACCACCACCCGCGCCAACTCCGGGCATTTGCGCAATACTGAAGGTTGCCAACATCAACGATGTAACGCACACCATAAGAATATTTCTCATCACGATCCTTGGTCTTGACGTTGTGCCGCCAATATTCCGATTTGTACGGTAGCGGTGGCGATACGAACTTCTATCAAGAAAGCCAGTAGCGCTGCAGCCAATGAAAGCATCGATATAATAAACAAAATAGCAATAAGAGCTGACAATTCCCAACGCACAAAGGCATCAACGAACAGCATCACTACGACCAGCGCGATAGCCAAGGCGGAAATAATAATCAATGTAATGGCGGTATTGATGTAGCCTGAGCGACGCGACAATGCCTGTAGCATTCCCGGAAGATCGCGGCGCTCATTCGGATCGGATCTGGCCAATTGATCCTCCATCGCTCTCGCCCGGTCAACAATGCGCGCCAGGCGGCTAGTCAGTACATTAAGAGTTACGCCAATAGCCGAGATCATGAACACCGGGGTCAAAGCCACCTGAATCAGGTGGGCAATATCGGGGCCTCCGTTTAGTCCGCCCACTTAACGATTCCCCAATACCAAGTTCCTAAAATCACAAAACCGAATGCGATACGGTACCAAGCAAATACTTTAAAATTATGTCCACTCACATAGCGTAGCAAAGCCTTGACTGCGATAGCCGCGCTCACAAATGAGGCTAAAGACCCGACCGCAATGACTGACAGATCATCGAAATTTAGGGAATGTCGCGCTTTAAATAATTCCAAAAAAGTTGCCGCGAATATGGTGGGAATAGCCAAAAAAAATGAAAATTCAGTGGCCGCTTGTCGAGACAATCCACGCAATAACCCTCCCATTATGGTGGCACCTGAACGGGATGTACCGGGGATCATTGATAAAGCTTGCGCAAACCCCACCCAAATGGCGTCGGAAGGTCGCACCGCATCGACGCTAGTCGCACGCACCACGCGCGACCGACTTTCAATCCATAAAATTATTATCCCACCAATAATGAATGCCAATGCAACCGGGATAGGTTTAAACAAATAATGTTTGATCGTATTCACGAACACCACCCCAATGAGAGCGGCTGGCAAAAACGCCAAAATAATATTCAGGGCGAAATGGCGGGATTTAACACTGGTGGTAAGCGTACCGACGACCCTCAATAAGCGTTGCCGAAACTCCCAGCAAACGGCAAGAATGGCTGCGAACTGAATCACCACCTCGAATAACTTTCCTTTCTCGTCATTCCAATCTAACAAGCTGCCGACGACTATCAAGTGTCCCGTGCTAGAGATCGGTAGGAACTCTGTAAGGCCCTCGACAATACCCATGGTCAACGCCTTACCCGCAATCATCAAATCCATACAACTCTCCCCGACGCCCTAAAAAAAACGCCCCGGCCACCGTGAGGCAACCGGGGCGTTATCGCACCAATAATTACTTGGCAGCAGGAGCAGCTTCCATAGAAGACGCAGCCTTCTTATGGTGCTTTCTGTGGTGATGCTTGGCCTTAGGTGCATCCATGGACGCGGCAGGCGCAGTAGCGGCAGCGGCAGGCGCAGCGGCGGCAGGCATGTCAGCGGCCATTACGCCAGCGGCGAGGCCAAAAGTTAAAAGAGCTGAAACAATCAGGATACCGGACTTCTTCATAAAATCTCCAACAGGTGTATTAAAAAGCGATAGAAAGCATACGCTGGATCTGATTATTTCAGCCGACATGAAGATCATTTCACAATTCTTCACAATTCTTAACGGGCTGCAGCTTTTGATCGGTTCGAATGCGCCAAATCAAATATCCCACAATGACAAGGTTGACAACGAGTAAGCTCGCCTTGCCGAGCGTCGGCCGGTGAAACAGCTCCCAAAGCTCAAGTGGTATCAATGAGCCGGTAATGACGGTTGTCATCCATTCCGCCCACCGCTGGCGCATCCAAAGGCCAACGCCCTCGACCGCGAAAACGGCAGCATAAGCCAATGTCACGAAACCTAAGGCATGAATCCTGGACGGGTTGAGACCGCTAAACCATACCAAACCCTTGATAACCCATTCGTGCTCAAGCCCAGAGGGTAATGTCGTGGCCCAAGAGTAAATTTTGGCGACAAAGAATTCATCCCGTAAGCGTAGCGCTCCGTAGGTTGCGGCCAACATCATGACGACCTTGGCGAGCTTGAAAACCGCGATGGTACGCAGCGCGCCAAAGCGCTGTGGCTCTTGCAAGGAAGGATCTTCCACCATTCAAGCCTGGCCGGCGGCCGGTTGAAACTCTAAGGTTGCGTCAAGCAATGCCGGAATATCGAAAACCGCACGTTCACCTGTGATGATTAAAGGCGCGACTCCCGCCGCAGCAACCAATGCCGCCGGGACCTGAATCTTGTCGCGCTCACGAGTAACCGTCCATGTCTCCAACCGTTTATCCTGAAAAGCGAGGTTAAGCGCACCCCAGCGGAGTAACGCTGCGCGCGCGAGAGGCGTGTCACCGCCCCACTGACGGTGCGCGAGAGACCAGGCGGTCGCCGCGGCGATTTCATCATGCGGTAAACGCATCAAATCCTGAATATATTTAACCATCTCATCTGGGGGCACATGCAAGGCCAACTCGGGCGTACCTGATTCATTCATAAGTTTCACAGTCTACGTCGGATTTTCGAGGCTGAACATGGCATTCGCATCATCGTAAGCATAGGCTTCGGCATATCTGCCCCACCGAATCACAGCTCGTAAGGTCTGTTCGGCGTCCTCTTCGCTCATAAAATCTTCGAGTTCATCGATAAAACGGCTCTTACGCGCTAAATGCGACGCACGCTCGTCCAATACCCGACGCACGTGCGCTGCAAGCGGAACATAAGTTAAAAGATGCCTTGCAAAAATGCGTTTGCGATCATCCACCACGGCTTGCGCAAAAGCCACGCCCTCCTCACTCAATTTAATATCACCGCCCTCCACCTCTGCAAATCGCAACATTTGCAAAGTCTCGGCTACGGGGAAAAGGTCGTCTATCTCCATTTGCAAATCGGACGCGATTTTTGGCAGATCCGCATTACCATTAAAAGGCGCGGCAGCCACTGCTTCCATTAATCCCGCGAGTAAGTTTGACGAGACCTGGGGCAAAACACTGCCAATTCCTAATCCCGGAAAGCGCTCGTGGCGACCGGCGCCCGCAACAACCGCAGGCTTTGCAGTCATCTCCACATAAATACGCTCCACAAGATCCCGAAAACTAGGATCTAAGCGATTGCGGGGCTGCGGCAAGGTTACTTTGATCTCGCTTAAAATCCTGCCGGGGTTACTGCCAAACACTAGTACGCGGTCGCACATCAAAACCGCTTCTTCAATATTATGAGTCACTAGTATTACGCCCTTAATCGGCATCCGGCCTTCGGACCAAAGATCAAGGAAATCCGTACGCAAAGTCTCGGCGGTCAAAACATCAAGGGCTGAGAACGGTTCATCCATCAACAAGATATTGGGATGCACGACCAGTGCGCGCGCAAAGCCCACCCGTTGCCGCATGCCCCCCGACAACTCCCGCGGATAGGCCGACTCGAACCCATCAAGGCCGATTAGATCAATCGCGGCAAGGGATCGCTTGCGAATTTCCACACTGGGCAGCCGTTGGGCTTCTAGACCGAGGGCCACATTCTCGAAAACGGTCAGCCAGGGAAACAAAGCAAAGCTCTGAAAAACCATGGAAATACCCGACGCTGGACCCGCGATCGGTTTGCCTAAAAACTTAAGATTTCCAGCAGAGGGCTCCGACAAACCAGCGATCAAACGCAGCAACGTAGACTTTCCAGAACCCGATCGACCTAATAGCCCAATGATCTGGCCCTCAAACAGTTCCAGATTCATTCCCTGCAATACTAATAGCTCGGTGCCATCCGGTTTTGGAAACGACTTACCGACATCACTACACTGCATTAGCGGAGAGTTATTCATTTAAGCTCAGTCAGGTAAGTCGATATTTACGCTCAGCGTAGTAGTACAGTGGACGCCAGAAAATCCTATTGATAATCACCACAAATAAACTCATGACTCCGACTCCAAGCACTATGCGATGAAAGTTGCTCGCGGCAGCGGCGTCCGCAATATAAGAACCCAATCCACGCGCGCGCACCTCAGTATTGCCCCAGGTCGCAAGCTCCGCCACTTGCGCCGCATTCCACGACCCACCGGAAGCCGTGATTGCCCCCGTCACATAGAACGGCAATACTGCCGGCAGCGCTATTTTTCGCCACCATAGCCAGCCCCTAACGCCAAAATTCGCCGCCACAGAACGCATTTCCTCGGGAATAGCCGCCGCGCCCGCGATCACATTAAATAAAATATACCACTGCGTCCCCAATATCATCAGCGGACTCAAGTAAATATCGGGATTGAGGCTCCATTTCACAATGCCGTAAACCGCAATGGGAAACAGTAAATTGGCCGGAAATGCCGCCATGAATTGAGCCACGGGCTGCACATATTGAGCCGCTCGTGGCCGCATACCCACCCAAACTCCAATGGGAACCCACACCACGCTAGCCAGAGCAATTAACAGAAACACACGCAACATGGTCAGCAACGCCAGTGCGCATACCTGCAAAAACTCGTGTAACGGCGTGGTGCTAAATAATCCCAGCAACAAATGCCATAAACCCAAAACCACCCCCACCGCGACCAGCAATACCCAAAATAAATCTTGTCTGTGTGTTCCAACACTCAAAGATATTTTCGGTCTATTGCGGCTCACACGGCTGGTCCGAACTACGGCCGCATGGAACGCGAATTTCCCCGCCTGTATCAGTCGAGACCGACGCATCATGGTCAAAGCCCAAGATTCAGGCGCTCGAATCCCAGGCTCCTGGCCAATCTTGAAGCGATCAGCCCAAGCGACTAACGGACGAAATAGTAGCTGGTCGTAAATTAAAATGACCACCAACATTGTCAGAATGGCCCAGCCGATTGCGCGAAGGTCACGCTGTGCAATTGCGAGCGCGATATAGGAGCCGATCCCGGGGAGCGCGACGGCCGAATGGCCCACGCTAATGGACTCCGAGGCCACCACAAAGAACCAACCGCCCGACATCGACAGCATCATATTCCACACTAACGCCGGCATGCCGAAAGGAACTTCGAGGCGCCAAAACCGCATCCATGCAGAGAGTCTAAATGATGCGGCCGCCTCGGATAACTCAACCGGAACGGTGCGAAGCGATTGATAGAAACTAAACGCCATATTCCACGCTTGACTGGTGAAGATGGCAAAAATCGCCACAAACTCAGCTCCAAGAACGCGTCCCGGAGCAAGTGATAGAAAAAATACACTAGTAATCGAGATAAAACCCAGTATTGGCACCGACTGCAAAACATCAAGAATCGGCACGAGCAATTTACCGGCACGCTCACTTTTTGCAGCCCACGTCGCATAAGTCAGCGTAAATACCAGGGATAACAATAAAGCAGCGAGCATGCGAAACGTAGTGCGAGCGGCATACTGCGGCAGATACGCCGGATCCAACGATAACGGGTGCACGCTGAGCTGAGAAAGCGGCGCTAATACGCCATGAGCGGCCCCACCCAGAAAGGCGATCAATCCGATCACCAACACGAACGCTGCGACGTCCCAACCCGATGCCAAATCACGCAAAAAACCGAATGGTGCGAGTTGTTTCATCAGACCATCAAACTAGCGCCGCAGTATAGTTAAGGTACCTAGCAAAATGCTGCGATTCCCGTTTGGGCTCTTCCCAAGATAAGAGCGTGAATATCATGCGTACCTTCGTATGTATTTACAACTTCCAAATTCACGAGATGACGTGCCACCGCATATTCGTCGGAAATACCGTTACCCCCTAACATATCCCGCGCCGCGCGTGCGACATCGAGTGATTTACCGCAAGAGTTGCGTTTCAACATCGAAGTAATTTCAACAGCCGCAGATCCTTCATCTTTCATTCTGCCGAGACGCAAGCATGCCTGTAGAGCTAATGTAATCTCCGTTTGCATATCGACGAGCTTTTTCTGAATCAACTGGTTGGCAGCAAGCGGTCTACCGAATTGTTTGCGATCCAGCACATACTGCCTTGCAATATGCCAGCAATGCTCCGCGGCGCCTAACGTACCCCATGAAATACCATAACGCGCCGAATCTAAACAAGTGAATGGCCCCCTTAAACCGCTAACACCGGGAAGCAAGTTCGCCTCAGGCACAAATACCTCATCCATGACAATCTGTCCCGTGACTGAGGCGCGCAGACCCACTTTACCGTGTAATACCGGCGCCGATAATCCCTTCCAACCTTTTTCAAGAATAAATCCCCGAATCAGCCCGTCGTCAGTTTTACCCCAAACTACAAATACATCGGCAATCGGACTATTGGATATCCAGGTCTTGGAACCCGACATACGATAGCCGCCCGCCACCGCGCGAGCGCGAGTGACCATACTGCCAGGGTCCGAACCGTGATTTGGTTCCGTCAAACCAAAACAACCTATAAGTTCGCCGCGAGCTAAAGCCGGCAGATACTGCATCCTTTGCCCTTCGGTGCCGAACTCGTAAATCGGCAACATGACCAAAGAAGACTGCACGCTCATCATCGAGCGATATCCAGAATCCACCCGCTCAACTTCACGCGCGATGAGGCCATAACTGACATAACTCAACCCACCGCCCCCGTAATTCTCCGGGATCGTCGCACCCAACAGCCCGAGAGCACCCATCTCACGAAAAATGGCTGGATCCGTGTGCTCATTCCGAAACGCTTCAACCACACGAGGCGCCAGTTGTCCCTGGGAGTAGTCACGAGCCGCATCTCGTAGCATTTTTTCTTCTTCCGTCAATTGACTTTCCAACAATAACGGATCGTCCCAATGGAAATTTGCTCGCGCCATAAATAGACCTTTTTTAAAGATATCTAATATTAACATCCCACGGCCCCCACGAATCGATCCACATACCAGTTAGAATCCATGCAATGAACGACGCACTCTCACATATCAAGGTATTGGACCTATCTCGAATTCTGGCGGGTCCCTGGGCTTCCCAGTTATTAGCAGACCTCGGTGCGGATGTGATCAAAATAGAGCGTCCTGGATTAGGAGATGACACGCGCGCATTCGGACCTCCTTTCTTAAAAAGCACTCAATCGGGTCAGGCAACCACCGACGCGGCATATTTTCTATGTGCTAACCGTAACAAGCGATCGGTGACCATCGATCTCACGACTTCGGAAGGGCAAGCTCTAATCCGAACACTGGCCACCAAGGTCGACGTCGTTTTAGAGAATTTCAAAGTAGGCAGCCTCGCAAGTTTCGGACTCGACTACGCGGCACTCAAAGCACTCAATCCAAAATTAATCTATTGCTCTATCACTGGCTTTGGACAAACGGGTCCGTACGCCGCAAGACCCGGTTACGATTTCTTGATCCAGGCGATGGGTGGTCTGATGAGTATAACCGGTGCAAAAACCGGCGAACCCGGGGCGGGACCCCAGAAGGCGGGCGTCGCTGTCACGGATATATTAACGGGACTGTATGCCACCGTTGGGATCCTCGCGGCGCTTAACTATCGCGATAGGACCGGCGAGGGACAGTACATCGATATCTCATTGCTCGATACCCAAGTCGCCTGTCTGTCAAATCAAGCGATGAATTATTTAGTGAGCGGCCAATCGCCGCAGCGCATGGGAAACGCCCATCCCAATATCGTGCCCTACCAGGATTTTCCCACTAGCAATGGGTATATCGTCATCGCAGTCGGTAATGACCTGCAATTTGCCAAACTGTGTGCCGCTGTTAATCAACAGGATCTTGCGCTGGATCCTCGATTTTCCAGCAACGCGCAGCGAGTGAGAAATCGGGACACATTGATTGATCGGCTTTCTGGCATCACGGTGAGCCGCACCACCCAAGACTGGGTCGCGATCTTAGAGCAAGCGGGAGTGCCCTCAGGACCCATCAATGCGATTGACGCCGTTTTCGCTGACCCCCAGGTGCGTGCCCGCGGTATGCAATTTGAAATGCCACATCCGACTAACGGCACCGTGCCGCTGATTGCCAATCCCCTGCGTTTATCAGCCACTCCGGTAACCTATCGTCGATCTCCTCCCACCTTGGGAGCGCATACCCAAGAGGTACTCGCCCAGGAATTAGGTTTATCCGCAATTGAAATCGACGCGCTACAGTTGAAGAAAATAATTTAAGGCGACCCAATATGATGCGATCACGGCTACAACGATTATTAATGATTGTCGCTTGCGTAACCGCTAGCGCACCACTGGCCACACAGGCCACACAGGCCACCTCACGGCTACCCCCGGCTGCGGATCAAGAATTGGCGCGAGACATATTCAAGAGTCTGGTGGAGATCAACACCACCCACGATCACGGCTCTACCGACGCTGCCCTAGCTATTCAGAGCTGGTTACTAAAAGCGGGGTTTCTCCCCGCTGATGTCATTTTGTTATACCCACCCGATCACCCCACCAAGGGCAATCTCGTGGTGCATTATCACGGCAAAGGGCTAGCAAAACCCCTGCTGTTTCTCGGGCATCTCGATGTAGTTGCGGCGGCTTCCAACGACTGGTCGTTCGATCCCTTCCGACTCACTCAAAAGGACGGTTGGTTTTACGGTCGGGGTACTATCGACATGAAAAATGGCGATGCCGCGCTGGTGGAATCGCTCATTCGCTTAAAGCGTGAACGATTTGTACCTGATAGAGAGTTGATTGTTGCGCTTACAGCCGATGAGGAAGCCGGCGGCGACGCCAATGGACCGGCTTTTCTCCTAAAAGAACAACGACAACTCATCGATGCCGAAATGGCGATTAATTTGGATGGAGGCGGCGGGCAACTTAAGAATGGTCTACCCGTGCTATTTGAGATTGGTACAAGTGAAAAAACGTATGTTACTTATACTCTCGAGACCACGAGTCCCGGCGGTCACGGATCACTACCGGGACCCGAAAACGCAATTTATCGCTTAGCTGCGGCCTTAAGCAGGATCGAGGCTTATCGATTTCCAGTGATGCTTACGCCGACGACACGTAGCTACTTCAAACAGCAGGCAGAGCTATCAACTGGACCGTCAAGTTCGGATCTCAGAGCCGTCGCTACGACAACACCGGATCTCGCCGCTGCGACGCGGCTCAGCCAAAACGTCTTTTATAACGCGCTACTGCATACCACTTGTGTTGCGACTTTGATAACCGGCGGCCACGCTGAAAATGCACTCCCTCAACGTGCTAAAGCGACCATGCAGTGCCGCATGATGCCAGGAGACACCGCAGCGCACGTAGAGTCTATGCTGGTCAATGAGGTTAATGATCCAAAAATTAGCGTTACCATGGATTCAACCCCAGTCGTGAGCCCGGAGTCCGCATTGACACCGGCGATTATGTCGAAGATTGCAACTGTGGCTCATTCAATGTGGCCCAACGTTCCAGTTGTGCCTTCTATGGCCACCGGTTTTAGCGATGACCGACAAACGCGCAATGCGGGTATTCCGAGTTACGATGTGAGTGGCTTGTGGATGGATGCCGATGAAAACCGCGCCCATGGTCGCGATGAGCGAGTGGGGGTGCAAGCTTTCGACGAGAGTATTGAATTTACCTATCGCCTGATTAAAGCCATGGCGACCCACTAAATGTATATAATAACTTTTTAATCAAATCTAAGATCAAAGGACTCTCATGGGAATGTTTAGTACGATTCTTGGCAAACTCGGATTCGGACACGCCGCTTCATCAGCCGCTGTCCCCGCCGCTGCTGCGCCCACTTCTGCCGCACCCACTTCTGCCGCACCCGCTTCTGCCGCATCCGTGCAAACTGCAACACCGCCGACACCGACCGCTATTACAGCGGTAGATGTGGTCGCCCAACTCGACAGCCGCGCGGCCGCGAACCCTGAGAAACTGAATTGGAAGGTCTCCATTGTAGACCTGCTAAAACTACTAGATCTCGACAGTAGTCTTAACGCCCGTAAAGGCTTGGCTACTGAATTGGGTTGCCCCGCGACAAAAATGGGCGATTCAGCGCAAATGAATATGTGGTTACATCAAACGGTGCTACAACAATTAGCGGCAAATGGCGGCAACGTTCCAGCCGATCTATTGAAGTAAGTTATTTAAGTCGTGTCGCCAGAATTTCTGCAACACGCAGGGCCCAGGCATAAATAGTTAATGCGGGGCCCACGCGGCTTAGGCGTGGCAGAACGCTGCCGTCCACGACGTATAGCGATTTCAGGCCATGCACTTGGCCCATAGAATCCACCACAGAGTGGGAAGGATCTTTGCCCGTGATCAATGTGCCGCTGGCGTTCGCTGTATGAGTGACGCCGACCCGTCTGGAATACCCCAACATGCCTGCGCGTAGGAGCGCACTTCGAAAATATCGAACTAAGTGCCGGTGCTCCGCAATTGCAGCCGGTGTGCGTGAAGCTAAATAGTCTAGCAAATTTAAATTTTGAGTAGCACCGGAACCGTCTTTAACTCGATTGTCACGATGTGATCCATCTTCAGTTTGCAGTAAAAACGCATAGGCACGTTCACTCATCCGACGCGCAATCGTGTGCGGCACAAACTTAGAAACCAAGCCAAGAATATTTTCGCCATCAAACCCTAAGGGTTGCACGCTGCTGTGCGGCAGAGAAGCTTCAAGAAATAAAGTAGTTTTGCGCAACAAGTCAGTCTTAACAGACGGCGAAACACCCACCATCACGGTGGATACATGCATCTTAAGATTGGCACCTACATTGGCATAACACGGTAATCGCTCGGCGAGGCCATGCTTGTCAATATAGCGTTGCAACAATCGCGGCGAATGCAATGCGCCAGCAGCGAGCAACACCGTACGCCCGCGGATGGTCATTCCATTCGACATACGCACACCGCTAATTTGGGTTGCGTCGAGTTGCGAGAGTAATTCGGTCACACTCAAATTACTCATTAAATCAACATTGGGCCGGCCCTGAATGAGACTAAGAAACACCGTCTGCGCATCTTTCTTAAGGTCAGTAGGAGATGCGAAGCCGTCAAAATGTCGCGCCTCGATCCAATGCTTTTGAATGTCTGCGCTGAGACTTAAGCCCAAGGGTTCGTGGCGCCAAGTCGGCGACCTTTTGGCCAATCTCCCTATAATCAATTGCAAATCCGGTTCAATTTTGAACTGACGCACACCTAACAAACCTTCAGCTTGTGCGTAATAAGGCTCTAAATCATCATATCCAATAGGCCACGCAAGACACTGATGCGTCGGGTCCGCATCGAATTCATGGGGCCGGTTACGCAACATCGCTGCTCCGTACCACTTAGTCTTACCACCCAGGTTAAAGTACTCTTGTGGACAAAACCGTCTACCGTTTGACTGCTGCCAAACCTCATCACTCTTAAACCGGCCCGGAGTTGCGATTTGCGAGGCATCAAGCGTACTCGAGTCACGCGGCAATGCAGGGCCCTTTTCGATCAGCGCTATGCATAATCCTGCATTAGCCAACACATAAGCCGCCGCAGCCCCGCCCGCGCCTGACCCGACGATAATGGCGTCGTATATTTTTTCGGTCACTAATTATCTCTACTAAATCTCAATCAGTCGCGCAATTTCCACCACATTATGGGGCGGTAAATCAAATCGATCGACCACTTTTGCAGAGTTCCGATACAGGAACGAAAATAACTCTAACTGCCAGCGACTGAAGATGGAGCCTGAGGGCTTGCGTACTACCAAGTCGCGAGTACCTACAAACATAGCTTGATCAAAATCAATGTTAGCATCAAAACCATCAGCACTGCGTAGCGCCGCTCGCAAGTCTGGGATTTCCATAAACCCGAAACGAGCAATGACATGCCAAAGACCCTCGCCTACCTTTTCCACTAAGTGACAGGCCGGCCCGTAAATTCGCGGGGTATTGGTAAACTCAATGCTCAGCGCAATAGAATTTCTAGGTAGCACGCCCACGAAATGCGCATGATCCATAATAAGTCGTGAAACTTTTTGAGTACTGCGAGTTAAAAACACGGTAGTACCATCAACACGTGGAATGACGCCCTTGGCAAGATCGCTTAAAAAACGATCGACGGGTTCAGCGGCTTGTTGTATTGACGCACGAATGGCATCTACCCCCGTTCGCCAGGTAAGCATAATCAAAAACAGCAACCCCGCGAAACTTAAAGGCAGCCATCCACCATCCGCAATTTTTATCACATTGGCCGAAAAGAACACCCCATCAACAATCAAGAACAAGCCCCCCACACCAAAGGCCAAAATTGCAGGCCAACTCCACACTTGACGCATGACCTGGAACAACAAGCCCGTAGTCAACAGCATCGTGGTCGCAACCGCTGTACCGTAAGCTCCCGCCAGTCGATCCGAGCTTCCAAAGCCAACCGTCGTGCCGACCGTTGCCACCATCATCAACCAGTTGACCACGGGCACGTAGATCTGGCCATACACTTTGTCAGAGGTTTGCCGAATCGCAAGCCCCGGTAACCAGCCTAGTTGCATAGCTTGACGCGTCATTGAGAAAGATCCGGTAATAATCGCCTGGCTCGCGATTACGGTAGCGAGGGTGGCAAGCAGGACCAGGGGGTATATGGTCCATGAGGGGGCAATCTGAAAAAACGGATTGCCGGTGATATTTCCCTTATCCATTATATAGGCGGTTTGGCCCGCGTAGCTCAGCAACAGCGAGGGCAGCACCAATCCGTACCATGACCAACGTATTGGCGCTTTACCAAAATGCCCCATATCCGCATATAGAGCTTCCCCACCCGTAACACATAGAAATACGCCACCCAATATGAGTAGCCCCCTCGAGCCCGCGTGAGCGATATAATCTAGGGCGTACCAAGGATTAATCGCAACCAACACCCCCGGGTGACGCGCGACCGCTATACCGCCAAGCACCGCAATCACTGCAAACCACAACAGCATCACCGGTCCGAAAGCCCGCCCAATTTTTTCCGTGCCGAAGCGCTGTGCTGCGAATAGCGCCACTAAAATAATGACCGCCGCTGGCATAACAAAAGGCTTTAGAAACGTCGTAACGACGTTGACGCCTTCTAACGCACTCAACACCGAGATAGCGGGAGTTATAACACCATCCCCATAAAGAAGCGCCGCGCCTAACAATCCCATGACCGTGAGCAGCTTCAATCCGCTCCTAAAGGTACCGGCGCCCACCAAAGCCATTAACGCCAAAATACCCCCCTCACCTTTATTATCGGCGCGCAAAACAAAACCGCAATATTTAATGGAAATTGTCACCATCAGCGACCAAAAAATCAACGACATCACGCCTAAGGCACTGGCATTCGTGAAATGACCGCCATTGGCATTCGCTATGGTTTGTAGGGTGTAAAGCGGGCTGGTGCCTAAATCACCAAAGACAATACCTAGAGAGGCGAGGCCTGTGCCGATCGAAAGTGGGTTGTGATTGGTAGTGCTGTCATTGGAAGTGCTGTCAGAGGACTGAATCGATGGCATGGCCGCAAAATTCCTGTGCGAGTGAAGCATGAGTTGTTTTTTCGACATCAGCTTACCAGGACGGTACCGCCGCGCTGACCTAAACGGCTCTTCGTAACAAAACCGCAACCTTCTCCAGGCACTCTACAAAGCTTGGCACTTTGCAATCGCAAGAATAAGTAAAAAATTTACGTCCAGCGTTGCATCGCGCACCTGCGGCACTTAAAAACTCGGAGCATTGATAGTTATGTATTTGATAAATTCTTGTACCTTTAAAGTCGTGATAATCACTTGCACAATAGGATTGTGTACGTCACGTGCCTCAGCCGTAGAGGGACGGTCTGGCGCAGACGCTCTTGACGAAATTGTAATCCTGGCCCAACGAACCACTGTAGAGGCTGCACGCGCCGCCCAAAGGGCCGCCGCTAACCTCGTAAACCTAATGACCGTGGATGAAATGTTGCGATTGCCCGACGTCAACACCGGTGAAGCCGTGCGACGCATTCCCGGAATATCCCTCGAAACCGACACTGGGGAAGGCCGCTATATCAACATTCGCGGCCTTGATGCCGACTTAAACAGCACGACATTTGGAGGGCTGCGCCTACCTCCGACCAACAATAGTTCCCCATCCGGGGCGGGCCGGGCGGTTGCATTTGACTCCATTCCTTCAGGCTTTGTAGGTGCTATCACCGTCACCAAGAGTAATTTACCGGAACAAGACGCGGAAGCCATCGGTGGCACCATCGACATCACTCCTAAGACCGCGCCGGCTGATGGACGGCCCTTTGCGGACCTAAAAATCGGAACAGGGCAAGAACTGCAGCGTCACACTTGGATTACCGATCTTGCGGGAACTGCGGGAACGCGTTTTGGTGGACAAGGCGGTTATAACCCTTTCAGCGTACTAGTGATTGCCTCAACCTATACTGATCGGCGGGGCATTGATGACGCCGAGGCGGGTTTTGTTGACGGTCAGGCAAGTGGGATTCCGGACAAAGCATTCGCCGGATTTGAGCAACGTTATTATCGATATCACCGCGAGCGTCATGGGTACGGTATCGATCTTGGATATGCCCCTGATGAGTCTAATCAATATTTCATCAGAGCCTACGACGCCGGTTATTCTGAGACGGTCATTCGCAATCGATTGGTTTGGAATTTTATCGGTCCATCGATTGTGGATCCTACCAATCCCAATGGATTCCTCGATACCGTAAAATTCGCCAAATCCTTGCGGGATGAAAAAGAGTTTCTCGATTCCAAGGTATTTGAGATAGGCGGGAAAAACATCATTAGTGGCAATACTGTGGATTACCACGTGGGCTATACCAAGGGCACTTACAACAAGCCCTTCGACTACAACTCGACTTTCAAGAATCCAGCAGTCGCCAACGCCTCTTATGACAACACCACCAACCCAAACTGGCCGCTATTCAAAACACAACCTGGTAGCACCAGCAATGGTACCGTTGCCATCAATCCAAGCGACCCTGCGGGCTATGTGCTCACCGGCATCGGTAATTCTACGCAGCATTCCAATGATCACGAATTGGGTGTCGGTGCCAATCTAAAAATTCCGACTCACTACACGGATCGCTCCAACGAGGAACTCAAGTTCGGCTTGAATGCCCGAATTCGTGACAAAACAGGCGATCAAACTACTTATGGGGACGGATCGGCTTTAGGGCAATCCTTAAGTTCGCTCATTATTGGCAATAATGTTCGCTTCTACCAAGGTCACTACTTGAACGGCCCTAATGTAGACCCTGCAGCGATTCGCGCCATCTATGCAGCGGATCTCGCTGCGGGTGCCATCGCAACCGACCCCTTTTCAATAACAAACGGCAACGCAGTCGCCAATCAGCTCGCATCGGTGCACGACAAAGAGAATGTGTATGCGGCCTACGGCCAGTATCAATTTGGCTGGGGCGCTTTGGGCATTGTTGCCGGTGTCCGTGTTGAAAAGACCAAAGCCACTTACGCAGGCTTCAAATCCGACATATCAAACAGCCTTGCGAGCGCCAACTGTCCTATTTTGGCAGCCGCAGTTCCGGCCGACAACACCACTACTCCGCCTACCCCCGCAATTCCGGCAACTCATGTTTGCCCTGTCTCCCAAGACAACAACTACACAAACTACTTTCCGACTATTCAAGCTCGTTACGAATTCAGCCCTGATCTAATTGCTCGTGCGGCGATTTCGTCCACCATTGCTAGACCGGGTTTTCAGCAGGTGACGGCAGCGACTACTGTAGATTCTGCAGGCAATATAATCACCGGCAACCCCGGCTTAAAGCCTACTCGTTCGACAGGTCTGGATGTAGCCATTGAGCAGTATTTACCAGACGCCGGTATTGCCTCGGTTGGTTTCTTTTACAAAGACATTCATGACTATATTGTGACCAACGCCCAGCAAGTAGTGGGTGGCCCTCAGAAATCGGGTGGCAATCTTGGCATCGTCGATATTTTTAGTTACTCGAATGCGCCAAAGTCTCACGTCTTTGGCACCGAGCTTAATTATTCACAGCACTTCAAACAATGGCCGGGAGCACTTGCGGGGCTCGGCGTTTCTGCCAATTGGACCTGGGCTACATCGTTATATAAGCTACCCATTCCGGACGCAAATGGGCTAACGACTGGCATGACGCGAAATTCCGTGTTGCCCTCAACTTCGCGCAATACTGCAAATTTTGAGCTGTTGTACGATCGCTCAGGATTAAATTTATCGCTCGGCGCCTACTATACCAGCCGCAATATTTTCGGCGTGAATTCAAACGCTGCGGCAGAAATTTGGACCCAGGACCGCATTTCACTGGACTTCGGAAGTCAATATCACGTGTCGGATATGTTGGCGGTCTATTTCAACGTCAAAAATCTCACCAATACTCCGCTGAAATTTACCGAGGGCGAAGGCGAAAATCGCGTCATCCAGCGCGAATTTTATTCAACCACACTGACGGCGGGAATGACTTTAAAATTTTAACCAAGGATTTCGATCTAGCCTACGATAAAGTTTGATCTGATTGGTATGCTCCTGACAATGCGGTCAGGAGCATTGGACTAAATAAGTGAATGCCAGCCAGAAACCGCCCCGAGCCGTCAGTCTTTTGGTTTTCTTCTCGGGCGGCACACCATGCCACGGTACCGTTTACCGCCAATTTAATTTGTGGCCCGGTAAACTCGACCGCAACTTTAAGTCGGTCAGCTAATAGCGCATCGACATAAATTCGAATACCAAAGCTTGAAATATTGTTGATGACTTTGATGACATATCGGGCGGTTGGGGTTAGTAACTGAAACTCGCCTTCAGGAGGACGAACTAGCGGATAGCGTGGATGAATGCGTTGTTCAATTGATACCATTTTATTTCCCCCTGCTATTTAACAGATAGCTTGCCATCCACCGGGGCGTAGTTGCTAGGGTTAAAGTTTAAAACTGTGAAATCACGCAAGTTTGCTGAGTTAGCAGGCAGCTTAATAAGTACGCCCACCGGGTAGTGCCTGCCATGTTTTCGCAAGCAAGGGCAGGTCCCCCAGTTTGTTGAATATGTCAAATAATTGGGGGTGCGCGGGTTGCCGCCTAGCCGTTGCCTTCCGGATTGTCCCGAGCGATACTAGTTCTTGCAACAGAGCGTCAAGAGGAAATACAGCATGAAATGGGAAAAACCAACGGCAGTCGAACTACGATTGGGAATGGAAATCAATTCCTACGTTTCGGTTCGTTGAAGTATCGAGGCGGCGTTCAAAATTCTTGAGCGCCGCCGCTATCGAAGCTAGATCCTTCGGGTTGACTCCGGCCTGGTCTGCGACAATCTAGTTTGTGCTTATACGAGTCCTCGGGTCAGCGGCCGGCGGTGGCTTTCCGCAGTGGAATTGCAATTGTCGAAACTGCCGTGGCGTTCGTACGGGCGCAATCAAAGCAAGCCCTCGAACCCAATCGTCCATTGCAATTTCGAGCGATGGGGAGCGGTGGTTGATATGCAACGCGTCTCCTGACTTACATCGGCAAATAAGCGCCAATTCCATTCTGCAGCCGCGTGTCGGCGCTCGTCATACTCCGATCGCGGCGGTGCTCCTTGTCGACGGCCAGATCGACCACAGCATCGGTCTATTGCTGCTGCGCGAAAACTCGACTCCGCTAGACGTTTGGACGACGTTGCCCGTCCACGAAGACCTTACCTCCGGTTTGCCCATACTATCGGTGCTAGAGCATTATTGCGGTATCCAGTGGCACCCGCTTGCACTTGACGTAACACTGCAAATTCCAAGCCTTGCGAACATCGAAGTGAAGGTTATACCAGTGAACGGTAAGCCCGGACCCTATTCTCGCTATCGCAATGCTCCACGACAGGGAGACAATGTCGCCGTGACATTTCGCGACATGCGCACAGGCCGCCAAGCGTTTTATGCGCCAGGTCTTGCCGCAGTGACGCCGGGCATTCGCGGCCTGATGCAGGAGAGTCAATGTGTCTTGGTGGACGGTACGTTTTGGAGTGAAGATGAAATGATCGAGGCAGGAGTTTCTTCCAAGCGTGCTTCCGAACTCGGGCACTTGCCACAAAGCGGGGTTGGCGGAATGCTCGCAGTCTTAGAAGATTTGTCAGCGGATACGCGCCGCATCCTGATCCACATTAACAACACTAACCCCATCCTCAACGACGATAGTAGCGAACGCGCTACGCTTGACGCAGCAGGCGTCGAGGTCGCACTCGACGGCATGGAAATTCAGTTATGACGGCGCCGGTGCCGACTACAGGTTGGGACACACAAACCTTTGAGCGGGCGCTGAGGGCCAAGGGTCAGTCCTATCACATACATCACCCGTTCAATCGCCGTTTGAACGAGGGTGGCGCGAGTCCCGCCCAAGTGCGCGGTTGGGTTGCCAATCGTTTTTATTATCAAGTTAATATCCCACGCAAAGACGCGGCCGTGCTTGCCAACTGCCCAGATCGCGATACTCGCCGCCAATGGGTGCAACGAATCTTGGATCATGACGGCCACGAAGGCGAGGCGGGTGGCATCGAGGCTTGGGTCAAATTAGGCGAAGCAGTCGGTATGTCGCGTGACCAATTATGGTCCATGGATGAAGTGGTCCCGGGTGTCCGTTTCGCAGTGGACGCCTACGTCAATTTCGCTCGGCAACAACCCTGGCAGGAATCAGTATGCGCCTCGCTGACCGAATTATTTGCTCCACAAATTCACAAGGATAGACTGGCAAGTTGGCCGATCCACTATCCCTGGATCGAAAGTTCCGGACTCGACTATTTTCGCTCGCGGATTCCACTGGCTAAGCGCGACGTGGACCACGGACTCAAGGTGACGTTGGGTTATTTCACTTCGCGCGCAGCCCAAGATCGAGCACTCGAGATCTTGCAATTCAAGCTCGATATACTCTGGTCGATGCTTGATGCCATTCAGTTACACTACGGGACGATCGAATGATCGAGCAGCCCGACAACGCGGGCTCACGGCCGCGCATCGCGCGCCTTTATAGGCTGCAATGGGAGGAGGCACAACAAGCGCATGTGCTGCTGTTTCCGGAAGGCATGATCAAATTGAACGGCAGCGCGGGGGAGATTTTGCGCCGCTGCAACGGCGAGCGACCTATGGCAGTCATTGTCGCCGAGCTGGAGGTTACCTTCGCAACCACGGGCCTTACTGCGGACGTGGAGTCATTCTTGACAGCGGCTACCGAAAAGGGCTGGGTTGAATGGAGCAGTCCCTGAATACAGAGCAACCAATCATCAACGTCATCACACCGCCCTTGTGGCTGGTGGCAGAATTGACCTATTCCTGCCCGCTTCACTGTCCCTTCTGCTCCAATCCACTGGATTTTGCGGGCGAAAAGGCGGAGCTGTCGACGACTGAATGGATTCGGGTGCTGCAAGAGGCGCGCGCGCTCGGCGCCGTTCAACTCGGCTTTTCCGGGGGCGAGCCGCTCATGCGCAAAGATCTAGAATTGCTTGTGGCCGAAGGCCACCGCCTGGGTTACTACACCAATTTAATTACCTCCGGAGCGGGATTAAACGAGGTGCGTATTCGCGCCTTAAAAGACGCTGGCCTTGATCACATTCAATTATCTTTTCAAGACTCAACGCGCGAGATGAACGATTTTCTCTCCAGCGCCCGTACCTTTGACCTTAAGCGTCGCGTGGCGCAATTGATCAAGAGTCACGACTTCCCAATGGTGATGAACTGCGTCATACACCGGCTAAACATCGATCACGCCGACCGAATCATCGATCTGGCCGCAGAAATCGGTGCCGAATATCTGGAACTCGCGAACACGCAATATTACGGCTGGGCGTTGCGCAATCGCGATCATCTTATCCCGAGCCGCGACCAGTTGCGTCGTGCCGAAGCTACGGTCGCTGCAAAACGTGCCGCCTTAGGCACACGCTTGAAAATATTGTTTGTAGTCCCAGACTATTTTGAGGGTCGCCCCAAGCGTTGCATGAACGGTTGGGCGACCACCATTCTCTGCGTAAATCCGGCGGGCACGGCTCTTCCCTGTCAAGCGGCGCGAATGTTGCCGGACATGTCATTTCCATCCGTTCGCGCCGTGAGCGTGCGCGATATCTGGTATGAATCGGAGGCGTTTAAGCGTTTTCGGGGCGAATCTTGGATGCCAGCGCTTTGTCGCCAATGCCCCGAGCGTGGTGTCGACTATGGCGGGTGTCGCTGTCAGGCCTATCTTCTGACCGGAAACGTCAATGCCACCGACCCGGTTTGCGATAAATCACCGGACCATGGCATCGTCCTTGCCGCCATTGAAGCCGGCGAACGCGCACCCCTTAAGCCGCTGTTGTTCCGCTCGCCGGAAAACTCCAGAATGATCATGGGTGGCTTGGCTACATTGGAATAGCGCCTTGTGCGGCTAGCCTTCCGCAGATTTCCGGCGCTTTCGTCACCGACATTTCGTCTCTATCTTGTGGGTATGTGGGTGTCGCTGACGGGAACGTGGATTCAACAAACCACCGTGGCCTGGCTTGCTTTTCGGGTGACCGGCTCTTCGCTTGCGGTCGGCGCCGCGCTGGTGTGCACGCAACTGCCAATATTAGCTTTGGCGCCGTTAGCCGGCGCTATTAACGATCGCTATGATCGCCGTCAGGTCCTAATGTGCACTCAGCTTGCAGGCCTCATGCAGGCTCTCAGCATGTTGGGCGTATTGATGCTAGGAAGGCTCGAATGGACTGCGCTGTTTGCCCTGTCGCTCTGTGCCGGTGTGATTAACGCGCTCGACCTACCCGCGCGCCAGTCGATCGTGGCGTCGCTGGTACCGCGACGGACCGAAATTCGAAGCGCGATTGCCATAAACGCCGCCGGTATTCACTTAGCCCGCCTGCTCGGTCCGGCGCTCGCCGCCCTGTTGTTGATGCGTGGGGATGCCCGCTATTGTTTCGGCACCAATGCATTATCTTGCGCGTTTTTTCTGTTCGTATTACTACGTCTGCGGGTCCAAGCGCACGAGCCGATCCGACGGTTATCCCTGCAGAGCTTGCGCGACGCATGGGCTTACAGCACCACGCACAGGGCCACTCGACAGAGCCTCACGTGGATTGCTATAGCGAGCTTTCTCGCGATTCCTTACACCAGCCTATTACCGGCGGCAGCGCAGCTCTGGTCTCCTGCTGCGCCGATTAGCTACCCGGTGTTGATGGTGGCCGCCGGTGTGGGCGCACTAGCGGCCGCCCTCCTAGTCGCTCAGTTTCAAACCGATATAGCCCTGCAGGGGTTTGTGCCGTTGGCGCTATTCATGGCAGCGATCGGTCTACTGCTACTGGGCCTCGCGGGTCAGAGCCTGCCGGCGATCGTACTACTAGCCATTAACAGCGGGCTAAGTTTCATGCTTACTCTAGTGGTTTCCGGCGGCAATATCGTGATACAAAACAGCGTGCCCGAGGATTTACGTGGGCGGCTAAGCGGCCTGTTCGTGATGCTATTCAACGGCGTCGCCCCGCTCGGCGCCCTGGTGTGGGGGCTGGTGGCGGACCGTTACACCGTCTCGGTCGCCTTCATTACCGCCGGCGTCATCTTGGGACTTGCGGCACTCAGCAGGCTCAAGAATCGCGCGTCCTAGGGTTAGCGACCCGCGTCAAGCGTCCCAGTCATCTCCTTGAGTCCGCCTCCCAGCGCCTTGTACAACGTCACCAGGTTCGCCGCCTGCGCCAGCTGGGTGCCGAAGTCCGAGACTGGCTGCCCTCAATGTCATTTTATATCCCAGACCTTCCGCCAAGCCGCGAACTCCGATGGTCGCACCTGATAACGTGCAAAATTACCTTCATGTAGGCCCATCAATTCAGCTTCCGCGCTCTAAATAAAATGAGCGCTGTCACTTGGAGCGACCCGAAAAGTTGAGGTACTTCTAATGGATGGAAGGCGGATCGCTCTATCCCCACCGCAATGTAACGCAGTCAGCCAGCAGCGCGTGCAAATTTAGAATGGTGTAACGGTTGAAGCCGACATCGGCGGCGGCGCTAACAAGAAATTCGATTGCATCTTTATGGTTGAGAATCATTTGTGCTTCGAGGTGTGCACGTCCCTCAGCTTCTTCCCCAAACTCAATGAGGCGTTTTAGGCGATACTAAAGCGTGCGCCGAGGAATCAGTGTCGGCAACGCGCGTAGCATGTCGGGGGCTTGAGACTGCGCCCGTCCGGAGCCTTATGACCTCCTCGATGTCCGTCAGGGCGTTGTCGGGTATTCGGTTCGCCACAAGTGCTGTCCTGCATAATGAATCTAGGCGCAACATTAGTTGCGTCTACCCGGACGGATTATTCGCGCTGCGCGCTCACCCCTCGCGGGGTCGCCCTAAAGGGCGATCGCCAGCGTCGCTTACGCTCCGCTGTCGTCGAACCAGGCTTGTTTTCCGTCGGCGGTTCGAATTAATACAGTAAAGGGTCAATAAACAAGGGCGATTCTAAAACCCAAAAAAATTGTGGTGCGCTCGGACGGATTCGAACCGCCGACCACCTGGTTCGAAGCCAGGTGCTCTATCCAGCTGAGCTACGAGCGCAGGCGGCCAGTCTAGCCTAAAGCGAATTTGAAAGTGGGCTTGTGCCGCAACTGACTAAATAACCCCTTGATTATAGTATCTATTCCAGATTTCCAAGGTGCCAATAACAAATTACACCGTGAACTCATTCTAATCTTGTATTGCTGGCCGAAATACCCTCAAAGAAGTTAAGATTGCAGCTTGGACCCAGACCCTTAAGTTTACACCCTTAATTTAGAGAGAGGATTTCCGATGAAGGCTTGGTTACCCCTGACACTGGCTTTGTCTCTATGCGCTACCGCACATGCCCACGCAATTTGCACGTACCCGAGCGCACCCGGTACGCCACCCGACGGCGCGACCGCGGCACTGGCCGAAATGATTACCGCTAAAAAGGATTTTGATCGTTACAACACCGAGATGAATTCCTATCTCGACTGCATCAAACTCGAAATGGATGCCGCGACTCCCAAGGATGCGAGCAAGCTTACGGCGGACGCAAAAAAGAAGTCCGATGACCAACTCAAAATCCTGACTCAAAAAAATAATGCTGCAGTAGATGAACTCCAGGCAGTAGTAGGCCGCTTCAACGAACAGTTGAAGATTTTCAAAGCTAAGCCAAAGGCTTAAACCTTAAGGGCGCGGCCGAATAAATTCGCCGCGCCCGTCTACACTATGCAGGCCGGCACGCTCATCACCCCGCGTCAGGCCGACGAGGCAATTCACTCACGCCTGACGAGTTTACCCATCGAATCTTTGCCTTTAACGCAATGCGTGGGCGGAACTTTGAGGGAGAATATTTACGCGGAACGCGATCAACCACCCTTTGATCGCGTCACCATGGATGGCATTGCCGTCGATAGCGAAACCCTTCGCCGCGGCCTACGGCATTTCAAGATCCAGGGCACGCAAGCAGCTGGAATGCCGCCTCTCAAACTCGCACACCGCGACCACGCCATTGAAGTCATGACAGGCGCTGTGTTACCACAAGGTTGCGACAACGTCATACCCGTCGAACAAATCACCGTAAGCGATGCAACAGCCACTTTGTCAACACATATTAATTCCGCGGTGTTTCACAACGTGCATCGCCGCGGCTCCGACGGCCGTCAAGGCGAGTTGTTGCTTAAAGCCGGTATCTTGCTGCGCGCACCCGAAATCGCAGTCGCCGCCTCGGCAGGTATGGCACGTATACGGGTTAGCAGCCAACCCGCGGTCATGATCATATCGACCGGCGATGAACTTGTTGAGCCTGGCGAACCCATTGCTGATTATCAAGTACGCCGCTCCAATGCCTACGCCATCGCCGCGACCTTGCGCAAAAAAAGTTTCGGTCGCATCGGCGATGACCACGTGCGTGACGACGAAACCCTGTTACGCGAACGACTCACCTCGCATCTCACCACGCACGATTTTGTGGTCGTCAGTGGTGGCGTGTCCATGGGCAAATTTGATTTAGTACCTAAGGTCCTAATGCAGCTAGGCGTACAACAAGTATTTCATCACATAGCACAACGCCCCGGGAAACCAATGTGGTTCGGTATCGGCCCCCAGGGCCAAGCAGTGTTCGGACTACCCGGAAATCCAGTATCGACGTTGGTTTGCCTTATCCGTTATGTCATCCCCGCGATGCGCGTAGCCATGGGCACCCAGCACTTAAGCCCCGAGCGCCTAGCGCTCGCAGAGCCGGTCACATTTCAACAACCGCTTGCCTATTTTTTACCCGTTACGCTCGCGTACGACGATTGGGGCCGTCCGTGGGCCACTCCACAGCCGCCCAACGGGTCCGGTGATTTTCTCAGCCTCGCCGGAACCGACGGATTCGTCGAATTGCCGCCCGGACCTAATACCTATCCAAAAGGCTTCCTCACCAGTGTTCACCGCTGGTAACTGCGCCCCACCATGATCTCCACGATTCACGATTTTCGCAGACCGAAAGTCCCACTCGACAAAATGGGTCGACCCCTCCATGACCTACGCATTTCAGTCATGGATCGTTGCAATTTCCGCTGTCCCTATTGCATGCCTAAAGATCAATTTCACTCCCATTATCAATTTCTAAAATCTCAAGAACGCCTTTCTTTCGATGAGATCGTGCGGTTGACCCGCGTGTTCGCAGGACTGGGCGTGCGCAAAATTCGACTCACTGGGGGCGAACCCCTACTCCGGGCGAATCTCGCCGATTTAGTGGGTGACCTCACTGGCATTCCCGGAATTGAAGACATTGCACTCACCACCAACGGAGTTTTACTCGATCAACATGCCGTAGATCTACAGGCAAACGGATTGCGACGAGTCACCGTGAGCCTAGACACGCTCAACCCTGAGATTTTCACCTCTATGAGCGGCGGTTTTGGTGCACTCGAGCAAGTCCTCAAAGGCATTGATGCTGCGATTACCGCAGGACTTACCCCCATCAAAATTAACGCCGTTATCGAGCGAGGGGTCAATGATCATACGGCACTCGATCTCATCGAACATTTTCGCGGCTCGCCAGTGATCGTGCGGTTCATCGAATTTATGGATGTGGGAAATCGCAATGCCTGGCGCGCAGAGTCGGTCGTGCCCTCACGCGAATTAGTGGCTCGCATCCAAGCGCGGTGGCCCATGCAACCCATTTCGCGCAATTACCCAGGTGAAGTGGCGACCCGCTGGCAATTTGACGACGGCGCGGGTGAAGTCGGTTTTATATCGTCGGTATCTCAACCGTTTTGCGGGGACTGCAGTCGTGCTCGCATTTCATCGGAAGGAAAATTTTTTACCTGCCTATTCGCAAAAGAGGGCATTGATCTGCGCGCGCCTTTGAGAGCCGGTGCTAGCGACGATGATTTGCAACAGTTACTGCGCGGCATTTGGAATACGCGCACGGATCGCTACAGTGAGCAGCGTGAGGCACTCCGTCGCAGCGAACCTGGAATGAAGAAAATCGAAATGTACTACATCGGTGGGTAGCCAATGACTTTTTCGCACCTTGATGCCGACCGACGTCCCAGCATGGTGGATGTCAGCGGTAAAGTGCCCTCACAGCGCACCGCCGTTGCCGAAGCACGAGTGCAATTCCCAGCGCATGTTGCCGCGGCGCTCCGCGAAAACGCTTTGCAATCAGCGAAGGGTCCCGTGTTTGATACTGCGATCGTGGCGGGCGTCATGGGTGCGAAACGCACGCACGAATTGATTCCGTTTTGTCACGCGCTGGGTATTGAGAATTGCCAAATTAATATTGAGCTCATCGGCGATGAAGCGATTGTTCGTTGCACCGTTAATGTATTTCATAAAACCGGCGTTGAAATGGAAGCACTCATGGGCGCGAGTATCGCCGCACTCACTATTTATGATATGTGCAAAGCACTCTCGCACGACATCGTCATTGGCAGCACACGACTGGTATCGAAGCAGGGTGGCAAAAGCGATATCGCAAACGAAGTGAATTAAATGACTTCGATTCATGGCGACATTGCCGATGCGGTAACTTCCAAGGCCGCACGTGCGCACACCCGCGCCGCGACAATCTATGGCCTCATTCTGGCCGGCGGCGCCAGTACGCGCATGCAGCGGGACAAAGCCGCATTACTGTACCAGGGCAGCAACCAACTTGATCGAGCCTTCGCGCTACTAAGCCCGCTAGTAGAACGCACCTTTGTGTCAATACGCGTTAACCAAATAGGTAATCCTACTCGCGCGGGCAGGCCCTTGATTGTGGACTCCGTTCCGGGCGGCGGACCCGTGGTCGGTATACGCTCAGCCTTTGAGGCGCATGCGAATGTCGCCTGGTTGGTAATAGCCGTCGATCTACCGTTTTTGTCGGAAATGACCCTTAGTGCCCTACTGACAGCGCGCGATCCGACGGTCTTCGCCACCGCCTTTCGTAGCGCCCACGACGGCCTACCCGAGCCGCTGTGCGCGATTTGGGAACCTTCGGCAAGTGCCGCATTGGCGCGATACCAGGCGAGCGGCGGCCAATGTCCCCGCAAATTTTTGGTGCGCCATCCAAGCAAGCTGGTTGATCTTATGGAAATCACAGCGCTTGATAATGTGAATACGCCGGATGAATACGCCCACGCGCACCGCTTGTTAGAACTTTAAAAACTTATGCATTTAAAAATTCAATACTACGCAATCCTGCGCGAGCAATCTGGCCACTCCGAAGAATCTATACAGACTACGGCCGCAACGCCTCAGGATTTGTATGCCGAATTGCGCATCCGCTGCGCTTTCACTTTACGACATGAACAATTGAAAGTCGCGGTGAACGGAGAATTCGCAGAATGGTCGCTCGCCTTGAAAGAAGGCGACGTCGTCGTTTTCATCCCACCGGTCGCGGGTGGCTAATGCTTTTTCGTTTTACAACGTCGGCTATTGACACTGATTCGGCACGACGCGAACTACTCGATGTGAGCGCGGGCGGCTATGCAAGCTTCGAAGGCTGGGTACGCGACTATAACGAGGGCCAAGAAGTCCTGCGCTTAGAGTATGAAGCGTTCGAAGCCCTGGCGGTCAAAGAAGGCGAGCGGATTATTGAGCAAGCGTCGTTGCAATATCCTATTAAAAGAGCTCTGTGCATTCACCGTGTAGGCAATTTGAATCTTGGCGAAATAGCGGTATGGGTCGGCGTGTGCGCAGTACACCGCGGTGCAGCCTTTGATGCGTGTCGTCATATCATCGATGCAGTCAAGCATCGCGTACCCATTTGGAAAAAAGAGCACTACCGAAATGGTGACTCTGGCTGGGTGAACTGCGAACACTGCGCGGCCGCTGCGCTAACGCCCTAACTTTAAGGGCGCGCGAAGATATTCGGAGCGATCTTCGATGCGAATAACTGCCCATGCATAGCCGCCCGAAGCCAGCATCACGTTCATCAGATAGCGAGCCATTCGACCATTGGCGTCCCCGTACAGATGAATATATCCCAATAGCCAATGGCCTAATACCGCACGCACCTTAGGTTCCGGTTCCGGCTCCGGTTCCGGCTCCGGTTCCGGTTCCGGCTCCGGTTCCGGTTCCGTCTCCAAAAGATCGAACAACGCTGCCATCTCATCACTTACCTCTTCCCATCGAGGAGGCACGTACCGTGATGTGCGCAGGAACACGAGTTCACTACGATAGGCCGCAAGGGTCGACGCAGCGATTAAGCCGGCACGCACAACAAGATCTATCGACGGCGGCGCGCAATACTGGGGCTAGATGCTATTAACCAGCCTTTGACCACTCCTTGTAAGTAGCCGTTCTGCCGCAAGCGCTCTCGGTGGACGCGCGCAAATTCACGGGATCGAAAAACTCGGCGACCTCCGATCTGATTCCACCGGCCTAGCGATTCGCGTCACGACCCACACTCGGCAAGCTTTGCCGTTGCCTGATCCGCGCAGCATCCATCAGCATGCTCCCAGCCCAGCGGTACACGTTATTCTCCTTAACGGTTCGACGCATTAAATTCATGCGATTGCGGCGCTCATCTCTGCCCATGCGCATTGCTGTCTCCATCGCCTGAGCAGTTTCCGTTACATCAAAAGGATTAACCAACACGGCTTCGATGAGTTCGCGCGAAGCGCCCGCAAAACTGCTCAAAATGAGCACACCATCTTCATCGTCGCGAGCGGCGACAAATTCCTTAGCCACTAAATTCATACCGTCATGCAAACTATTCACCAAACAGAAATCCGCCGCACGGTACAACTCAAAGACCTGTTGGGGCTCTTGATGTTTATCAATCAGAACGATCGGTAACCAACCATTTTCTCCGAACTTGGCATTGATCCGCTCTACTTCGCTATAGGTCATTTTTTGCAATGCCGCGTAGGCCGGTAATTCGCTGCGTGACGGAGCCGCGACTTGTAATAGCGTGACTCTACCGCGCTGTCGCGGGTTTCTATCTAGCAAAGCTTCTAATGCGTGAAAACGCTCAACAATGCCTTTGGTAAAATCCCAGCGCTCAATCCCTAAACCTAAAAATACATTCGTACCAATTTGGTATCTCTGACGAACCGCGGCACGGCAGGTGGCCACGTCCGCCACGTCTTTAAGCCAGCGCGGAGGCCACTCAATCGAAATAGGATACGGTGCAACCTTGCAGATATGGCCCTGGAACGTGACGGTCATGTGCTCATGATCTATCTGACATTCCATAAATCGATCAACGGCGTCTAAGAAATTCTGGCAATGATAGCGCGTGTGAAAACCTAGAATATCGGCGGAGAGCATATGCAACAGCATCTCACTCTTCCAAGGGCAAACACCAAACGTCTCGGCATTAGGCCACGGAATATGCCAAAACAACACCACGGTAGCTTTGGGCATTTTGGCTCGAATGAGTTTAGGCAACAACGCGAAATGAAAATCCTGAATTAAAATCACCGGACTATCGGTGGTAGCTTCGGCCGCAACTACATCAGCAAATTTGGCGTTGACTTCCGTGTACACCCGCCAATCACCCGCACGAAAAGCCGGCCGCACGTATGCCAAGTGACACAACGGCCATAGCCCTTCATTCGAGAATCCGTAGTAATAGCCAGCCTCCTCCTCCGGCGTCAACCACACTCGACGTAAGGTATAGGTGGGATCATCGGGTGGCACTCGTATTTGATCGAAGCGATCCACCGTGGCCCGATCCGCAGTACCGGCGCCGTGCGCTATCCACACGCCGGAGCACGCACGCATAATCGGTTCGAGAGCTGTCACCATGCCGCTCGCGGGAACTTGGACTACCGCTTTACCTTCCGCATCATAGCTATGAATATACGGCTCGCGATTGGCGACAATCATCACCTGCGACGCCTGTAGATAATCATCGACGATTTGCCGCAACGCCTGAGGCGTCCAATTTTCGCGGAAATCAATCTCCAGTCTTTGCTTCTCCTCCGCTTCGGCCATGGCTTGCCGAACTTCCGAAAGAATGGGCAATGAAGCACGCGGTGACCTTGCATCATCGAGAAATCGTTGGCCACGAATATCGCCCACTAACGACTGGATCCAACGGCGCAGTTGTAGCCACCCGGTCAAAACGATTAACAATGCTAGCAGCAATACGGAAATGCCAACGAAAACCAAAAGAAAGTCACGCGCAGTTCTTTGGCGATGGTCAACAAAACTCAAATCGTGCAGCAACAGGACCCGAAAGGCTGAAAAATCCGTACCGAATCTAAATTGGGAAATCTGTATGGATCCAGACCGAAGCTTCAAAATACGAGTTGCTAGCGGATCATTACTGGCATCACAGGCAATTGACGCAGGAGTCCGGTCCGTTTTTGCTATCAGCGTGCCGTCAACACGACAGACCAAAATTCCAAGCAATCGCTCGTCACTGGTAATCTTCGACAGATACGCGCGCAGGCGAGCGTCGCTGCCTTTCTCCGCACCTTTCTCCGCACCTTTCTCCGCACTCTTCGCAACAAGTTCACTGAGTTGATCTTCAGTGGAATGCATCACCAGTTGAGCCCGAAGTTCGACGTCTGAACGAAACCACTCGCTCAGCAACCGTTCGATATAGGGCAAGCCTACGTACGCTACCACCACAGAAGCGGCGATAAGAGGCAAAATCAATCGCAAGAGCACCGTACGAAACATATCTAACTCCGCCTGCGACTAACCCCCGGCCTGCGACTAACCCCCGGCCTGCGACTAACCCCCGGCCTGCGACCAACAGGTCTAAGGACAGCTGTTGCTATGAGAAGTTCCACAGCATACCAGTGTACCCTGGAAATTATGCAGTGAACTATTGGCAATCCGAGTTGGTTCAGTTATGGTCCCGAATGGGAAAAAATTCTCCGCCACCACTGACTCTTGATTGCTGCCTATTCTTAGACGTAGATGGAACACTCATCGAGTTTTCTGATTCGCCCGAAGAGAGTGTCGTCGACGAAAAATTGAAATTTTTGCTGACGACTATTCTTAATAAACTCGATGGTGCGCTTGCGTTGGTAAGCGGGCGAAGCATTGTGAGTCTGGATCGACTTTTTGCACCCTTGCGGTTTGCCGCGGCAGGGTTGCATGGTATTGAACGTCGCGATTTAAACGGATCGTTGCGCGGCGCCGGATTCGGCGACTCTCGCCTAAACTCGCTAAAAGTTGCATTACAAGAAATAACCAGTGCTCATCCCAACACTCATTTCGAAGATAAAGGCCGTGCGATCGCGATGCATTTTCGTAACGACCCTGAACAAGAGCCAACCATTCGGAAAATATTTGTGGATGCGGTTGCGCGACTGGGTAGCCAGTATCATATTCAAGAAGGACATTTCGTGCTGGAAATTAAACCTAGCGGATTTTCTAAAGGGACCGCGATCAAAGCTTTTTTGAAAGAACAGCCATTTTCGGGCCGCTTGCCAATATTCATTGGTGATGATCTAACGGATCGCGATGGCTTTCGAGCCGTTGAAGATTGTGACGGCATGTCGATCGCGGTCGGTGATCGCGTGCAGGCCCAATGGCGTTTAGAGGATCCCGCGGCGGTGCGTACCTGGCTCAGTAGCTTGCGTGAAAACTCCTCGGCATCTTAATGCAAGGCCAAAACCTGGACCACGACAACGATACGCGCAAAGGCAATTTAGATCTTGCGGTCATCGGGAATTGCCAAATCGCGGCGCTTATCGATCCTCTGGGCCGAATGGTATGGGCCTGCCTTCCTCGTCTCGACGCCGACCCGGTTTTTTGCTCGCTGCTCTCGACTGAAGGCGGCGAAAATGCGAAAGGCGTCTTTGCGGTGGATCTCGCGGATCTTGCAACGTCTACTAGTCAGTATCAACGCAATACCGCCGTGGTTGAGACACAACTGAGCGATTCTCACGGCAACCAATTGCGCATCACGGATTTTTGCCCACGTTTTCGCACACGGGGCAGAATTTTCAGGCCCATGAGTTTAGTGCGTATCATCGAACCCGTACAAGGTCATCCGCTCGTCACTTTAAGGTTCAACCCCTGCTACGACTATGGAGCAAAGAGTCCTGATAAAATCTCAGGTAGTCATCACGTTCGCTTTATTTCACCGCAATTGTCCTATCGGGTGACCACTAACGGATCGGTATCGGCACTCCTTGATGGGAGCACCATAGTTCTTGACGCGCCACTTGCATTCATTCTGTCGACGGATGAAACGATCGAGGAAACCCCGCTGGCACTCGCACGCAGCTGGCTGGAAGAAACGCGTCGGTATTGGCACGAGTGGATCCGGGGTCTAGCAGTACCCTACGATTGGCAAGAAGCGGTGATCAGGGCGGCGATTACTTTAAAACTGTGCACCTATGAAGACACCGGCGCCGTCGTCGCAGCGTTGACCACTTCGATACCAGAAATGGCGAATACCGCTCGCAACTGGGACTACCGGTATTGTTGGTTACGGGATAGTTTTTTTGTAGTCTCCGCACTAAACCGGCTCGGCACCACGAATACGATGGAAAGCTATTTACGCTATTTAGATCATGTCGTGGCGCGTTCAGCCACCGGCGTATTGCAGCCGCTGTACAGCATTACCGGTGAAGCAAACATTGAGGAGCGTGAGCTTACCTCGCTTGCGGGCTTTCGCGGCATGGGACCGGTACGAGTCGGTAACCTTGCCTACCAACAAACACAATACGATGTATACGGTTCGGTAGTACTGGCGGCCCGCCAATTATTTTTCGACCAGCGCCTCACACAACGAGGTGATAGTGCGCTCTTTGCTCGCCTCGAAGTGCTTGGACAACACGCCACTGAGGTATTTGCATTACCCGATGCGGGCCCGTGGGAATTTCGTGGAATTGCAAGAATCCATACGTTCTCCAGCGTCATGTGTTGGGCCGCCTGTGATCGACTCGGCCGTATTGCCACCGAACTTAAAAATACCGCACGAGCCGAATTTTGGAACCAGCGCGCGCGGTATATGCATGAGCAAATCAGTTCGCGTGCGTGGAGTTCAACCAAACAATCGTTCACTAGCGCATTTGGAGAGGACGATGTGGATGCTACTGCCCTATTGCTGCCGGACTTAGGGTTCATTGCGGCAGACGACCCCCGATTTGTGAGTACCGTAAAAGCGATTGAGCGCGAATTAGTACGGGGTGATTTGGTGTATCGCTACGTACATGCCGACGATTTTGGCGAGCCTTCCAACACTTTTACTATGTGTTCTTTTTGGTATGTGAACGCACTCGCGGGCATCGGTCGCCTCGTCGAAGCACGCCAATTGTTCGAGCGATTATTGTCGCGGCGTAATAGCGTCGGGTTATTGTCTGAAGATATCGATCCCGTCAGTGGCCTTCAATGGGGTAATTTTCCACAAACCTACAGCATGGTGGGCGTCATTATCAGCGCTTTACGCTTGAGTCGCCCATGGGAGGCGATGATTTAGGCCACAGCACAGACCCGATTAATCACGAATCTGCCCTTCACCGCGTACTACGTATTTGTAGCTCGTTAATTGCTCCACGCCGACGGGCCCTCGCGCGTGAAACTTATCGGTGCTAATCCCGATTTCCCCACCCATCCCAAATTCACCCCCATCGGCAAATTGGGTTGAAGCGTTATGCAAAACAATAGCGCTATCCACACGGCTTAAAAATTTTTCTGCGGTCGCATTATTCTCAGTCACTATCGATTCCGTATGCGCTGAACCGTAACGTTTAATGTGGGCGATCGCGCCATCAACCCCCGCCACCACCCGAACCGATATAATGGCGTCCAAATATTCGGTACTCCAATCTTCCTCCGTTGCGCGCAAGACTCTCGAATCAACTTGGCAACCTTCTGCATCCGCCCGCACCTCGACGCCCGCCTCCAATAACATCTTGATCAACGCGGTCAAATTCGCGAGCACCGCCCGATCAACTAGCAAGGCTTCTGCGGCCCCGCAAATACCCGTACGGCGCATTTTTGCATTCAATACAATATTTTTAGCCATTGTCAGATCGGCATCGCCGTCCACATAGACATGACAAATGCCTTCCAGATGCCCGATAACCGGCACTCGCGCTTCCGCTTGCACCCTCGCAACCAAACTCTTGCCCCCACGCGGCACAATCACGTCGATAAATTCACCCATCTGACCCAGCATAATCCCTACGGCAGCGCGATCCGTGGTGGGGACGAGCGCAATACAGGCCTCCGGCAACCCCGCGGCCCGCAGACCGCGCACGAGACAGGCGTGAATCGCCGCGTTGGAACGCATGCTTTCTGAACCACCGCGCAAAATCACCGCGTTGCCCGATTTCAAACAAAGAGCGCCTGCGTCTGCAGTTACGTTGGGGCGACTTTCGTAAATAATTCCGATCACCCCCAGGGGCACTCGAATTCGCTGGATCACCAGACCATTAGGTCGAGTCCACTGCGCCAATATAGTGCCAATGGGATCTGCGAGCTGCGTAATCTCCTCAAGACCGCGAGCCATGGCCTCGATCCGCGTGGCGTCGAGTTTCAAACGATCGAGCAATGCATTCGCCAGTCCGCGCGCAACGGCTTCGCTGATGTCTGCGGTATTTTCTGACAGTATCTGGTTTGTACAAGACCGCAGATCTAACGCTGCGAATTCAAGCGCGCGATTTTTCTGGACAGGCGTCGCCTGCGCAAGCTGCTCCGCGGCATTTACGGCATCCAATCCCAATTGACGCATTTTCAGCGCGAGCGCATCCGACATAGCCTCACTCTTCCACAATATTCAACAACACAAGGTCATCGCGATGCACTATTTCATCACGGCCGCGAAATCCGAGCACCTGTTCAATCTCAGCAGTTTTCCGGCCCATGATACGCGCCACATCGTCATCCGAATAAGCCGCCATACCCCGCGCCACTTCGACACCATCGGGTCCCTTAATGCTGACCGTATCGCCACGATCAAAACGACCGACCGTACGCGTGACGCCCGCCGGCAATAGACTTTTACCGCGCGCCAATGCGCTGACCGCGCCTGCATCAATACCAATGGACCCCGCTGGCGCTAATGTCCCGGCAATCCACTGCTTGCGGGCTGCTATCGGCGTTGAGGCGGGTACGAACCACGTGCAACGCACACCGTCCTCAATTCGTTGCAGCGGATGCTGGTAGGCCCCTTTGGAGATACACAAATAACAACCGGCGCCCATGGCTATTTTGGCAGCCGCCAGCTTAGTGTGCATACCGCCGCTACCCACATCGCTACCCGTCCCACCGGCCATAGCCTCAATTTCCGGCGTCACGTGCAGCACACGACCGACAAACTGGGCCTTAGGATCGATATTGGGGTTGGCGGTGTACAGTCCGTCGATATCCGACAGAAGCACTAGGCAGTCTGCACTTAGCATTTGTGCTACTCGCGCCGCCAGGCGGTCATTATCGCCATACCGAATCTCAGCGGTCGCTACCGTGTCATTTTCATTGATAACGGGTACTGCACCCAACGAAAGCAGAGTATTGAGGGTGCCGCGTGCGTTCAGATAGCGTCGACGCTGCTCGGTATCACCCAAAGTCAAAAGAATCTGCGCCACGGTCAGCTCGTGCCCCTCCAATAGCTCTTTATAGGCGTGCGCAAGTCGAATTTGTCCCACCGCGGCGGCGGCTTGGCTTTCCTCAAGCCGCAGTTTGCCACTCGCCAGCGCCAAGTGACGCCGACCCAGCGCGATGGCACCTGAAGAGACCAAGATAACTTCTTGGCCGCGTTTTTTCATGCGTGCGACGTCCGCCGCCAGACTTTCCAGCCACGCGCGGTTCAAATGTCCGCTTTTAGCGTCAACGAGCAACGCCGAACCCACCTTGACCACCACTCGTTTGGCAAGCGATATACGACTACCGAAAATTTTGTTGTCTAAGTCACTCATCAAATGTCATATTGCCATTTACTTAAGCAGCTGGCCTCCCCTAATATTCGCAGGCGGGTGTAGCGCATCCGTTTTAACAAAGGACAACCTCCGTGGGCAGAGAATACGAACCCGTCGTCGGGCAATGGTATGAGGACTTGGAAAACGACGAAACGTTCCAAGTTCTCAAGGTCGATGAAGATGGGGAAACCATCCAGATACAACATTTGGATGGCGAAACCGAAGAATTGGATACCGATGGTTGGGCAGAAATGGACCTAGACCTCACCGAGGAGCCGGAAGGCTGGTCGGGATCGAAGGATGACGATGACGACGATGAGGAATGGGATGAAGAAGAAGATGAAGATGAGGACGACGATGAGGATGACGAGGACGAAGACGACGAGGATGACGATTTAAACGAGAAGCGCGAGGAATACTAGGCAATCCGTTAAAGCTAGGATTTTATCTGTCGGACATTGACCCTGCCTCGGTTCCCCGTACATCAGACTCACGCAGCTTGCAGGCTGCGCTCGAAGTTCGCGGGTGATCGATAGTCGATCGCCCTTCTGGCTCATCGATTGCACCAGGTGAAATTGCTGCAAAAACTTGCGGTAATGGTTACGGCTTGCGCTACTCGGCTGAGTGCAACACGACAATCACCGGTCACGGAGAAGGTGCAGGTGCAGGTGCAGGTGCAGGTGCAGGCGCAGGCGCCGCTGTTCCTTCAGGCACATAGATTGCGCGCCCCTTACCCGATTTACTGTAAATACCCAGGGAGCCGCCGATGCCTAACCCGACCGAGGAGTGCCTTGAATAGGAATCCGAACCTACACCCGTGCCGATTGCTCCGGTTTGATGGTCTTGAACATCCTCGAGGATGACTCCATTAGCTCCCAATTGTGCCGCTTGAATTTTCAGACGTTCAATAACTTTATCCATCGATCTCTGACCGCCCGGTAAAAAAACACTTTTACTGGACGCATCCAATAACGCGATTTCTTCAAACCGCACCGGTGGCGTCGAATAAATTTTCACAACGGACGGAGATATCGGTGCTCTGGCCACTCCCGTGAGAATATGCGACGACGGCGCGCAGGACACCGTAACCAGTGCGAGCATAATTCCAATCAAAAAATGTATCTTCATTGATCTTTATCCTTGCGATTTAGGCACAGTATAAGCGACCCGCGAGGCCCTCAAGGACCGCCAGAATACGCGATGGTCGCGTAGCGAGTCTGCGCACCGCGCGCAATCCGACATTCCACCGTCACTTCCTGGCTCTCAACGCGCCAGCTACCTTTGACCAGCAAAACATTGCCTTCCGACCAAAAAGTCGCGCTCCAATTGGACGGTCGAACCCCTTTGCCAATAAACGATGCTTCAGACACCGCCTCACACCAGTCCCTAAGCTCACTGGCTGTGTTGATGGGCTTATCTTCATAGTGCGCCATTGCCGCCGAAACCATCAGTACGCAAGCCAACGTCATCGATAAACGCTTCACAAAAGAACTCCTTACTTGGGATCAATCCTAAGTCGCAGTACTCAGTAAACTCGCTCTAGCCATCCGTGACTATCGGGAACCTCACCCTGCTGGATGCCAATCAATCGGGTACGTAATGCGCGCGTCAAGGGACCTACCTCACCGTCAGCGACTCGATGCTCAGCTCCTAGATAAATGAGAGTACCCACCCCTGCTAGTACTGCCGCGGTCCCAGAAAGAGTAGCCTCGCCGGTTTTAACCCAATCGAGCATTTCGGGTACATCAAAGACTCGCTCCACGACCTCATATCCCATATCACGTGCGAGTTGCAGTACAGAATCGCGCGTAACGCCATGCAGAAAACTCGCATCCAAACTTCGAGTTAATAACCGCCCATCACGCACTAATAAGAAATTGGCGGCTCCCGTCTCTTGCACCTCTCCGCCCGGACAGAACAACACCTGGTCGACCTGATATTTAGCGCGTGCAGCCAGAGTAGGCCCCAGTGCAGCCGCATAATTGCCGCCGGTTTTTACCATACCAAACTGTGCCGCTGAGCGAGTATGTTCAGCGTCAACTAATATACGCAAGGGTTTCATGCCGCCCGCAAAATAATCCCACACCGGGCTTGCCAGCACCAACAACGTAGATTCGCTAGTAGGTGTTGCAGCCGCTCCAATGTTAGATGTCGTACCAAACAAAATGGGTCTTAAGTACAGAGCACCGGGTGTTTCGGGAACCGCATCTCGGCACCGACTGATTACCGCACGCACCATATCGGCCAGCTGCTTCGGATCCGGTTCCGGTAATACCAACGCTCTAGCGCTTTGACGGAGACGTTCTATATGTCGGTCCATTCGAAACACATGAACCGATCCGTCGGCGTGCCTGAATGCCTTGAATCCCTCGAAACAAGAACTCGCATAATGAAGCACATGCGCACCAGGACTTAACTCAATGGGCGCCACGGGTTTTATTTCGGTATCGCTCCACTGGCCATTCTTAAAAAAAGCGGCCGCCATGTGCGAGGTTAAAACAGAACCGAATGCGGGTCTTTGCGGTTGAACGGTCATAGAAATCTCACTTAAACTTTTGCACCGACTGGCTAATTAATAAATAGAGTTGCTGGGTGTTCTAGCCGCTCTTTCAACGACTGAATCATTGCAGCAGCATCATAACCGTCCACGAAACGATGATCGAAAGACGACGATAAATTCATCATTCGACGCACAACGACCACACCTTGGTGTACCACCGGCCGATCGACCGCTTTATTAAGTCCAATAATGGCCACCTCGGGTGAATTAATGATAGGGGTCGAGGCGATGCCACCGAGTTTCCCCAAACTGGTTACTGTAATAGTCGAGCCGCGTAGCTCGTCGCGCTTCGCCGACCCAGATCGCGCCGCTGCGCTAACTTTCCGAATCTCTGCGGCAAGCTCCCAAATTCCTAGCGATTGCGCATCTCGTATCACCGGCACCTTCAAGCCTTCTGTAGTCTGCGTGGCGATGCCGGCATGAACCGCAGCGTGCCGCAATAGCACTTCTCGCTCCGAGTCGTACAAGGCATTGCACTGCGGGTAGTCCGTCAATACTCGGATCAACGCAGTCAGTACCAACGGCAAATAAGTCAACGATGACTCGTCCGCGCTCAACTTACTATTCAAATGTAGTCGCAGTGACTCTAATTCCGTGATGTCCACTTCTTCCACGTAGGCAAAGTGTGGAATAGTCCTCATCGCCTCAGTCATCCGTTGCGCTATGAGACGCCGCACGCCGATAACCCTCACTTCGGTCACGAGTGGTAATGGAGTAGAGGCAGCGGGCGAGTCGCTCCTTACGGGAAGATCGCGAGTTAAGATCCGGCCACCCGGCCCTGAACCTGCGATGGCTGCAAGATCAATACCCGCTTCGCTTGCACGACGTCGATTCGCCGGCGATGACTTGACCCGCGGGGATTCACTCGATTTAACCGCCGGCAAGGCCTCAGCTGCCGTGGTCGCGAGCACCGGCGCGGTCGCAGGCGCACGCGCGATCGCGGTCCCAGGCGCGGTCGCAGTCCCAGTTACAGTTGCCGTGTTGGTAACGATCGCCGGGGCTTGCGTCTCAAACACAATGAGCGGTGAACCCACGGCTACTTTGTCACCCGGCGCACCCGAGATGGATAGTACGCGTCCCGTAACCGGAGCCGGCACTTCCACCGCGGCCTTGTCAGTCATGACCTCGACAATAATTTGATCCTCGATCACAGAATCTCCCGGCTGCGTGTGCCAGGCAATAATTTCAGCCTCTACGGTCCCTTCGCCGAGATCAGGCATTTTAAATATGAATTGACTCACGTCACCTCCATCACGGTCTTGAGCGCTTCAGATACTCGTGCTTGACCGGGAAAGTATTCCCATTCAAACGCGTGCGGATACGGCGTATCCCAACCGGCCACCCGTTGAATCGGTGCCTCTAGATCCCAAAAACATTCTTCTTGTACAACAGCGAGTATTTCAGCACCAAAGCCCGAAAAACGCGTCGCCTCATGCGCGATTACGCAACGTCCCGTTTTCTTCACCGACGTACACAGTGCGTCAACATCCAGCGGCACCAGCGTCCGCAAATCAATAATCTCAGCATCGAGCCCCAATGCGGCGGCGGCTGCCACGGCAACAAATACCATCGTGCCATAGGTAATGATCGTCACATCACTTCCCGCTCTAACAATTTCAGCCTTACCCAGTGGTACCGTGTAATAACCTTCAGTCACTTGACCTTTAGGATGCGAAGTCCAAGGCACCGCCGGTTTATTCGGATCACCATCAAAGGGTCCGTTGTACAACCGCTTAGGCTCAAAGAACACTACGGGATCATCATCCTCAATTGACGCGATTAACAACCCTTTCGCGTCATAAGGGTTTGAAGGCATCACCACTTTGATACCACAAATATGCGTAAAAATACTTTCGGGACTCTGAGAGTGAGTCTGTCCGCCGCGAATACCGCCGCCACAAGGCGTGCGAATAGTCACGGGTGCAAAAAAATCTCCTGCGCTGCGAAAGCGCAAGCGAGCAAGCTCGCTCGCTATTTGATCAATACCGGGGTAGATATAGTCAGCAAATTGGATCTCCGCCACCGGCCGCAATCCGTTGACACCCATCCCGATGGCCGTGGCTACGATGCCTCCTTCAGCAATCGGAGTATCGAGAACGCGGTGTTCCCCATATTTACGCTGCAACCCCTCGGTCGCACGAAACACGCCGCCGAAATAACCAATGTCCTCGCCCATCAAAACCACCGCTGGATCACGCGCCAGCATGACATCCATTGCAGAATTTAGCGCTTGAATCATATTCATATGAGCCATGATTTTAAGTCCTTTGCAAGCGCATGGCGGCTCGCTGCCTTAATAAGTTCTGCGGCATTTCTTTGAATACATCTTCAAACATCAGGTCAGCATTAAGCCTGGGACCCTCATTCAAGGTGCCGTAAGTAACGGCCTCCTGCCAGCTTTTCGCCACTAATGCGTCAAGCTCAGCAATGAGCGTTTCATGCCGGTCTTCAGACCATTCGCCTAAGCGAATTAAATGCGCCTTGAGTCTTTGGATGGGATCCCCTAGCGGCCAGAATTTATGATCATCTTTAGCTCGATAGCGTGACGGGTCATCGCTGGTCGAATGTCCAGCCACTCGATAGGTCACCAACTCAATTAGCGTTGGACCCGCCCCGGTTCGCGCCCGCGCCGCTGCCCATTGCGTCACAGCGTGCACTGCTAGAAAGTCGTTACCATCGACTCGAATCGATGCGACCCCGTAACCCGAACCACGAGCCGCGAAGGAGCGTTGCTCTCCCCCCGCATACCCTTGAAAAGTCGAGATTGCCCATTGGTTGTTTACCACATTCAAAATAACCGGTGCTTGGTAGACTGCAGCAAACGTCAAGGCGTGGTGAAAATCAGCGGCGGCAGTGCTCCCATCCCCTAACCAGCTGGCGGCTAAATGATCTTCGCCTTTAATCGCAGCAGCCATCGCCCAACCGACCGCCTGCGGAAACTGAGTCGCCAAATTGCCAGAGATCGTGAAAATATTGTTCGCTTTAGAGTGATACATGACCGGGAGTTGGCGACCCTTACACATGTCTCTCGTGTTGGACAACAGCTGACACATAAGATCCACGATCGGCATACCACGAGTGATATGCAAGCCCTGATTTCGATAGGAGGGAAACAACATATCGCCCGGCAGCAACGCCATGCACTGCGCCACCGATACGGCTTCCTCGCCCAAGGAGCGGATATAAAATGAAATCTTGCCAGCTCGCTGCGTGCGTTGCATGCGCTCATCGAAAATACGCACCAGCAACATATGTCGCAATCCCATTTGCAAGTCAGACGGATCTAAATGCGGATTCCAAGGTCCGACCGCTTCTGCATCATCGCCAAGAACCCGTACCAGCTCATGCGCTAAATAATCGATATCGCGCGCCCGCACACTAATTTCAGGCCGCGCCACTGCTCCCGCTGGCGATATCTGAACATAGCTAAAATCAGGACGCTCGCCGGGCCGCGCGGGCGGCGCCGGAAGATGCAAACGAGAACGCTTATTCATGGGATGCTCGTGATGCCATTAGTGAATCAGCGCTGCGATACCCGCCACCAAGCGCTCTAAATCCTGCTGATTACTGTACATCGAGACACCGGTGCGTAGTAACCCACCCCGAGCCGTCAGGCCGAGAATTTCAACCGCTCGAACGGCATAAAAATCTCCGTCCCAGACACAAATACCCTTAGCCCCTAATTGAGCCGCCGCAGCCGCAGGAGTATGATTCTCAAAGGTAATCGATACGGTCGGTGCCCGAGTTGTAGTCGAAAAATCCATTCCATGCACTGTCACGCCTGGCAAACGACTCACGGCCTCGTAATAAAACTTGGCCAATGAATGCTCGTATGTCGATATAGAACTGATGGCATCGACAACACGCTGACGCAGTGCGGTACCGTTACCCCAACTCGCCAAATACTCTACTGCTGCGCGCACACCATCGATCGCCGCATGATTCAATGTACCGGTTTCAATGCGATACGGTGCTGCCGGGTCTTGAACACTCAGCCGGTCGGTGGGTAGGGCATCCAATGCCCCCGGTCGCGAATACAATACACCCACATGTGGACCATAAAATTTATACGCTGAACACAATAAAAAATCCGCTCCAATGGCTTGAACGTCTAGCGCAAAATGCGGCGCATAGTGAACCGCATCAACGACCATAAGCGCACCCACTTCACGCGTCAATCGACGCGCGAGCGCCAGATCATTGACCGTACCGAGAGCGTTAGACGATCCTCCCAAAGCGAAAACCTTGGTGCGTGGAGTAATTTTTGCAGCCATATCCACGGGATCTAGTTGACCTGAGGTGAGCAACTTGACTTCTTTAACGGTTACTCCTGAATCTTGTAGACGCAACCACGGCCCACGATTGGCCTCGTGATCAAGTTGCGTTACCAATACCTCATCACCGTCTTTCAAGGTACGACCAATGGCCGCGCTCAGCGAGTAATTTAATGTGGTCATGTTAGACCCGAATGAAATGCACTCGGGTCCCTGTGCTCCTAGAAAGCTCGCCACCACTTGGCGAGCACTCCACATACGTCGGTCTACTTCTTGAGAAGGCGGAAAATTTCCATGCGTATTCACATTACACACGGCGTAGAAATCCCGCATCGCGTCTATAACGGCGTTCGGTACCTGCGTGCCACCCGGACCATCTAGATAAACGAGATCGTGTCCATTGTATTGTCGTGCCAGTGCTGGGAAATCCTGGCGACAACGCCTCGCTTCTGCTATTCCATACGCCATTATAGTAAGTCGTAGGTAAAGTCGTAGCTCGTACTCTTCGCGTCGCGTGGATGTAAGGTCATACTTCCTTTAGCCCCCGCGTACTGACCCGTACCCCCGGTGATAGCGAACACAGAATCTCCGCTATCCAAGTACGGCCCCTCAATGACTATCTGCCCCTCCTTCAAGGTCAGTGTCCAATTGCACTCCCAACTCTTGCCGACAATAATTCGAACACAAAACCCTTGATCGGTACCCAGCTGAATTTTATTAGCGGCATCAAAGATTGGATTACCAAACACCAGAAGGTCACCGATCGAATCCCCTTTGGCACCCAAATCAATGGTTTTCTCGTCGATTGGGCGCTCCACCAACTTAATTTTTTGCGCGGCAAGTGCAGGCACCGCTACAAACAGGCTCACCAGCATCGAAATCCCAGCAATCTGCTTCATCATGGCATTTTCTCCTCAAAAGGTTTTTTGGTAAGATTTAATTGTTTAAAAGGCTACTCTGAAAAATCATTAGAGACTACTTCAATCAAAGTGGGGCCAGCGCGAGTCAATGCGTCTCTAACCACTTGACTTAAGTCACGCGCGCTGCGCGCTCGCACCGCAACCGCGCCACAGGCTTGCGCCAATGCGATGAAATCCGGATTGCGTGCGACCACTCCCACCGGCGCAATATGGGCGCCCAGCATGTCGTCACGAATTTGGCCCAGCGTCGAGTTGTTCCAGACAATAATGGGCAAGCTCAAACCCGCCTCGATCGCGGTCATCAATTCCCCTAACGTGAATTGAATTCCGAAATCACCCGCAAGCGCTACGACAGCGCGTGTTGGACTGGAAATTTTAGCACCTAGCGCCGCTGGCAACGCAAAACCTAGAGTGCCGTAGCCAGAAGGGTGAAACCATAGTCCCGGTGATTCCGTAAGATACGCGTAATTGCCAAGGTACGCGATCTGAGTCATGTCAGTAAATACGACAGCCTCGGCCGGCAGCGCAATCCGAATCGCTGCCAGCGCAACTTGCATCATTCGTGTTTTCGCGTCAAATTCACTCTCAATCTGCGCACGCATATTAAAAGTCGTGCCGACTCGAGTGCGCCAACCCTTTCTAGCACTCAACGCGTGATTAAGGGCGCGCAAGACAGTCGTTGCATCACTCCAAATAGCGATCTCGGCTCCGTAGTGGTCGGAGAGTTTCGCAGGGTCGACATCTACCCGTATCAATCGTGCAGAAAATGACAGCCGCATGCCACTGTAGAAATCGGTTTCAGCAAGTTCTGTACCCACCGCTAAAATCACATCGGCTTGTGCAATTAACGCTTGTGCGGGGGCGTACGGCAAACAAGCGCCCAAATTAGCGGTATGTTTCTCATTAATGACCCCTTTCCCGGCAACTGTGGTCATTAAAAACCCATCGATGTTTTCCACTAAACGCTGCAATTCGAGGGCGGCACAACGAGCACCCCCTCCTGCAATAATCAGCGGTCTCTCGGCTGCGGCCAATAAGTTCACCGCTGCCTCGATTTGATGAGTTTCAGGCTGTGGCAATGAAATGCAATGACTGAACTTCGCTGCCACTAAGTCCGTATTCTCCGACAATAAATCGAGGGGAATTTCCAAATACGCGGGACGCGCCCTTCCCACCACCAGCGAGGCCAAGCAGGCACGCAAATGGTCGCGCACATCTTCTGCGGTACGGGCCGCACGCGCGACGCCAAAGACTCCAAGGGCGACCGCATATTGATTGTGCAATTCGTGCAATACGCCCCAGCGCTTACCCAGCGATTTACTCACCGGCGTCGTTGCGACTACCAACAAAGGAACCGAATCCGAAGACGCTTGAGCGGCAGCAGTCAATATATTGGTCAAGCCAGGCCCTGAGATTACGAACGCCGCAGCGGGCTTGCCCGACATACGCGCAAAACCGTCCGCCGCAAAGCCGGCGCCTTGCTCATGACGCACTAAAACATGCCGAATACCCTCCGCGCTTAAACCACGATACAGCTCAATGTTATGCACACCCGGAATACCGAACACGGTATCGATACCATTGGCGATCAATAAGTCAACTACATAACATCCCACGGTTGAAGACATACAGGCTCACTTGCCGGTTTAGACTATAATTGTGCGAGTATGCAAGCCGACCTTAAATCAAGCAAGAACTCCCCCTTACCCATGAAATTCTCGCCACTGGTGGATCGCATCACGGGCGAAGGCTCCGATGCCTGGCAAATCCACTATGCCGCTCGTGCGGCCCAAGAGCGCGGTGAAAACGTCATTTTGCTGAGTGTTGGCGATCCTGACTTAGACACACCGATTGAAGTAACTGAGCAAGCGATCGCGAAATTGCGGGCTGGTGATACTCACTACACGCCCGCTTCCGGACGCGATACTTTGCGGAGTGCTATCGCTGCCTTGCACTACTCTCGCAGCGGTCAAAGAGTCGGAGTGGACAATGTTATTTTTTTGGCGGGAGCACAAAATGCTCTTTTTACGGCCTCACTCTGCCTCGCAGGTCCCGGCGATGAGGTAATCGCGCTCGAGCCACTGTATCCGTCGTATCCCGCCATGCTAGAGGTGTCGGGAGCGCATATGGTGCGTGTAGCAAGCTCAGCTGCTCGCGGTTTTCGACTTGAATTAGCTGACCTTGAGGCGGCTATTACGACGCGCACCCGCGCCATTTTTTTTGCCACGCCCAATAACCCAAGCGGAGTCGTTTTTAGCGAAGCAGACATGCTGGGTATTGCGCAATTGGCAGTTCGCCATTCCCTATGGGTAGTCTGCGATGAGGTCTATGCAGGTTTAGCACCGCAGGGTCGGGTTCCAAGCATTGCGGCAACATTACCGGAACAAGTTGTTACAGTCAGCAGTCTATCCAAATCCCATGCGATGCCCGGTTGGCGTGCCGGATGGATGGTCGGGCCAAAATCATTAATTGCGCACGCCGAGGCGCTAGCCATGTGCATGTTGTTTGGTCTACCAGGCTTTGTGCAGGAAGCTGCCATCACCGCATTACAAGTGGCGCCCGCTGCTGAATCGCGCATCCGCGAATACTGTGCCAAGCGACGTAACCTCTTAATCGCCACGTTAAAGGACCTACCCAAGCTGCGCTTCAACGCACCCGATGCCGGTATGTTTATATTAATTGACGTCAGCGCGACTGGATTATCAGGACAGAATTTTGCACGTCAGTTATTTGCAGCCGAAGGCGTAGCGGTGCTCGATGGCGGAGCGTTTGGCGCCTCAACGCAGGATTTCGTGCGGGTATGTTTTGCGACGGATGAGACCTCTCTGCGTGAAGCATGCACACGTATACGTCGCTTCGTTAACTCATTAGGAACAGCATGAGCAATTTTGGAATACGGGTAGAGAGTGCGGGTGGACCGGAAGTGCTGCAGGGATCTGAGTTAGACGCCGGCAACCCGGGTATTGGCGAAGTTCTCATTTCGCAAAAAGCCATCGGCGTAAATTTTATCGATATCTATTATCGGAACGGTTTGTACCCGTGGCCGACAACGCCGCTGATTCTGGGTAGCGAAGCCGCGGGCGTGGTCGAGGCGCTCGGCGAGAATATCAACGACTTCAAAGTAGGTGATCGCGTCGCCTATGTATTGCCGCTGGGGGCTTACCGCAGCACTCGCGTTGTCGCTGCCGAACGACTCGTTAAAATCCCTGAGAGCGTCTCGTTTGAAATCGCCGCCTCCAGTATGCTCAAAGGTATGACCGCACAATTTCTGCTCACCAGCACCTACCCCATTAAGCAAGGTGACTGGGTTTTAGTGCACGCGGCGAGCGGAGGCGTAGGATTATTGATGGGTCAATGGTTAAACGCTCTCGGTGCCATTGCCATAGGTACCGTCGGATCGCCGGAAAAGATCGCGTTGGCTCGCTCCAATGGATACTCCCATGTGATCGATTATCGTAGCGAGGACTTCGTCACGCGCACGCGTGAAATTACCGGCGGCTGGGGCGTTGACGTGGTTTACGATTCAGTGGGCAAAGACACGTGGCGCGGATCACTGCAGTGTTTGCGGACCCGCGGAATGTTTGTAAGCTTTGGTCAATCCTCTGGATTGATTCCCGACTTCAAATTGTCGGATCTAGCGGCCGGCGGTTCTTTATTCGCGTCGCGACCGGTATTATTCGATTACATCAAAAGCCCCATTGAACTGAAAAATCGTTCCAGTGATTTATTTGCCCGTTTGGCAACCGGCGAAGTCAAGGCACACGTAGGGCAAAAATTCGCGCTTCGAGACGCAGCTCTAGCTCATAAACAATTAGAGAGTCGTAAAACCGTGGGCGCCACTGTTTTACTCCCTTGAAGGCATTGAACTTTGCAATGTCGGCCTTATCTAAGACTATTAATAGCTACCGCGAAGGTAGTTCAAATCGACCAATTACAGGGAATTGCTATGCTTAAATCTTCACTCGTAGCTGTTTTATTGATGGCTTCAGCCCTGATGGCGCCGGCCTTTGCCGACAGCGACCCTAGCATGCATCAGATTTTTGAGGCCGCTCAGACCGGGCATCTCGACCAGGCCCAACAAATGATCGATCAGGTGGTAAAAGATCATCCAAAAAGTGCCAAGGCGCATTTCGTCGCGGCTGAAATAGCCGCAAAAGGCGGCAGAAACGTTGCTGCGCGCTCTGAACTAGGAATTGCTGAGCAACTCGACCCAGGACTTGCTTTTGCGAAACCGCGTGCCGTTCAAGCATTGAAGGGCGAGATTGGTTTGGGTGGCCAGGTCGCTAACCGAGGTGCACGAGGGGCATCCGCGTTTCCGTGGGGTATGGTTCTGGTATTAGTAGCGGCCATCGGGGTCCTATGGTTGTTGTTTCGGCGGCGCAGTGCGCCCCCTCAATATCCAATTGGGGCGGTCGCGGGTCGTCCGCCGGGCACCTTGGGTGGCCCGGGTTATGGCGGTCCGGCGGGTGGTGCGGGAGCCGGGGCGGTTGGCGGCATGGGTTCAGGCATCATGGGCGGACTCGCTTCGGGTCTTGCAGTCGGAGCGGGCGTTGTCGCCGGTGAAGAAATCGCGCGTCATTTCTTGGACGGCGGACGGGATAATGGCCGCTCGGTCAACAATCCCAGTGAGGAGCCTTCTTCAAATTCCGACATGGGTGGCACCGACTTTGGCGTTGACTCGCCCAGTTCATGGGATGATAGTTCGGGCGGCGGCGATTTCGGGGGCGGCGGCGGCGATTGGAGCTAAGCCGCCTAGTCTCAAATAATCAGTTTAGGTGCCGTCGAAATTCCCTCGACAATGAGCTTGTTGACTCGCCGCACGAAAATCGCAGGGTCATCAAGCTCTCCACCTTCCGCCAGCAATGCCTGATCGTATAGGACGTTGGCAAGATCGGTAAACACCGTTTCATCCGTGCAATCTTTGAGACGCGCCACCAGTGCATGCGCGGGATTGATTTCCAGCAAGGGCAAAGTCGCAAAAGGATTAGACTGACCCGCTTGTTTCAAGATTCGACCCATTCGCAGACTTACTCCATATTCACCCGCCACTAAGCAGGCGGGCGAATCCGTCAAGCGGGCAGAAACACGTGCGCTTGCAATCTTCCCCGTAAGGATTTTGGCCAAGCGATCCAGAGTATCCTTAAAACTTGACTCTGCCGCCGCCTGTTCGGGTGTCTCAATGAGCGAAGCGATATCCGCGGCAGAACTTGCCGCACTGGCAAGCGTTTTGCCCTCAAACTCGTGCAAATGACCCGCGACCCATTCGTCAACGCGATCAGTCAGCAACAAAACTTCAATGCCTTTGGCCCGAAAACCCTCTAGATGCGGGCTATTGCGCGCGGTTGACAGCGTATCGGCAGTGATAAAATAAATCGACTTCTGATCGGATTTCATACGCGAGATGTAGTCCTCAAGCGTGACTTCCGCCTTGTCGCCTAGTATCTGCGTTGAATGAAACCGCAATAATTTGGCGATTCGTGTTTTATGGCCAGCATCATCGAGAACGCCCTCTTTAAGCACGACGCCCATGGTATTCCAAAATTGAGCGTATTCCTCGGGCTTATTGGCCGCTAAATCTTCCAACATGTCTAAACTACGTTTGACAAGGGCCGCCCTAATTTTCTCGATGGTCCGATTATTTTGCAATAATTCACGCGATACGTTGAGCGGCAAATCATCTGAGTCCACCAGACCCCGCATAAATCTCAGCCATGGCGGCAACAATTCAGCCGCTTTATCCATAATAAACACACGCTTGACGTACAACTGAATGCCGCCTCGCTGCTCGCGTTCAAATAAATCAAAGGGCGCGCGTTTCGGCAAATACAACAGCGAAGTGTATTCAAGATTACCTTCTACTTTATTGTGCGCCCAAGCACGCGCATCCTCGGAGTCATGGGTGATGTGTTTATAAAAAGCTTGGTAGTCCTCATCCGTAAGTTCAGACTTAGGCCTGGTCCAAAAAGCCTTGGCCTGATTAAGCGTATCCTGGGTATCACCCGTCACCAGAATAATCGGGATGCTTAAATGGTCGGAATACTTGCGGACCAGGGCGCGTAAGCGGCCAGCCTCGAGAAATTCTTTATCTTCAACACGCAAGTGCAATGTGACTTCGGTACCGCGCTCTTGTTTATCACTCGTTTGTATTTCGTAGTCGCCCTCGCCCTTGGAATCCCAGCGAACGGCCTCGCTATCCGTGCGCTTCGTAAGCACCGTCACCTGATCGGCCACAATGAATGCGGAATAAAATCCCACCCCAAATTGCCCTATTAGCTGTGCATCCTTGGCCGAATCACCACTTAACGCTTCCAGAAATTTCTTAGTGCCCGAGCGAGCTATCGTGCCGAGATTGTCGATGACTTCATCACGGCTCATTCCAATGCCGTTATCTTTGATAGTCAACGTCCCGGCACTTGCGTCCGGAGTTAGGGTAACCGATAAGGGTTCCGTTCCTAATAATTTCACATCGGCGAGCGCTGCAAAACGCAATTTCTCACAGGCATCTGAGGCATTTGAAATTAATTCTCTGAGGAAAATTTCCTTATTTGAATACAATGAATGAATGACAAGCTTTAAAACTTCTTTAGTTTCAGCTTGAAATTCTTTTACCTGAGGCGCATCGGTAGTCATAGAGTGGGTATCTTTATCGTGAGTGCTTTTGAAGTTGAACAGTGAAATATCTTACGGCCATTCGGCGCGAGCATCGAATTTAAAATCATCTTTCATGCGTGCATAGGCTTTCTTAGCCTCTGCGGAATCGGCTGGCGGCGTCACAATTTTCAGAATCACAAATTGATCTCCGCTGGGATCGCCCGGAAAGCCGCGACCCCGCAGTCTAAGCTTCTGCCCCGCTTGAGAGCCCGCCGGAATGGTCAGTTCGACAGTACCCTTCAGGGTAGGCACCGCCACTTTGGCCCCCAGAGCTGCTTCCCAAGGTGCCAACGGCAGGTTGATCAATACATTTTTACCTTCCAGCGTATACAACTCATGAGTTTTAAATCTAATACGAAATACCAAGGCCGGCCGATTCCCGACGCCAGCTACGCGCATCGCCTGTCCCTCGCTAACACCGGCGGGAATTTGAACCTCGAGAGGCCGAGTGCGACCATTTTCACTAACCGTCAGACGTCGCTTGGTACCACCAAATGCCTCCTCGATCGTGACATCCAGAAAGCCTGCGTCTGCCGACGCAGCAGGCGGTTCCGCTGCACCTCCAAAAAGGCTCGAAAAAAAATCGCTAAAGCCATTGGCATCAGAAAATTGCTGATTGCCGGAATGCTCAAACCGTTGTTGCCAATCCGGGGGCGGACGAAATTGCTGTCCCTGCCGATAATCGCGACCCAATTGATCGTAGGCCGAGCGTTTTTCTGGGTCTTTTAAGACCTCATAGGCTTCTTGTACGGCTTTGAATTTATCTTCAGCATTTTTCTCTTTACTGACATCGGGATGATACTTTCGAGCCAACTTGCGATACGCAAGCTTCACCGCAGCGCCATCGGCAGCTCGCGCCACCCCCAGAGTTTCGTAATAATCCTTAAACTGCATGCCGAACCTTGTTCCCTTAAAACTCTAATGTTAACAATACTTTGCGGTATTCGCCCACGTGGCGGTTACCAACCCCGCGAGCCTTACTCTACTTGAAATTGAATAGTATCGTCCCGACCTCCGGAGTACGCCATACTGTATTTAGGATGGATTACCCACTTTTAAAGGCTTATTCAGGAAAAAATGTCAGAACCGCAAGAATTGCCCCTATCTGCGCCCGCCGCGTCCGGCTTAAGGTTAGATCTGGCGCGTTGGATCGGAAACGGCGAACGCCTAAGTAAAGCTTCGGCCAATCATGGCGTAGAGCCGGCGGTTGCCGCACCGCTAGATTCCGTGCGGCTAGATTCCGCGCGGCTGAATTCCGCGCATCAGCTCGATAGTGAGCGTCATGTAGATTGGGCACGCGTGCTGCCTTTCCTATTAATGCATGTTGCGTGTCTAGCGGTATTTTGGGTGGGCACCAGCTTCGTAGCGGTGGCGGCTGCGATTGGTTTTTATGTAATCCGGATGTTTGCCATTACCGGTTTTTATCACCGCTATTTTTCACACCGTACATTCAAGACTTCCCGCGCCGGTCAATTTATTTTTGGGGTGTTAGGTGCCTCCGCCGTTCAACGCGGACCTATATGGTGGGCTGCCCACCATAGACACCACCACGTATATTCCGATAAACCCGAGGACGTGCATTCTCCGGTACAGCATGGATTTTTTTGGAGCCATATGGGCTGGTTCATGTCTCACAAGTTTTTTACCGCCGACCTTTCGCGAGTTAAAGATTTACTCAAATACCCTGAACTGCGCTTCCTTGATCGATTTGATATTGTTATTCCAACCATCATGGGCGTCGGTGTTTTTCTGTTAGGTGTTTTACTGCAACACGTAGCGCCCGCACTCGGCACCAGCGGTGGGCAAATGCTGGTGTGGGGCTTCTTTATATCCACGATTGCGCTGTATCACGGTACCTATACCATCAATTCGCTATCACATGTCTTCGGACGCCAACGCTACAGAACGGGAGACGCGAGCCGGAATAACCCGTGGTTGGCGATTATTACCCTCGGCGAGGGATGGCACAACAATCATCACCACTACCCATCCGCTGCGCGCCAGGGATTTTATTGGTGGGAATTTGATATCACTTTTTACTTGCTGAAATTGCTATCTTACGTCGGCATTATCTGGGACTTAAAGCCCGTGCCTGCTGCCGTGCGTGACGGTGTGGGAAAGCGTTTCTAGCCGCATGCGAATCGCGGTTGTCGGCACCGGTATCTCCGGCATGGTTGCGGCGTACCACCTCCATCGGGAACATGATGTTACGGTTTATGAAGCCGCCCAGCACATTGGTGGCCATACCCATACGGTGGACATACCCTACGCCGGAAACTCTTACGCCATAGACACAGGCTTCATCGTTTTCAATGATTGGACCTATCCTAACTTCGTCGCGCTATTAGAGGAATTAGGGGTTGCATGGCAACCGAGCGATATGAGTTTTAGCGTACGGTGTGACAAAAGCGGCTTGGAATATAATGGTACTTCACTAAACTCGCTATTCGCGCAACGCCGCAATCTCGCGAGGCCGTCCTTTTTGAGGATGATTGCTGATATCGTAAAATTCAATCGTCGAGCGCCAAGCTTATTAGAGAGTCCTGATAATCACACCACCTTGGGTGAATACTTAAATCGGGACGGTTATTCAAGCTACTTTATTAATCACTACATCGTGCCCATGGGCGCTGCTATTTGGTCATCGCGCCCTTCTGACATGATGAATTTCCCGGCACGTTTTTTTGTGGAATTTTTTGCTAATCACGGATTTTTAAGCGTAAACGAACGTCCCACTTGGCGGGTTATTCGAGGCGGATCCCGTGCCTATGTGGACAAACTGACGGCACCGTACCGCGATCGTATTCACCTCAACACGCCGGTGGTATCGCTGAAACGTCAGCTTACCCAAGTTTCCCTAAGACTCAAAGACGGCAGCGTGGCTCACTACGATCAGGTATTTCTGGCTTGCCATAGCGATGAGGCCTTGCGGCTGTTAGCGGACCCCACGCCGCAAGAGCGCGAAATTCTGCGCGCTATACGTTATCAGTCGAACGAGGCGCTCTTGCATACGGATAGTCGGTTAATTCCGCGTAGGCCGCTTGCGCGAGCGGCTTGGAATTATCATCTGCCGGTGGAACCCCACGATCAGGTCACTGTCACTTATAATATGAATATTTTACAGTCTATACGAGCGCCGGTGCAATTTTTGCTAACGCTCAATCACAGCGCTGCCGTTGCTGCTGAAACAGTATTAGGAAGCTACAGCTATCGACATCCGGTGTACTCCTTAGCGGGCGTTGCGGCTCAACGTCGGCGCCACGAGATCAATGGCACGCAACGCACTTATTATTGCGGCGCCTACTGGAGCTATGGATTTCACGAGGATGGTGTTAGTAGCGCTTTGAGTGCACTCGAGGCCTTTCGCAGTCAAAATCATGCACAGTCGCATCTACAAAGGGTGGGTTAATCACCGGCGTGAAACGCCGACCCAGCATAAATTTCGCTATTATCTATTCATGCTTTACTTAGATTTAGCTGAATTGCCGCAATTATTCGATACAGTACCCTTTTGGTCTGCGCGACGCCCAGCGCTCGCCTGGTTTAGGCGCAGTGATTATTTTGGCGCTGCCGATTTGCCGCTTGATACTGCAATACGCAATTTAGTGGAACAACGTTTGAATCGGCGACCCCGTGGGCCCATTCGCTTGTTAACTCACTTGCGTTATTTCGGTTATTGCATGAATCCCGTGAGCTTCTATTATTGTTTTAACGAGAACGGCGAAGACATTGAGGCAATAGTCGCCGAAATAACCAATACACCCTGGGGCGAACGTCACCAATATGTGTTGCCGGTGAGCGCCCATGGGCAAGCCATGCAATTTAAATTTGAAAAATCTTTTCATGTATCGCCTTTTATGCCCATGGATATCCAGTATCAATGGCAATTTAGCCGGCCTGGTCCAGAATTATTTGTGAACATGCGTAATTTCCGTGCCGACCAATGTCTTTTCGAAGCCACCCTGGCCCTACAACAACAAGCCCTGAGCCCTGCGGCGCTACTGACTTGCCTAGTTGCCTACCCGTTCATAACGTTACGGATTATTTTCGCCATTCATTGGCAAGCACTACGTTTATGGCTAAAACGCACGCCCATCTTTGATCATCCATGAAAAGCGGCACTCTCTCCTCACTGACGCGGCTAACCCGATTTTTGTTGAAAAATCAACTTAAGAAAATTCAGCATGGACGGTTACGACTGATAGATCATGAGGTTGAATACGTATTCGGCAAAATCACTCCTGAGGGTCCCTTTGATGTCACGATTCAAGTGCTTAACTCGCGCTTCTATTCCGATGTCGTGTTGGCGGGAACTCTAGGCTCCGGAGAGGCGTACATTAACGGGCACTGGCAATGCGACAATTTGACCGACTTAGTTCGCCTCATGGTATTCAATCGCGATCTGATGAATGACGTAGATTCAGGCTGGTCGCGTGTTAGCGCTCCCTTGTTCAAATTCGTGCATTGGCTTAATCGGAACGACAAATCCGGCAGCCAGCGCAATATCGCCGCACACTATGATCTTGGTAACGAATTTTTCGCACTTTTTTTAGACGAGACCATGGCCTATTCGTGCGGGATTTTTCCCAATCAACATGCCTCGCTATTTCAGGCATCGACGGCTAAATTTGATGCAGTGTGCAGCAAACTAGACTTAAAACCTGGCCAGCGATTACTGGAGATTGGTACCGGCTGGGGAGGGTTGGCCATCCACGCCGCAAAACATTATGGTTGTCATGTCACGACCACTACTATTTCGCGTGAACAATATGAGTTCTCGAAAGAACGAATCGCGCGCGCGGGGGTTAGTGATCAAGTCACTTTACTGCTTGAAGACTATCGCGATTTGAAAGGTAAATATGATGCGTTAGCGTCGATAGAAATGATTGAAGCGGTCGGACATGAATACCTAGATACCTATTTTCGGCAATGCAGCCAACTATTGAACCCCAATGGCGCGATGCTGTTACAAGCAATTTCTATTCAAGACCAGTTTTACAACCAAGCGAGACGATCAGTAGACTTCATCAAACGTTTTATATTTCCGGGTAGCTTCATTCCCTCGGTGGGAGTGATATTAGCCTCGGTCGCGCGCGTCACCGACATGAAAGTGTATCATTTGGAAGATATCGGGCCTCATTATGCTCGTACCCTCAAGCTTTGGCGTGAGCGCTTCGCGGCGCGCTTAGAAGAGGTGAGAAGTCTTGGTTATCCGGATACTTTTATCCGTATGTGGGAATTCTATTTGAGCTATTGCGAAGGTGGGTTCGACGAGCGACAGTTGGGCAATGTACAAATGCTGTTAACTAAACCCCGCTCTCGCCGCGCAGCGATCACTACGATTCATGCCCCGCCCACTTAAAAGTAGCACACTCGCTGCGCTCAAAGATCTGGTTGGCACGGACAGCTGGCTTACTGGCGGCGACGTAACGTCTTTTACTCGAGATTTCCGTGGACTCTATCAAGGCAATACTCCATTAGTACTATTGCCTCGCAGTAGCGACCAAGTATCCGAGATACTTAAATTTTGCGATCAATATGAAATAGCGGTGGTGCCGCAGGGCGGCAATACTAGCTACTGCGGTGCGGCCACTCCTGATGAAAGTGGATCTCAAATTGTGCTATCGATGCGGCGGCTTAAAAAAATCCGCGAAGTGGATGCCAGCAACAATTCTATGATCGTCGAAGCGGGCTGCACCCTTGCCGAAGTACACGCCGCTGCCCGCGATGCTGATCGTTTATTTCCTTTAAGTCTAGGATCCGAAGGTACGGCACAAATCGGCGGCAATTTATCGACCAATGCCGGCGGTACCGCGGTCCTACGCTACGGGATGATGCGAGATCTAGTGTTCGGTTTAGAAGTTGTGTTAGCGGACGGACGCGTCCTCTCATCCCTTAAGAGTTTACGCAAAGATAATACCGGCTATGACCTTAAGTCTCTGTTTATAGGGGCCGAGGGAACTTTAGGGGTGATCACAGCCGCCTCGCTCAAGCTATATTCCTTGCCAACCGCCTCGGCCACCGCCGTGATCGGCGTTGCCAGTCCTAGGGATGCCCTAAATCTTTTTGATCGCCTCAGGCGAAGCTCAGGCGATACCTTGAGTACCTTCGAGCTTATGCCACGACGCGCGGTTGAGCTTGCTTGTGCGTATATCGAAGGCGTCGCCAATCCTGTTGATCAGCCGGCGCCTTGGTATCTCTTAATTGAACTCACCTCCTCAAACCTGACCCACTCGCTCGCTGAGCTTTTGAGCACGGAGCTTGCAGAGATGCTCGGCGCCGGGGTGGTGCAGAATGGCGTGATAGCCACTTCGCTCACGCAAGCTGCCGCGATGTGGAAATTGCGAGAGTCGATACCGGAGGCGCAACGACGACACGGCGCGAGTCTCAAACACGATATTTCGGTGCCCTTGTCGGCGATTCCGACATTAATTGAAGCGGGCTCGGCAATCATCCGACGACTCGTGCCGGAAGGGGAAGTCATTGCTTACGGACATTTAGGCGATGGCAATCTACATTTTAATGTCAGTCAACTAGTCGGTAGTGATCTTGTCGCATTTAAAAATCGTGGCAGTGCATTGCAAAGTGCCATATTTGATCTAGTAGAAAGTCTTAACGGGAGTATTAGCGCTGAACACGGTATTGGGCGCCTAAAAGCCGCCGAATTCGCCCAGCGCGCCGACCCGATTGAACTGAATGTCATGCTCAATATTAAACGTGGGCTGGACCCCAAAGGAATTTTAAACCCCGGCAAGGTTTTTCTTTGATGGCTCGCGAACTCCGTCTCCCCATTCGAACGAAGCGTCTCCACATACGTGAGTTTTTAGCGACTGATTTTGATTCCGTATATCAATATTCTAATCACCCTAAAGTTACGCGTTATCTATTCTTCGGACCGCGCGATGCCGACGCGACCACGGAGTATTTGCAAGATCTGTTAGTATCCCAAAAAGAACGGCCGAGAACTCGTTTCGAGTTAGCCGTGCAAGAAATCGCCTCGGGTCGGGTTATCGGTGCGTGTGATCTTTCGTTAATCGAAGCACATGTCGTGGATTTAGGTTACATGTTAGGCATTGAGCACTGGGGCCAAGGGTATGCGACAGAAATTGCTCTAAAATTACTTGAGGCGGCTTTTAACGACCTGGCCGCAACCCAGGTCATTGCCACTGTTGATATCAACAACAAGGCATCGATTCAAGTACTCGAGAAAATAGGCATGCGCTGGGAAGCGACATTCCGAAAACACCGACGGCTTAAGAATCGCTGGTGGGATTGCCATCTGTTTGGTCTGCCACGCGAGGTGTGGGACGCATCGCGCACGAGCGCTACCCACTCCACCCACAATTCCCACACAGCATAAACCCTACTCCGTTCAGCGATCTTTATCCGCTTGCTTTTTTTCCGCCTCCGCTAATTCCCGCGCACGTTGCTGGGCGCGCTTTAGCACTGCATCATCCGGAAGACCGGTCGAAGCACTGTTGCGTAGCGTGAGAAGGCCTCCCACAATCACGCCGATCACGATCACAATTATCACTATTGCTCTTAACATGGTTCTATCCGCCTCAGTAGCCCTTCTTGTACCGTGCTAGCCACTAATGTGCCGTCTTGTGCAAATACGCTCCCGCGTGTGAAGCCGCGCGCTCCGGAAGCACTCGGGCTATCGGTGGAATACAATAACCACTCGTCAACGCGCACATTTCGGTGAAACCACATGGCATGATCAATGCTTGCTAAGTTCATATTCGATACCAGGGGATTTACTCCGTGCGGCATCATCGCAGTATCGAGCAAATTAAAATCGGTAACATACGCGAGTAGGCAACGATGTAACGACTCTTCGTCTGGTAGCACGTCCACCGTACGAAACCAAATGTTCTTGTGCGGTGACAATTTTACCGGCTGTAAATAGTTCGGCGGCTCAACGGGACGAAACTCAAAAGGACGTCGTTTTTCGATAAAACGACGCGCTTTGGCCGGTACACGATCAATAATATCGCTAAAGTAACTTTCTATGTCCCGCAGTCCGTCCGGCGGTGGCACCTTAGGCATGGTTAATTGGTGATCCATCCCCGCCTCAGCCACCTGAAATGACGCCGACATATTAAAAATTTGCTCACCGTGTTGAATCGCTACGATGCGCCGCGTGGAAAAATGTGCGCCATCTCGCGCACGATCGACTTCGTATACGATGGGTGCGCTAAAATCTCCTCGGCGTAAAAAATACGCGTGCAAGGAATGCACCATTCGGTTCTCGACCGTCCCCGTTGCGGCCATCAACGCCTGCCCCAGCACCTGACCTCCGAACACTTGCGGGCTGCCAATATCGCGGCTCTCGCCGCGAAACAAATTTAACTCCAGCCGCTCGAGCGTTAAAACCTTAATTAGATCTACTAGGAGCTGGTTCAATGGGATTCAACATGGGTGACGCCCAGGCGCTTTTGCATAATCGGACTAGTGGTGGTGTATTGCAGAAATTGACGTTGTTCAGGGTGCAAATGGTGTTGAATAGCGAATGCCGCCAACGCTGCCTCGTGAAATCCACTCAGGATGAGCTTTTTTTTGCCGGGATAGGTATTAATGTCGCCGATAGCGAAAATTCCAGGCACGCTGGTTTGAAATTTTTCGGTATCTACCTTGAGTGCTTTTTTCTCAAGCTCAAGACCCCATTCAGCGATGGGCCCTAATTTTGGATGTAACCCGAAAAAAGCTAACGCTTGATCAGCCTCTACGCGCACTGTGCTACCGTCGCGCTTTTGCAGGGTCATGGCAATCATTTTGTCGTCTTCGGAATGAAGCTCAGCGGCGTTGCCCTCGATGAGACGCATTTTCCCAGCAGCCACCAATTCACGCATACGCATGGCAGTGGCCGGTGCGCCGCGAAACTCTGGCCTACGGTGAACCAAGGTCAGCGATTTCGCTTTCTCGCATAACGCCACGGTCCAATCCAGCGCGGAATCTCCGCCGCCACAAATGACTAGGTGCTGATTATAAAAATCTGCGGCCGCCTTTACCCGATAGTGAATACTTTTACCTTCAAAGAGTTCAATACCAGGAACGGACAAACGCCGTGGTTGAAACGAGCCCACGCCCCCTGCAATAACGACGGCACCCGCATCGAAGCGTGTTCCAAGAGAGGTCGCCACCCGTATTCGACCCCCCGGTTGCGGCTGCAGCGCGCTGACCTCTTGACCCAGATGGAAAGTTGCCTTAAAAGGTTTTGCCTGCTCCACCAAGCGGTCAATCAGCTCTTGAGCTCCGCAAATCGGCAAGGCCGGAATATCATAGATCGGCTTATCGGGATAGAGCTCCGTGCATTGGCCGCCGACGGATGCCAATGAATCGACGATATGCGAATTAATACCTAGTAAGCCTAATTCAAATATTTGAAATAATCCTACGGGACCCGCGCCAATAATCAACGCGTCGACACGGTGTTCTGTATTAGGGGGTTCTGTGCTGGGAAGTTCCGTCATAACGATCTCTGTTGTCAAAAACTGTCAAGTATCCTTAAATTGTAGCCTATCCAGCCGCGGTGATGCGGACTCTAATTCACGTACAATTACAACATGACAACGCTCGTTTGGTTTCGCCAAGATCTTCGCCTGCGCGACAATGCAGCACTCACCGCAGCGCTTCAGTTTGGCGAACCTATAGTACCGCTGTATATTTTTGCACCCGATGAAGAGAGTATCTGGAGGCCGGGTGCCGCTAGCCGCTGGTGGTTGCATCATAGTCTGCGACAACTGGACCTTGATTTACAAAACCTCGGTGTAGCGCTTTGTCTGCGCAACGCACAGAACACTCAAGCAGAGCTGCTGCGCGTGGCGCGCGAATGCGGGATCACGCGTATCCTTTGGAATCGGCGCTACGAGCCTGCGATTAGTGCGCGCGACCAAGTCATTAAGGCGGCCTTGAGCGATGCAGGCTTTACTGCGATTAGTTACAACAGCGCACTGTTGTTTGAACCCTGGTCAATCAAAAACAAAACCGGCAAGCCGTACCAGGTCTTTTCGCCGTTTTGGCGCCAATGCTTATCCTTGCCTGACCCTCCAGAGCCCACACCGGCACCGCAAAGGATCCAAAGCGTCGCAACCGCGCCGCACTCTCATGAGCTAGACGAATTAAAACTATTGCCGCGCCTTGATTGGGCGGACGGATTCCTCGCTCACTGGACCCCGGGAGCCGCCTCGGCGCATCAATGTTTGCAGCAATTTTTAACGGATTCGTTTGAGCACTATCAAAGCAACCGCGATCGCCCCGCCTTGCGCGCGACTTCGCGTCTCTCACCCTATCTGCATTTCGGTGAGATCGGCCCTCGTGAAGTCTGGCACGCCACCCGAAAATTTGCGCAGCAAAACGGTCAACACACGACGTGGCGTCGATCCCATTTTCTGTTCGAACTGGGCTGGCGGGAATTTGCGCATCATTTGTTGTTTTATTTCCCCGACACTCCCGCTCATCCACTGCGAACCAATTACGCTCGCTTCCCTTGGAAGTCAGACTCGGGAACTCTGAAAGCGTGGCAACGTGGCGTCACGGGGTACCCGATTGTGGACGCTGGAATGCGAGAACTGTGGCACACCGGGTGGATGCACAACCGAGTACGTATGATTACCGGCTCATTTTTAGTTAAAGATTTACTGCTCCCGTGGCAGCAGGGCGCCCAATGGTTTTGGGATACTTTGGTCGATGCAGACTTAGCCAGTAATACCCTCGGCTGGCAGTGGGTGGCGGGCTGCGGTGCGGACGCTGCGCCTTATTTCCGAATTTTTAATCCGACCACTCAAGCGCTTAAATTCGATCCGCAGGGCGTGTACGTGCGTCGCTGGGTGCCGGAAATTGCGCAACTTCCCGACTCATTTATTCATCAACCCTGGACCGCAACACCGGAGGTCCTCAAATCTGCGGGAATAACTTTGGGCAAAACTTACCCGTTCCCCATTGTGCAACACGATATTGCACGACTGGAGGCGCTGGCGGCGTTGGCTACTCTGCAACCTTAAGCCCGAGAGATGCGTTTTGTATAGGTTTTGTACAGCGTAATACTATACAATATCAGCTGATATTATGAACGTCCCAGTTAATCCGCCGCTTAAGCCCACGCGAACGATCAGAGCGTTGGCTCGCGGCTTGGATGTATTGACCGAATTGAACCGTCTAGAGCGCGGTGCCATTAATCAACTGGCGGCGGCGGTTAACCTGCCCCGCACGACTATCTATCGAATCTTGGAGACTTTGCGTCTCGCGGGCTTTGTGGAACGGGATGAGCACGACGATTGTTATCGGCCTACGGTTAAAGTTCGCGAGCTGGCGGGCGGCTTTGACGACAAAGCGATGATTGCGCATGTGGCCAAGCCGCATCTATCAACATTGGGTGAAAAACTCGTTTGGCCGGTGGCGATTTCAACTCTTTCCGATATCTTTATGGTGGTCAGAGAATGCAGCGATTCTTCCAGTCCGATGTCGCTCACTCAAGACGGCGCGGGTTTTAAACTACCGCTGTTGAGTTCTGCTCCCGGACGGGCGTACCTTGCGTTCTGTGATGCGCCGAACCGTACCGCTCTGCTTGAGCTGCTCGCTCGTTCGTCCGGCCCTGAAGGAAGCGCGCGTAACCGAACAAAAATTGAGGCGATGCTTAACGAGACTCGCACACAAGGATTTGCGACTGCTCAACGCGCGCGTCGGGTATCCGAAGAAATCAGTCTTGCAATCCCGGTGCGCGTCAAAGAGCGGGTTCTCGCAGCGATCAGCGTGAGCTTTACGGCAACTGCTGTCCCGCTGGCGAAAGCCATTGAACAATTCTTGCCAAAAATGCGCGAAACGGCTCAGCGGATAGAAACTCAGTTCTCATAGAAACTCAATTCTCATAGAAACTCAGGTCGCTTAGAGACCAGGGAGATGTTTGAGAATTTCGCGGGCAATCTCTTCATAGTTTCCGCCAAAATGATGTCCGCCCGCCATCTTAACGGGGATGCCTAATCCACCCGTTTGTTGTGCACAGGCGGAGTCGAGATCTTCCTCGCCATAAATACACAGATAGCGTGAACCTTTCCAGTGTGCAAGTTCCGGAGCCGTAGGGATACCGTCGCTAGCATTTCCTAACCAATTTGCAAGATGAAATTCAAACGTCGCAGTATCACTTATTCCCAGTAGAGCGGTTAGACCCACCAGTTCATGCGAATTTGCCGGCAATCGGTTCACCATAAAGGGCAGCGTGTCGGCACCTTGAGAATATCCGATCAGCAATACATGTGGCTTGTTCCACTCGCGTGTGTAATGCCGTAACACTCGGTCCAAATCGGCTGCGGCTCCCCCGGGGGTGCGTGGCGACCAAAAATATTTTAGGGAATCCCAACCGACGACGGCGACCCCGTGCTTGGCAAGGGCCGCTGAAACGCCACGATCTAATCCCGCCCACCCCCCGTCACCGGATAGAAACACGGCCAGCCAAGGGACCGCCGTGCCCTCTGCCGGTACAATGGTCAACGGCAAATCGGCAACCGGCGCCGGCAATACTGCCGCAGGGGTGGCTTCCTCTGAACGAGCCGCAGTAATTCGCGCAAAAGCGGCCATATACTGCGGAACCCAGTTTTTTTCCACCGAATAGCCATGACCCACTCTAGGTAAATCGACAATTTCCGCACCGGGAATTTTCTCGATGAACTTCGTTGTGAGAGGGGCAGGACACACTTGATCGATCTGGCCCTGCAATGAAATCCATTTCCCCGACAGCTGTTTCGCGGGCAGGAAATTCACGCCTTTTAGTCGGCCTTTTTCCAGTCGCGGCAGTGCTTCAATACCAGAGCCTTTACAAACGGGTTTAAGCAAATCGAGATCCGGACAAAATCCAATACTCAACGCACCTTTAAACAAGCCTTCCGGAGCTTCGGCGAGGGTTGCATACACGAGTGTTGCCCCCGAGGAATAGCCAATCAAGGTCGGCTGCAAATAATATTTAATCTGCAGCTTAGCCTGCAAATAATGACTTAAATTTTCAAAATCAACCGCAGGTGAGACGCATTTCTCGCTCGATTTTTCTACTTGAGCCAAATAGTGGCGTATGTCGATGCCCGCCACTAACGCGCCCGCGGCGGCGAGGCGCTCAGCCATTGCCACTACCCCTAAATTCCAACCGCCATCGCCGGACACAAACAGCACTACATCACGCGGTTCAGCAGCAGCGCGGTATACAGTCACCTCGCCAAAGCGACCGTAAGTAAAATGCTCGCTCGGGGCGGCGACGCCCGTCGCAGGCACTGTTGCAGTTACTAAAACCCACACACTCGCAACGATTGTCTTTGTGAAAATCACCGAAATACGTCCCTCTAATAATTACTTCCGTAAAACCTTACCCACTCCGCCGGAAATCAACGTCGTGACATCTAACAATACACCGGCCATCGCAAGACCGCCCGGTGCCGCTAAGTAGCGGGGTCGCCAAACGGGAGCGAATTTCTCTTTGAACTTACGCAATCCTTCAAACGGATAAAAGTTTTCGCCATAACGCTGCACCATGCGGCCGAGTTTATGCCAAGTCGGTGCTAACGAATGCTCTTCAAGGCCGGCAAGAGGTGCCATACCTAAATTGAACCACGCAAATTTCTCATCGCGTCCCCATAGCATGACTTCAATCAGTAAGTAGTCAATTACGCCCTTAGGCGCTTCTTTGTTATAACGCATGAGATCGACGGACAGCTCTTCACTGTCACCGGCACGCCAGATATTCGCAAATGCCACGATAGCGGAGTTAAGCCTGACGATGGCACAATCAAATTGCAATAGATAATCATCCGCGAAGAAGCCCATCGAAAAGCGTTTCTCAGCGGCATCTTTATTTTCTAACCACGCGTCCGAAATAGCGCGTAATTGCGGCAATATTTGGGCCACCCGCGCACGCGGTACGACCTCAAATTGTGCCCCGTCGCGAATCGTGCGTCGATGCGATTGCCGAAGATCAGCGCGCGCGCCCCCTTCTAAGGAAAATGTGGCAAGAGGTACTCGCGCCTCTTCACCCAATTTACTAAGATTTAGGCCTAAGTCGATATACAGAGGAAGATTCTCGGGCGTGACTTGATAAAACACCGGCTCTACCGCCTTAGCGTCGCAGAGTTCTAAAAAGCGCCACGCCAATGATTCGCGCGCTTGTTCTGGGCCGATAGGATCACCCATGGACACCCAGCTACTACCGGATGCCTGATACATGATGAATGCGGTACGATCCTCGTTGAACAAAAGGTTTTTATCACCGAGCAACGCAAGATTGGCAGTGGTATCCGAGGTATGCGGTAACACTGTTGTGACACTGACTAGATCGTCGGGACTTGGCGGCGTTAAACTCAACGCGGCGGGACGCAACAAACGCCACAATCCGTAGGCAGCGGCGGTCACTACCGCCAGCACTAAGGCACGTAAGCTGCGGGGGGCGGGAGCTTCGAAGGCGAACTGCCACCAAAGCTCGTGCGAGTACGGAATATGCCGGTAGGCAAACATCACTAGCCAAACCGAGGTTCCTAGTACCAACAAAACTGCGACAATCCATGAGAATGAAAAATTTTGCTCTAGTAGCGAGGCACGCCGCTGAAAACGCGCCCGCGCGGATATCAAAAATGCAATGATGAGGCTCAAGCTAAGCGCTTCTTCGTAGTCAAAGCCTTTTAATAACGACAGCATTACGCCCGCGCACAGTAACCAAACCGTCAGCCACCACGCGGCATCCAGGCGACGATACAGGCCGTTAGCAAGGATCATTAAACCGACCCCGACTACGCTGCCGAGAAGGTGTGACAGCTCCAGCACGGGCAGAGGAATAATCTCGCGTAAAAACACCAAACGTGAGCTTAAACCGGGCGTCGCACCCGAAAATACCAGTACTGAGCCCGCGCCAAAGACCGCGATTGCGACAGCCTGCGGGGTAAATGCGTTGATGTAAGTCTTCGACAATTTTGCGAGGCGCGCCAATGGCCCGCGATGCACCGATAGCTCATGCAGTCCTAGCAACAGCAAGGCAATGCCTAAAGGAGCTAAATAATAAATCGCACGATAGACCAGTAACACTCCGAGCAATTGGTCGCGCGGCACCCCGGGTAATAACAATAAAAGCACTAATTCAAATACGCCGACGCCACCCGGAAGATTACTAATCACACCGGCGGCAATGGCAATCAAATAGACTCCCGCAAATGCTACGAATCCGATTTTTTGGTGGTCGGGCAGCAGTGAATACAGGACCCCTGCGGCACACAACAGATCACCGCAGGAGATGGCGATTTGCGCCAGTGCGTAACGCGTTCGAGGTATCGGAATTTCGAAACGGGGAAATTTTATAGGGGCACGCCGCCGCCACGTCAATCCTAAATAGCTCATTACGGCAACCAGCAGTACTATCCCTAAAAATCGAATAACTGCGGGTGGCAAGCCTAAAATTGCCGCTGAATCGGCTTCAAATAGCAACGATGTCCCTAGCAGACTTGCAATTCCAAGCGCGAATGTCAGCGTCCCGAAGGCGATAATGGTGGCAATGCTTGCGGCCTTGAGACCCAACACCCCGTAGCCGCGCAAACGAATCGCACCCCCGCTGAGCATGTTGAATCCAACGTTATGGCCGATCGCACAGGCCATGAACGCTATCAACGCTACGCGTGGATAGGGTAATTTGACGCACGCAAAGCGTGTGCCCAGGAAATCATAAAGCGTCAAAATACTATATCCGGCGATGGCGAAGCCTGCAGCGCGTATTAATTGTGCCGTGGGGATTGCATACGCATGCGCGACGATATCCACCCAGCGGTATTGCGCGAGCACATGACTTAGCCAAAAAATGACCAACCCAAATAGGACGACCCCGAAAAGGGTCGGCCAGGCCGCAAACTTCCGAGTTGGTTTGACGGAGATCACGCTGGCTATTCTATCAGGGTGATCATTCACTCATCGCTTAAGAGGATACCCCGCATAGCGATTACGAAGACTCTAAAATGTCCCACCTTGCATAAACCGATTCGAGTTGGGCTACCAGCGACTCGAGTCTTTTCAAAGTGGCGGCTGCATCTGCAGGATTTTTGCGAAAGAAATCCGGATCGTTAATGAGCGTCTGAAGCTCGGTCTGTTCGAGTTCAAGCTGCGCGATTTTAGCCGGCATCGCAACCAATTCCTGATGTTCTTTGAAAGGACGCTTACGCGTTTTAAGGGCGGTGGAGACCGGAACCGGAGCTTCCTCGGGAGTCGCCTTGCGCGCTGCGGACCCAAGCGCTGCGGATCCAAGCGCTGCTGACACGGGCGGATTGGGTAGCAAAGGCTTCTTGGCAGCGCTCGCGGCACTGGCAGCGGTGACGCTCGCGATGGCTCCCGTCGCACGCGTAGGCTTTCGTTGCCGTAGCCAATCGGTGTAGCCGCCCACGTATTCATTAAGTTCACCCTCGCCTTCAAACACTAACGTGCTAGTCACGACATTGTCGAGAAAGGCGCGATCGTGGCTCACGAGTAACAACGTACCTGGATAGTCCGCGACAAGCTCTTCGAGGAGATCTAAAGTATCGACGTCCAAGTCATTAGTGGGTTCGTCCATCACCAATAAATTGCTGGGTTTGGCAAATAACTTCGCGAGCAATAGTCGATTACGTTCGCCGCCGGAAAGCATGCTCACGGGCGCTCGCAAACGTTCTGGCGGAAATAAAAAATCCCGTAGATAAGCCGATACGTGGCGCGCATGCCCGTCAATGGTGATGGTATCGCCACTACCCCCCGTAACGTTATCCATAATAGATGCTGCCGGATCGAGTGCGTCGCGCTGCTGATCGAAGTACGCCGATTTTAGTGAGGTGCCGCGATAAATCGAACCGCTGGTGGGTTCCATATCGCCCACCAAGAGTTTGATCAGCGTTGTCTTACCGCAACCGTTCGGACCAATGATCCCGATACGATCACCGCGCATAATGCGGGCGGAAAAATCCGCAATCAATAATTTGTCGCCGAAGGTCTGCCGGACGTGGGTCGCCTCGAACACGAGTTTTCCGGAAGGGGACGCATCTTGCACTCGAGCGTCCACTTGGCCGATTCGCTCGCGGCGCTCGCTACGCTGTACTCTCAATTGTTTGAGCGCCCTGACTCTACCCTCGTTGCGGGTACGACGCGCTTGCACGCCCTGGCGGATCCAAACTTCCTCTTGGGCTAATTTTTTATCAAACAGCGCGGCATGCTTGGCTTCCACTTCAAGGGCCGCGCGTTTTTGCAGGACATAATCATCGTAGTTGCCAGGCCATACCCGCAACTGACCCCGATCCAATTCAACGATTCGCGTCGCTAAGCGGCGCACGAAAGTACGGTCATGGCTGATGAACAGCAGGGCTCCTTCAAACTCCTTCATCATATCTTCAAGCCACGTGATGGCTTCAATATCCAGGTGATTGGTCGGCTCGTCGAGCAAGAGTAAATCCGGCGACGAAACCAACGCCCGGCCCAGCATCGTGCGGCGCCGCCATCCGCCGGATAAAGAACTCAAAGTAGCGTCACGGTCCAGACCTAGGCGCGCGATGACTTGGTCGACCTGTAATTCGGCTTGCCAGTCGCCGTCAGACCCACCGCTTACTGTTCCGCCCATGACGATTTGCTGCACGGTTTCATCGCTGGTGCTCGATACTTCCTGTGCCAGGCTCGTGACCCTAGCACCCGGACGCACCCACACCTCCCCGCTGTCGGGCACAATTTGTCGGGTGATCAAGTTCAAGAGTGAGGATTTTCCCTCGCCATTACGGCCGAGCAAACACACGCGTTCACCCTTCCGGATATGCAAACCCACACCATCCAGCAAGGGTTTTAGACCAAAACTTAAACTCACTTTGTCGAGGCGTACGATAGGCATAGCGCCGCGTAGTCTAAGCGCGTTCGCGCCAGGTTGTTGCAATTATTGTGGTTGGGTTATGACAAAAAATTATAAAGTGAATGCCCCATATCGACCCATCCATCAGTTGGTTAAAGTGTGATGCATGAGCACTCCGGGAGATAAATCTAGCGTACCGAGCGCAGCAACTTACTGGTTCGCGCGATCGATATGGTTAGTGGTTTTGACAATATTAAGTTGGGATATCGCCGTCACATTTTTCGGGCGCTGACGCTCAAGCGAATCGATGAATACGCGACAACCACGCCGACTTACAGGAGGGCCGCGTACGCGAACCTCCCGCCTTCAGAGGACAAAAACTTATCAACTAGAAACGACTAACTACACTCGTTATGCAACACGCCCGAAGGCGGCCCTGAGATGCACGGGATGGCGCTCACGTACTCATAGATCGCGCGCATCTGATGCTCCGTCATGCTCTGAAACGCGGTCCATGGCATAACCAGCAGCAAATCGCCATTAAATGGCTGCATCGGATCAAAACAGTTGCTTGTCACCGTGGCGGAGCAGTTGGGGTGAAGATGATCCAGATCCACACCCGTCTTTAGAATCGACCGAAACTCCGACCAGGTCCGGCCTCCAACGGGCATTCCGGTCTTATCCGGGGTCAAGTTGCGCGAGACGATGTTCGGCGTTCCCGGAACCAGCTGCCCGAAATCCTGCCCCCCACCCAAGTACACGGCCGGGTTAACTATTTTGGGTTGATTTCCCTTAAAATAAGGATTCCCACCGGCCGCGAAGGTCAGTTGCGGTTTGCTGTGGCAGCCATTGCAATCGGACATCACATTGACGATATAGCTGCCCAGACCGACCAGTTCTTTGTTTTTTCCAGCGGTGTTCAAGGGCACGGGCGCTACCTGAAACCCGATGCGGACCAGCGCACGCTCGCCCTCGCCGCCATCCTCTTCATCATCCGCGTGGGACACTCCGATGCTGATTCCCGCCACAAGAGTGGCGATGCACGCGAAAGCCGTCCCGCGCGTGAATCTACTGATGTTGCTTCTCATCTCATCGCCTCCTAGTTAAAAAAATCTTTTGTTCAATAAAAAATACGTAATCCAAAGGTATTTTTGACATCGGCCTAGGCTTTTTTACAGAATCTGGCCGTGCTTGCGATTCCCCGCCATTTAGGGGACAGTGTGCCTAGAATCTGGAAGTGCGTTGCTATGGAGACGGAAGCCCTCTCGCATTCGCCGCTGGCTGCGCAATCAACGCAGCAGCTGTTCGAATTAGCGTACCAAGAACTGCGCCGCATCGCGCACCGCAGATGCCTCGGGAGACATGGCGGACCTGCTGGCGCTGGACCAATGCCTCAATGAGCTGACCGAATTCGGACGTTGTCAAGCTAGTTGTCGCATAAATCATTTTGCTTAAGCAGCCTTTTGCAGGGTGATTTCGGTGTCAGTTTCTCCTTTAATATCGATTTCATCGGGATTCAAGTAGACGACGTCGATACGTCGCCAATTTCGGAT
>JANYFY010000006.1 GCA_025359565.1 Gammaproteobacteria bacterium | reverse complement strand
ATCCGCCCCGCTATTGCTTAAGTTTTTCCTTCGCTTCATTGCGCATTTCGGTTTTTTCCTGGCGCAGGCTTTCATGCTTTACTGAGAGCACCTTGCCATTACCTGCATCGACCTGAATCTCTTCAATGCCCGATTTACCAGCGACGCCTAAATCAAAGGACCAAATTAAACAGCCGTGCTCTGACTCCAGTTCGGCGCTCTTGGTTGAGACGGTTTCACTGCTCTTAAGTTTAGCAATTGCGATTTTTTCGGCATCGGCCTGCGAGAGCGTTGCAAGTCCTGCGAGTTGGGAGTCAGACATTCCCTTCTTTGGATGGATGGAGCAGTGCTCGGATGCAAGCACCGGTGCTGCCGCGAAGGTCAAAACTACGGCCAGGCCAGATAACGTTTGCATAAAATGTTTCCTAATCGGTATTTTTTGAAGGGCGTGTGGTTAACGGGGGTACACGCTATACGGGCACTGCACTGCCGTCTGTACGCCAGCGAACGCAGCGTAAGATGCCGCCACCCGCGTCCCAACGGTTACTCCCGGCCGCTCTTATCCACAAGCTTGCGGTTCGCGCCCGCACGGCCCCGCGATAGAGTAATGGCGGTATCCCATTGTGCTTCCAAGCGGGTGATGCGACGATCATGGTCGCGCACTTCGCTCGCAAGTTCCTTTATGGTATCCCCAGCACGCTTCACATCGTCTGTTAATTTCAACGCCTCTCGGATAGCACTAATGGCCTCGCTGAAGACGCTCAACGGCGAGTTCCGGCTGCCGATCGCCGCACAACGGCTGTGCTATCGCCCACACCCGCGCGCTTCGTGCGAAGCTCTGTAAGAAATTCCTGCGCTACATCGAGTCCATTTTTAAGGGTAACCTTTGCACTAGTCACGGCGTTCCTAAGCTCACTAGTGAGTGCCACCAGAATTTTCTCCTCTTCCGAAGGCCGCTGTTCACAACGCGTGCGAATAAGCTCGGCCACGCTGACGCCTTCGCGTTGCGCTTCCACGCTGAGAAATTTTTTAAAGTCGGGCGATGTCAGCAGGGTGACGCGTGCAGTTTTCATCGTAACTTACCATTAAATATGAACATGTGTATGTTAATGCACATACCCATTCATGTCAATCAGGCACGCCAATCTCAGGGACATCAAGGGTCCCCCACGGACCCCTCCCCCAACGACACCGCAACTACAAGGTCGCTCGCAACGCGTTTATCGCCATTACCAGCAACACCAATGTCGAGAGCATAAACAGTGGAAATCGTACCGCAACGCGATTGAAGGTGGCTTGTACCAGGCTATGCACAATGCGAATGACGACATAGGCCCAGGCCAGTGCCAGATTGATTCCGCTACCGACGCCGGCGAGCGCGAGTATCGCAACCGTCGCATAAAAAATAGTAGGTTGTTCCATCAGGTGCGCGTAGTTGTGCGCCTTCCAGTTGATGTGAGCGGGCAACACCTTCTCAAGGTCTTGACCGCGACCACCGACACTAGTGCTCAAATCGATGCCCGCTTTTTTTAATGCCGGCAACCGAGTTGCCGCCATCCACACCAGCATAATGAGCGACCAAAAAACAAGAACAGCCGCAGGGGCAAGAATGGGAATACTCATGACTGATGACTCCAGCTTTCAGTGTTTAATACGATATAGACTCTATCATAGCGTTAGTGGCTATACACATAAGGAAACAGCATGCCTCACTCCCTCAAGCTAGGTTACATCGTCATCGGGGCGGCCGTGCTTAACGGCTGTGCAAGCGTCACACTCGCGCCCGGCGCGGAGGAGGTGCGGCTGACCGACAAGGCGTCGGAAGTGATTATGTGTAAATCGCGGGGCAGCATCACGGTGCCTAAAAACGAGCACGGACTAGTGGACATAAGCGTTGCACAGAAGCAATTTCGTAACCAAGCGGTGAGCCTCAATGCAAATGTGGGGCTCGTCACCGAAGGGTTAATGAGATTTCCAAGCGCCGGCGTTGCATATCGTTGCCCGTAGAGGTCAATTCTCTGGAAGATGACCACGCAGTAGCCTATCCCGCGAGCCCTAGGAGGTGCGGTTTGCATAGAATCCCTATAGATTAGCGATCCCCGGCAAGTCTCACTCACACAGGTTTTTGCATGAATCGAACGACAGTATTATGTTTATTGGCAGCCCTTTTTGCCTCCTTTAGTGGCCAAGCCCAAGCAGCAAAAGCCGCGCGCGTGGCAAATTCCGACGCCACCGATGTTAAAAACAGCGTCGTCGAAATATTCGCGACCCTGCGGCGCCCCGATCCTACCCGTCCATGGACGAAGCAATCCCCCACTGAAGTAACGGGAAGCGGTGTGGTAATCGATGGCAATCGTATTTTAACCAATGCTCATGTGGTGCAATACGCCAGTCAGGTGCAAATTCAGGCCAATCAAGCAGGCGATAAATTACTCGCGACCGTGGTCGCAGTAGCCCCTGGAATCGACCTGGCGGTGCTTAAAGTCGATGACCCTAGTTTTTTTGCCGAACATGGCGCATTAACGCGCTCCACTAGCATGCCGGAGATCAAGGAAGCCGTGCTGGCGTATGGTTTTCCCAAAGGGGGCAGTGCGCTCTCTATTACCAAGGGAATCGTATCGCGGATCGAATTCGTTGAATACAGCGCGTCGGTTTCCGGTATGCGAATTCAAATAGACGCGGCCATCAATCCGGGCAATAGCGGTGGGCCGGTGTTAGTCGATGACAAAATGATAGGTCTCGCGTTTGCAACGATGGGCAATAACATCGGCTATATCATTCCTAACGAAGAAATTTCTTTATTTTTAACCGATATCGCGGATGGGCACTACGACGGTAAGCCCACCATGCACGATGAGCTTCAGACCTTGGAAAACGCTGCCCTACGACGGCAACTCGGAATCAATAAGTCCGTGCACGGGATTATTGTGCACCGACCTTTCCGCACCGATGCTGCCTATCCGCTCAAGGAATGGGATGTGATTACTGCGATTGGCACTACGCCCGTCGATGATCAAGGAATGATCTTGCTGCCGTCCCAGCTACGCGTAGAATTTCAGTACTTGGTGCAATCCTTGGCCAAGAACGGCACCGTGCCGTTGACGATAGTGCGCGACGGCAAGACACTTCCCGTCGCGCTACCCGTGAGCAACCAGCGTCCTTTAATGATTGGCGAACTTCAGGGCACTTATCCCGATTATTTTATTTACGGACCGCTGGTATTTTCGCGGGCAAGCCTTGAGCACTTACAACTTCTCGGTAATGTCGGTTCCGCTAAGGGACCCAGCGGCATGCTGAATGCGCTGAAGTCGCCGCTGATCCGCGATGTGGGATTTCCTCCGACCCCCGAACACGAGGAACTCGTTCTGGTAACCTCGCCATTTTTCCCCAATAAAATTACCGCTGGGTACGATAACCCCGCAGGCGGAGTGCTTGCGCGCGTAAACGACAAACCCATTCGTAGCTTAAAGCAGCTCGTAACTCTGTTACGCGATCTTAAAGATGAATTTGTGACTTTTGAATTCGACCAGTCCGATCACGAAGCGCTGGTATTTGCGCGTGCGGCGCTTGTTGAGGCAACCGAAGGCATTCTCGCGGATAATGATGTGCGGGCTCAGGCGTCACCCGAATTATTGGAAATCTGGAAACATAAAACGACTAAATAGGGGTTTTACACGATGCGCTACGAAATTTCGGGAACCACCATGCAGACCGTCGCGGTCGAGCTGAGTGCTGACTAACCTTTGTTCAGCCAAACCAATTGTATGGCGTGGATGTCAGATACGATTCTGATGCAAACTCATACCGGGGGAGGGTTTTTTGCCGGGATCAAGCGCAGCTTAAGTGGCGGCAGTCTTTTTATTACCGAGTTTACAGCCAAGGCAGCAGCACACATTGCGTTTGCGCCGCGTTTTCCCGGCACCATCATCGCGAAGAATTTAGCGGCTAATCAATCGCTGATTTGCCGCAAAGAAACTTTTTTGTGCGCTCAGAAATCCGTGACCCTAGAAATAGCCTGGCAGCAGCGCATCGGTGCGGGGTTCTTCGGCGGCGAAGGTTTTATTTTGCAGAAGGTCACGGGCCCCGGCGTGGTGTGGCTAGATCTATCGGGTGAATTGGTAGAACGCGATTTGGCAGCAGGCGAACGCTTGCTGGTGCATGCGGGGCATGTCGGTATTCAAGAGCCGACGGTGCAGTTTGATATTCAAATGATTCGCGGCTTTCGCAATGTATTATTTGGCGGCGAAGGGCTGTTTCTCGCGACGCTGACCGGCCCCGGTCATGTGTGGCTACAAAGTATGCCCATCATGAATCTCGCCGAAGAGATTGGACGCTATCTGCCCGGATCCTCCGAAGGCACCGGCACCCTCGGGAAAGTGGCGGGAGTCGCCGCGGTCGGCGGATTGCTAGGCAGTTTGTTTAGTTCCGAATAGCATCGGGCTTTGCGCTGGGAGCCAACGCTTACATCGGCGGGCAAGAGGCGTTCAATTGAGCGCTCCTAAGCCAACAGAGGTGCTAGGAAGCTGCCACTGGCGGAAGACAGCAACGGGTCAGGACGCGACCGCTGCCGGTAAAATGTCCCGGACGATGCGCTTGGCGTGAGTAAATTTCGCGATACGCAGCGTGTCGGGGGGTTGCCGGGGAATTTGTTGAGCTTTTTACTAAGGATGCGATCATCCGCGAAGGGCGTCAGCATGGGGTCACAACCCGCTGCTCACTGAGACTCGGTTGTCCGTCTCCAAAAGTCGCCTGGACGAATAATGGGGATGTCGTTGATGCTGCGCATATCTAGCAAATCACGATCAACGCTGATGAGTAGCGTGCACCCGCCGCCGACCGCAGTGCCTAACACCGGCACGTCATCCGGATCTCGGCAGACACTTGGGGGCAGCTCTGCCGGTATAACAACAATGGACGAGCGCCTAAGAAACGCAGCGACTTGGGCAATCTCGGATTTGGGGAAATTGAATTTCTCCAGCAGCTTCCGGCCCAATTCCTCAAGTATGAATTCTGAAATCACCAACTCATGGTGCAACAGAACATCCTCCAGCATCTCGGCGCATACGCCGGCGCGGCTGATGTGAGCCGCAATGAGTACCGACGTATCAATCGCAATTCTCACCGCTTACGCAGGGTGTTGAATACGTCCTCATCGGTGTCAATTCCGCCCGCCTGAGCGCGAGCGACTAGTCTGGTGCGTAATGTGCGAAACTCGGCTACTCGCAGGTAGCGCTTCAGCGCCTCTCGGGCAAGATCGCTCTTGGAAATTCCCTGGGCGGCGCTTTGACGTTCCAGGGCTCTGTCCAACTCATCCGGTACACGCAGTGTCAACGTACTCATGTATTACAATGTACTACATGCCTATTTGAGATGCAAATGTGCTGATACAAGAACTACCTGCCGATTGTTCTGGAAATTGTTACTCCCATGTAACCGACGTTCGCGGCCGGTGGCTCGAGGTCAATGACGCAGAAGGACCGTCGTTGTGCAGCATTGGACTATTTGACCAGATTTGGCGCTGTCCGTCAGATCACGTGTCAGTCAGGACACTTAAGCGGTATGCGTGCAATATCGCCGAGGTCGGTGGATTGCAGGGCAGTTTGTTTAGTTCCGAATAGCATCGGGCTTTGCGGCGCGAGTCACCGCGCGATGTAGCCTAGCTGCGATGGCGGTTTGTGAGTGCGCGGCTGCGGCCTGCAGAGGCGTGGTACCGTCCGCATCGGCTACACTCGGATCCGCCCCCCGCGCCAACAATGCATCGACGGCCTGAGCGTCGCCGATCAACACCGCCAACATGAGGGGCGTGTGGCCCTGCGCATCCAGGTCAGTGAGACCATGCGCAGTACCCGCTTCACTGGCAGTCAGCCCGGCGGCAACCTTAGACTTCCCAAGGGAATCAGGCGCCGCGTCACGAGGGCTAGCCTCAGCGTACTGCTCCAGGCGCCTCGTGTCTCGCCGGGACGCAGGTTCAATTGCCTTTTTTTCCTCAAACGCAGGGGCCGTTAAAGTACCCCTATTCGCTGCAGCTACGCGAGGTGGCGCGGGTGCCACGTCTGCGCTAGGGGGCGTGAGCGCCGCCGCCGGCGCTACGGCGCTATCTCGCGCCGCGGCTGTCGTATTCACCGCCGCAACCACCGGCTTAGGGTCCGGCACCAGAAAGCGCGGCAATACTAGAAATCCCGCGATAGTCGCCGCCGCAAGCACGCTAAAAGCGGCAGGTCGCCAACGAGTATTTTTAGCCCCCGCCCACCATCGGCGCGACCCAATATCCGCAGGCTGCCCTGGGGCGGTAAGATGCCCGTGGGTAATAGGATTCTCTTGGGTAATAGGATTCTCTTGGGTAGTACGCAGCTCCGCCATACGCCCGGCATGCTCTAGCACCGCGCGACGCACCGACTCACTAGGGCGGCTAGCATCGACAGCCGACAGCCGTCGATAGTCTTCGTCAAGGTCGCTCATGCGTACTCCTGTAGTAGCTCACGCAATCGAGTCCGCGCGTAGCGCAGCCGACTTTTGGTGGTCTCGAAGCTAGCGCCGGTAATAGCCGCGATCTCCTCGATGCCAAGCTCGCCTTCCATTTGCAGCAAGAACGCCTCGCGTTGCTCATGGCCCAATTGCCCTACCGCTCGATTCAGCGCCGTGGCTTGATCGCGAGTAATGGCCTCACTCACGGGACTCGCCAGCGGATCCGCAATTTCGTAACCTAAAACCTCCAAACTCATGTGCTCGCGGTGAGCGCGAATAGAATCAATCATTCGATTGTGTGCGATCGTAAATAACCAGGTCGTAAATCGCGCGCTGGGCGCATAGCGCGGCGCGTCCCGGGCGACAGCAAACCAAACCTCCTGCATCAACTCATCTGCTGTCGCCCGGTTACGCACATTGCGTTCTAGATAGCGCCAAACGCGCATTTCATGCCGATGATAAAGCCGTTCAAATGCACTCGTGTCACCACGCGCATAACTCACCATCAAGGCTTCATCACTTTCATCCGCACTCATTTACCTCATTATGGCACGCCACTATCCCGGTGGGTCTGGCACATAGGAATCTGGCGATGCCGGAAAGGGCTCTACGGCGGCCGGATACCGATGCGTGTGCCGGATGATGCCCATCGCCACCAAATTCTCCGTGCTGTCGTAGTGAATGCGGATAATTTCATTGGGTTGTTGTTGTGATTTGGCAAATTCCGTACGCTCAATATTCGAATATTCGCGCTCGCCGTGACCGGTTCCAAGTTTAGCGTTAGGTGCTGGCGCGGGCGCGGGCGCTTGCGCAGCGACACTACCGCGGTCAAGGCTCTTGTTGGACGCATCTTCGGATCGTTGTTCTTGCAAGGCGGGTGCATACTTTTGCACTACTCGCATTTCACGAAACAGCGCCACACCTATTACCCCCACATTTTTGGGGCGTCCCGTGCGCTCCGCGTAAGAATGCGATGATTCCGTGAATATAAAGTCCGCGATCTCCGTATCAGACTTCCGCCAACCCGAAATTTGGTTGCGCTCGCCGGCACCGAACACATAGCCAGTTTGATTCCAGCCTGCCGTGGCACCCGTGATGACATTGACACCGTCCACCGAGAGTACGGCCATCAAACGCTCACCTAAGCGATTGTGCAACTCAATGGCATAGCGAGCACCTGGCCGTCCCGCGACCCAATACTCCCCATGATAGTAGTGAGAATCTAGCGTCTCACCGCTATCGCGATCAATAATAGCGACCTCCGCCAGATCGCCCACTCCCCGAGCAGGGCAGTTGACCGCTATTGCCAGTGACATCAAAAGATATAGCACGCGTTTCATAAGAACTCCGTTGTTAAGTAACTCCCTTACTGAAACGCTGGCGTGAATGAAAAGGGGTTGAACATAAGCAATTTATTTTGCGTGAATTGACAGAAACAGGGCGAGATCTGTTGATGAAGCGATTTCACTAGCAGTGCTCCCGCCGGGCGAGCAGCCTAGCTTTGAGACGGTGACGCAGATTGGTGTTAATTTGGGAAAGCGACTAATCGCTCGTTATCGGTGAGTTAATCATGGGGTGCTTAAAGTGAAAGCCATTTCATCCATTCAGATTGAGAATGAGCGGGTCATCGTGACCGAGTGGACCTTCGCTCCGGGCGCTGAGACCGGTCAACATGTGCATGCTCACGACTATGTGGTCGTGCCGATGACCACGGGTATATTGCGCCTGGTAGAGTCCGCCGGAATTCGCGATGCTCCACTAAAAGCGGGGGTGTCTTATACGCGTCCCGCTGGCGTCAACCACAATGTAATCAACGCTAACGCTTTTGAGTTTCGGTTTCTGGAAATTGAGCTGAAATAGGCTGAAACACTTAGCGGTGCTTTAAGCGGGCGAGTACTTCTGAGAGTAAGGTTGCGTAGATCGCCGCCGCTGCACTCTCGGGGGCATAAGCCGGGACTGGCGCGCGCCGCACACTCATGCGTTCTATTTCACTCCAATAGGGCACTTCGGTTTGGAGGATTTTCGGAAAAGTAATTCGGGCGCTGGCAATAATTTCATCATGCAACGCTCGACGTCGATCCACCATCGAGAAGAAAGGTAGGAGTTTAAGATCCGTCCAACCGGAGGTGGCCACGAATTCGGTAAGCTCGGTCAACATGCGTACCGCCAGGGGTGCCGGAACGGTGGGCACGACCACCGCGTCTGCGGCATGCAAGATATTCTCAGAAAGTAGGGAGATGCCCGGTGGGCAATCCAGAAATAAATAATCATAGCTATTGCGGAGCACTCGACTGAGCTTGAGCAGACGCGCTACCGGGCGCTTACGGTCCTGCAAGTACCGATCAAAGTGCCGGTACGAGGAGTCTGCTGGGAGCAGGTCTAGATTCGCGTAGGCGGTAGTTTGGGGCAGGTCAGCCAGGATTTCTTTGTCATTGACGATTTTCTTGGCCGACACGCCTAATTCAGCCTCAGCCCGTAGCATCCAGGTGGCGGCCCCCTGAGAGTCTAGATCCCATAAAAGCGTACGCTTACCTTTAGCCGCAGCCAGATAAGCGAGATTGACCGACGTGGTGGTCTTGCCAACGCCGCCTTTGATATTAGTAATGGCGATTATCTGCACGCGTGGACCCTCAGGTGGCCTTGATGCCGCTTCGTGGCGTTATTGTACAGATAGAAGCGTGTGGTGCGGAATCGAGAGCTATCGCTAGCGTGATTTGCTGAATTGCGGGCCTTGTGGTCCGAGGGGGACAGAAAAGCGCCATAAGAGCTAAGGTTTTGCAAAGACCCCATTCGGAAGTAAGTTCGTCAGGTAAATGATCGTTAAATCGAGACGCTCTAAGGGGTAACAATCAATGTCACTTTTAGACTGGTCGCAATCCCCCGCAGTAGAGAACATTCCTGGCAAGTGCAGTGGCGCGTGGGTGGGATAAGTTAGTAAACGGTGCGCTGCTGAGCGCAGCTGAAGCCGCTGGCTTCGAGGTGTTAATCACCACGGACAAAAACCTAAGCTATCAGCAGAATTTGGCTACTCGAAAAATTGCCGTAGTGGTGTTGGGTCAAGGTCGGCGGAGCCTGATCAAAGCGCATGTAAGCGAAGTGATCGCAGTGGGCGCTACTCATCAGATAGGCGCTCAAGATGGCTACTATAGTTAGATATGGTGACGCCTAAGGCCCGCGTGACAGCTGCAACGCGTTGTTGGACGTCATAACCCCAAAATTAGTCGTAACCCATCGTCGACCCGTCGTATAGCTAACGCCGGTAGCGTTCGAACACGCTCGGTAAGTTCAATGCGATTAACTGTCAACAATTGCGAAATATTAACAACGGAGGTCTTCAACAAGCCTGAGCCAGACTTCGAAAGCGCGACGTTGCCCGGAGCGTTTACGCGAGAAAGATTGGTCGTTAGTGCAGCTACGACAACGGCGGCGATAGCCTAGTGCCGAGCCAACAGGATCAGGCAGCGAGACCCACCACACCTCACCACGCTTCATGGCGCAAGGGTAAATGACGCGGGGCTGCGTTGAGGGCATATAAAGTACTCAATCCGTGGGATACCGATGCCTAACGCTAACAGGTAAGGTTGAGAATATTTATTCTCCCACAGAGAGTAGTTTTTCGCGTTCGCGTGGAATTAGGAGCGTGAGCCATGAGCGCCGCGCGAATACTCGCTGCAGACAGGGGACGCGACGGGGGACGACATATTCCTTGGGCGCGCATCAACGCGAGTCGGTGAGAGCCACTACAAGTAGTCTCATTTCGTTCCAGTCGTGCAATTGGCACGTTGCGGTCGAATACAACGACCGTTTGCCCAGCCCTAACCTTGGCGGCGTTACGCACGCGCTCACCGAGGCCGTCATAACTATCAGCAAGACTGTCCGCGCCACACCCATTACTTGCCCGGCGCCCAAGCACCTTTTTCAGTACCCTCTACAAGTCGGTCTACCGCTACACGAATGGCCAGATCCAACACTTTTCCGTTAAGGGTCGAGTCATAGCCCGACGTTCCCCCAAAACCGATGACCTCGCGGTTATCGAATTTGCGCACCGCTGAGCTTTTGCACCTTGCTCGACAGGTTCGCCTCGCGCGCATGATGAGATTCGGTGGCGCAACCAGCAAGTCCCGCCATGATCGTTGCGATGAGCGCCAGGCAGGTGAACGAATGTGAAAATAGCGCGATCATACTAAATCCTTAATGAAGCGATTGAACGAAACGCTATCGGTATACGCTGCGTAGCGATATAGACCAAGCCAAAATTTTTGAATAAAAAATCTGTGCACCACGAGCGTATTTCTGCCAGCATTCGTCTGCATAACGGTTGAGGCAAAGACTTATGAAATCACTAACCTTACGGACGGCCATTGGGCTTTTCGTCGCAATCACAATCGGCGCTGCTGGGCGAGAGCAAGCGTTGGCGTTGGAATCCACGCTGGTGTTTTCCCATGTAAACATCATCGATACGACGGGAGGACCGCTGCAATCGGATATGACGGTGATCCTCAAGGGCGAGCGTATTGCGCAAATAGCAAGGAGCGGAACGCTGCACATCCCTCACCAGGCGCAGGTCGTGGATGCGCGCGGCAAGTTTCTGATCCCAGGGCTCTGGGATATGCATGTGCATACGGTTTTCGGCGATTGGTTGCCGCGTGCGGAGAATATTACGTTGCCGCTGTTTGTCGCCAACGGGGTTACCGGGGTGCGCGACATGGGCGGTGATCTAGAAGTGCTCAAGCAGTGGCGCACGCAAATTGCGGCCGGCACGCTGTTGGGACCGCGTTTATATATAGCAGGTCCCATGCTTGATGGTCCGACACCCAGGTTTCCGAGTTCGGCCCCGGTCGCGAATGCGGCGGATGGGCGTAAGGTCGTCAATGACCTAAAAGTTCAGGGTGTCGATTTCATCAAGATTCAATCTTTGATCCCGCGCGATGGCTATTTTGCCGCGGCAGAGCAAGCCAAGAAGGTGGGGCTTACCTTCGTAGGACACGTACCCGATGCGGTGCGCGCCTCAGAAGCCTCCAACGCTGGTCAAAAGAGTATCGAACACTTTACGGGCATCTTCGAAGGATGCTCCACGATCGAGGATCAATTGATTGCGGGTCCGAAAAGTCTTGGTCAAAACGTGAGCACCTACGATGCTGGCCGGGCTAAAACGCTGATAGCCCTAATGGCTAAAAATCAGACCTGGCAGGTACCCACACTGGTATGGGAACGAGGCCAATGGCTGATTGACGACATCGACCTGAGTCGCGATCCCTTGACGAAATATGCGCCGGCGGCATGGCGGGAGCGGACCTGGCCGATGTTCACGCGTGACATTTTAAAGGACATGGACACAGACCCATTGCCGGTGCGCAAGCGATTCGTGCAGATGGAGCTGGATATGACTCTCGCGATGGTTCGGGCGGGAGTGCCGTTCATGGCCGGCACCGACACTGCCGCTGGCGTGCACGTTTTTCCCGGCTTCAGTTTGCATGATGAATTAGCCTTGTTCGTCAAAGCGGGCCTAACGCCCTTGCAGGCTTTGCAGACCGCCACGCGCAATCCGGCGCTATTCATGGGGCGCAGCGCTGACATGGGGAGCGTCGAGGCGCACAAGCTGGCAGATCTTGTGCTATTGGATGCTAATCCATTGGAGGACATTGGTAATACTCGCAAGATCAACGCGGTCGTGCTGGCGGGCCGATATTTATCGCGCGAGGATCTAGACGGCATGCTGAGACGGGTGCAGGAGGCGGTCGCTACCTCCAAATAACAAACGCGATTTAACTACTTAACCTACACTGCCTGTTAAGGTAGTGCTAACAACATCTTTTTCTTGGGGATCAATGATTATGCGAGTGACACGATCAAGCAGTTATTTGGGTCTAGCGCTCTGGGCCGCGGGGACCGCTGCGAGCATGGCTCAAACCACGCCGCAAGCATCAAGCACCGATGTGCTCGAGGCAATCGTCGTTACCGGATCCTTGATCAAGCGCACCGACCTTGAAACGCCGAGCCCGGTGCAGATCCTCAACTCCGACGATCTGAGGAACTCTGGGTACACGACTGTTGCCGACGTGCTGCGAAACCTTTCGGCGAACGGCCAAGGCGCGCTGAATCAGGCATTTGGTCAAGCTTTCGCCTCTGGAGGTTCCGGCATTGCGCTGCGCGGCCTGACAGTGGGCGGCACGCTCACCCTGCTCGACAGCGAGCGCATGATCGCCTATCCCTTAAGCGACGACAATCAACGCAGTTTCGTCGATATTAGCGCAATTCCGTTCAATGCCATTGATTCCATTGAGGTGTTGAAGGACGGTGCCTCGGCGCTATACGGTGCCGATGCCATTGCCGGCGTCGTTAACCTCAAGTTAAAGAAATCTTATGTGGGATCCGAGATTACGGCGGAGGCCGGTACTTCCCAGCGTCGGGACGGTACCACCGAGCATTTGGCGGGGATCATTGGTTGGGGCGATCTGAAAAGTGACGGCCACAATTTCTACGTGGCGATCGATTGGCACCACACCGACAAGATTCTCGCATCGAACCGCCATGGCGGGTACACCACTCTGGATTGGTCGGGCTTACCGGGCGGCGTCAACACCACTCCGGGCTCAGTGGCTAACAACAATCTGTCTTACCCCGATAGTGTGACTGGGTATTTGATCAACCCCAACCCGGGTAACGGCCAGGCGGCGCAAAGCTTCTTACCTGGCTGCACACAAGCGCTGCAGGCCGCCGATAAATGTACGTTCCAATTCCCGGGTTTGATTCAGGCGCCGAGCGAGCAAACGAATGTGCTCGCCAAGTACACCGCGAGTTTGTCTGATGATTGGACCGCGACCTTTACCGGGTCGCTGTTCGATAGCATCGCGCACCAGGTGGCATCGACTTTTGAACCGTTCGGTCACGCATTTGCAACCACCGGATACAACACCGGCGGACTTACCACTATTCCTCAAGGTCCTGGTGTGCCTTCATCGGTTCTGGCCTATCCGGTGATCACATTGCCCGGCAATTCACCTTTGAATCCTTATGGGACTGCCGCGCCTTTGGTCTACAATTTTCCAGAAGCAGGTCCGTATACCAGCGATGTCGAAACCACCACCTATCGCTTGTTCGCTGATCTTAAGGGCAAGGCCGGGGCCTGGGATCTCAACGGCTCCGTGGGCTTGATGTACGCCAGAATGTCGGTGCAGGTCAACGGTAATTTGGAGCCAGCGGCGCTGCAGGCGGCCCTCAACAATGGATCCTATGTGCCTGGCCAAAGCACCAATGGCGCGGCCTTGTTCGCTCCGACCGCCTCCCTCGCACCCTCCAGCACGCTGGAGGTGATTGATTTTCACGGCTCGCGCGAATTGGCTCAGCTCTCGGGTGGACCCTTGGCCATCGCGGCCGGCATTCAGTACTTTCACAAGGCGCAAAACGCGCTCGCGCCGCCGACGGTCGCCAGTGGCGTGCAGTTGGGAAACACGGCGTTCACCCAGGGTTCACAGGACGACACCGCGGGCTTTGTCGAATTCGACTCACAGCCCTTGAAGAGTCTGGAGGTGAATGGCGCGATTCGCTACGACCATTACAATACCTACGGCGGCTCGGCAACGCCTAAACTTGGCTTCAAATTCAAACCGCTTGATCTGTTCGCTGTTCGCGGCACCTGGGGCAAGGGATTTCGCGCACCCTCAATATCGGAGTCTGGAGTCTCAGGGATCGCGACCGGAGCCGGCGGATCGTATGACCCCGTACTGTGTCCCGGCGGCGTGCCTAATGTTACGGGAACGTTTAACAATCAGTGCGCGGTGCAGTGGCAAATCGTGACTCCCTCCAATCCGCAGTTGAAGGCGGTTACTTCTACGAACTTCACTTTCGGCGTGATATTCGAACCCAGCAAGATCTTCAATATCTCGGTGGACTATTATCGGATTCAATTGAACAACGACGTGATTTCAACCTTTGAACTCGGTGGCTTGCAGCAATTCACCTCGCTCGCGCGCGGACCCACGGCCCAGCAACCTGTGTGCACGAATACCGTGACCAGCGGCAACTGCACCACGGCGCTGGTCACCACGCCGGTCGGCGTCATCTCGTATGGGAGCTATCCCTATGTCAATGCTGCGACCACCAAAACGTCCGGTATTGATATCGATTTGCGCAGTCAGTTCGAGCTCGGTGATATCGGCACCTTCACTGCTCAGTTGAACTACTCCCACGTCATTCAATACGAGTTAGCTTTCGGCGGCAGTACCTACGATATTGCCGGAACACACGGCCCGTCCGGGGTTTCCGGTGACACGGGAAATCCGAAGGAGCGGGTGCAGGCCTCGTTAACCTGGGCACATGGCCCGGCATCCGTGACCGCCTCCCTGAACTACACCGGTGCCTTCAAGATCACCGATCCGACCTTCGGTGTTAATTGTTTGACCGGCATCCAGTTCCGAGCGGATGGCGCCTTTGGCGGTGCGATTTCGCCCGCGATCACTACCTTGCCGAGTGCGTGGCAGCCGTACTGCTCAGTGCATCATTTCACGGATGTGAATATGTACGCGACCTACGCGGCGACAGATCATGTCTCGGTCCATGGGTCGATCACGAACTTGTTCAACACCGAGCCGCCGGTCGATTTGCAGACCTACGGCGGTGGAGGCGAACTTGCGTATGACGCAGCGCTTCATCAAGACGGGGCGGTCGGGCGGTATTTCCTGCTAGGCGTGACCTTGAGATTCTAGCGTCGGACTACTGTTAGGAAGCGGACCTCATGCGTCGATCAATTATTTTCGCTCTAGCGGTTTTAGTGCTTTCTGGTATGGCGCGAGCCGGCGGCGCTGAACGGCCGCCCATTCTTCTAGAACTCGACGCAACCCAAGCGCCGACGGGCGTGCTGCATGCGCATCTCAGCATCCCCGCTGCCGCCGGAATTCTTAACCTCGCCTACCCTAAGTGGATCCCCGGAGAACACTCGCCCGTCGGTCCTATAAGCCAGGTCGTCAAGCTGGTGTTTTCAGCGGGCGGAAAACCGCTGGCATGGCACCGCGATGCTCTGGATATTTATGTGTTTCACGTCGAGGTGCCGGAGGGCGTGACTCAAGTGCAGGCCGATCTCGATTTTGCGTGTCTGGTGGGTCAGGAAGGATTTCAATCTGATATCTGCACCTCGTACGATCAGCTGGTCGTGAATTGGTGGTTGGTTGTGCTGTATCCACTGAGCTTGCCAAACGATCGAGACCCGTTTCAGGCCAGTATCCGATTGCCTCAGGGTTGGCACTACAATAGCGCGTTGCCGTTCGATCGAGCCCAAGCCGATAATTTGATTAGCTTCAAAACCGTCTCCCTGAAGGCGCTGGTAGATTCTCCGCTGATCGCGGCAACCCATTTACGCACGGTGCCGCTCGGCGGCAAAAGCCCCGCTGTGCTCGCTATTTCAGCCGAGAAGGAATCAGAGTTAAATATAGCGCCCGCCGAAATCAGTCATTTCAAGCGCATGGTGGCCGAAGCGGAGGCGATTTTTGGCGGCCCGCGCTATGCCCATTACAACTTGTTGGTGTCGCTTGGCGATGCCATTGATCACTACACGCTTGAGCACTTCGAATCGAGCGAGAATCGGCTGCCCGAGCACGGACTGTCCGATTCGCGCGTTCTGCTGACCACGGCCACGATGATCCCGCATGAATACCTGCATTCCTGGAACGGCAAATACCGTACGCCGTCGGGCCTCGACATATCGACCTACCAGGATCCCATGAAAGCGGAGTTGATCTGGGTGTACGAAGGATTAACCGACTACATCGCCAACATCATCACCGCGCGCAGCGGCTTTTGGAGCGAGGATCAGTTGGCGCAATCCTTGGCTATCGATGCTGCGCAAATGACCTACCACACCGGACGCACCTGGCGCTCGCTGCAAGACACGACCGTCGGAGTCCAGATGATGCTCACCTCGCCGAACGCGTGGGTCTCAGCGCGGCGCAATGCGGATTTCTATGCGGAAAGCGGACTGATGTGGCTGGAAGCCGATGGTATCATCCGCCAAATAAGTCAGGGTCATCATTCGCTGGATGATTTCTGCAAGGGATTCTTCGGCCCACAGTCATCCGCCAAGCCCTATACGTTCGACGACGTGGTGTCGGCAATGAATGAGGTGGCGCCGTACGATTGGAAAACATTCCTGCGCAATCACCTAGATTCCACGACTGCCGATCCGCCCTTAGCAGGGCTTGCGCGCAGCGGATGGAAGCTTATCTATACGGATCAAAAATCAGAATTGATTACGGACATGGAACAGGTTCACAAGGTCGATTTGCTGTGGCCAGAATGGCAGAAATCGGGCTTCGTAGACCTGCGCTACTCCATTGGCTTACTCATTCAGGACGACGGCACCGTGCTCGATTCAGCTCCGGGAATGAGCGGCTATAACGCCGGCGTGGTGCCGGGAATGCAGTTGGTGAGTGTCAACGGCGTGAAATTCTCGTTAAGCACTTTGGAAGACGCCGTGCGAAACAGCAAACTTAACGGACAGTTGGACTTGCAGGTCGCCAACGGCAATTTTACCGATCGTCATTCCTTGGATTATCACGGGGGACTTCGCTATCCACATCTGCAACGCGACCCCTCCAAACCCGATCTTTTGCGCGAGATCGTGGCGCCGCGCGCGCCACCCACTTTAGCGAACTGAGACCGGGGTTTTGGTCGCTTTATAAACGATAGCGCCGCGAAAGAGCGTCAGTTCGCACTTAAGCTCTTTGAGCTCGGCGGGCGTCGCGCTCAGCGGATCGCGATCCCAAACCGCAAGATCTGCGCTTTTGCCGGCCTCGAGTGAACCGGCTTCACTGTCCAGAAATAATTGATGCGCGGCCCAGGTGGTGTAGGACCGCAGCGCGTCTGCCGCACTGATGCTTTCCGCCGTACCGAAGGGTTGGTTACCGTAGGTACCGCGCAGCGCCGTGCGCGTGACGGATGCCCAGAGTCCTAAGCGAGCGGGCAGGGGTGTGACGGGGTAGTCGGAGCCGCCGCCGAAGTGGATTCCGCGTTTGACGTAGCTCTGGTAGGGGTCCAAACGGCCGGCGCGATCCGGACCTAAGTTGCCGGCGTAGTTATCACCGATCCACCAGAGGAATTCGGCCTGCGTCTCGGGGTAGCCCGCATCGAAACGATGCTGCAAATCTGCCATCACGGTTAACGCATGGTCGGTCGGCGTGTTGGCGTGAATGATTGCGTGTCGCAATCCCTGCTTAGGATTGGCGGCGAGCACAGCAGCATAGGTGTCCACGACCCAATCGATCGCGCGATCGCCGATGGCATGCGTTGCGACGTGCAAGCCCGCATCGTGAAACACTTGTACGATCTGGCGGTAGAGGGCGGGATCGATCACGGGGTAGCCAGTGTTGCCGGTATCAATGGCGGTACTGTTCTTATGCCAGTCCTGATACATCCAGGCCGTCCTTGCGCCGCCGCTGCCGTCCATGTAGATCTTGATGCCGCAGGAGACCAGGTTCGGGGCTGCGGTCGCGGGCGGAAGCGGTAGGTTTGCGACGTGAGTCGCTTGCAGGCGCGCCTTATCGAGCGAGGGTTCAGAATGCCAAAGCGCGCAGACGTGCGCGCTGAGTTTACCTTCACGCGCAAGCGACGCGTAAGCGTCCCATTGAATTTGCCGCAGATCCGGATCTTTCACGCCGGTCATTCCTTCGCGGTGCATGAGCTCCAAATTGGCGAGGATGGCCTTGCGCCACTCCTCTAGCGTGGGTTCCGGGATAAGCCGGGTAATGAGCTCTTGGGCGGATTCCTTCAGCACGCCAGTCGGCTCACCGGTCGAGTCGCGGTCGATGGTGCCGGCCGCAGGATCGGCGATCGTGGCACTAATACTAGCCAAGTGCAGCGCCGCACTGTTGGCCGTCCCATAGTGCCCGGTCGTGTGTTCTAGCCAAACAGGATTGTGCGGCGACACGTCATCAAGATCGCTCGCCCGGACGTAGCGAGCTTCGATGAGCTTGCCTTCGTCCCAACCGGAGCCTGTGAGCCATTCGCCCGGGCGTAGCGTTGCCGCACGCTCAGCGATCTTACGGCGGATGTCCACAATGCTGGATGCCATGCTGAGATCTACCGACTTTAAGGCGTCCATGCCACCGTCTGCGAGGTGCGCGTGCGAGTCGATCAGGCCAGGAGTTACCGTGCGCCCGTGCAAATCGATGACTCGCGCGTTATGGCGTGCAAGGCTGCGAATCTGCGCGTTCGTGCCTACGGCCAGAATACGTCCCCGGCGGATTGCGAGCGCGTCGACCACCGCATCGCTGCTATCTTCGGTGCGTATGTGGCCACCCACGATAATGACGTCAGCCTCGCGCTGCGTGGTGGCGCCCAAGGCGTAGGGTATGCCGAGCGTCAATAAAGGTAAAAGCAGGCAAATACCGGCGCTCATGGCGCGCGTACGCGATAAATAATTCATTCGTGATTCTTCCTCTGCGGTGTTACGCCAAGCTTGATCGCCTCATTCGACGAATAGACAGCATAAACCACAAATGACGCTGTTTGGAGTCGAGATAGAGCTTGAGCCAAATGCCTCGTAATGAGGTTATGAGAAATTTGCTGATTCAAAGCGTGCTGTGCAAGGGTGTGGCGCCAGTATCCAAACCGATTATAGATAAAACTCGCCTTATTTTTTTTGGGGTGCTGGTGATCCCCCGTCTGTCGACGATCCCGATAGCGGGGCTCGTGGCAGGCGAGGCGAATAAGTGAGTTAGCGCGCATCTGAACTTGCACAATTTGGCGACGTGCGCTCAAGTACTTTGGCTACGACTTGTTCGTGAGGTGATCCCAGTACCTTCGCCGCCATCACGGATATCCATGTCCCCGTCGACTATGCCGTGGGATCGGTCGATACCTTAAATGTGCAGTTGTACGGCAACGAGACCGCTTCCTACGTGCTCAAGGTGGGCTGCGACGGGCGTATCAATTTCCCTAAGCTTGGACCCATGATAGTGGCCGGTCTGTCCTTTGACGGCGCACGCGCTAGCATAGAGCAGCATGTGTCGCAGCGGTTGATTGGCACGCGGGTTCGCATCACCATGGGGAATATGCGCTCGATTCGCGTCTTTGTGCGGGACGACGCTCATAGGCTCGGATCCTATACTGTGAGCGATTTCTCAAGGATGACCAAAGCGCTATTCGCTAGTGAATGGACTAGTGCGCAGGTCGGGGATTTACGAACTTAATGGCGAGCCCATAGTGTCTTAGGCAACTATTCACCATGAGGTCGGTACCGCATACGGGCAATTATGTGATTGCGAAAAACCGTGCTATACAATCCCACTACCGTTAATAGGTATGCGACCGTAGTCGCAACTATCAAGCCTGTTGGTCTATAATGTATTATCGCAGATATCTTCAATGGCAATGCGACCAGACAGAAACAGAAGACGACAATAACCTTCTCACGCACGATCCCAACACCATTGAGGTAAGTTCCCAACACAGCGCCCGCCGCCTCAACAATTGTCCACGCGACATACGCCACTGACAGCGACCGAGGAACATTGATTGAATTCTTGGTCCAATAAGGAATAATTGATGGCCCCGTTATCAACAACAGCACCGCCATAGAGCCTGCGATAGCGAGACTGAATCAAAGACTTCGGATTACGGTAATTTGAATGAACCGTCTATCCAAGCATATATTTGCATCTGCGTAGGCTGCCCACAACGAACCGTTAATGACGGCCACAGGCTGAGACGCAAACTGGAAAAGGTGCTGAGCCACGGCAAATATTGCGACTGCCGACGCTCCTCCAATGGTTGCAACCATGAAAGCATCGCTTCCCCATCCGATCATGGTGCCAATTTGCAAAGCTAAGAACAAGGACCCTGTCCGAAATAGGATTGCCCGCTGAATTCGCATATTGCTGGTAATAGACTTCAGGCTCATGTGCCCCTTAGTGCGTAACAATGGCAACCCGACGATCATGGTGACAGCACATTGCACTCCGAACCCTGCGCATAATATATTTCCTATGCTCGCCTTCCACTGAATCGCGACGCTGGCAATTATCGATCCCGCAGTCGCAATTAATTGCGCCTCGTAGGACCGCTGCAGACCGACGAGCACTCTTAGCAAGCCGCTGGCTACGAGATTGAACCCAAATAACACGCCAAATACCATAGACGAGGTCATGTTTAGAGCATTGTAGTAATACGTGGTGAATCGAGGTGAATCGAGGTGAATCGAGGTTATTCCCGGAATGTTCACGCCCAATGCTCCTGGGCAATATGACGAAATCAGAGGTTGCCGTTCCGTAGCGCGCAAACTACAATTCCCCATCCCGTCCGATTGGTTAAGTTTTTGTTTTTACGTGAAAAATGGCTTGGAGTGCGCGATTGAATTTTAAAATTCTGGGTGTCTTATTGGTGGCGATGCCGTTCGGCACAACCGTCCTAGCGCAGACCCCTAGCTCCGATCAGCTCAGCATTCTTAAGAGCTTGCCCGCGGATACACAAAATAGCCTTATTCAAAGTGTGCTTGGTAAGGGAGACGGCGCCGGTACTAAGATTGCGCTTGGCGATGTTGTGCTCCGCGATGGCGACAAACTCGTGGTTCCGAAGAAGACCCAGGAAATTACCATATTGGGCGAAGTTCAGAGTCCGACTTCCCATGTGTACCAGGAAGGCCTTACTAGGGATGATTACGTTGCCAAGAGTGGCGGACTCACGCAGAAGGCCGACAAGAAACGAATCTACGTGGCGCGGGCGAATGGCGATGTGGTCGCTGGCGGTCGTTCGAGCGGTTGGTTTAGGCGTACACAAAACGTCGACATTCACTCGGGAGACGCCATTATTGTGCCGCTCGATGCGGAACGCGTGCGGGCATTGCCGCTGTGGCAGGCAGGGACGACTATTTTGTACAACATCGCGATTGGGGTGCTGGCACTAAAGAGTGCTGGTCTCTAGTTACAAGGCCGGGTGAGTTTGTGAAGATAAAGCGCAATTTCATGTTGCGAGGGACGCGTGTCGGTGTAATTGGTCTTGGCTATGTGGGCCTGCCGCTCGCCGTAGAATTTGGTCGGCAATATCCGACTACTGGTTACGATATTAACCGCGAAAGGATAAGGCAGCTTAGTAGGGGGCGGGATTCGACATTGGAAGTCAGTTCCAAAGAACTGAAGCACTCTACTAATCTCGTTTTCAGCACTAATATTCGAGCGCTAAAACGTTGCAATACCTATATTGTCACGGTTCCCACGCCGATCGATCAATACAAGCGGCCGGATCTTGGACCGATGATCATGGCTAGCGAAAGCGTCGGCCAGGTGCTGTCAAAGCATGACCTTGTTGTATATGAATCGACGGTATATCCGGGCTGCACCGAGGAGGTCTGTGTTCCGATTCTGGAGCGAGTGTCGGGCTTAAAGTTTAATCGGGATTTTTTTGTCGGTTACAGTCCTGAACGTATCAATCCGGGGGACAAGCAGCATCGGCTCACATCCATAGTTAAAGTTACTGCGGGATCTACGCCGATTGCTGCCGATCGCGTCGAGGCGCTATATGCGAGCATTGTCAATGCCGGTACATATCGTGCGCCAAGCATTCGCGTTGCAGAGGCAGCGAAGGTAATTGAAAATACTCAGCGCGACGTCAATATCGCTTTGATAAACGAGTTAGCATTGATATTTAAGCGCATGGGTATTAATACTGAAGAGGTGCTGAAAGCTGCCGGGACCAAATGGAATTTTTTACCCTTTTGGCCTGGTCTTGTTGGGGGGCATTGTATCGGTGTTGATCCTTATTATTTGACCCACAAGGCTCAGGAAATTGGCTATCACCCGGAGATGATACTCGCGGGACGAAGAATCAATGACAATATGGGTCTTTATATTGCGGGCGAGATCGTGAAGTTGCTCACGGACAAATCCATGCCGGTTAAGGGCGCACGCATATTGATGATGGGGTTGACATTCAAAGAGAACTGCCCGGATCTACGCAACACTAAGGTAGTCGACGTGGTGCGGGAGCTGCAGCGCTATAGCGCCAAGGTCGACATATTCGACCCGTGGGCCGCAGCCGCTGCTACACAGCACGAATACGGACTAAAGCTTGTACGCAAGCCCAGGGCCGGGTTTTACGATGCGATCGTTTTGGCGGTCGGTCATGCTGTGTTTAAGGAGATGGGTCTAAAGTCGATACGCGGATTTGCCAAGAAACGTCATGTGATTTACGACATTAAATACCTATTCCCTGCGCAAGCGACGAATTCGAGGCTGTAAATTAAATGAAGATCTTGGTTACCGGCGCTGCGGGATTTATCGGTTCGCACACGGCCACGCATTTATTAGAACGAGGCGAGCAAGTCGTCGGCATAGACAATCTCAATAGTTATTATGATCCGGCCCTCAAAGAGGCGCGTATTGAGCGTCTATCTAAGTTTCCCGGTTTTCGTTTTTATAGACTTGATCTTGCTGATCGATCCGGTATGCAGGATTTGTTTCAAAGAGAGAGATTTGCCCGGGTTGTTCACCTGGGCGCGCAAGCCGGAGTGCGTTATTCCATAGAGAATCCACATGCTTACGTTGACAGTAATTTAGTCGGAACAACCAATGTATTGGAGGGATGTGGGCGTGAGGCAGTGGAGCATTTGGTGTATGCGTCCAGTAGCTCCGTATATGGGTCAAATTCGAAAACTCCATTTTCAGTGCATGACAACGTTGATCATCCGCTTTCTTTTTACGCCGCCACCAAGAAGGCTAACGAAATGATGGCGCACTCGTATTCTAATCTCTATAAGTTGCCCACTACAGGGCTGCGATTCTTTACCGCATATGGCCCTTGGGGTCGCCCGGACATGGCTTTGTTTTTGTTTACTCGCAACATTCTTGCTAATGAGCCAATTGACGTATTCAATCACGGGCATCATAAACGTGACTTTACCTATATAGATGATATTGTTAGCGGTATCGTCGGCGTACTCGATAAGGCGCCGGCCGAGCAATCTAATTGGGATAGCGTTAATTCGGATCCGAGCAGCAGCGCGGCGCCCTATAGGATTTACAATATTGGGAGCAACCGGCCCGTAGAGTTAATTCGATATATAGAGTTGATTGAAGAGTGTTTGGGGCGCAAAGCACGGAAAAATCTACTTCCCTTGCAGATTGGCGATGTGCCGGACACTTGCGCTGACATCAGGGATATTGCACGCGATATCGGTTACTCGCCTAAAGTCTCGGTTGAAGAAGGCGTTACGCGTTTTGTTCGGTGGTATTTAGATTACTATAAGCCCTCAGCGTGAGCGGCTCAGGTTTCTTGGTGCCGATTCCTTACGCAATTTGACTGCGTCGAACATTAGTTGGGCAACTTTTGGCCCGGTAACCTGAAAACTATATTCGGTTTCAATAGTTGCGCGTCCATTAATTCCAATTTGCCTTCGCAGCTTAACGTCGTCCAGTAACTCGACCAGTCGGGACTCCCATTCTTTTTCAGTAGAGGCCAAATAACCGTTGATTCCGTGTTTGACGATCTGACAATTTACCCCAACAGGCGATGCGACTACAGGTTTGGAACACGCCATGTATTGAATCAATTTATACCCGCACTTGCCTCGCTGAAATTCCAAGTCCCGCAGTGGCATAATTCCGATATCAAAATCATGGAGTTGTGCAACCTCGCCCTCATACGTCCACGATTTGGACTCATGACCGTCAAATAGTAGAGTTGTTCCACCGTCGCCAACAGTGACGAATCGACAGTTTGTGCGTTTTACGATTCGCTCCAGTGTTGAGCTTATGGACGTTAATTCGATGCGCGTAGACGGTGAGCCAACCCAGCCTATAATTGGCCGATTATCCGGTTTTTGCACACTTGGCCCAGCGCGCTTCACTAGTGGGTATCGAGAAAGATCGACGACGCTCGGCAATAATTCTACCTGAGCTGCACCAGCGGCGATGGCGCGCGCGCCAATATAAGTATTCCCGGCGAAAACTATATCTGCTGCGCCCATAACTTGGTCAATCTTCCTGCCGAGCACCGTGCGTGTGATGGCGGAGGGTGAGCGATCATAGGTGTGAAATACGGCATCGTCGTAGTCGTAAATCTTCACCGGGGATTTTCGCGTGAAGCACTTTTCGAGGAAGTAGGGCGCGTAGGGCCATAATTCTTTCTCGATCCACCATATGTCGTATTGGCTGGCAGAAATTAGATGTTTTGCCCGTTTGAGATAATCCTCCAAGAGTTCCGGAAGTGAACGTGTTTTTGTGGCGTAGAGTTGTTGCAAATATCTGGGTGACAATAACGCTTGGAATTCGAATTGAATGCCGGCTTGAGCCAACCAAGGCGCATACTCATAGAATCGGACTCGACTACTACCGCCCTCAGGACCGAAGCGAGTTAAAGCCAAAAGCTTCACGTGGCATTCCTTCGTGGTACCTCATTTCTGCCGCTAATATTCCCGTGTTGCAATTCGTTGGGCATATTTAGAGCGAATGATTTTTTGGATATTTGATGAGGGTCAAATGATGGGTCTCTTGCGCTTAGTCGTAAAAATAAATAGGGGAGCACTTTACCCTCGCGACCCCTTTATTGTCGATTGCACTTGAAATATGTGAATTTCGAATGCCGGTGGCTCTGCCTCCCCGGTTAACCGGCGCGTTGGGCGGATTTATCGCGGAAGTCATGTTCCTGCGTCGATGGGCGATCGGTTTGGATGAAATGTCGATCCATGCTATCTTGTAAAATTATGTAATTACTCGGTTTAGCCTGCAAAACATTACTATAAGACGTGTATCAGTGTTGTCGGATAGGCTGGCGCTGAGCTGTTTCTTTAAGGCGATTGGCGCATCCGTTTTTGTGATGTTTCAAGTCTTGCTTTCGGCATGTAATGGGGGAGCGTCGGGAGGACCGGAAGCGGCTATCCGTGCGGCGTATGCTGCGCTGTTGTCGGCGAACGCGGTCTCGGATGTGTCGACGACTTCCGGAGGTGGTGCGGTGCAGATTTCGGCGAGGATTGCCGACTACGGCACTGTAGTTGAGTGCCGCTCCATGAGTGCGGTAAGTGTCAGTGTAGTGCGTAACGGTTTAGCGGATCCATCCCTGTCGGGGTTGCAGTGCCCGTTTATTAGGGAGCTTGTTGGGGATTTTCTGCTGTCATCATGGAGTTATACGAGTACTCCTGCCATCGCCGGTGCAATTACTTCCGTAACCACGCTGTTGCCGGATCCGATCGTGTACTTCCACAACGGTATAGCTGAGCTAACGTGGGGCGCATGGTTGCCTTCCATAAAAGGGTACAAGGTTTACCTTACCGCTAGGAGCGTAGGCAGTACGGTGGTTTGGGCGAATAGTTTCGACTCGCAGTTGTCGCTTGCCGCGTTGCCTGCCTCTGCTTCGGTACAGTATCAATGGGTTGCTGCTAATGCGGATGGTTCGAAGCTCTTTACGTCCAAGCCCGTTGCAACAGTTTCTTCGACCATTGAAAATCTAAACTATGTTGGAATCCCGGTTGTGGGTAGTTTGGATAATCCAGAAAATGCTCGGGATACTGTGATTGGTTCCGCAGGTTTTGGTAGTGAAACAGGGCTTGCAGATTATGCTTCGCTGGGGCTGGGAGCGCTATTTAGTGGCAGAGACTTCCGAGATGTGCGGATCGCCGATTTTAATGGCGACGGCCTGAATGACGTAATATCTAATGTGTATGGGGCTGGATGTACGTTGATCGGAATTAATCAGGGGAATGGGCAGTTCCAATTTTCCACGCCGTTGCGCGAGGACGGTACCTGCATTGGTGGCCATGGTGAAACGATGGTGCTGGGCGATTTCAATGAAGATGGTTTGATCGATGTCTTTATTCCAACATATGAGCGTTGGGACTTGCTAATCAATCAAGGAAAAGGGGTATTCAAGGATGTTGCGGTCGAGCGTGGCATAGACTTTCCAGGTTATCTGCCCACTGCGGAAGGTGCGGCCGCCGTGGATTTTGATTTGGATGGACATGTGGATATAGTTGCGGGATGTGAGATATTGCTAAATGATGGCACGGCTCATTTCCGACGTGTTCCTAATGTGTATGGTGTGAACCGAGTGCTTGATGAAGGGTTGTTTGTGGGTGATGTCGATAACGATGGGTATTTCGATATTGTCAAAAATGATCCTTTTACGGGGCCGCGGGTTTTCTGGGGTGGTAGATCTTCCAAGGCTCGAAATCGACTCGCGTTTGACGCAAGCACTCCTTTGTTGGGAGGTGGATCGGTTCTAAATGGTTCCAACGGCATCGGTGTGGGTGCCCTGATGGGCAATAATATTTTGGATATTGTAGTTGCCGGCGGAAACCCGAAGGGATCGGCGCCCGTTATATGTATGCAGCCGTCTTTGCGGGTATTCAATTGTGTGGATAGCGGTTGGACCGTCAATAGTAATTCGCTGCAGGACTTGCTGTTGGTATCGGATATCGATGGTTCCGGATCCAAAGGTTTGGTCGCTCGCTACGACCCACCTGGCGGAAGTGTGCTGGCAATAGTTCCGGCGTTTGCACCTCTACCGCTATTTCGATTTCAATTCGACGTTCGTGATATTCATCAATTGCGCACACTTTACGGTCGGGCCGTTCGAGTTCTTTGTGTAAAAACGGGCGAACAACTCGGTCTCTTTGCGATCGATGGCGGCAACGGTTATATGTCGCAGGGCGCGTACACGGTGTCCACGAGTTCAGATACCTGCGATCAAGTGCAAGTTCAAGTGTATGCCCCGTCCGGGCCTCAATTATTCGGCCCTTATAAAGCGGGATCCTATTTGATCAGCCTCCACTGAATTGGAGCATGGGCGTTTTCTAGGTAACGCCTAATGACGGTTTGAAAATTGCCCGCGCGCCGACCATAAATTTCTAATTCGCCGTTGGATCCTCTAATTCATTAGTCCATTTTTGAAATGCCGCGATTCCAAGGCAAGTCACGGTGCGTAAGAGCATTGGTTGGGAGTTCGATGATCGCCGGTAAGCGATGATAGACTTCTCTCTAGCGTAGGTTTTTCTGTGGATTCGGGCGGCGGGGGTTGACTGTGTGCGGAATTGCGGGATTCTTGGGAACGAAATATAGCGGTGCGCAAGCCATCGGCGTGCTTCGTGCCATGGGGGACGCAATTGCGCACCGCGGTCCAGACGGATGCGGTGAGTGGTTTGATCAAACATCGGGAGTTGGATTAGCTCATCGCCGACTTGCAATAGTGGACTTGTCGGTGGATGGTGCGCAGCCGATGAGCACTCCTTGTGGACGCTATACGGTGGTCTTTAATGGGGAACTCTATAACTACCGGGCGCTGCGCGCTGAGTTAGAGCGGTCGGGTATGGAATTTGCCTGGCGTGGTAAGTCCGATACCGAAGTCTTGTTAGCTTCGATAGTGCGTTGGGGCCTTAAGGAAGCGCTGGGCCGATTTAATGGAATGTTTGCGTTTGCTCTATGGGACGCATCAGAGGCCAAATTGTACTTGGCCCGTGATCGGTTTGGCGAGAAACCGCTGTACTACGGGTGGAATCGCGGAGTGTTCCTATTTGGTTCTGAGCTCAAGGCATTTCGTGCATTTCCAGGTTGGCGGGGCGATGTAGATCCCGATGCTGTCCGAATGTTCTTACAGTTCTGTTATGTGCCAACGCCGAATTCCATATATTCAGGAATTCGTAAACTGCCGGCGGGCACGTGGTTGCCGATTTGTCCAAATGCGGCGAGTAATCAATTGGATGAACCGACAGTATATTGGTCGGCGGAACGCGTGGTCTTGCAGGCTAGAACAAATATCCTTAAGTGCGATGAACATGAGATGGGTTTCATCTTGGAGGATGAACTCAAAAAAGCTATTGCACTTCGAATGGTCGCCGACGTTCCACTAGGAGTGTTCTTATCGGGCGGAATTGATTCGTCTGTGGTCGCAAGTCTAATGCAAGCGCAGGTGTCTAGCGCTATACGTACATTTTCGATCGGGTTTAATGAGGCTGCCTACGACGAAAGCACGTATGCGGAAAATGTAGCTAAACATCTTGGTACCGAACACACTAATTTCGTGGTTACCGCAAGCGAGATGCTCGCTATCGTTCCTAAGTTAGCGTCGATGTTTGATGAGCCTTTCGCCGATTCGTCGCAAATACCCACCCATTTGGTAGCTCGCTTAGCGCGCCAACATGTGACCGTTGCATTAACGGGGGACGCCGGGGATGAGCTTTTTGGAGGATATAACAGGCATTTGTTGGCTAAGAGACTGCAGATAGTAGAAGTTTTTGTTCCAAGAATGATTCGGGCATCTATCGGCAAGGGTCTTCAGTATGTGTCTGTGGGGGCTTGGGATCGACTAAATACACTAATATCAAGTTGGCGAGGTCGCGCGCCTCAGCGAATCCTCGGGTACAAGGTTCATAAGCTCGGGCGTACGCTCTCGGCGAATTCGTTGGACGCAATCTATCAACAGCTGGTTTCCTTTTGGATGCCTGTCGGTGATCGCCATCGTGCTGCAACTTCGGGCGGTCCTGGGTTGTTGACCGCTCAAAGTACTAAGGGGTTCCAATTTAGTGAGCGGATGATGATAGCCGATCTGCTCGGCTATCTGCCCGACGATATTTTAGTTAAGGTTGACCGCGCAACGATGGCTGTCGCATTGGAAAGCCGCATTCCATTTCTCGACCCGAATGTTTTCAATTTGGCGTGGCGCATCCCATTGCAAGCGAAGATAAAGGGTTCGGTAGGGAAATCCGTTCTACGCACAATTTTGCATCGTTACGTGCCGCAGAAATTAATAGATCGACCGAAGAGCGGATTTGGCGTGCCATTGGGGGCATGGTTGCGCGGTCCACTGCGCGATTGGGCGGAGAGTAATTTGAACGGCGTTGTACTAGATAGGTATCGGTTTGTCGATACGCAAATGGTGCGGCGAGTTTGGGCCTCACATTTAGAGGGGCAAGATGGTATGGAGTACCATTTGTGGAATGTAATAATGCTGCACTCCTGGCTGGAGCAAGAACGCGGTGGGTAGACATGTCGTGATTATCGCAGGCGTTGCGAATTCGTTGATAAATTTTCGTCGCCCACTAATTGAGAAGTTGTTGGCTAGGGGACACCGTGTCACAACCCTCGCCCCAAATTGTGACCGTACCGCGCAAGTGCTGGCTGCAATGGGCGTAGTGTTTCGGCCGGTGGCCATTCAACGAACATCCATGAATCCTTTGGCAGATATTGTGACCTTATTGAGGTTAGTAATGGTTTTGCGGCAACTGGGTCCGGATTGCGTTGTGTCCTACACGGTTAAACCCGTGATTTATGGAACAATCGCAGCTAAATTGGCGGGGATTCCGCGCATCGCAGCCTTGATTACCGGCTTGGGCTACGCGTTTACCGACGGCGCCGGATACATGCGGAAGTTATCGAAGTCAATTGTCGCTGCGTTGTATTGGTTTGCGTTGCGCTACACGGATGTCGTATTTTTTCAAAACACTGATGATCGAGATCTGTTTGTCGAGTTGCGGTTAGTCGGTAGCGGAAAGTCTCGAGTAGTGAACGGTTCGGGAGTCGACCTAGTTCAGTTTTCCGCAGTTGCGGCGCCGGCAACGGTTTCTTTCTTAATGATCAGCAGGTTATTGCGGGATAAAGGCGTCCGAGAATACGCAATGGCGAGCAAAATTATTCGCGAACGGTATCCGGCGGTTCCCTTTTACCTCGTTGGCGAGATCGACAGTAATCCTTCGGCAATTTCTTCCAGTGAACTGGCTTCCTGGGTGAGCGCGGGCCTATTGGATTATTTGGGCGTTTTGGACGATGTTCGTCCCGCTTTGGCAAAGTGTGCGGTGTACGTGTTGCCATCGTATCGCGAAGGCACGCCGCGCACAGTTCTGGAGGCGATGGCCACCGGTCGCGCGGTAATCACAACCGACGCGCCGGGATGTCGTGAAACGGTGGTGGATGGATTGACCGGATTTTTGGTGCCTATTCGTGATGTGGACTCGATAGTTGCTGCCATGGAGAAATTCATTCGAAACGAAGCGGACTGGATATCGATGGGCGTGGCGGGTCGTAAGTTGGCGGAGAATAAATTCAGCGCCGAATCTGTGAGTGAGTTCATTGTGTCGTCGCTGAATTTATAATCGGCTGAATTAGCCGCCACCGCCGCTAATGGCTTGCCCGGAAATCGTTCCCGGAAACACCGTTCAGCTGATTATTATCGGCACTATTGGTATTTGAGGTGAACTCGTGGCCCGAATCCTTGTGTACTGCATACGCCATGGGTCCATTGGTAGCTGCGAATGTATTTCGATTCAAGTTGACGTACGATGATTTTCCGGACTTAAAATTTATCGCAGCGTTTCTGATGTTCGTAAATTGGTTGTGTGAAATATCTAGTTTGTCTATTGAAAAAATTGCGAGGCCGTCGCCTTTGAAGTTGCTGAACTCATTGTTGGTTACTGAGCCGTCTATGCACTTATGTTTTGCGTCAGTGTATCCAATCAACGAGGCGGTGTTGGATCCGGAAAACTTATTGCCGGTAATTTTAAATGCTTTGGCGCCTACGATTTCTATAGAACGCCCCGATGTGGTTACCGTGTTATTGGCAATTACCAGGTCGTTCGGTCCCGATGCGTCGGTCGGAGTAATTCCTCCAACGAATGTTATTCCCGGGCCGGAGCCTGTTATGGTGTTTCCCTCCACATGCAGATCAGAGGGTCGTTGCGCGAGATGCGCATTCAATACGAATGATATGGCGCCGACATTGCCATTTATATTTTGAAACTGGTTATTTCGAATAACAATATGCTTAACAACGTGAAAGGGATTGCCGTTGGGCTCAATGTCGACCGCGCCGGGTTCATTGGAAGCAGTGGTATTTAGGAACCGGTTGTTTTCGACTATTATATTATTGCCGTCGATGATGCTGATGGCGTTTCTGTTTGCATGATTGACGCCATCAAATATATTGTTCTTGATCGTGACATTTTCGTTGTGACGTTCGTCACCGCCGGTAAGACCTGAGCCCAAATACAATCCGTCACCGCGAAACCCTTGAAACATTACATTTTCAATTACTAGTCCTACGACGCCATTTAGATTTGCAAGATGGACGTGTTCGGAAAATCCCTGGGTGTCCGTCTGTCCTTTGAGCGTTAGGTTTGATATCTGGATTCCGGATATCCTAGTATCCGCGGATCCCGGATCGGCTAGCAGCATCCCGGTGGATGATGTGCCTTGAAGCAAAATGCTGCGACTCATTCCGGTTCCCTTAAAAATAGTGCCGGCTTTCAAATTTACCGCGCCATTTAGCAGACAGGTACCGTCTGGCACAGCGATGGGGTGCGTGCTGTTAACGGCTTTTTGAAACGCGGCGGTGTCATCGCTGGTTCCATCGCATTTAGCACCGTAGTCTTTGACCGACACGTAGCCGGTGGGAGCGTCGGCCCTTGCGGGTACCGTCGATAACGCAGTTGCAATGGTTAGTGCTATTAGTGTCCCGCCAATTTCGATGGTTCGAGAAGTTCTGTCGAGTATTCGCATGATTCCACCTCAATTAATATTTATCGACACCTTGGGGATTCCGCGTACCAGGCTAACGGAGGGATGTTGAGCTGTATCCTAATACGCTTAGGATCAAGCGACATAAAATTCTGCGCCAATCTTGCGCAATCGTATTACTAATTGATTGGCGCGGCTTGGTCACCGCTTTTGCCGGCGAAAGTCGGGGGTGGGAGGAGGCCATATTGGTACTAGCGAAGTAGCTCGTGCCACGTACCATGCTGTGCCAGATGGGTGGGGGTAGGCGGCTCGGCCGGGCTATCTTTGCTCGTTATCGGGGTATACTTGCGGTCAGCTTGGGTTCTTCGTATTTGGGTGGGCGTTGGGTTTCTGTTTTGGGAAAGTATAAGGGCTTTACTAATGATTGTATCGAGCGCGGAAACGCGACGGGATCTAGATAAGTTTTTGGATTTAATGATTCAAGGTCGTGGCTTGATTGTTGCGATAGTGCTTATATTTGCGGTTGCCGGTGCCGCGCTCGCATTCCTGATGCGGCCAATTTACCGCGCATCGGTCGTTCTGTATCCTGCCGAGTCGGGTAACTCCGCTAATGGGATTACGTCCATGTTGGGAGACTTGGGTGGTCTAGCATCCTTGGCCGGCGTGAAGCTTGGCGCAAACAGTGGTTCAACAGAGGCAATTGCGTTATTGCAGTCCCGGCAATTTACGGATGCCTTTATTGCTGACGAAGGCCTTATGCCGAAGCTCTATAGTAGCAGGTGGGATATTGAGCGGCACGCGTGGCGACCCTCATTATGGTTTGATCCACCGACGGCATATGACGCGTATCGCCGCTTTGATGAGAAGATTAGGAGTGTGTCCGAGGACAAGAAAACTAGCTTGGTTACGCTAACTATTGACTGGTCGGACGCCACTGAAGGTGCCCGTTGGGCCAATTTGCTGGTGGCCCGCTTAAACGAGACCATGCAGCGTCGGGCCATTAGTGAAGCGGATGCAACAATAGCGCTACTGGATACAGAACTACAGGCGAACATCGCGGCGCCGCTTCAGCAGGCAATTGGACATGCTTTGGAGGCGCAAATCAAAAATCGAGCGTTGGCAAGAGTTCAGCCTGACTATGTTTTTAGAGTAGTCGATCCCGCACAACCGTCCGATCGGAAGAAATTCGTTCGACCGCAGCGAGCCTTGTATTTGATTAGCGGCCCCATTGTAGGATTTATTTTCGCGATTTTTGTGCTGGCAATACGCAATTTTATAAATAGATATTCGATGGAACGACGGGCATCGGTTAATCACTCGGAATCCTAGGCGTGCGGTTGAGGCGCGCTACATCTTGGAATTTGCTTGGGCTAGGTACGCCTGTAGTTTTGGCACTATTTTGTGTGCCTATACTATTGTCGAACTTGGGCCGCGAACGTTTCGGTCTGCTGTCTTTGACTTGGACTTTGCTTGGGACTGCTGCCTTATTCGATCTGGGCTTGGGACGTGCCTTAACAGTATCGGTGGCGCAGCGTTTGACGTTGCCGGGAGAAAATGGGGCCTATGAGCGGGTAATTTCTGGGCTCGCTGTGCTGAGTGTGCTGGGAACGGTTGTGGGCCTATTGTTGGCGTCGTTGTCGTGTAAAATTTCACTGTATGTCAACAGAGGAGCGGTTCCTCTTCACGAGGTGCGCGCCACCTTGATGGTTGCGGCACCCGCGATCGCATTGGTAGTTGCCAGTTCCGGAGTGGCCTGCTGTCTAGAAGCTTTTCGTCGCTTTGATATTAGCAATATTATGCGACTCATGGTGGGCGCGGGCACGGTGGGCGGAGCTACGGTAGCTTCGTATTTTACGTCTTCGCTGCCGATTCTAGCGGCTGTCATGGCGGGATCACGAATGTTGTCCACGGCAACCGGTTTCTTGTTACTGCAATCTTCATTAAGTCTGCATAAACCGCAGCGACAGAAGGTTCGACTCGACATCATCGGATTCGTCCGCTTTGGCCGTTGGATTACTGCTGGAAATGCGTTAAATCCGTTGCTCTCTTACGCTGATCGTTTTGCGCTGACCGTGTTAGTGGCGGCGAGTTCCATTGCCTCGTACGTGGTTCCGTATGATGTTCTGACGCGCTTGTTAATTGTACCCGGTGCGGTATCGTCGTCGCTTCTTCCGTCATTCTCGGCGAGCACAAGTCGTGATGCGCTGCGTCAAACTCTGTTTAAAGGCGTTGGTGCAATTGCGGCGCTGATGTTTCCGATTCTGTTGATTTTGGTTATTTTCGCGCATTGGTTGCTGGGACTATGGATTTCCAGAGATTTCGCCGATCAGGGCTACCGAATTGCGCAGATACTATCTATTGGCGTGATGTCTAATAGTATGGCGACGTTACCGTTCTTGGTGCTTCAGGCCCAAGGCCGAGCTCGGCAGATCGTTCTAGTTCAGATTTGTGAGGTGCCTTTTTACCTTGGAGCGCTTTACTATGCCGGCACCAAATTTGGTGTAGTGGGCATTGCTTCGGCCTGGTCGATTCGAATGCTGCTGGACGCAGTTTTATTGTGGTGCCTCGTTAGGAAGGTTTTGGCGGGCGAGCTTTTAACGCCGAGTGTTACTTAAAATGAGGTATGTCCTATTTTTGTTCCTTTCAGCGGCGCTGCCCGTGCGTATTTGGGTGTCAGTCGGTCCATTCAGGTCGTTTTCTATTTTCGATATTGCGATCCTGGCGTGTTCGCTGCTATTGGTGGTGAGGCTTCTGCTGAACCGGAAGATTGATTTCGGGGATCAGTGGGTGTTTTTCTGGTTGTCCGTACCCCTAGCGCTTTGTGCGCTTTCTTTTCTTTGGTCAGAAAGCCCCACAGAAACCATCCGAACGATTTCCGTGTACGCCGAAGCCCTGATTGCATACCTTACGGTGACCACGTATTTGAGCGGAAAGTCGACTGACTCCATATTATCGATTGTGGTCGTGTTCGCCTGCGTCTTGTTGGCCACCAGCCTATTTATGATTCTCGGCGTTCCGGGGTTCTCGCCGCAAATCGCGGAAAATTCCTACGCCGATGACCTGGTTTCCTATTACGCGAGACTTAGTCATCCGTTTCTGGGACGCTCCAATAATCTCGCCGGCGTGCTTGCATTGTTGTTGTTTCCACTGGTCAGCATTGCGTGGGCGCGACGGCGGATTGCCCTCAAGGCACTGGCAGTATTGGTGGGTTTGGGCCTCGTACTGACTCTTTCCAGGGGCGTAATTTTGGCGATTGTCATGGTGACATTTATTAGGACGCTTGGATCCGCAAAATTGCTGGCCCGACTATTCGCTTGGCTTGCAGCATTAGTGCCGACAATAACATTGGCAACCGTTTGGCTTATTACCGCTTATCCGCTTGCTGCAGTGTATCTTACCGATCGCCTTACCACGGAAAACGTATTGGCACGAGCGCAACTATTTGAGGCGGCCTCACAGGATATCGCCGAGCATCCGCTGCTTGGCGCGGGAGCAGGAGCCATAGAGGTTTCAGATTTGCGCCTCAGAGAAGGGGCGCACAATTCGTATATCGAGCAGATTCTAAGCTTTGGTGTGCCACTAGGAGTGGTATGCGGCTTTTCGATTATTGCGGTCGTGGTGCGCGTTAGGCAATTGGCGTTCAATTCAACCGATGAGGCAATGACTGGTCTTTGGTTGGCGCCGGCATGCCAGTTGCTCATTATATTGTCTGAGACCGCATTTGAAGGGTCAATTTTGAAAATTATCTACTACATGATGATTGCGTGGACCGTAGCAATGATTCGATCAAGTAAAGAGTGTTCATTTGATAGCGCGGAAACACTTGGGCTCATTGCAGCGTGACGGATGGGGTGCAATCGCGAGTCCGTGTGACAATTGTCATTGTCAATTGGAACTCTGGCCCGCTGATCGAGCATGTCTTGCTACGATTGCAGATATATGTGATGAAACCGACTTAATCGTAAATACGATCGTAGCTGACAATGGATCGGTTGATGGGTCAGCAGACATTGCTCGGAAATATTCAAACACTGAAGTGATATTGAATCCTGGAAATTTGGGTTTTTCTCGGGCGTGTAACCAGGGAGCGCGTGCCGCCATCGGCGAGTACCTGCTGTTCTTGAATCCTGACTGCGAGGTGCGAAAAGGTTCCATGGAGCGTTGTGTGCGGGAGCTCGAGGGCAATCATGCGGTGGGCGTTTGTGGAGTTGCATTGCAAGATGAAACAAGTCGGGTGGCGCGTACCTGTTACAGGTTTTCGTCGTTCGGCGATTTCATGGTGCGTATTTTCGGGCTGCACGTACTATCGAATCGATTATCCGATGGTCAGCTATCGTCATGGGATCATGGGAATGATTCGAATGTTGATCACGTAATTGGCGCATTTTATTTTCTGCGTCGTAGTTTGTTTGAACGCCTGGGTGGTTTTGACGAGAGATTTTAGTATATCTTGAGGATCTTGATCTGTCTGGATGAGGTCATAGTGATATGCGCGCAATAATGCCGCTGCGCGTCTCAGATAGGCCATAGCGACGTAGCGGGCACCTAATCGCTGACCGACACTCAGTCGTTCTACATGTGCATCGGAGAGCAATGGTGACACGTCGACCTCAATACCGTGTTTGGCAAAATGCGGCAGGTATTGAATCAGTCGCTGTCGCGCGCTTGCCGCGCGCGCACCATATTCCATCAGAGCGAGGATACGCACTGGGACTATTTGCTCCCGACCGCTGCCTGAAGAGTCTCAAAAGTCCGAAAAGCGATATCAGTAAGCCCGGCATTCGTCATCTCTTCAATATTCTCAGTGCGAGTAAAGCGATGCTCAAGCCGCATGCATCTGAGATTAACGCATCTGATGACCCAGGTTCGTTTGGATTTCCATTCATAAGCGGAGTCCTTTGTTGTTGTGACCTGCACCCCAATGTCGGCCCAGTCACTGATCCGCAAAACAGACAACCCGTATATTTCCTTCTAGCCAAAGTATTACCTACCCCTCAACAGTAATTGTTGATTATCGTCACTAATGAATTGCGGATAAGATGGATGAGCATAGAGATGAAGGGAATAAACCTGCCAATGAAACGGGCAAGTATTGGGGTGCAGATAAGTCAAAGGATGAAATCTGCGATCAGAGTTTGCCGCATTGAATTCAGAAATCGCACCGCGTTGACCGGTCTGGTCATTGTATAGCTCGATGTCGCCGCCGACTATGTCATCAAAATAATGAAAAGAGCGCGGCAACACGACATCGGTATTCATGAAGATTTCGAATGCTGATCGCGTAGATGAGAAATAGTCGAAATCGTGAAAAGCCGCCGCAATGGGAGGCGGTGAGGAAGCAATGAATTCCTTCTTCGTTTCGTCGATCAATCCATAAAATATTTTTGCACGCTGCAATCGAGACGCAAGTCGCTGGCGGTCAACAGCAAAAAAACCTTCTTGCCAATGGTAAGGCAGATCCTTGTAATCGACAGGCGGCGGCAGACCGATTCCTGTGTCAAAGCCGAAAACATGAACCTTGACGCCGGTTGCTCGTTCGGCAGCCGCAGCATGTATCTCCAGGTTGAGCAGGCCATTGCCCCCGGCGACGCCAAACTCCACGACAGATATGTCCTTTATCTTTAGTTTTTGTGCGAGCTCGGCACCCTTGAGCACACAATAAGCATAATGCGGCCGATTTTCCCAAAACAGCTCAACCCGTGTCTTGTACTGAAACGCTGGAATATTTTTAAGCAAAAGTCCCAGAGCGCGACGGACAGGTCTTGGTTCCCGCATAATCTTCAGAAAAAGACTCGTCATGATATATAATCCCCGCATGTGCTGTTGATGACCATTATGCCAAGTTGAGCCATAAACTGTCCGATTTTACAATGCAACAGTGGCGCACTCGCTGAATTGTCAAGCAATTGATCGAGTGAGTTGATGATGAATTTCTGGGGAAGATTAGTCGGTGCAAAGCTTCACTATCGGCCACTGACGCAGACCCAAGATTTGGGGCCAGATGAGATCACTACGGACAGCTTGTCGATCATTTTCGCAGTCGTCGCCCGATCGGCCCGCCTTTCAATATGTCAATCATCCCATTGGCAAATGTCTTTCGCAAACCTTGGCTACCTTCAGTGTTGATATATAAAGTATTATGTGGTTTGACTCCCAGTATGTCATCGCGGCCTTGTGAATAGTAATAAGTACTGAGTGACATGCGTGCCGACTTACCACCACTATTCCATGGTACTGGATGTCCGTGATAGGAAATTTCATTGGTCTCAAATAACACAGCCGTGTTTGCATATGGTGGTATTTGGCAAAGCATCTCCATTTTTTTGTAATCCCAAAGTTGAAGAGCGCCGCCAAAGCTGCTGTCCCATTCCCGGTTCATATATACAATCAAATTAAGTCGACGATCCAACCCAGTTTTTTCATGAATATTGAAATCGACATGTACATCCAAATAGCCACCGTCCAACGTTTGATGATAGCCAGCCCCAAAAAGTTCAGGGTCAGGGAGAACTTCTGGAATAGATGTAATTTGGCTAATTATCTCTATAAACTCGTTGGATTGAATTTCCTTGTAAAACGTATCAGCTGCTGATCCGGAAACCGAAGGCTGCGTCCATTTCTTTTTTGTATGCAAGCCGCTGGCATCAACCCAAGTTTGGGTATCGACCTCGGGAAATTCAGACAATATTCTTGCATAAGCCTCGGGAAGAAGAAAATCCTTGAATTCCACATAACGAAATGGCTTTCGCGATTGGAAATTTGATGCAATATCAGAAAGGTTGTCGCGGAGCCCTAAAATGTTGATCGTTTCCATATCATTTTCTCCATGTCGCTTTTTTGAAAAGTTTAAAATAATAATAGGCAAAGCCTACAAAAGTTTCCCTGACGCGAGTTCCTGAAAACTCAGTTGCTGCAAGAACCAATCGGACGATCGGCTCTACCAATATAGAGAGCCCGATCAGCAAAAATGATTGGTAGAAGGGTAAGTTTTTGATCATATACTGTGCACGTGATAGAAGACCGTAACCCAGCCGGCGACCTCTAATAGTTCGGCTTGTACCACCGCCAGCGTGATATGCGCTTATATAAGCGAGGTAGTATATCTCCCATCCCGCCTTTTTTATTTTGAAAGAGAGATCAAAATCTTCAAAGTAGAGGAAATATCGTTCATCAAATTTGCCGACTGTGTCAAATACTGACTTTCGTATAAGGTAAAAAGCCCCGATTACGTGATCAACAGCTTGTGATTCTCTATGATCCCAATCGCGCATGTGGCGAGTCAGAAAAAGCTTCGGGAAAACATGAGAAATTCCCGTCATTTCGTTACTGAACATTGAAAATCCTGGAAAGCGACCACAGGCACGACTGATTTGTCCCTTTTCATCGACCAGCGCGATGCCGCACACGGCGATCCGACCATTTTCCGGTTGCTGCATGAATTGCAGAGTGCCTGATATAGACTCTTTGAACACTTGGGTATCTGGGTTCAGAAATAGCAAATAGGGTGCTGACGCTGTTACCGCCCCCAAATTACAGGCGCTGCCAAAGCCTTTGTTGTCGGCGTTGCGGATCAGCGTGATGGTTAAGTCCCCTTTCGGTAGTTCAGCTGAATTATCGGTCGAGGCATTGTCGACAATGATAATTGACCGGATTTCGCCCTGATCAAATTGCTCTAACGAGGCGACGCACGCTCGTAACTGGTCACCTGAGTTCCAGTTGATGATAACGATGTCTACTTGTGCAGCAACCATTACTACATTGCCTTCTTTGCGGGAGCCAAAGGGCCCGACATGCTCCACGCATTACGCAGCACTGTAGCGCTTCAAGTCAAGCCGGACAAAATGCCTGAACCAGAAAGAGAGACTTTCACTGCTTAGGCCGCCTCGATAAATCGCTGTTGGTTGGTCATTCTACGATGCGCACGGGCCGCCGCTATTCGCCGCGCACGCTCGTCTGGAACCTCGTCCGGTTCTCCACGATGCCAGGTTGCCGGCGTCATGTAACCTACTGTGCGAAGACAGCCAGGTAGTGTCTCAGTTTAGAAATGGTGATGCTTGACCGCTCAAACAACCCATGACGCACTTGGGCCTGGCTATAAAACCCCAAAGGCCCCGCGATCCAAACTAGCTTGGCAAGTTCATAGCTGGACTAGCTACAGACGAGAACAGCCGGTGAATTTACTACTGCGCAAATCAATGGTCTACGCGGTCTATTGACTGAGCTGACTCCACTGCAATGATTTGGTAAGCCGCTAGGGTTACTTTGCTGCTGATTTTGTTATCATGTCGTTGGTAATATCCATTGACATTGCAATTGAAACCAAAAGAAGATGTAGCCGTCAATCGCCTTTCGATACGGCGATTAGTTGAATCCGCCGTGGCGCTTGTCCTTTTAATTGTACTAGTACCTATTATCCTTGTTCTTATTGGTCTAGTTTGGATTGCGTTTGGTCGGCCTATATTCTTTTGGCAAGTGAGACCTGGACTAGCTGGAAAACCATTTCAAATGGTCAAATTCCGCTCCATGAATGATGCTCGCGGAAGCGATGGTCAAGTGCTAGAGGATAAAGATCGTTTGACCCGATTTGGCCGATTCCTGCGGGCGAGTAGTTTGGATGAGTTGCCCGAGCTTTGGAACGTTGTCGTGGGCGATATGAGTTTTGTGGGCCCTCGGCCATTGCTGATGGAGTATCTGGAGCTTTATGATTTGCAGCAAATGCGGCGTCACGAAGTGCGCCCGGGTATCACCGGGTGGGCGCAAATTAATGGGCGCAATGGCATATCGTGGGAAGAGAAGTTGCGCTTAGATGTCTGGTATGTCGACAATTGTAGTTTGGCGCTGGATATTAAGATCATGTTGGTAACATTTCTGAGGCTTCTTAAACCAACCGGAATACGCGGCGAGAATTCTGCGACAGTCGAGAAATTCAGAGGAACTCGAGTTTGAGGTCGCTCACAATTGTGGGAGCGGGAGGACACGGCGTGGTGGTGGCGGACGCGGCTCATTGCTCCGGTTTGTGGTCGGATATTAATTTTTATGACGATCGCTGGCCGTCGATGCGCGAACACAGCGGGTATAGGGTTGCGGGCGATTTATCTCAATTGCGTCAGTTGGCACTGACAAAATGGCCGTCAGGCGCGGCGCTAATAGTGGCGATTGGAGATAACAATATACGACTCGGACTAACTTGCGAGTTCGAGGCGGCTGGTTTCGCGCTGGCGACAATTGTGCATCCCTCTGCGATAGTAAGCGTTTCCGCAAAAGTTGGCCCGGGTTCAGTTGTATGTGCGGGCGTGGTAATCAATCCTCAGTCCGAAATTGGTACGGCCGTGATCGTCAACACGGGAGCGATTGTGGATCATCATGCGGCGGTCGCGGATGGCGTCCACATTTGTCCAGGCGCAGCAATAGCCGGTAATGTTTTCATAGGAAAGCTGGCATTTGTGGGAATTGGCGCATGTGTTATCCAGGGAGTAACGATTGGCGAGTCTGCGATAGTCGGTGCGGGCTCGGTTGTTATTCGCAATGTTGAGGCAGGATGGACGGCGGTAGGTAATCCCGCTAGGTGTATCAAGCGATTATAAGTATTGGCACGCGATGTGCGGTCGGTTCATATTGAGCCAAAATGGTCAACTTAAGTTACTTTGGGAAACAATATAGTGTTGATTGATTCAGCGACTGAGACATGGCCGTATTATTCACCCGACGAACGGCAGGCGGTCGACGCCGTTTTGCAAAGCGGCAAAGTTAATTATTGGACTGGACAGGAATCGAGGGATTTTGAACGGTCTTATGCTAATTATTTAAGCGTCAGTCGCGCGCTCGCATTGATGAATGGCACGGTAGCATTGGAGTTGCCGCTACGCATGTGGGGTGTTGGTGCCGGCGATGAAGTTATCGTTACACCGAGGTCATTTATCGCGTCTACGAGTTGCGCGGTGCTCCTTGGTGCGCGCCCTGTATTTGCCGATGTGGATCGTGATAGTGGCAATATCACCGCCGAATCGATCGCGCGGGTAGCTACGTCGAGAACCAAGGCTGTCATTCCTGTTCATGTTGCGGGTTGGCCGTGCGATATGGATCCGATTATGGCGCTCGCCGAGCATCTCGGAATTAAGGTGCTTGAGGACTGCGCTCAGGCTCATGGCGCTCGATATAAGGATCGACCCGTAGGCTCGATCGGGCATGCTGCGGCTTTTTCCTTCTGCCAGGATAAAATTATTACCACGGGTGGTGAAGGCGGTTTGCTTGTCACCAATGACGAAACACTTTGGGAGCGGTCGTGGTCCTTCAAGGATCATGGTAAGACATGGGAATCGGTATATGCGCGAGCGCACGGACCCGGTTTTCGTTGGGTGCATGATCGATTTGGTACTAATTGGCGACTCACGGAATTGCAAGGCACTATCGGTCGGATCCAGTTAGCTAAACTGGATGCCTGGGTCGCCACGCGCCGGCGGAACGCGAGTATTTTGAGAGAGCGACTTGCCGGGCTGAATGCGCTTCGAGTCCCGGAAGTTCCGGAACATACGTATCATGCCTACTACAAATTCTATGTGTACGTGCGTCCTAGCACATTGAAGAACGGATGGAACCGCGACAAATTGGTTGCCGCAATAGGTGCTAAGGGCGTCCCATGTTTTACGGGATCCTGTCCTGAGATCTATCTGGAGGGGGCTTTCCAAGGTACCGACTATGTGCCTCACGAGCGCTTGCCCATAGCCCAAGAATTGGGGGATACAAGCCTCATGTTCCTCGTGCATCCGACAATATCGGAGGCAACCATGCATAGATTGGCAGGTGTAATCGCGGACGTAATAACGCAAGCTAGTAGGTAAGGTTGGTTGCGAGCGAGAAATTACAGGTAACTGCTTTAATCAGTGCCAATTGTGTATTGGCAAAGGATATTTCTGATCTCGTGACTAGAAGACGCACGGCAAATTGCGAGGCCAGACCAACAGACGCAGCAGGAGGTCTCCTGAAGAAATTGAAATGGATTGTGTTAGTTGGCCTGGTCGTCTCAATTTGTGGCTATTTCATTCTACATAGAAGCGTCTCATGCAATGAACAGGATGCGAAATGCAGTGAGCATCGAGATCGTCAGCCTGCGTTAGGTTCGAATGTGAGCAGCAAATCGAATCAAGCGCAGACGATAAAGAACCGTGAAGAATTGCGGGAAGATAAGGATTTGGGGCGCCTATATAGAAAATCCACAAATCATTGGGAATACGCTCATTCAGTGCTTGCGTTAGCAAGTAACGGCGATCCAAATGCCCAGTTTTATCTTTTCAAATCAATTGATTTTTGTAATGAAAATCTTAAATTTTACTTTACGCATAAGGGGCGGTCTCTGACAATCGATGAAGGACTGCAATATGCTGTGCAAAGGAAACTTTCCCTGGAGATAGCGCAATCGGTATTCGAAAAATGCCACGAATTTAGCGAACACGATATCGCCGAATTAGGGAATCCATCTGAATGGCTTGCCAAGGCTTCGAAGGCAGGCCAACCAATTGCTCAAGCAGTTACTGCAGAAAAAATATTATCGCAAACACAGCAGCAAGCGTTCGTGAGTAATGGAGCTACACCAGATCCAAGTCCTGAAGCTGCAATTCAATCATCATTATCAGCAAAGGAATTACTCCGGGCGGCGGTCACGTCAAAGGATCCCGAGGTGCTTTTTCGAATAGGGGAAGCACAGAGCTTACTCAATCCAGGCAGTCAAACCACTGACATTGATCGATATGCGTGGTGGCTTGTTGCCTGCCAGCGAGGATTTGACTGTTCCGCGCGAGGTGACTGGATAAAGGCAACTTGCATTGATCTACCTGCGTGCGCTTCATCCAATAATCCAAGCGATCATGTTCGCAGTCTAGCTAATGACCAGTGGCCAGAGGTACAAGAACGCGCTAAGGAAATTAATGACAAGTTGGATGCAAGTCAATGGAATGAACTCGGGCTGGGCTCTTAAGTTGCCAAAGAGCTCAAGAAAATCTACCGAGCCGAGGATGCGCAAGCCGCTGCCGCGGCCCACCGTTTAGTATTCCCTTGCCGCACTTGGATCATCCGATGTCTGGGGCAAGCCCTCCCGCCTGGCTGTACGATCACCTAACAACATCAAAGGAACTGTCGCTATTCGGCCCGGCTTCGCCCCTGCGCGTGAGCAGAATCGGAGGCAGGAGTGCGAAGCGATCCTTGCGGCCCTTGCCCTGCTCGATGCGCAGCACATTGCGCTTGCTGTCCACGTCACTGACCTTGAGGCTGATGACTTCGCTGGCGCGAAGGCCGGCGCCATAGGCCACCGACAAGGCGGCGCGATACTTGATGTTGCGCGTGGCCTTGATCAAGCGCGTTGCTTCTTCGCGGCTGAGAACGACCGGTAGTCGTTGGGGGACGCGCACGGAGCGTATCTTGTCCATCACCTGCGGTCGGTTAAGTGTGATGTCGAAGAAAAACCGCAGACCCGTCTGCATCGCGTTGATGCTGATCGGCGAGACGCCTTTATCGACCAAGTGAAGTTGAAATAAACGCGCGTCCTCCGGTCCTGCCCGATCGGGCGAGCGGCCGAACCAGACGGTGAAATCAAGCACGGCACGAATGTAACCGCTCTGGGTCTTGGGCTCGAGCTTGCGGATGCGCATATCCTCGATCATGGGTTGACGCAGCGGGGAGATCTTGGGTGTGGAAGTGTTCATGACAGAAGCTCCGGTTGCAAAAGAGGCGGATCGCCTCACCTCGCAACATACGAAACACCGTCTCAAACATCAGCAATCCACAAATCCCAGATCGAAGCCGCCCCTACCGCGCGAGCGGTTTCCTCCCTTGGGGATTGTCCAACACCTGCCCGCCAGCCTCTCCGAGGTCGGCAAATTGCGCGCACTGGGGCAGGTATCGGACAATCCTTAACAACTGCAGACGATCGCGGCACTGACTTGCTTGACCGTTACCGGGTATTCGAGCATGCTTTAGCAATATGCGAAGCAAGTTGAAGTTGCTGCGGTGCGGCCTACCGGGGTACTTGTTCGCGGCGCTCTCGTTTGCGGCACTCGTAGCCCCGGCTGCCACAGCAGAGGAGCAATTTCCAAAAGAAGCGTGGTCAAAGATTGATCCTGCTCAGCTCGGTTGGTCGCCGGAAAAGTTAGCCGACGCTCGGACTTTTGTCGAGACATTGCCACCCTCGAGTGTTGTGGTCATTGACCACGGTCGAGAAGTCGCGGAGTGGGGAGACGCAACCAAGAAGATCAAGATCAGCTCGATGCGCAAGAGCTTGCTTAGCGCGCTTTTCGGTATCTATGCTCCGTCGAATCACTTTGATCTCGATTCGTCGCTCGGAAACCTTGGCATCGATGACGACCCGCCGCTGACCCAAGAGGAAAGGCGAGCCACGGTAAGAATGCTGCTTGAGTCCCGCTCCGGCGTGTATCACGGGTACGTCGCGGGAACTCCCGGCATGAGAGAGGGATGGCCCAAGCGCGGCTCCCATTCGCCTGGGAGCTATTGGTTTTATAACAACTGGGATTTTAATGCCCTCGGGTCAATCTTCGAGAAGGAATTCAAAACACCGATTGCGGAGGCTTTCAGTAAGCGCATAGCGACGCGCATTGGCATGCAGGACTTTCGGGTCGAGGACATGTATTACCTTCGCGCAGCTGTCGATGCCTCGCCAGACTTCAATAAGTCGCTTCACCCGGCCTATCACTTCCGCATGACGGCCCGAGATCTCGCGCGATTTGGCTATTTATTTCTTCGCAACGGCGAATGGCGGGGAACGTCCATCGTGCCGAAAACATGGGTGAACGAAAGTACGCACGCGCATTCGAGAACCAAAGCTGGTGAGGGGTACGGATATTTGTGGTGGATCGACGGATTCGACCTGCCGGTGAGCTCATTCAGTGCGCAGGGCGCGTTGGCGAAATATGTCGTTGTTGTGCCCACGAGAGGCCTTGTAGTCGTCTACCTGAATCACACGGAGTTCCCCGATGACGCTTCCGGACTCACCGAAGACGCCGTGAAGAAGCTCCCGAGCATCTCCCACGCACAAATGGGCCAGTTACTTAAGTTGCTTCTTGACGCTCAAACCAGGGTGTCGATGTGACGCCCGAAAGCGGCCGCTCGCGACCGGCGCCTTCGGGTCACGAACCGACATCTCGACGTATTGCGTAGAATCGCGGTCCCTCTGCATTTTTAAGTGCATAGGGACCGCGTGATTAGTCAACTACATGTCCATCACTTCGGCGACCTCGACGGAACCGCTGTCGGCAAGCAGGGGGCAGCCCTTGGCCATGGCAGCAGCAGCTTCATAATCTTTGGCCTCTACCAAGCTGTAGCCGCTGACCGGATTGGCGCCGCCGTCTTTGGTCACAACGCCGTTGCCCTTGACCGTCCAAGACTTGCCAACCGGATTCCCACCGTTGAGGAGTGCCTTGCCCATCGACCCGAACCAGGCCCCCCACGCGGCCATCGCTTTTTCATGAGCTTCTTTGGTCGGCGGCCGACCGGCACCGTGATAGACGAATAGATATTTTGCCACTTGAACTGCTCCTTTGATCGAAGTTGAAACCAGCGACCTGGAGGCTATCACCAGGAAATCGAGCGAGCATCAGCGAAAATGGCGGTACTGGGCGCCATTTAATTGTAGAGAGTCTACAATGGCGAGGTGTTCGATTATCACGCCAATGCTTTGGCGGACGCCCTGCGCCGCGTCGGTAGTCATCCCTCCTCTACGGTGAGCATCGACCGAGCCCTCCTAGACGTTCCTGCGGTTACAACCGAATTGCGAAACGCGGTAATCGCGGAGGTCCCTGAGTTCTCAAAGTCACGGAACCCGGATCTCCTGCCGGAATTAGCCGCTCACGGTTTGGACATCATCAATGAAATCGTTCGGCTGCTGCGTGGGGGCGCTCCCGCTGGCTTTGAGTTTGTCCATGAACACGCTTGCCGACGTGCCGCACAACACTTTCCTATGGAAGCGACGCTGCACGCTTATCGAAGTGGTCACAAGGTTCTGTCGCGATGGCTTCGCAGGTCTGTGCTGGCGGACTCACTTCCACCGGAGGCGGCGCAGCAGGTGACGGCCGCCGTTGTGGATTTCTCGATGGAATTTGTCGACGCGATCAGCACGATGTTCGCGGGAAGTTATTCCACGCACGCGCTACTCCTCGCCGAAGCGGCCGTCGACCAGCGATCCGAACTGCTACAGGTGCTGCTCGAGGGGCGCGACGAGGCAGACGTAGGTGCCAGCCGAGTGCTCCGCGAGGCCGGATTTCTC
>JANYFY010000030.1 GCA_025359565.1 Gammaproteobacteria bacterium | reverse complement strand
GGAGATTAGGTTGCTGAAATTTAGGTGGCCTGAAATCATCAAGAACCACTTTCAGCATCTTTCAATTCGTTGCAGTAGTGACTGACGCCTCGGTAGCAATAATAGATTGTTCACATTCATCGATATCGTTTGGTATGAATTGGGTTATCCGAGGGTGTAGTCGCTGTCGTAGATATTGGCGTAGTGCTTGCGCAGTAGATCGAGCGCCACTCGATGCCGCATGTCCAGTGGCGGCAACAACGCTGGCGCCAGCGGAGAAGATTTCAATTACAAGCTTTAGAAACCATATGATTGCGTAGCCACCCAAAACTAGGAGGCCTAGCCCTATTACGACGTAATTCACAGCTCCGTCGCCATTGATCTCTCCCAAATACGCCAGTCATAGTACAAATGTTAGCATTTTAATCGCAAAGAAAGATCGCATTGCATCCGATGGTTTCCGTTCTACCTTCGCCGTGCTTTGCCGCAAACAATAGTAGATTAGTGAATCCGTTTAAAACGCGAGCTAGTAGATCGCCATCCGTTGTGGGGTGCATCCTCCCGCATATTGTTGGTCATCCCTGTGTAGCTTCAGCGACTTCTGGACAAAATGCTAGCGTGGAAATGAGAGACTTCGATCTGCTGCGGGTGCCCCGGAAAAGGGAGCGATGTGGATGAGCAAACCGAAATTCGACGATTTACGGCGGAGCAGAAACTGGAGATTTTGGAGGAGGCGGATCAGCCCGGGGTGACCGTGAGCGAGGTGTGCCCGCGCCATGCGTTGGCAGTGTCGGTGTTTTATCGCTGGCGGGCAGTGGCCCAGGGCGGCTCGGCGGTGGCGCTCAAGCGCGATGCGCAACGCACGCCGCGCAAGGATGATCCGGAGGTTCGGCACAAGGCGCAAATGGAGCGTCTGCGGGCGGTGATCGCGGAGATCACGGCTCACTTGTTGAAGATGGCCGGTGTCACTCGAACCACGGGCAACACCGGCGCCGTCGTGCTGATTCAGCGCTTCAGTTCAGCCCTGAACCTGAACGTGCACTTCCACATGGTCTTTCTCGCTGGCGTGTACTTGCCGAGTGGCGATCAGTTGTTTGGCCACTGACACTTTGCGATCAACGGCCGCCTTAATTAACCTAACCACTCCCTCGTCCTTGAAGATATCCTGGGCTGACTTCCCGGCAATTGTCAGTTAATTGGCACAGGCGGCCAATATTGCACTCATTAGGCCGCCTCCCGGAAAAATATCTCGAAATTTAATCAAGGTCCGAGGGTTCCCAACGTAAATACCTTGAAGTTGCTGAAAATGAACGAGTCGGCCGATTAAGTCTTGGTCGTCTCACCATCATAGTAGTCCACCGTGGTGTCGGCGCGGAATATTTTGCGCAGTATGCGCGCTCCTCGCGGTCCGGCCACGATCATCACTTTGCCAGAGTCAGGGTATTCGCAGGCCTCGATCTCCACCAACGACGATAGTGACAAATAGCGCATAACGGTGTTGCCGGTATTAATGATCTGGTGCGCGACCTCAGGCCCACCTGGAGGGCAGGCGATGACGTCGTGGGTGCGCAGTGGGTAGCGTTGATCGCCAAAGCGCAGCTCACCGCTGCCCTCGAGAACAAAGAACATTTCTTCTTCGCCATGATGGCAGTGGAAGGGACACTGGGCTTTGCCGGGCGGCAGCACTGTCAGGTTGTAGCCAAGTTTTTTGGCGCCAATATGATCGCTAATCTGGCCGCGGCTAGAAGTGTAGAAGCCGTTGGTTTCGACGTCGTTGAAACGGACCTCGTCGATGTTCATAATGGGCTTAATCATGCAATGCTCCCCTGGTTGCCAGAGGGCGAGTTTACCTGATGCAAGATCCCAATAATTTCGCAACGCGGGGGCGGGCGAAGCGCAATTCATCTGGACGGCTAAGTTGCTGGCATCCGGTGGCGTTGCATGCCGCAATCATACGGTTGGTTGTGCATGGCCATAGGCGACGGGGTTGGCGGTTTTGGGGAACATGCTTACTCAATTCCGACAGACTACCAGCGTGTTGGTAAGTGGCGTGAGGTGTGGAACATTCGCAAGATTTCTACAGTGTCGGCTCGCACCCGATAAGGAATGATGTAGCGTGTATTTCGCACCACGAGCTCGCGTGTGCCGGGCACCCGCCCAGGCCGACCGGCATTCGGCTGTTCCGTGAGCTGATCTATCGCTGTGAATATGCGCTGTGCCGCCAGCCGGGCGGCAGAAGTATCGTCGGCTGCGATATATGCGACCTCCTCGTCAAGGTTGCGGAGCGCCTTGCGCAGCCACCTAATCGGCATCTACCTTCCATTTCTTGCGCAACCGCTGCACAGCGAGAGTGCTCGCGAAATCGCCCGCGTCGGCTTCTTTGAGCGCTGCACGGGTCTCAGCAATCTGCCACTCATTTCTTTCGACGAATTCGCAGATCGCTACGGACGCTAAAAACGACTTGCTTCGCTGCGTCGACTCGGCGATCTGACCAAGTCGATCCCTGATTTCTTCCTCGAGCCGTACGGTGATAGTTGTCGAGGACATATGAACAGGCTCCAAGCTTGTGTTAATTTGTACACACTATAGCACAAACGTGACTAGATCGGCAGGAGCAGTAGCGCCGAGTGCGCTTTCAGGTCTACCTTAGCCGGTTGGGCCTCATGGACATTTATAGCAATTTGGCTCGCCGAATTCCGCCGATCAAGTTTCGCCCTGCCGTCTGGTGGCAACGCTGAACGCGTCCGGCTGCATAGTCGATATGAATTGGCGAATTCCGACATCATCCGAGCGTTTCCATCTCTACTCAAAACTACGGAACTAGTGTGCGATACGTGCCTCGACGAGCGCCTTATCCACTTCGCGGAAGAAATTTCTCGCCGCAAATGACCGAAGCTGCTCACGCTGCCAGAATTGCTGAAAACCGCGCATCATGGCGGTCAACCTTCGGTCAAACCAAAATTGATCCGGCGCGTCAAGAGCGTCGTGCCCGAGACGTTTTGTCGGGTGGTGGCGGAGGCGCAAGCCATGCGGCTTGCGGTCATAGGCACACATATGGGGGGAATAATCACTACGTGCGCGATGATTTCGCCTCTCTCAAGATCGCAAAAGAATTCATTCCGGCATTGACACCGCAACTACAATACTAGAAGCATACGTAGGCGGTCGCGCGAGCGATACTTTTGCGCGCTTTACCTTATGCTAAGCATCCGATGCTCGCAATCCTAAACTATCACAACGTGGCGCGCGTTCCAGACGGCATGCGTATGCCACAGCTTTATGTATCGCTCCGCCAGTTCGCACAACAGATGAGATGGTTGCGACGCGTAGGAGTGACCGGCGTCACGCTGTCCGCAGGAATGCGCAGGCTAAGGGCGGGCAAAGCCGCCGGATGTATTGCGATCACATTCGATGATGGGTATGCGGACGACCTTGTTCACGCCGCGCCAATCCTACGTGACCAGCAATTTGCGGCAGCATGCTTCATCGTTAGTGACTACATTGGCAAATATAATGCAGGCTGCCACCCCCTGCTGCGATATTGGGCGTTATATACACGCTGGTAGCGCCCAGCGACACCGAGGCTAGCTTTACCCGGTCGACACAGCGGTGGGTTAAGGCAAGTAGTCACCGCGACAGCCAGTTGATCATTGGCGTGCCGTCGGCGCGTTAGATAGGTTTTTTTGCGAACAGCTGGCAGTGCAACTGTTGGTGTTGGAGGCGAACGTTGACGCTACACTAGGCCGATGAATTCATGGAGAGACATTGATTTTATGCAGCGGGCGCTCGAGCTCGCTAGACGGGCAGGGGCGGAGGCAGAGGTTCCGGTCGGGGCGGTGTTAGTGCGGAGCAATGAGGTTATTGCTGAGGGGTGGAATTGCCCTGTAAGCACCCATGATCCTACCGCGCATGCGGAAGTTGTGGCGCTGCGGGCTGGGGGTTTGCGCGAATTAAATTATCGATTGGGTAAGACCACTTTGTATGTGACTTTAGAGCCCTGCGCGATGTGCATTGGGGCATTAATCAATGCGCGGGTGGCGCGAGTAGTGTTTGGAGCGTGGGATTTGAAAGCGGGGGCCTGTGGAAGTTTGTTGGATCTACCTCGGGATCTTCGCTTGTCGCATCGGATGGATATATTCGGTGGTGTGTGTAGCGAAGAGAGCGGGATTTTATTGCGAAGTTTTTTTGAAACGCGACGAAATGTACGATGGGTTGATAAATTAATTGAGTGATACGTCTGTTGATATGCGATCGAGCAGGTCTCGATAACTGCGAACGCCCTCTACGTAATGAACCGGTTCAGATCCGCGGGCGTAGCCGTTTGCAGTTTGGGCGTACCAGTGTTCCTGTGACAGCAGCGGCAAGAATTCACTGACGTCGGTCCATGAATCTGGATTGCGTCCGGCTTTTTGTGCGAGTATTCGCGCATCCTCTAAATGTCCGTAGCCAATATTGTAGGCGGCTAGCGCCAGCCAGGTTCTATCGGGTTCTGGGACATGTGTCGGAATGGTTTTGTACATGCGTTGAAAATAGCGTGCACCGCCCATGATACTTTCATGTGCATCTGTCAGGTTGGTAACCCGGGACTCGCCAGCGCTTTTTTGGGTCAATTGCATGAGCCCTATAGCGCCTTGAGAAGAGGTCGCTTTAGGGTTCCATTTAGACTCTTGATAGCCCATAGCGGCCAATAGCTGCCAATCTTGACTACTCTGATTGGCCGCTTCCTCGAACCACTGGCGATAGCGCGGTAGCCGATTATGTAAATGCCGAACAAATCCGCGATCGGAAACGTCACTTAAATCGCCGTCCGCCATCGCGTCGGAAATGCTATTACCTTGCATGTTAGTCGTAATAGGCTCAGGAACGTCTGCTAAAGACACCAGAGGCCTTATAATCATCGTCGATGCTGAACTCGTCCCTAGAAGCACAAATGCCGCTAAAGTCAATTTAAGTCGCAGGGCCATAATTTGGGCTCCTTAGGCTAATTTCGATACGCTATAATAACAGAGTGAGTTTTGCCCCTGATCGGACAAAGCCTTTTTTGGTGTAGGTGCTTAGGCCATCACAGGCAGAAAAGGCATAAGTTAATAGGAGAGGTACCGAAGTGGTCATAACGGCGCCGACTCGAAATCGGATGGTCGGGTAATTCCGGCACGTGGGTTCGAATCCCACCTTCTCCGCCAAAATAACAAAGGACCTGCATCAGGTCCTTTGTTATTTTGGGGCTATGGGGTGTGTGGACGAACGCACCGGTTCGACAAAATCGCAGTAGCGATTTTGGACGCGCGTAGCGCGCCCGCAGGGCGAGGGCCTGGACGGCCCTAGTCAGTCCCTGATCGCACTATCGCCGCGACAGCTCAGCGCTTAACCACCCGACTTCGGACAGACAAAATCTTCATTGCCGTCCTTGCTGACTTTCGGCGCTAATTTTTTCCAGCCTGGCGGTACTTCAAAATGATTTGCTGGAAGCGGATCGGTTTTGATGGTTACAGTTTCAACCGTAAAACTAGCCATCTGTACAAGTTTCGGAAATGCATCTTTGCCCGCAACAGTCGAAATGGGCGCAACGCTGTCAGCTGTAGGGGAGGTCGATTTTTTCTTGCTGAACAAACCGCCCATCAGTTTGCCAACTGATGCGCCCACGGCAGAACCGGCGATGGCTCCGCCAATGCTCGTTCCAGTTACACGACTAATTGCATCCTGAGCCGTGCCATTGGCGACGTTTTGAGTGGAGTTAACGCCTGCGTCCACGCCTGCCTGACCCGCGTCACCCATGAGGTTGCCGCCGGCGGAATTACTCTGTTGCATTTTTGTCGCGGCTCCGCATTGAGGACCTCCGAATAGCATCCGGAATGAGGTACTGAGCGGTTGTCCTTTTAGATCGCTTGATTTTGCTGCCAGTTGTTTCATTTGCGCTTGGTAAGGCGCAAGGAATTTTAGGGCAGCACCGCGCATTGCGCCTTGTGCATCATCCAGGCCGAGCTTCTTCGCATAAGCGCGTTGAAAGGCTTCACGATCGGTAGCACCGGGCAAAATGTCCTGGGTAAGCCAGACATCCATTGCAATCACGGTGTCGCACACATCGCCTGTTTGTTTGTCTGTGCAAGACTGCGTCAGGGTAGCGAGCGTGCGTTGTGCATCGTGGCCAGCGATCGAGGTCTTTTCATCGGTTTTTTTAACGTCGATTTTGGGTGCTGACATGGTGCATTTGGATTGATCCGGTGGCCCGCTCGGCACCCCACTTGGCATGGGACACGCGCGCATTTTTTCAATATTTCGCTGCATTTTGGCACGCATCTGGGCTAATTGCTCGGGCGTGGCGAATTGCTCTTCGCGATACCGGCTCTTCGACGGCTCTAAGTTCCAGGTTAGATCTTTGTCTAAGCGGATGATCTCACCGCTCTGTAGATTTCCACAGAACAAGGACATCATGCCCTCGCAATGCGACTCAAAATCATTACGTTGTTTGTCTCCGGCAATACTTAGGGTTGAGGTGCCGTGCATGCGGATCATTGAGGCTACATCGAGTGTCATTTTCTGGTCGACAGTGACGTCGGCGCGTGCCGAAACCGAGAATGTCAGTGCCGCCAGCGCAATGAGGTAGGGTCGATTAAAAAATGGGTGTTTGAAAATCATATTAAATGCTCCTGTGCACCGACTCTGCTGGTGCGTATCCTATCAAAAGGCGTGGATATAGCTATCGAAACGCAGCGCTTTCATTTCACCCATTCCAGCGTTAGTACGCATGGTGGCGAATATGACCACCGCAGCGATGGAGCCACGCATTTCATGCCCTTGATCGTCGAAGCTGAATAAAATCTCGCCGCTTTCGGCGTGCGTGCGGGACCTTCCCAAGGGCATCGGTGTAGAGGAGTTGTACTGTGCGAATTGTTGCTCAAGATCCTTGCGTCGCTGGTAATCGAGAACTCGGGCGCCGGGGTGCCAGCGCTCGACGAGATGCACTAAATACGCTTGGGCGTTGGTGTAGGGCGCTATCTGGCAACCGGGCGACGATGACGGTGCGCCATAATTGTTATTTTCCCAGCGAGTTTGCGGAAGAATTGCTATGCGCATAAGTCCGTCGGGCGAAGTCGCGCTCCATTTAAAATTATAGCCGTTAGTACATAAATGCTCGTAGCCCCACTGCACTCCGCCCTTGGTATGCCAACCATGGAGAATAAATAATGTCGAGGAGGCAATCGGCTGGGCAAAACCGTTGGCATCAACAACGACGGCTCGATCAAAGCGTATAGCACCCGGCGGTAAATGTTTGGTGGCGAGGCTGCGCGTGCTGGCCGGTGGAAGAGTTGAAGGTGCAGCAGTCGTAGATTGCACAGTCGGCGTTGCGATCTGAGGATCGTGCTGTGAGCAAACCGCGAGCAACGTCGGGCGATCCCTAAATCACGCTTACCGTTGCGGCGACAATCGGTGCTGCCGGCAGCCGCTTACAGTGTTGCAATCTCGCTGATACGCTGCGCAGCCCGCGTAGTAGGGGTAATTTTGTCGAAGGGACCCGATTGGCTGACGTATTCAGCGGGTAGCGCTAGGGCTGAAAAATCTCGGGGCGTCTCAGAGACCATAATTAGCAAGTGATCAGTGCCGCGTGGCCCTAGGCCTGTCACACTCCAATCTTGGCGTGGCAGCGCCAGTTCTTGGTTGGCGCTTATGGTGTCAGAGGCATCCAGTTGGTTGGGGAATAGCAAGTAAAAACTATCCGCTTGAGTACCCCGATAAAAAACATACACAAAGCCATTGCGCTGCGAGCGAATCGACATGTTCAGATTACCGCCAATTTTTAATGTCGGTTGAGCGAGCGTTACTTGTACTTCCCAGCGGTCGTCGCGTTGCTGAAAAATGTCGTGGAGGGTCGCAAGCGTATCCGCCGGGTTTGGTTTATCGGCAGGCGCGCTGGGTGTATCGGTAGGGGGCTTAGCACTATCATCGGTCGCAGCAAACACCGGGACCAAGGCAGTGTTTCCTACCAAAGTGGCGTGCTGTAACGCTGTGGCTTCTTGAGTCTTGTCTAATCGTGCCTGAACGCAGTCGGTGAGCTCTTGCATAGAGATCGATCCGCTGTGATCCGAGTCCTTGGCCTCTCCGGCCAGACATTTTCCAAAATTGTAGGTCATAGCACCTCCCTTAGAAGTATCCCAGGTAACTTCGTTTTTACGGGCTGCCGCGAGAATGACTAGGTTTTGATCGGTGGTAGTCAGATCGATGCCGCGCGTAGTTGAAAAACTACCGAGATTCACGGCAAGCGCACGCCTCATACTCATAATAACGATGCTACTCGCGCAGGCGGCAGAGCCGCGGCTAGCCTTGGTGATCGGCAATACTGAATACGAAAGTGGTCCGCTACCGAATCCTGCCAATGATGCGGCCTTAATCGGTGACGCACTCCATAAGCTAAGCTTTGAAATTATCGTCCGCCGCAATAATCCGTTCACTCGCAGCATGCGCTCAGTGGATCACGGACTAGCCACCATGGATGCACCGGCTGGAATTCTGATCGCGTATTCGACGGCGCCAGGCGCGGTGGCGGCGGCAAGCAGGTTCCTTGGGAGTCCTCGTCGCTCACAGGTGGTTTTTATTTCGCTGCGCCCGTTAGGCGAGCGTCGGAAGTGAGCAGCGCTGCGATTGCTGCTAACAATCCTGCGTCCAATGCACAGTACGCACAATTATTCTGTGGCTGCACCCAAGCTGAGTCTGCTGAATTCGCTTACGCCGTGCTGGCGGGTAAGTTGCAACCGATCAAGGGTGGTAACTGGCGCAACGCTGTGAAGCGGGCTTCGGCCAATGATGACGCATCCGTAGTGGCAGTGAGTTTTCAGGACGCCATGGCTTATTGCCGCTTCAAGGGCGAGCGCTTGCCCACTGAAGATGAATGGGAATATATCGCTCGCAGCCCTGAACGTCACACTTTTCCTTGGGGTGAGGACCTAAGCCCAGCGAAAATCTCCGCGACCAGCCCCCCTTCAGCCAACGACGGCCCTGTGGCGGGCATGGGTGGCCACCTGTCGCTACGAACTCGCTAGTCGTGCCGATGAGGATAGTGGCTTTCGTTGCGCTAAGTCGCTGCCCGAATGGCCAGATGGTGAGCATTGGCTAGCGCAAATGAAATAGTGGCCGCGCTATTTCGGTAAGTAAATCCTTGGTTTGTGGTATGCGCGATAAATTTGGATAGCGTTCGCCACTCGCATACTTAATGTTCAGCGTTTTAAATATATTATCTTTCTCTACCAAAAATGTGAGCGGTGAGAGTGAGCCTTGTGGCGATGGCGGAGCTGCTTGTGCGGCAAGCGTGTCATGCAATAATTCTTTGGACCATTTGTAACCATTCAGCGCGACTATATGGCTGCCGGGTGCTGCGCCGGCAAGATCGGCCGGAGAGCGTGGGATAACATCGCCGATGGTAGCTCCCTCGTCGTCAACGTAAAACCCTAGCGAGTAGCGCAGGTCTAAATCTTTGTCATCGGCCTCATGAGCGAGGTGCATCGTTGAAGGCATCGCCGTGAACTCAAGGTGCCAACCAGCCGCTTGCAATCCCTCTAAAGGCGCTTCGGCTCGCAAGCGATTGAGTCTAACAGTCCAGAATTTCGCCCAATCGTAAGGAAATACGCTATTCAGTGTTTTGACAAGAGCGGTGAAATCATACGTGACTACCTGGGGTGAAGAGTTCGGTGCCCCGTAGAACAGCTTGCAAAAATCGTCAAGACTATGTTTTCCCTGGGATCCTTGGCGAATTAGGGTATCCGCTTCGAGCCACAGCAACGCTGATTCCTGATAGAAATCATCTTGTCGTCGCAGGCGAGCCGCCCAGGCGCGTGACTGATAGTAGAGTAATGGCGCGGCTATAGTCGTCTCTTGTAACGAGCGCCACTCGCGCGCACTGTGGGAATTCATTGCGGCCGAAATACGGGCAAGTTCCTCGCGAAACTCTGCCTCGGTGAGGAGTCCACTACGGGTCGCCAGTACGTCGCCTAGATACTCTGTTAGTCCCTCATAGACCCATAGCATTTCGTCTTGCATGGGAGTTTGGTAGTTAGACGTAGCTAGGCCCGCGGGCCGTCGATATTTGCCGTTCCAAGAATGAACGAATTCGTGTGGTAGTAGGTTCGCTTCCGCGCGACGCGTGGGATCATCGAGTAGCGCGCGTAAAGGCGAACGATTATCACTGGACTCATGATGCTCCAAGCCATCGGGCATGATTTGATCAGTGAGAGACCACAAAAACTCATAATGGTCGTAGTGGGTCGCGCCAAACAATGCGGTAGCTTCATGGACGAGGCGTTTATAGTGCGCTTCCGTATCGGGTGACATATTGAGCGCAACAGGCGTGTCGGCTGCTATGTGCAATGTCACGTTGGGAGGCCCACCCAAGGTTAGTTCACGAAAGAAGCGTCCGGCTAATAGTGTTGAATCAACTAGAGTGGTTAGTGAGACGGGCTCAAAATTCACACTGTTGTCTGTTTCACCATGCTTTGAAGACGCGGCTTTAAGCGCCGTCGCGAATTTCCAATCTGGAGGTAGGCGTACCGATGCGCGATAGACAAGATCATCGCTGGCTATTCCCGCCGGATACAAGATGAGCTGATTCCACTCAAGAACTAGTAAAGCTTCTGTCGCGTAACGCGGTGTTTCCAAACCCTGCACCACGCCATCGGGTGCCGGTGCCGTCAATAGTTCCACGTCTGCATTGAGCTGCGTGACGCCTGCAGGAACTTCCACGTGAAAAGCGTAAAGATCGATCGCGTCACGATGCCATAGCAGCGGATGACCATTCGCACTGAAGCGTGGAGCACCCAGCGAGGTTATGGGTCCAGCTGGGCTATGCCGACCCGGGAGCCACTTGGGATATACCAATGTCACGAGACCGCTGCTGACGGGAATGTCCATATGAGCCGACATAATGCCTCGCGGTGCCTGCGTGGCATCGACGCTTATCGTGGTTACCGTAGACTCGGCGGCCAAACCGAAGTTGCTAGGCAACAGTGTGGCTGCCAGCAGAATACTGAAAACGATGCACTGAGAAGCGTGGCGATATTGCGCGCGCCGAGGTGTCGATCGTGCGGCGAGTCGTATCGAGGCGAGCGGCGTGGTGGCGAGCGGCATCGAGGCAAGTGGCATCGAGGTGAGTGGCATTGTTTTAGGCTCTTTCTAAAATCGGTAGTGAAACGCAGCTTCCATGTATCGTCCAATTGCTCCGGCCTGGTCGAGCGATGCGTCGTAATTCTGGCCGCCGTAGGTCACTGTATCGAGTGGCGGCAATCGGTTGGTAATATTGGCAATCGTCGCAGTGACATCTAGATGGGAGTTCCATTGGTATTGCGCGTAAACATTGACGTAACCAAAGCCTGCTACGTAGCAATGCGGATTAGGATCGGTTAATTGTAAACATGTACCCCCAATCGATTCATCAATACCGCGCATTTGACTGCGGTAATTGTAGGTTGTGCCGATAGACAACGAAGCCAATGACCAGTCAATAGTCGCCGAACCGCGTGTGGCGGGCGTGCCGACGGATCCGCCAAGCGCAGTGGGACCTACAGTGCCCACCCAATGAAAGGTGGTGCCGTCCACAGTTTGTTCCGATTGAATAAGATGATTGACATCCAGTCGTAGGCTGAGCTTTCCGTAGCTTCCCAGTCTAATCGCAGTTTTAAGCTCGGCATCGACTCCAGAAACCAATGAGTACGAGGCGTTTATGTAGGGAACAATATATTCGATGATTTGCCCAGGCAGTGCAGAGCCGGCGGGGACCGGTGTACGTATCGCATTATCGGAACTATAGGGAGCGGTGGTAATTTCGTTAGTACGTCGGATATTGAAATAATCAAAGGTTAGGTTGACTTGTTTGGTTGGCTCTATGATGACGCCGAGCGTAAAACTGCGCGATTTTTCGGGGCGTAAATTCGGGTTGCTGCGCGTAAGTAATGCGACCGCGCTGCCTTGACCGCTGCAATCGGCCGCCAACCCGGTGATGGGGCAACGGATCGGATCAACGGGAGCCGGTGCGACACTGGTAGCGGTGCCTGCATTGCCACTTTCGGAGATTCCCGGCGCTCGAAAACCGCGTGCGTAAGTTCCGCGCAAGGCAAGTTGCGGCAGGATTTTCCATTTAAAACCAAATTTCGGCGTGAGTGAAGTGCCAGCGGTTTGGTAGTGGTCGACGCGAGCTGCGGCATCCATTTCAAGGGAATTTAAAAAGGGCGCGGAGAATTCTACGAATGCGGCTTGCACCGTTTGTGAACCGCTCGCATAAAAGCTGCCGTCCATGAGGATATTGCCTTCAGGAGCACCGGGTTGACCGGGGTTATTTTCTTGCCAGATGCGTGCTTCGGCGCCCGCGGCAACGGCGAAATCACCACCGGGTAGTGGAAAGAGCTTGCGCGAGGCGGTCGCTGAAATGAAGGCAATATCGGAGGTCGCAACATCGTGAGTTTCAGGCGCAAGACTTGCGATAGTGGCTCGAGAATTTAAATTCGCGTTTTGACCCACGCGGAAGGTGCCGCTCGCGAACGCCGCGTTCAGTGCAGTGACATTGACAAAGCCTTGATAGGTGATATGCGTTTCGTCGCGCACATAGCCGGCTGCTGCGGACACATCCCACTTACCGACGCTACCGGTTAGATCGTCGACGATGCGATAGACATCGGTGTAATACAAAGTATGCTGCGGCGGAAATTCAGTGAGTGCTCCGTAAAATAGTGCGGGTTGACCTAGGTAACCGGCGTAATTGGCACCGTAAAAAGTTTGCGCTGCGGCCGCATAAGGGCTGGACGGATTAAAAGGATTGTCGAGCGAATTAGCAGGCAACACAATTTGCGTGTTGCTGGTGTCAAATTGATTGACGATGCCGGATTTCGATCCCGACCATACGAAGGGTACTAACGGAATTCCGACATTGTAAGCGTCGGGCTGGCGGTACTGCTCAGACTGCGATAAGAAAAAATTAGCGCTGAGTGCATTTACCCAAGCGCCTGCGAGGGTTTGGGTCCAATGAGCGGAAAGATTAACGCCTTCGGTGCGTGGTTGTAATTTTTTGTAGAGATTCGTGTCCCACGCACATCCACCGCTATTGGGGATGAGATTCTGCGGTGTGCAGCCTGGCAATTGATAAAAAACATCAGCGGCCTGACCGCCTACGAGCGGGGCCACTTGACCTGGGACGGTGTAGGTCGTTCCCGCTAGAGGTAAATTGCCGTTAATTACTCCGCCCCGTAGGTCGGGCCCTCCATAGGGTGTTAGGTCAAGTGCTTTAATGTAAGAGCCACGCGCTTCTTGAGAAATGGCTTCTTGATGACGGAACTCCACATTAAAATAAAAATTGTGACCGTCGGCGGCCAGGTCACCCATACCGAATGTCGCTGCGAATCGTTGCGATTGCCCGTCCCATCGGTAAGTTGAACCGATACCGCCGGTGAGATCCAATCCGGTGAATTGTTTCTTTGTAATCACGTTTACCACGCCGGCAATGGCATCTGAGCCGTAAATTGCGGAGGCGCCATCCTGCAGTACTTCAACCCGATCGACGATTCCGAGCGGTAGCGATGAGATATCCGTAAAGGGTCGTTGCCCGTCATCAGCCAGTGGATAAGGTGCTAGGCGGTGTCCGTCCAGAAGAACTAAAGTTGCATCGACGGAAAGACCGCGCAACGAAACACCGCTGGCGCCGCCGGCCATCGCACCGCTAAAGGCCTGAGTGAGGGTGCCACTGCTGTCGGCAGAAATAGAGCGGATGGCGTCCGCAAGGTTATTAAAGCCTTGTTTGAGGATGTCATCAGCGTTCAAAAGCATAACGGGTGAGGGCGATTCAGTATCGGTACGGCGGATATAGGAACCCGTTACCACAATAGTTTCGAGGGGCGCATTCGATTGCGGGCTACTTACGGGTGGTCCGCTTGATTGCGCCGCGCACAACGGTGCGATGAATAAACAGGCGGGGAAGTAATGGACGAGGGATCGACGCATAGTGAAATCTCCCATTGATTGCCTTTACGAATATAGCTAAATAGCCTATTCATTGCAATGACATACTCAATATTGTGATGGTGCAAAGTGGCCGGTTGTGGAAGTATTGTGGCTATAGATCGCGTTATGTACGCATATCGACGTAGAATTCACCAGTGAAATCTTTATACGAAAAAACAATCGCCTTCGTTCTGCAATACATAGACGAAAAAAAATTGAGTGAAGGCAATCAATTGCCCACTGAAGCGCAGCTTGCGGCATTGGCGGGGGTTAGTCTTGTCACTGTGCGGCGTGCTCTATCAGAACTTTCCGCGCAGGCAGTAGTGCGGCGTGAGCAAGGTCGGGGAACTTTCGTTGCGCGTCCGCGGGTCAATGCCGAGACTACAAAGATCGGAAGCTTGCGTAATGGCTTGCATTTAGACGCGCGTTCCAAGTTACAGAGTCGTGTATTGGGCTGTGTGGCACGGGTGTCGTTAGTCGAGGAAGCCAGGCGGTTGGGTTTGTCTGCGGGGGCAATGGTTTGGGAGGTGTCACGGTTGCGCATCTTAAATAATCGACCCGTAATCTGGGAGTTATCAGTGATCCCCAAGATATTGGCTCCCGATCTTGGAGCGTATTTGCGACGGCTGGAAAAAGGTTCGCTTTATGAATTACTCGATACTGTCTACGGCCTTAAAGAAGCGCGTGAAGAACAGACCCTTTTATCGCGGCCCGCTTTGACGCGTGAACACGAGTTATTAAATTTGATGAACTTCGAATGGGTCGTTGAAGTGGCCGGAGTTAGCCTTTCCGCGCAGCATCAACCGATTGATGCCTTTAAAATGATATTTGTCGCGAAAGCTTTTGCATTTCGCCTTGAGACGGCGCCGAGTTTTTTTGTGGAGGCGGTTGAACTTGCGAATACATCGCGTATCAAGAAAGTTCGACAATCGTCAAATTAGGATGCGACAACAGGCTCGTGACTGGCCATTTTGGGTCAGCGTGACCGCGCAGTGCATCACGGGCGCCGCGTTTGTTGGCGCCCGCGATTAGTAGTAGAACGTTTCGAGCCTCTAGGACAGTTTGGATCCCCATCGTTAACCCATGAGTTGGTATAGCCCATGGTTGGGGCGACTGGCGGGCGTGTACGGCGCGGGTTTCTTCGGACAAATTAACTCGATGGGTACGCAAGTTCCAAGCGGATTGTGGCTCGTTGAAGCCGATATGGCCGTTGGTGCCGAGACCTAGAATGCATAGGTCGATTCCGTCGTGGTGCGCAATTTCGGCGTCGTACGATTGGCATTCTGCTTGTAAGTCTGGAGCATCGCCCTGTAGTAGGCGCACGTTCTTCGAGTGTAAGTTCAATGGATCGATCAGATGTTGGTGTAGGAAAGCTGAGTAGCTGTGCGGGTCAGCCTTGCCTAATCCACAATATTCGTCGAGGTTGAAAATATAGGCTGAGTTTAAGCTCATTTGGCGCATTTTTGTTCTTGCGACTAATTCGGCGTACAGACTCAATGGAGTTTGTCCAGTGGGCAATGCCAGCGTCGATTGCGGCTTCGACTTAAGATGGTTGGCTACCCAATTAGCCGCTGTAATTGTGAAACCGTGTGGTGAATGCTCTGTTAGTACTCGCATAGGGCCGACCTTTCTAAATATCGTTGATATAAGTTGTTGTATAAATCAGCGTTTGCAGAATGGTGTTTTACGGCAGCTGAAGTGGCCGTCCCTGCGGCTGCGGCAGGATCGTGAGCGCCGGTGCTATGAGCAACTAGTTTCTGAGCGAGTAGTGCTGCGCCGATGGCGGCGGGTGAGCGATTGGTGGAGCCGCTAACGGGGCGCTGTAAGATATCGGCTAATAACTGCAAGCTGGTCGGGGACGCCGTAAGGTTGCCGCTGGCTTTTATTAGACTAATTGCGCCGCATTCAGCTAACACGTCGATACAGCGTCTAATTTCGAAAAATACGCCCTCTAGATAGGCGCGTGCGATATCGCTCTGAGTGTGGTGTAGGGTTAAGCCGAATAGCGCGCCCTTAAGTTTGGGATTCCATAATGCGCCTTGTTCGCCACCTGCTAGATAGGGCGGGAACACTAGTCCGTTGGCACCTGGGGGTGAGCGCGCCGCGTGGGTATCGATTTGGTGGTCGTTCCAACCGAATAATTTACTTAACCATTGATAGCCGGTTCCGGTCGCTAGCAAATCCATTTCACGGCCATACCAGCGGTCGATAACGTGCGGGGTGACTAAGTAGCGTGCGCTCGAATCGAGCTTGATTGTAGGGCATGCGCTTACCATCACTGTGCTTGAGCCGAAACTGATGGATACACAATGTTCGTCTAAACCTGCGAGGGCAAAAGCTGCGGATACGGAATCTGCGGCTCCGGTGCTAACGGGAATGCCGGCGCTTAAACCGAGTAGTCTCGCGCCTTGCTCGGTGAGGGGCCCAGCCAATGAGTTTGCAGGCCGAATTTTTGGCAGTATGGCAGTCGGTAAATTCCAGAATTCACATAATTGTTCGCTGAATTCATGCGTATGTAAATCATATACGCCGAAACCGGCTGCCGTCGAGGGTTCTGTGATTTCAAGTCCGGTCAGGCAACAGAGCAAGTAATCTTTGGCCGATAAAATCCGACGCACCTGATGACGATGTTTGGCAAAATGAAATTCAAACATGGGCGCAAGATAGCGAGCATCAATGGGCATGCCAGTGGTTGCGTACATGGCTGCCCGGGCTTGCACTTTTTGAGTGCCCCAGGCGTCAGCACGACCATCGCGCCAAGTGATCGCCGGTGCGATGGGGCCGTGGCTTGATAGACACACCAGGGTTGGTAATTGACCGGTCAGACCGATAGCGGAAACTTGATCAGTCCAACGGGGTCCTTGCTGGCGCGTCACTTCGGAATTTAGCGCGTGCATTGCCCTCGAGGTGGAGTCTAACCAATCTTGCGGCTCTTGCTCCGCTTGATGAGGCAGTTCGCTAAGCGTTGGGAATGGCGCGACCGCCTCGCCAATCGGTGCAGTATTTTTAAGGGCTACAACCTTGATCGATGATGTTCCGAGATCGATACCGACTGTGATTGATTCTAGTGATGTCGGATTAGACATGGGCCTTTAATTGTCCGGCAACTTCGTCGGCCGCAATAAGCGTTGTGGCAATATCTGCCTCCGAGTGTGCAAATGATACAAATAAATTTTCGAAAGCGCCCGGATGAAAGAGTACATCGCGCTCCAGCATTCCTTCCCACCAACGCCGAAAAATCTCATGGTTGGCATAGCGCGCGGCATCGCGGTAATTATGTATGGGCTTCTCGGCGAACCATACTTGCAGAACTGGCCCTAAGCCAACGACGTAAGCGGGTAATCCGTGACGTGAAAATATAGCGCTTAGGCCATCATAGAATCGCGAACACCGCGCAAACAGCGCCTCATACTTGCCTGGCACACTCAGCTCGTCGAGAGCCGCAATAGCGGCGGCGACAGCAATACCATTGGCACTGTAAGTGCCCGCCATCGACACGGTTCCGGTGGCCACCAATCGCATAATGTCACGTCGTCCGCCAAGTGCAGCCACGGGATATCCGCCGCCTAACCCTTTGGCGAACACAGAGATATCGGGCTTAATGTGATAATGACCCTGGGCGCCTCCGAAGCCTAGCCGAAAGCCCGTAATGACTTCGTCGTAGACTAATACAATGTCGTGCGCGTCAGCGATTTCCCGCATCGCTTGCAGATATCCTGGTTTGGGTAAAATACAGCCGGTGTTGCACATCACAGGTTCGGTCAGGATTGCAGCAATGGAATGCGGGTTACGTTTGACGGTCTCGCGCAATACGTCGATATCATTCCACGGCAAAATTATAAGCTGATCGCCGGAATTTTTAGACAACCCGGGTCCTTGTGCCACTGCAATAGGTCGGTTATCGGAGCCCGCCGTCTCAAGGGCTGGGTGCTTGCTCCAATAGACACCTTCAGAAAATCCGTGATACATCCCTTCAAAACGAATCACTTTTTCCCGCCCCGTAAAGGTGCGTGCTAGACGCAGCGCGTATATCACGGCTTCGGTGCCGGTATTACACAAGCGTACCTGGTCGATGCTGGGCACTGCTGCAATAATCTTTTCGGCAAGTATCGCCTCTTGAGCTGTAGGAAGCGCGAACACCGTGCCGCGTGTTGTGATTTGTTCGATCACCGCGGCGGTGACCTTCGCTGGGCGATGGCCGAGAATCATGGGACCTAGTCCGAGTAAGTAGTCGATGTATCGGTGGCCATCGGCATCGAATAAATAGGCGCCTTCGCCTCGATCGACGAATAGCGGATACGGATCCCAGCCCGACCAGGTGGCACGAGCCGTGCTGTTGACGCCTCCCGGAATTAACTTGCAGGCCTGCTCGAACAGTTCTGCGCTATGCACTGAGCGTGCTGGATTATTGTATTTTCTCATGGTCGATCCTTTGCGAGACAAAAAATGGGATGGCTTTTATTCTATGTAAAAACAGGATGATTAAAACGCCTAATCCTATGGACCCTAAGCCGTATACCAATACGGTGTTGCTTACAGCTCCGCTTAAGCTAGATTCGACAAGGACCCAAAAACTGAAAAGAACACCTATTGATGGCAATAGACCGCCTAATAAGAAGTCCTGCGCACTATGGGTCAACACGTTACGCTGGTGCCAAACGGCGGTTGCTGCTGTAATGCCGTAAAATATTATTGAAATAAGACCCAAGCTGCTTGCAGCCGTGGTTAAGGCGGTGGCGATCGTAGTAGTGCTGAGTGCCAATGCGAGCAAACTTAAGTTAAGCGCGCTCATGGCAAGCGTCGCGATCCAGGGACTTGCGCTGCGGGCGGTGAGTTGTTGAAAGCATCGCGGCATAACTCGGTCGCGTGACATTGCAAAACCCATGCGTGCCGCTGAAACCACTGCTGATTGAAGCGATGCAAGTGTACCGGTAAGTACAACCAGAGCCATAACAGCGTCCCAAGGGGGAGAGAATAATTTCGTACCGATCGCCGCCAGTACATTTCCAGCGTGAGCCTGTAGTGCTTGCGGTGAGAGCACGCTTTGAAAGCTGAACGTGGTGAGGGAATACACGAGTGCGAGCATCACCACGCTGGCAATCGCGGCTTTGCCCGGATTATTCGCGCGGTCAGTTGTTTCTTCGTTGACATACACCGACGCATCCCAGCCTGAGTACATGAAACAAGCAATTAATATTCCCCCCATTAAGCCCTTCATGTGTCCGACGCTGTCCCAAGAAAACCATCCCCAAGAAAATGGCGACGCGGTGTTGCCATGCCACAAAGCCGCCGCGGCGATACTTGCGGCGGTTAACAATACGACATATTCAAATATGACCACGAGCCATTCAAATCGCGCCACCATTTTGAGCCCCAAAATTGCCAGCGCCGTGACCAGCACATTCCATAGCGCACCGACAGCGAAAATGGCGGCGTGGTTTTCAACCAACGAGGGTGCTACTAGTTCGAGCGTATAAATACCTGCGGGTATAGTCAGTGTGGTGGTACCAAGGGTGTAGTACAAAAGAATCATCCAACCTGACAAAAAACCCAGGTAAGGATGAAATACCTTTGCGACCCAGGTGTAGGTTGCTCCCGCACTTTGATCCCAGCGATTAAGGCGCTGGTAGGCAATTGCGATTCCTATCATAGGGAGGAAGCAGATAAGGATGGGAATGATGGAGGCATAGCCGCTGACGGCCACTAGTCCTGCAAGGCTTACTGCTATCGTTTGTGAGGGACCGGAACTCGATAGTCCCATGATAATGGCGTCGCCCAAGCCGACACTATTTGCGCGAGGATTTGGGTGAGCGATATTCATAACATTAGGTCATTGTAATGAATTTGTAGCGGGGCGGCAAACTTAAGTGATTTAAGTTGTACTATGCTATTGAAGTAGCCTTAAACGCTGTAGCAGTGACCTATAAAGTCCAAGTAGTCGAAGCCAGTGAAAACTATACACCTTAAGATCTTGGTTGCACTAGTCACTACATTGATAGGTGCTGCTGCGTGGAGCGATGCTATTGATGATGCGATGCTCGTAGCACAACGCAGCGAGCGAATTCCGGGCCTAGCGTTACTGGTCATGCGCAATCAAAAGATTGTGCGCATAGGGGTCTACGGCCTAGCTAATGTTGAACACGCGGTTGTCGTAAAGCGCCTGACGATGTTTCAAAGTGGATCCTTGGGTAAACAATTTACCGCTACAGCGATCCTTTTGCTGGTGGAGCGTGGGGCGCTGCGTCTAGATGATCGAATTGATAAGTATTTGCCTGCGGGACCGCCGGGCTGGGAGGCGATCACTATCCGCCACTTACTTAACCATACGTCGGGAATCAGGGACACCGAGGAGGGCGCCCTGTTCGACAATCGGCGCGAATATAGCGACGATGAGATCATTAAACTAGCGCACTCATTTCCTTTAGATTTCCCGGTGGGTAGTCAGTGGAAATACAATAATACGGGGTACATTCTGGCAGGAATTATTGCGACTCGAGTCAGCGGTATGTTTTATGGTGACTTTCTGGCCCGTGAAGTATTTAAGCCTTTAGGAATGCGGACCGCACGTGTGATCAGTGATACCGACATCGTTGCTAATCGTGCTGCGGGATATATACGAACGTCGAAGGGTATTCGAAATCAGGACTTTGTATCGGCAGCGCTCAATGCGACCGCCGATGGCAGCCTTTATTTGTCCTTGGATGACTGGAGCGCGTGGATCGCGGCGCTTGATCGCCGCGCGTTGTTGTCGAGTGCCTCGTATGCTGCTCTCTGGGGACGTGATCAAACGAGTATTAACCTTAAATCCCACGGATTTGGATGGGACCAAGGCGTAGTAGGCGGGCACCCGGTGCTGGAATTTGACGGCTCGTGGCAAGGATTCAGATCTGCCATCGAGCGTGATTTTGATAGTCAAGTGACCGTGGTGGTGCTCGCTAATCTTGCGGAAGCCCCAGCCGAAAAAATAGCGCGTGAAGTGTTTTCCTTGGTCACTGGGTTTCGCTAGCTTGAGTTGCGCAAGAGCGAGTTGCGCTAAATCCTAAAAGACTGACAAATCCCAAGAAGAACATTGCGCCGCCAATAACTCCGGTTTGGATGCCTACTAGATTGCCGCCTTTATTGATCGTCACCCATACCAGTATTCCGCTGGCTAGTGCGCCGTCATCTACAAACAAACTAATCATTTCGTGCATCACGGTTGCTAGCACCCCGACCGGACTCGCAGCGATTCTCTTACTAGGTTTTGGGTAAGCCGTTGCCTTCTTGGAACGCAAGCCCGCGCGGAAGCGCGATCGACACAGAAAAACTAACCCTTGAGCAACTAAAAAATATCCGCTTAACAGCAACAGTAAAGTGAAGTCGCCCCAGGGCCATTGTATTTGCACACTTTCGCCGACCCATAGGGTGCCGAAAGTCGTTAATAAAAGCCCTACCCCAAATTTTAAGGCGTTCTCTGGAATCTTGGCAAGCGGTCGGTGTATCACGACCCCTAGAAAAATCACCAGAATGAGTGCCGACATGGCACCGATGGTGGCAGCCCACAGCGCTTTGCCGCTTGCTGCGATGGCGATTACAATAAATACCACTTCCACGCCCTCGAGCATCACGATTTTAAAGGCGGCGGCAAAACCGGCTCGGTCCCAGGTGCGGGTGCGCGCGGTGTTTCCCATTAATGCCGCTTGTTTGGCGAATTCAGCTGTTTCGTCATGCAGCGGTAATACACCTGCCGATCTTAAGATCGCCTTACGTAGCCAACGCAATCCGAACATTAATACCAGAGTGCCGATAACCAATTGCACCGCCGCTAATGGAATCTTATTTAAAGTAGAGCCAAAAATTGCGACTAATACTAGCAGTGCGCACAGTGCGAGACCCGAGCCGGCTAGTGCGGGTCGCCATCCGCGCACCGTACCTATCGCTAGAACTACAGTAAGCGCCTCAACAAATTCGACGAGAGATGCCATGAACGACGCCAGTAGAGTGGGCCAAATATGAAGCCAATCGCCGAATAACTGCGTCATCGTAATTCCGACGCCTCCCAGCCACCGCCTAATGCCTCTATCATGCTAACACTGGCGATTAAGCGATCGAGCAAAACAGTGAGGGCGGTCTCGCGGCTGCTTAAAGTAGTCGTCTGAGAAGATATGACACTGCTATAAGGCACAGTACCTGCTTTGTATTGGTTTAATATGAGGACTTCGGCTTCTTGCGCTGCGCTCACAACGGCATCTTCGAGCGCAGACTGTTTTTCTAAGATGCGCAAGGTGGCGATTTGATCTTCAACTTGCTGTATACCGTTAAGTACGCTTTGCCGATAATTGTCGACGCTTAGGTCAAATGCCGCAGAAGCTGCGCGTGCTTGGGCTCGATGTAATCCCCCCGCAAAGAGAGTTTGTGCAAGTGAAGGGCCAAAAGCCCAGACTCGATTGGAGGCGCGAATTAAATTAGCTATTGAGCCGCCACTGTAATCCGCCGAGCCACTGAGGATGAGCGTGGGGAAAAACGCGGCGCGCGCCACACCGATTTGTGCGTTAGCTGACGCAACTTTACGTTCAGCCTCCGCAATGTCAGGCCGTCGTTCCAAAAGCGCTGACGGTACGCCCGGTGGTATGGTTGGGACGTCGGTGCGCATGCTTGCGCGGGTGAGTGAGTAGAGGGAAGGCGATTGTCCAATAAGCACGGCTATGGCATGTTCTAGTAAGGCACGCTGAATGCCGGCGTTGATTTGTTGCGCTTGGCTGGTCAACAGTTGTGTTTGGGCGCTGACGAGGTCACCTTTCGCTGCGACACCGAATCTAAAGCGGCTTTCAGCGATCTTTAGCGATTTCTCTTGGGCTCTCACGGTGTCGTTCAATAAGGACTGCAATTGATCTTGGGCGCGCAATTGGAAATAAATTGTCGCGAGTTGGCCTTGTGCCGATAGGCGTGCGGCGGCGAGGGCTGCGGTAGAGGCTTGTGCTGAGGCTTTGTTGCTTTCGGCACTGCGGCGAATTTGACCCCAGATATCAATGTTCCAACTCCCGGTAATTCCGGCACTCGTGGTGGTTTGTACTTCCGCGAGCCGGGTTCGACCTCGTTGCCTTCCGAAATTGGCGGCTAGGGTAGGCCAGAATCCCGCTTGAGCCTCTTGTACTAAGGCTTGCGCTTCCTCAACCGCAGCAGCGGCAGCTTTCACATTTTGGTTGGAAATTTCAATTTGATTTTCAAGTTGGTCAAGCTCAGGATCTTTAAAAATACTCCACCACTCCCCCCGACTGGCCGCATCGTTGGGTTGTGAAGCTTTCCAGTCTTTTTCTTCTTTGTAACTGCTGGCAAGTTCGATACCGGGTCTTCGATAATGGGGTCCAATGGCACAGCCAGTGAGAACTAAAAATAGTACAGCCATACGGGTCAAAGGGGGTTTTGAATGCGGATGTGCCTTCACAAAAGTGCCTCGTGGGGAATGCTTCGCGGGTAATTAGTAATGGATTGCGATTTTTGCTTGCGTTGCCCAAAACGTCGTATACACAAATAGACCACAGGAGTTGTATAGAGGGTGAGTAGCTGACTTAAAAATAGGCCACCGACAATTGAAATTCCTAAGGGTCGGCGTAGCTCCGTACCATCGCCTGAGCCAATCGCAAGCGGTAGCGCGCCCGCGATCGCCGCAAGTGTAGTCATCATAATTGGCCTGAATCGCAATGAGCAGGCACGTGCAATTGCAGTACGTGGGTCATGACCTAACTGACGTTCGGCATCGAGCGCAAAATCAACCATCATAATGGCGTTCTTTTTGACAATACCAATTAGCAATAGAATGCCCAAGAATGCAATCATGCCGAATTCGGTATTCGTGATTATGAGGGCTAGCAACGCGCCAACCCCCGCCGATGGGAGAGTTGAAAGAATAGTGATCGGTTGGCCATAGCTTTCGTACAGCATGCCTAATACTATATATATGGCCATTAATGTCGCTACCAACATCAATGGTAAAGCTCCCATAGACTGCTGAAACAGCTTGGATGTCCCATACGCGCCGCCTTGGATGCTGATGGGTACATGAATGGCCTCCATGGTGCGCTGGATTGCGACCTGCGCGCTACCGAGGGATCCGCCTTCCGGTAGATTATAGGAAAAGGAGGTGGATACTGCGATGCCGGTGTGGTTCACCGTGACCGGCGTAGTGGCTGTGGCAAAATGACTAAAAGCCTCTAAAGGCACCATGGTCTCGGTGGCGACACTGATTGCGGATCCAGTCGAGGTGTTGCCGCGTCCAGAGTTAGCTAGTGAATTCGCCGCCAAATTACGCGCGGTATCTTGGGTTATAGTTGATTTTGTAGAGCTAGTACCGAATTGCGTGGTGCCCGCCACCGCTTGGGTTGCCTGAGTTCCGCTTACTGCACCCCCAGATTTGCTGACAAATAGTAGTTTTAAGATATCGGGATTTTGCGAGAATTTCGGATCAACTTCCATTATTACGTGATATTGCTGCGGGCTAAAGGGATTATAAATGGTAGACACCTGGGATTGGGCGAAGGCATTTCCTAGCGTATTGTCGATTTGACTTGCGGTGAGTCCTAAGCGTGATGCCGCGTCTCGGTCAACAATCAGATCCGATTCAAGGCCGCCCGGCTGTAAATCAGAATCGACATCGGTAACCTCGGGAACATTCTGGAGCGCAACGCGGAGTTTTTGCGACCAGTCGCGCAACGAAGCAAGGTCATCGCCTAGTAAAGTGTATTGATACTGTGCATTAGCAGACCTGCCGCCGCCGCCGCGCAAATCTTGGACAGCTTGAAGAAATACGGAGACACCGGTGGCTTGGTTCAATCGCGGGCGGAGCCTAGCGATAACACCATCGGCTGAGATATGGCGCTCGCTCCTGGGTTTCAGCGAAATAGTGACATTGGCGCTCGCACCACTTCCGGATCCGGGACCCCCGCCGCCGCCGACGGTACCGGCGACGCTCTCCACCGCCGGATCATTTTTTATAATTTGTACGATTTGCTCTAGTCGTGGTTTTAAACGCTGAAAAGAGGCTACTGCATCGCCACGAACGCCACCCTGAATGAGCCCAGTATCTTGCTGTGGAAAAAATCCCTTTGGAATAAGGATATACAAAAACACGTTCAGTACGATAGTCAAAAATAAGGTTAACAATGTTAGTCGCGGATGATTTAAAGCGATTGCGAGTGTCCGCTCGTATTCCTGCTTTAGCATTTGAAAATTGCGTTCAAACCACTGACTGAGGCGTGAATGAGTGGAGATCCTGTCGCGACCCAGTAGCCGTGCGCACATCATTGGCGTGGCGGTCAAAGATATAACAAGTGAAATTAAAATCGAAATTGACAATGTGTTGGTGAATTCCCGAAATAAACGTCCAATCATGCCTCCGGCAAATTCAAAAGGAATAAACACGGCAATCAAGGATAAGCTCATTGACAATACGGTAAATCCGACCTCGCGCGCCCCTTGGAGGGCCGCTTGCAGCGCTGGCATGCCTGCTTCAATATGACGAGAAGTATTTTCCATGACGACGATCGCGTCATCGACCACAAATCCGGTAGCTATCGTCAATGCCATTAGTGAAAAATTATCGAGCGTATACCCTAAAAGATACATCGCCGCAAAGGTACCAATTAGGGATACCGGTACTACGATGGCAGGGATCAGTGCGGCTCGATAGCTATTTAAAAAAATATAGACCACCAGAATCACCATCGCCACCGCGAGAATCAGCGTCTGTTCCACTTGTCGCAGGGATGCCCTAATGGTAATAGAGCGATCGGCTATTATTTTCAAATCTATCTTTGGATCTATTTCTGCTTTTAAGTGCGGTAGCTCTGCCTTTATTGCATCAATCACTGCAATGATATTAGCGCCGGGTTGTTGCGAAATTTGCACTGAAATGGCGGGCTTTCCACGAGTATCAGATCGACCCCCGTACAATCCAAAGGTGCGGATATTTTCCGTGGCACCGTCTTGCATATCGCTCACCGCGGCGACATCGTTTAGACGGATCACGGCGCCATTGCGATTCGCAATAATTAAATTCCGATACTGATCGGCATCTCGCGCATTATCGTTGGTGTAGATTTGATAGTGTAAATGATTGGATTCTATGACTCCCTTGGGTGCATTGGCGTTGGCGTTTGAAATAGCGGCGCGGATATCTTGTAATCCGATACCGTACTTCGACAAGGAAAGAGGATTGATTTCGATTCGAACTGCAGGCAGAGCGCTCCCGCTCACGTTAACCGAACCTACGCCATCGATTTGCGATAGACGTTGCGAAATTACCGCATCAGCGGCGTCGTAGATTTGCCCTTGAGTCAGGATATCGGAAGTCATTGCGAGCGCTAGGATCGGTGCCTGCGAGCTATTTATTTTTCGGTAAGTGGGATTCTTGGTTAGCGAGGAGGGGAGATCCGCGCGAGCCGCAAGAATAGCCGCTTCGACGTCGCGCGCCGCGCCGTTAATGTCACGGTTCAAGCCGAAGGTAAGTTGAATATTAGTCGATCCAACGCTGTTGCTCGACGTCATATCATCGACATCGGCTATTGCGCCCAAATGGCGTTCGAGCGGTGTCGCTACTGTGCTTGCCATAACTTCAGGACTTGCGCCAGGTAGTGAAGCGGAAACAAAAATTGCGGGGACGTCTATATTGGGTAGGGGAGCAACCGGCATCAGCATAAACGCGACTATTCCACTTAAAGTGACTCCCAGAGTCAATAAAACTGTGGCAACCGGTCGCGCCACAAAAGGCGCCGAAATATTCAAGGCGCAGCGCCCCGGGGGCGAAATCGCTTGGCTGCGCGATCAAAAGCCAAGTAGATAACCGGGGTGGTAAACAAAGTTAATATTTGGCTCACTAAGAGTCCGCCAACAATGCTTACCCCTAGTGGATGCCTTAATTCTGATCCGGTGCCGGTGCCAAACATTAAGGGAAGTGCGCCAAATATAGCGGCGACTGTGGTCATTAATATAGGTCGAAACCTCAGCAGACATGCTTGGTAAATTGCGTCTTTAGGAGATAAGCCCTGCGTACGTTCAGCTTCAATCGCAAAATCGATCATGAGAATGGCGTTTTTCTTAACGATACCGATTAAGAGAATAATTCCGATAATCGCGATGATGGTCAGTTCATGCCCAGCGACGATCAGGGCTAAGAGCGCGCCGATTCCGGCGGACGGCAACGTCGATAAAATGGTAATCGGGTGGATAAAACTTTCGTAAAGCACTCCTAGAACGATATACATCACGAGAACGGCGGCAACTAATAAAAGCAGCTCGTTTGAAAGATTATTTCTAAACGCAAGTGCAGCTCCTTGAAATGTCGTACTAATACTCGCCGGGAATTCAAGGTCGTGTTCGACTTGTTCGATCGCGGCAACCGCTGCCCCCAAAGACGCTCCAGGTCCCAAATTAAACGAAACCGTAGTTGCGGGAAACTGGGCTAAATGATTGATTAAGAGGGGCCGCGATTCAATGCTGATTTTTGCAATAGCCGATAACGAGACTTGGCCGCCCGCTGCAGACGGTACGTAGATAGAGTTAATCGAATCAACCGACTGATACGTCGATGGATCAGCTTCAATGATGACGCGATATTGGTTGGATTGAGTGAATATGGTCGAGACAATGCGTTGCCCAAATGCATCGTACAGTGCGTTGTCTACTGTGCCGACACTAATCCCAAGACGAGCGGCGCTATCGCGGTCAATGGTGACATAAGCTGCTAGGCCGTGGTCCTCCTGATTGCTGGTCACCTCCGCGAATTCAGATCGCTTCGCGAGTGCAGCGACAAGTTTAGGGGTCGCATTAGAAAGTGCCAATTGATCAGCACTTTGCAAATTAAATTGATATTGGGATCGACTAATCGTGCTATCTAAGGTGAGATCTTGCGCAGGCTGCAGGAATAAATTGATGCCCACGACCGACGCTACCTCACCGCGAATGCGTCGCGCGATGTCGGCTGCATTGGCACTGCGTATTTTTCGCGGTTTTAAATTTATTAAAAAACGCCCGCTATTGAGCGTCACGTTATTGCCGTCGACTCCTATAAAAGACGATAAGCTGGCGACATCCGCATCAGTCAAGATTGCGGCTGCCAGGGCTTGCTGCCGGTCTGCCATTTTTGCATACGAGACTGATTCGGTTGCCGCCGACACGCCTTGTATGAGACCTGTGTCTTGGTCAGGAAAAAATCCCTTAGGAATGAGAATGTACAGTAGCGCAGTCAGTGCCAGGGTGCCTGCGGCTACATAGAGCGTCAGTCGTTGATGGTCGAGTACCCAGGTCAACTTGCGGCTATATCCATCGATAAGTGCACTCAGCCAGCGCGGTGAATCGTTATTTTTACGCGTTCCCTTGGTCGCTTTGAGCAATTTGGCACACAGCATGGGCACTAACGTCAGCGAAACAACCGCCGAGATCAAAATTGTCACAGCCAAAGTCACGGCAAATTCACGAAATAGCCGGCCCACCACGTCCTGCATAAACAGCAAGGGTATCAGCACCGCAATTAGCGAAACGGTTAGAGAAATAATCGTGAAGCCTATTTGCTGTGAGCCTTTCAAGGCGGCCTCGAGTGGGTTTTCACCTGCTTCAATATAACGGGAAATATTTTCGATCATTACGATTGCGTCGTCGACTACAAACCCAGTGGCGATGGTCAACGCCATGAGCGACAGATTGTTAAGGCTGAAATTAGCCAAATACATGATGGCGAAAGTGCCGACTAAGGATAGCGGCACGGACAGGCTTGGAATGAGCGTGGCGGGAAGATTGCGAAGGAAAAGATAGATTACTAAAACAACTAATGCCACTGAGAGAGTCAGTTCGAATTGCACATCGTGAATAGAGGCGCGAATGGTCGTGGTGCGGTCGGTAAGGATCGATAAATCCACTCCGGAGGGTAAGGCAGCGCGAAGCGATGGCAAAAGCTGATGAATGCTATTGACCACATCAACTACATTGGCCCCTGGTTGGCGCTGGACGTTGAGAATAAGTGCTGATGTGGAATTCATCCAACCGCCGAGTTTTGTGTTCTCGGCGCTTGCTATAAGTTGAGCCACGTCCTTAAGGCGGACTGCGGAGTTATTCTTGTAAGCAATGACAATGTTCGCGTACTCGGCAGCGCTTTTGAGTTGATCGTTGGTGTTTATACTGTAAGCCAGCGAAGGACCGTCTAAAGTGCCTTTGGGGCCATTTTGATTGGCAACATTGATGGTGGTACGTAGATCATCAATATTCAGCCCGTATGCCGCCAACGCGCGTGGATTGACCCTTACTCGGATTGCGGGGCGTTGCCCGCCGCTGATACTCACCACACCGACACCTTTAAGCTGCGAAATTTTTTGCGCCACTCGTGTATCGGCGAGATCTTCGACTTCAGTCAGGGGCATTACCGTAGAGGTGATGCCCAAAGTAAGTACGGGTGCGTCAGCCGGATTAACCTTGGCATAAATGGGGGGCGCGGGTAGATCTTGTGGTAGTAGATTTTGCGCTGCACTTATTCCCGCTTGAACTTCTTGTTCCGCGATATCGATGGCAAGCGATAAATTGAATTGCAGAGTAATGACAGATGCGCCCGCTGAACTGGAGGAGGACATCTGATCCAAGCCAGGCATTTGGCCGAACTGCTTTTCCAACGGCGAGGTGATAGCCGAGGTAATAACCTCTGGACTAGCTCCTGGGTAGAAGGTCTGCACCTGGATAGTGGGGTAAGCAACTTCCGGCAATGCCGATAGGGGTAACTGGAAGTAGGCAATGATGCCGACGCCCAAGATTGCTAGCATTAACAGCGTTGTTGCTACCGGACGCAGTATGAATATTCGCGATGGATTCATTCGCAGCGTACGCCATTGTGGCGCGGGCTCTTAGTGGCGTGTTCGCTCATGATGGCGCGATCCAGCAGGCGGCGGTTGCTGGGGTAATGTGCTTGTGGGCAGTATCACCGCTGATCCGTCGCGTAGCCGATCTCCCCCTTCGGTTACGACTATATCACCCGCCGCTAGACCTGCGCTAATCGCAACTCTTTCGCCATCAATGGCACCTAAGGTTACGGAGCGTACTTTCACTTTGGCATTTGTACTAGACGCATCGACGAGATAGACAAACGAACTCGCAATACCATTGGGAGCGCCGCGATGTAGGGCTGAATTCGGCACGATGAGCTGGTTATGCAGTATCTCGACCAGTAGTTCAATATTGACGAATTGATTTGGGAATAGCACGCCATCCGTGTTATCAAATAGCGCACGCAGCTTGAATGTGCCCGTACCAATGTCTATTTGATTGTCTATGGTCGCAAGCTTTCCGTCGGCCAACTTATGGCTATGGCTGCGATCAAATGCTGTAACTGTTAAGGCGTCCCCGTGTAGGCGCTTAAGAATGGCCGGTATATTATCTTCGGGAATCGAAAACAGCGCGGAAATGGGTTGCAGCTGGGTTATCACTACGATCCCGTTGGCGTCCCCCGCGGTCACGAAATTGCCTCGATCGACAAGGCGTAAGCCAATACGTCCAGCGATCGGGGAAACTATATGCGTGTAGGCTAGGTTAAGAGCCGCCGTGTGAATCTGCGCTTGATCGCCCTCGACGGTTCCGCCGTATTGCATGACTAGAGCTTTTTGGGTATCTAACTGTTGTTGTGCGATAGACTCCTCCTTGAGGAGACTTTCATAGCGTTGCAAATCTAATTTTGCGTTGGCTAATAGCGCTTGATCCCGATGTAAGTTGGCTTCCGCTTGAGTGAATGCGGCTTGGTAGGGCCGCGGGTCGATTTGCGCTAGAAACTCGCCCGCTTTTACTGTTTGACCTTCAGTAAACGCAATTTTTTGCAATTGACCATTGATTTGAGTTTTAACCGTGACAGTTGCAAGCGGAGTGATGGTACCGAGGGCGGGAATACGCACTGAAATATCGTCTTTAGTTACCGTGGCTGTGGTGACCGCAGTGGGCCCGCCACCTGCGCGGCCGCCAGGCCCGGCACCCGACGCTCCTGCAATCCCTCCGCCTGGGAATAGCATCGCGTTTTGGGTACTCTGATGCGTGAATTTGTATATACCCAATCCGGCGAGCACTACGATCACAATACCTAAGATTAGACCCCATCTGGCGAAAAATCCGGGTGGCGCGACTCTTCGGGCCGTTTCCGAGTGTATTTGTTGTGTTTCCAATGACGCATCCTAGGGATTTCTAAAGGCTGATAGATTTGAGTTATGGACCTGCGAAAACGAAATTAATTCAATACTAACGTTACCAAAAGTTTCTGTTCGGCACGAGGGGAATGTGCTCTTAGAGCTCAAGCGGGTAACCTGCTGCAATCCAGGCATCGAGTCCGCCCAGCAGCGGGCGTACTCGCGCGAATCCTTCATTCATCAATTGTTTTGCAACATACGCCGCCGACGCTTCGTTAGGGCACGCGCAATACACGATAATGTCACGGTCGCGCGCCAGATCCTTAACGTGATGGGTAATTTGATCAATCGGTATGTGGATTGCCGTCGGTATCCGTTGGGGGTCAAGCTTTCGAACGCTCAGTGAACGGACATCCAAAACTACTGGCTCGGTGCGCGCCTCCATCAAAGCGTACAAATCATTCACGGTTATACGGGCCATGCGCAATTGCCTATAAAAGCGCTGCCGCTGCCACCATTTGTATAATAAGTACCCTGCTAACAGGCACATCAAACCCATAACTGCCATCCCGCCAATTTTTTCCAGATATTTTAAAATTCGCTCAATTTGTGTTTTGAATGCCATTCCGGCACCTACTCCCGCAGCGACCCAAAGCACCGCGGATACCGTGCTTAACCACAGGAATCGTAGCCAGTTGACACCTAGTGCGCCGGCTAAGGGGGGCGCGATGACCGATAAGCCCGGAATAAACTTAGCAATGATTAATGAATTTACGCCCCATCGCTCAAAGCGGCTTTGAGTTTGACTGACGCAGGAATCGGGCTCTAGAGAGATACGACACAGCGTTTTCAGCACCCGCAGTCCATATCGGCGACCTACCCAGTACCACGCAGTGTCGGCAATCAAACACGCTAGTATCGCCAAGGTGAATATGCCTGGAGCGTAGAGCTTACTGTCCGCTGCTAATGCACCCGCCAAGATGAGTAGCGGTATCGCCGGAACCGGTAGACTTAATTGGTTAAGGAGAACTGCGACAAAAACGATCAGCACTCCATGATGCTGCATGAGCAGAAAAAAATTCGAACTCATCGGGCTTCGTTTGCGGGCAGGTCAAACAGCTGCACCGGTTTTTGCGAAATTTGCCAACCGCCCCCCAACGCACGATACAGTTGCACCGTCGCGAGTAAGGTATCCCCGCTGGCAGTTGCCAGCGCAAGTTCCGCGCTGAAAAGATCTCGATCGGCGTTCGTTACATCAACGTAAGAAGCGGTGCCAATATCATACCGCGCATGCGCGATCACGCTTGCACGACGCAGTGCATCCACTTGATCTCGCTGGGCAGCCTCGATTTCAGTTTGTTTCGAGCGTGTAATCAACGCATCAGCCACTTCTTGCAACGCGCGTAGGACGGTTTGCTGAAAATTAATAGCCGCTGCTTCGCGCCTCGCAGCTGCGCCCCGCGTCTGATAGATACTCCGCTGTGGGTCTAGCAATGGCAGCAGTAATGCTGCCGACGCACTCCAGGCCAGGGTTGAGGGCATGAACAATCGGGATAATTCGGTACTAACTCCGCCGTAGGCGCCCGTCAAAGATAAAGCCGGAAGCAGAGATGCCTTAGCTACGCCTAACCGCGCGTTCGCGGCGACCAATTGTTGTTCGGCCTGCTGCACGTCGGGGCGACGTTCTAGAAGTGTCGCCGGAAGCCCTGCGGGAGGTATCGGCGTTGTCCGCACAGCAGGGATTAAATCTTGGGATGGGACCCCTTGAGGATAACGTCCTAACAATATGCTTAAGCGATCTTCGGTCCGGGCTATTTGCAGCTCTTGCTGCGGAATAGCCACACGGGCGGCTGCTAATTGAGCTTCTGTGGCCGCCACATCTAGCCCGGAAATCACGCCCCGACTATGTTTGGCTTTCGTCAATTCCACAAGTTTTAGCCGTGTCGCCACCGTCCGCTGTGAGATTGCAAGTTCCTCTTTCAGCGTGACAAGATCAAAGTAGCTGGTTGCGACATCGGCCACCAGACCTACAGTCACTGCGCGCTTAGCGTATACACTTGCTAGCAAATCTGCCCGAGCCGCTTCGGTGCCACGCCGCAAGCGACCCCAAATGTCTACCTCATAAGAAAGATTTCCTTGGCCATCAAAGGTATCGGACATACGCGATTGTCCGATACGCAATAAATCGCCGGAAATTTTTGAACGACTTGCACCCACATTGGCAGAAATTTGCGGCAGTAATTGCAGATGACTGGTCCCTAACGCGGTCCGTGATTCAAGTACCCTTGCAGCACTGAGCCGAATATCTAAATTCTCGGTGAGCGCAATACCTATTAATTCTCGCAAACGCGGATCCTGATACAAATCCCACCACTGCATTTCCCCAAGCGTCAATCTACCGGCATCATCAGGTGCTAAGCGAAACCGCTCGGGAAGCTTCAGGTCGGGCCGCGTGTAGTTAGGTCCAAACGCGCAGGCAGCTAACAAGAGCGAAGCGAGTACGAGGATTAAAACTGTGACGCCGATTCGTTTCACTTCGCGCCCCGTACGCGTTGCGCCAGTCCCTCAAGCACTACATAAAAAAATGGCACTAGAAATATGCCCAGCAACGTTGCCGCTAACATGCCAAATACCACCGTAGTACCTAAGACTTGCCGTGCACCCGCTCCTGCGCCACTTGCAATCACTAACGGCACAGAACCTAAAATGAATGCAAATGAAGTCATTAATATCGGACGCAATCGCAATTTTGAGCCCTCGATGGCTGCCTCTATCAGCGGCACGCCACGGGAGTGCGCAAGCATGGCGAATTCCACGATAAGAATGGCGTTTTTTGCCGCAAGTCCGATTAACATCACTAAGCCGATTTGTGCGTATATATCGTTAGACATGCCGCGCGACCAAAGCGCGAGAAAGGCACCCAGAATTGCTAGAGGCACGCCGAAAATAACCGCAAATGGCACGACCCAACTTTCGTATAGGGCTGCTAACACCAAAAACACAAACAATAACGCCATACCGAATACGTAAGGAGCTTGTGCACCGGCTTTCTTCTCTTGGTATGTAATGCCCGTCCATTCATAGTCAAAGCCTTCGGGAAGCGCTGATCCCAGATTTTCCATAGCGCTAATTCCTTGTCCCGAACTCATGCCTGTCCCTGCCGTGCCGTTGATAGTAGCGGCCCGATACACGTTATAACGCTCTATATATTCCGGCCCTTCCTTGGCTTTCAAGGTAACTAAGGTCGATAACGGCACCATGTCGCCTAAGGCGGTGCGCACGTAGAGACCAGCCACCGATTCCGGTGTGGTGCGTGCCGATCCTTCAGCTTGCGCAGTCACGCGAAATGTACGGCCATACAAATTAAAATCATTGATATAGCTGCCGCCTAAGAAAGTCTGTAAGGTCGAAAACACGTCCGAAACCAAAATTCCGAACGTCTTTGCGCGCTCTCGATCAAGTACGTACTCGATTTGCGGCACGTTTGCCGTGAAGGGCGTAAAGACGCGCGATAAATCTTTGCGCTGATTGGCTTGCCCTAAGAAGTCTTGAATAACTCCCGCGAACCGTGGGATTGCGCCGCCGGAACGGTCTTGAAGTACAAATTCAAATCCATTGGATTGTCCGATACCCGGTATCGCGGGCGGATCCACGATTAAAAAACTGGCTTCCGGAATGTTACTCGCTAGTTTATTTAAGCGAGTACGTAGCGCTTGAGCCTTATGATCGGCTCCTTTGCGCTCCCCCCACGGTTTGAACACTAAGAACACTGTTGCTGCATAGGAAGAGCTGACCCCAGTTTGTACGCTAAAGCCGGTGATGGACACTACGTTGCTAATTTCAGGGGCATTTTTGCCTACTAAGGCGACAAAACGCTGTACTACTTGTTCGGTCCGTTGCTGCGAGGCGCCCGGTGGCAAATTGATAAATGTCAATAAATAACCTTGATCCTCATCCGGGAGAAAACCGCTAGGCCGCGTGAATACCAAGGCAAAAGTCGCCGCCAATAACAGCGCATAAACAACGAACGCCGCACCTCGCCTATGCATGATGGTCCCGACTAATGCGGCATAACGGCCGGTCAGGCGTTGAAATAATCGATTAAATCGTGAGTCATTGCTCTGATTTGGTTTTAACAGCAATGCGCACAATGCGGGGGTGAAGGTTAGCGCGACTACCAAAGAAATCATGACTGACACCGATAAGGTCAGTGCAAATTGTCGATAAAACTGGCCGGTAATTCCTCCGACAAACGCTACGGGAATAAAAACCGCTATAAGCACCAAAGCAATTGCGACAATTGGGCCTTGCACATCGCGCATGGCCGCGCGAGTCGCGCTGTGGGCGTCTAAGCCCTCGATCTCCATTTTGTGCGCTACTGCTTCCACTACCACAATGGCATCATCAACTACCAGGCCAATAGCCAACACTAGCGCAAACAAGGTCAACGTATTAATCGAAAACCCAAGTACAGAAAACGCAGAAAATGCACCGATTAATGAAACCGGGATCGCTAGCATCGGAATCAAGGTGGTACGCCAATTGCCTAAAAAAATAAATACTACAACTAGTACCAGAAAAACTGCGATCGCCAAAGTGATAACCACCTCGCGCACCGACTCGGCAACAAATAAAGTCGTATCAAACGGAATGCTTGCCTCAATGCCCGCTGGAAAATTTTTTGCCATTTGGCTTAAGTTAAGGCGCACGGCGTTAGCGACATCCAGTGCGTTAGCATTCGGCAATTGATAGATGCCCATCAACACGCTGCTCTGTCCGTTGAGTCGACTCGATCGCGAGTAGTCGGTAGCCGCCAACTCCACGCGCGCAACATCCTTGAGACGTACATTACTGGCATCCGCCCGACCGCGAATTACTATATTTTGGTATTCAGCGACATTTACCAGGCGCCCCCGCATACTGACGGCGTATTGCAATTGCTGACCCGGCGGTGAGGGTTCGGCGCCGATAACGCCCGCGGGTGCCACTAGATTTTGCTCGTTGAGGACGGTGGCGACATCTTGAGTAGTCACACCCAGTTGTGCCATCCGGTCCGGGTCCAACCAAATACGCATACCGTAGTCGCGGGCACCAAAAACTGTGACTTGACCAACTCCTTTGACACGAGCCAGTCCATCGTAGATGTTGAGTTTTGCAAAATTACTCAAGAACAAATAGTCATAGCGCGGATCAGTAGCGCGAACCGATACAAGCATCAGCACCTGCGGTTGACGCTTCGCAACCACAACGCCCTGGCGAACCACTTCTTGCGGTAAATTGCGCTGAGCGATCGAAACCTGATTTTGCACATCCACCGCGGCAATGTCTAGGTTTGTGCCCACATCAAAAGTTACCGTGAGAGCGTAGGATCCATCATTGCCGCTTTTCGAGTCCATATAAATCATGTTGGGCACGCCATTGACTAGCTGTTCGATCGGCGCCGCGACAGATTGCTCAATGGTGGCGGCATCGGCCCCCGGGAAATTAGTGGTCACGACAATCGAGGGTGGCGTGATTTGTGGGTACCGGGCAATCGGCAACTGACGTAACGAAATGACTCCAGCCAATGTAATGATGATCGCCAGAACCGTGGCAAATACGGGTCGATCAATAAAAAAATCGCTCATGTTTTGGACGCCGCGCTGGGTGCAGGCACCCACGGCATTGGCTTTAAATTGCTACCCGTGCGTAATTTCTGCGCTCCATCTACCACGACCGATTCGCCGGCGCGCAAGCCACTTTGCACTAACCATCCCTCGCCTATGCGGGCGCCCATAACGACATCGCGTCGCTGTGCGTGATTTTGCGGATCGATCAACCATACAAAATTATGGCCTTGCACTTCCTGTACTGCGCGTTGAGGTAGCACCAAGGCATCTTGAAGCTTCTGCGCATCGACCACCACGCGTGCGAATTGTCCGGCGCGCAACAGATGATCAGGATTCGGTACCGTCAGTCGCACGGGTAAGGTGCCAGTGCGCGCATCTACCGCTGCGTCGACAAAATTAAGGGTCCCCGCGTGGGGATATACTGATCCGTCGGCCAGAACGATATGAAATACCGGCGGGTTCTTGACTCCATTATCCACCGTAGCACCGCTCAATTTTTGCAATTCCAGCAAGCGTTGCTCACTGATGCTGTAGTTTATGTACATGGGATCGGTGGAATAGACGGTTGTTAGTAGCGTCTGATAAGCGCTCACCAAACCACCCACTCGAACTTGCGCACGACCCATCACCCCGTCGATTGGTGATGTTACGTTGGTGTACCCAAGATTCAACGCCGCAGTCTTTTCCGCCGCCTGCGCAGCAGACACAGCAGCGGCACCGGCCTCCACTCGCGCCACGACCGCGTCTAATTCCTGTTTGCTTGCCGCATCCATTTGCGCCAGCGGCGCGATTCGTCCCTGATCGCGACGCGCTTGCTGGAGAGTTGAGCGAGCCTGAGCTGTTGCCGCGCGAGCTTGGGCAAACGCTTGCTGATAAGGCTGTGGATCGATACGAAACAGCAATTGACCGTGCTGTACCGCCTTGCCTTCGACCGCTAACTCCCGCTCCAATAATCCACCGGTGCGCGGCCGAATTTCTACCGTGTTAAACGCTTCGGTACGTGCCACATACTCAAGCGTCACCGTCGCCGGAGCGGTTTTAAGCTGCAATACCGTGACGTCAATAATCGGCGGTGGGCTGGCCTGAGGGCCCGAGCAAGCGGATAATCCACACATCAATCCGAATAACGAAGCCGAAAATCTAGACCAAATCACTAGTCTTTGCATAGTATCACTCACTCTGTACAAGGGTGTCGCCCACCAGGTCCACGGTATCGCTGATTATAAGGGTTAGCAATTAAACTGCAGCACGTGGATCAAATGATGTCCACGAGTGTGGTCGGTAGGTGCAACAGATTCGGCTAGACGGTGCGACTTCTGGAGTGTTTCCTCGGTCGGCCAGCCAGGAGGTTCGCTGTCAGCATGCACTGACAGCGACGCTAGATGAGTTCATACGCGCCGACTACCCTTTTCGGTGCAGTGCCGTGATCCAGCCTTCAACTGGGCCCGCTATCAGTAATTGCATCGAAGCGGCGCCGGAGTGGGCGATACTACGAATATCGAGCCTCGTTAAAGCTGATGGGTCCACTAACTCCGGTCGCGCTGTACGAATCAAAATACGACCTGCACCGGAGTCAATGTCGATAATATTAACGCGCCCACCCAACGCGGCGAGTAATGCCGATGCATCGTGCTCTGGAAACTTGGCCATCGCCGAGGCCGAACGTAGCGCTGCGCGGATCTCGCCGGCGACTTGGTCGGCGATTGGCCCAAACACCACCTGCAATTCTTGCGTTGCTGTGCGTACTGTGCCGAGTGCGCCTAAGCGCTTAAGCCTAACCTCGTCGACTGCTCGGTTGTCCGCCAATACCAAGCGCAGCCGTGTGGTGATGTGCATTGGGACGGAATTGTGGATTGGTCTTTGAATGAGGCTCCTTCAGTTGGTTGCACAGGTAAATATAATAATATTTATTATGGTCTCGGTTACAGTGGCCACGGTGTAAATCTCTCTTCAATTTTCGGGCGCATCATTGCCGACCTTGAAGCGGGCCGCGCGGCAGCATGGAGCCACTTTCCATTTGTGAATGCGTCGTTTGATTTTGTGCCCAACGAACCCTTCCGCTGGTTAGCTGCCAAATCTGCGATGGAGTGGTACAACGGTTTTAGATTTTAGCGAGGTGGATGATTTTTGTGGCTGCGGTTCCACTCGTAGAGTTCGCGCCAACTCTTTAGCCCGCTGGATGACCTGAGTGTCCATCAACAACTGTGCCAAAAAATACGAACCCGTTCCGGAATGCATTGAGCCAGCATTAGCGAGCAATACGAGAACCATATCTTCGCCTTCTAGCCAGCCCATAGTGGCGCTAAAGCCCAGCACATCACCCGTGTGACCGATCAAGACATCGCTGCCGTAGCGTCCCCGAAATAACCCTTCGCTGACTTCTTGCTCGCCGCCACTGGTTTCGCCGGTGGGTTGAAAAGTTAACAGACGTTTCATGGCAATGGGTCCCACCACTTCTCCGTCTCTCAGAGCGCGCGCAAACTCCGCCAAATCTCTAGCGCTCGCTAGCATGCCGCCGGCAACCCATTCGGTCGACAGATTCGAGCCGCTCACATCAATCAGTTGCCGCGACACCCACTTGAAGGAGGGATGCACACCTACATCACGTAGAAATTCTGGAGTGGCAAAATGATAGCGCGTCGGTACCCGCAACGGACTAACGCGCTCGAAGCCCTCAAGTTTTATTTCATTCAAGCCCAGTGGTACTAACACGCGCTGGCGTATCGCCGCGAGCGCATCCATGCCAGTCACTTTCTCGACGATGAGACCCAGCAGCGTGTAGTTGGAATTGGAATAGGCATAGCCTGCGCCGGGTACGTTGGTAGCCGCATGCCGACCGTCACGAATGTAACGTAGCGTCTCGGCCTTGTCCCATACATGCGCAATCGTCATGAGTTCACCGCGTCCGCGGTGCATCCATTCGGCGTCAAACTCCCAAGTAGGGATACCGCTGGTATGGCTCAAGAGTTGCCGGATGTTCGCAATGTCGGCGTTAGGAATGCCACCTGCGACCTTGGGTCCGAGCAATTCAAGTGCAGTTGAATCGATATTTAGCTTGCCCTCATCCACTAACTGCTGCACCACACAGGCAATGAAGGTCTTGGTAATACTGCCGATGCCATAAAAATACGCTGGGTGTGCGCGACGTTGCGTTTGCAAGTCGGCGAAACCGACCGCGCCGGTCCAAATCACCCCTTGACGAGTGGCGATTGCCGCGGAGATACTCGGCAGTCCTTTCGCAAGACCCTTGTTGATTTCCGTACGTAATGCCCGCTCTGCGTCGGTCGCCGCCGCGAATTGCGTGAAACTAAAGGCCAATAATAGCAATAAGATTTTCAACTTAGCCCAAACTTGGCCGCCAATAATACATAGGAAGAGCGTCATGCCTTGAGAGCGAACTTTCGCGCCAGTGCGTCGCAATCCTGTGCGAGTAGAAGCGAGTCGCGTATAGCAATGTCTTGAGCACTGACCACTTCATGTCTCAGGCGCGCCTGTAGGCGCCACTCATTTCGGTCGGCCCGAGAAACCCGCAGCCGTTCGCAGTGCATCGGCATCCAGCAAACGACCCCCTAGCATAACCAATCGGGTTTGACGTAGATCGCTAAGGCGCGTTGAAGGATCGCCCTCGATCAGGGCAAGATCAGCCGATTTACCCACCTTTATTGACCCCGTGTGCAGGTCCATGCCGACCAGTTTTGCGGGCAAAAGAGTGGCGGCTTCGAGCGCTTGCGCGGTGGTAAAACCCGCCTGTTGGTAAATCTCAAGTTCACGCACAATTTCAATGCCTGAGCCATCCGTGCCGGCAATTATCGGAATACCTGCCTGATGCATTCGGTCCAGCAGGTTGACCATCTTAGCCCAGCTGGCGCGATAGTCCGCGCGAGTCAGGTCCTTGGGCACCGCAAACCCACCGGTCCTAAATCCCCGCTCTGTGACGGGTGGCAGGGTGCCAACAAAAGGCGCATAGGCCGGCGATAGGTCGCCATTCTCCGGAACATATAGGCTCTCGAATGCCACCATAGTGGCGTCGCTATAAATATGTTTCTTAGCCATCGTATCGACCAGCGTCTTCATGGGAGGCGCGTCAAGGTCAACATCTTTTGCGTAGCGCCCGGGTCCCTCGAAACGCATTATTCCATTGGAGACGGCAATCACGCTGTCGGGCATCGCCTGCATGATGATCCAATTGATATGCGTAATTTCGTCATACCCCGCGTTGATCGCATCCATGGGTCGAATTCCGGCAGGGATATGTCCGTGAACGTGCAAGCCGAGCTTATGCGCTTCCACAATAGTCGCCGGCAACCACGCGGGATTAAATGTGCCGTAGAACTTAATGCCCGTAAAGTCATTAGCCTTGGCTTTATCTACCCACGCGATGGCTTGCGCCTGACTAGTCGCGACATTGGCAACCTGTGCTGTGTATGGACCCTTCCCATCAATCAACGAGGATGGATATACATTCGGGAAAAGCAATTGGCCGGCAGCCGCTCGAATCCTGCGGTCAATAGTCAGGGCGTCATTATTGCCCGGATCACGAACAGACGTAACACCCAACGAAAGCTCCTGCAGACCGGTATAGTCATCGCCGACGTGCATATGACAATCCCATAGACCCGGGATCAAGGTCATGCCGCGTCCTTCAATTAATTTTGCTCCAATTGGCGCTTTGACGGTATCCGCGGGCCCTACCGCAGCGATGACGCCGTGGTCGACAATGACTGTTTGGTGCGTGACGAATCGGACCGCGTCCGCGTCGAATGTTCGCACGTCGACGAATGCTACCGCACCGAGAGGAGGCTGTATCAAAGACTTGGCGAGTTTGGCAGTTTGAGCCGCCATCGCTAAAGTTTGAGCTTTTTCTAATCGTTGTTGTTCACCGGAATAAACGTCGGGCAGCCAACCAAGGCCGCCCGTGATTGCGAAAAATCGATCATTGGCGTCGGCCCATATTGGGGTAGGTGAATTATTGATGCCGGAAACCGCCCACAAATTAATCGTCTTTTTCGAAGTGCGACTGCCGACTTGCAAAGTTGTTAATTTGACAGCGCGCGCTTTACCTCCCGGCAACAGATCGAGAGACTTATCGGGACTTGCGAGTATTCGCTCAAGGAACCAGGCAGTCGCGTCGATGGGTCCGCCTTGTGAGGTATAGAAAGCTGGGGTCGAATAAGCGGCTTTCCCGTCGTCGACTGGGCTACGCCATCGTGCAGAGCCGCTTGTAATAGTGAAATTCTCGGCCGCATCGCCCTGTGGTGTCTGACCACGAATAGTGATGCTGGCTGGCATCTGATCCGACCCCGCAGCGCCGCTATAGTCGGTTTCCCAGACCTGACCCCGTAGGTTCAAGCTTTCGCGGCCCATACGAACGCCACTCGCTAAAGTCCAGCTCCATGAATCACCGTGCTTACCGCCCACTGACTCGATGATGAAGTGGAGCGCATTCGCAGGCGGTTTTGCAAGATCGGAAACGCTGACCTCGGACCGCAATATCGTGGGAAATATCCCAACTAAGAAGCATAAAAATATCGTCTGGCGCATCGTCGGCTCCCTTAGAAAATCTACGGCCATGAGTGGGCTCGGTGTGGAATTGTGAGGTGATTGGGGATTTGGCGCAACTGGCCTACCGCGTTACGTAACCCAGCAATAAGAGCGAATCGTCGCCTGTACATCGCTCTTTTTCGACAAGGAGCGTCAGATATATCGCGCACTGGTAGTGTCGCGGGTACATCCCAGTTTCCATCCCGCATCCGACTGCCGCCCAACTCTTGGAAAAAACTATCGTAAGAAAACTGAACGGCTCGCGCATTCTTGCTATTGGAATGAGTTTTCAGTTGATTTCGATTTGCGATACCGGTGAGTTTTTCAATCTTCCAAACTGCGGCCAGAGTCCGAACCACATCGAATAAAAGAAAAAGTGGACGCATGCCTTCAAAATCTTTTGTCGCTAACCGGATTAAATCAACGACGTTTACGTTCTCGATAGATCGACCGCCTTGTACTGATCCAATAAATATTCTGGGTCCAGGTAGCACTGCGAAGCAGATAGAGAATAGCTGAGTTTGGGTCGCGTTCCTCAGCGACAGTTGCCACAGCCCTTCCTGTGGATGAGCCAAATTCATCGACAGATAGACTGCATATCGATGCACTGGGTCAATCCAGAGCGGTTCTTTTAGACTATTAGTAACTTGCGACCACTGCACAGCGGCCATTAGTCGTCGCGACATAGCGACGTGACTAGGCATCGCATAATTTTTCTTTGAGGTCGAGCATCTCGCCGACGGGTCTTACGTTGCAATCACCCTAGGCCTGTAACTGGTTGCTAGCCCACTCGCGCAGCTTGCCGGCCAGTTGATCGATGCCGCGTTGGCGTGATTCGCGGGCGCCCCAGGCAACGTGTGGAGTCACAATTACTCGGTGCATATCCGGAGCGAGCAACGGATTGCCGGAGAGTGGCGGCTCTTCGGCCAACACGTCGATGCCCGCGCCACCAAAGTGGCCCGCCCGTAACGCCTCAGCCAGCGCCTCGGCGTCGATCAAGGCGCCGCGCGCGGTATTAATTAATATCGCGTCTTTCTTCATGAGTGCGAGTTCAGCCCGTCCGATCATGCCGTGCGTGTTCGCATTCAGTGGGCAATGCAGACTCAGCACATCAACCTCGGGCAGCAGATCGGCGAGATCAAGGCGTCCGGGTTCAGGCTTGCTGCCTCGGCGGTTAGCAATGCGCACTTTCATACCAAACGCCCCGGCAAGGTTTGCCACCGCACGGCCAAGTTGGCCGTAACCGACGATACCTAGTACGAGGCCAGCAAGTTCGCGAATTGGATAGTCGGTAATCGCTCGCGGCGAGCGCTGCCAGAGGCCGGCTTTCAGGTCCCGATCGTATTCGACTAAATGATGAGTCAGCGCCAGCAATACCGCAAACACGTGTTGGGCAACAGAAGGCGTGCAATAGTCGGTGATGTTGAAAACCGACACACCGCGTGCGCGGGCGACGTCAAGGTCGATGTGATTGGTGCCGGTCGAGGTCGTGCCAATGCAGCGTAAGTGTGGCGCCGCTGCGAATGCCGCACGATCTATGCGCTGTGCGTTAAATATTAAGACCTCAGCATCACGAATTCGTTGATGCAGTTGATCTGGGTTAGTGTACGGCCATAAGCGCAAATTCGGCAGCACGGAACGTAGTGATGATAAGTCAAGAACCCGTAGCGAGTCGACAGTGGCAAAATCCAGAAATTCGGCGCTTAGCAAGCGGTATCCTCAAATGCAGTCATTGACGGGTTATCATAGAGCACTTAGGAGAGTTTATGAATGTACCGCCTCGTTGCGAGGGTTCGGCACCGGCACCCATCAACAGCGATCCGACTTGGTCGCCGGGATCGAAGGATGCAGTAGGGACTGCGCTTGGCAAGTCGCGGCTATGGTTTACCGTGGCGCAAGGTATCATCACCGAGCTGTACCATCCGCGGCCGGATATACCGCAGTTAAAAGACTTGGGCTTTATCATAGCGGACGGAGCTGGTTTCTGGGTGGAAGTCCGACGTCTGGCAAGTTACACCGTTAGCTGGTTCGATGAGGCTGTCCCGGCTATTACAATTATCCACTCTCACTCGCGCTTTACACTGACGCTGAAGATTTGTGTCGATCCAATACGTGATGTTCTATTAGTAGATTTTTCATTGAGCGGCGTTGGCGATTTGCACCTTTATGTAGTGGCAGCTCCTCGAATCGGCGAGGATGCGACCAGAAATTATGCGTGGGCTGATGAGTGGGCGGGCCGTCCGGTGTTGTGGGCGGAACAAGGACCCTTTGGTCTCGCTATCGCGGTGGCCGATCGTGATGGGGCAAGCGGTTTTTTAGAGCGATCGGTGGGATTGGTCGGTGCGAGCGACGGTTGGCAGGATATCGATAAACACGGGGCTATGCGCTGGCATTATGCGAATGCGGGGCCCGGCGAAGTCGCGTTAAGCGCGCAGCTGGTGCATATCGGCACGCTGGCGCTTGGACTATCAAGCAGCCGCGAGGCCGCCGCGACTTTGGCTCTGCAATCGCTAGCCAGCGGTTTCGAGGCCGCGTGGTTTGCATATTGCGATGGTTGGCAGCATTGGCTGCAAGGACTGACTTGGCCGCATGCGCTGGTCGGGCTGACCTCGGAATCGCGTGTGCTGTTGCGCCGTTCAGCTGCCGTAATCAAGTGTCACGAAGACAGAACATTTCCCGGCGCATATGTGGCCAGTCTTTCGATTCCTTGGGGTGAATCGAACAATAGCCGCGGCGGATATCATTTGGTGTGGGCGCGCGACCTTGTGGAAACTGCGGGTGCGTTGGTGGCGCTCGGATGTCTGGTGGAGGCACGTAATATTTTGATTTACCTCATCGGTACCCAACAGGCGGATGGTCATTGGCTGCAAAATCAATGGCTCGGTGGAAAGCCTTTCTGGCTAGGTATTCAACTTGATGAGACCGCGTTCCCTGTGCTGCTGGCCAGTGCGTTAGCCGAGCAGAGCGCACTTGCAAACGTACAGGTGACCGACATGATTCGGCGCGCTTTGCGCTTCGTTGCAAAGGAGGGTCCGGCGACTTCTCAAGATCGTTGGGAAGAGGATACTGGTCTCAATACCTTTACGCTTGCGATCGCAATAGCCGCGTTAGTTGAAGGTAGCCGATTTCTCGAGGGGCATGAAGCGGAGTGTGCGCTGATGCTGGCAGACGTTTGGAATGCAAGTTTGGAGCGCTGGACGTGGGCGTCGAACACTCAACTTGCGCTCACCTTGGGAGTGCCCGGCTACTATATGCGCAGTGCGCCAGAGCATGTGTTGCTGTGCGACGAGGCCAAACATGAAGCACTGTCAATCAAGAATAGCGCGTTGGCATTCAAACCCGCTGCGGATGAACAAATTGCGATTGATTGTTTGCAGCTTGCGCGTTACGGACTGCGCGCAATGGATTCTCCAACTATGGTCGCTAGCGTCAAGGTAATTGACACTGCGCTTAAAACCGAGACCCCCAATGGTCCGGTGTGGCACCGCTACAATGGCGACGGCTATGGTGAACATGCCGATGGCATGCCTTTTAACGGTTGGGGAAAGGGTCGAGGTTGGCCATTGTTGACCGGTGAGCGAGGGCATGCCGCCTTGTTAGCGGGTGAGGATGTACGGCCTTATATCAACGCTATGGCGCAGATGACCGGTGAAGGCGGTTTATTGCCCGAGCAGGTTTGGGACACGGAGGCTATCCCTTTGCGTGGACTTTACCCGGGTCGACCGACAGGGTCTGCCATGCCGCTTGTGTGGGCGCACGCAGAGTTTATTAAGTTGGCCTTGAGTTTTGCGGCTGGTGTGCCGGTGGATCGGCCGGCGCGTACCTGGGCTCGCTATCAAGCCAAGCCACCAAAGCTAGACTACGTATTGTGGCAGTTGCGTCAACGAGTGTCGCAATTGCTGCCTGGCGAGGAATTGCGATTGTTGTTGCCTGAGCCTGCTCAAGTGCACTGGGGAATCAACGGCTGGCGCTGCGCGGCGGAAGCATTTACGGAGGACTGGGGATTGGGCCATGTCGTTAAGTTACCCACGCGGACACTTGTGGAAGGCGATACCCTTGAATTTACTTTTTATTGGCTGACTCGCGGCGAATGGCAGGGCGAGGATTTTCGAGTAAGCGTAGTGCTAAGATCTTAAAGATGAAGAACGTATTGGTAGTGGATGTCGGTGGCAGTCATGTAAAGGTGTACCTGACGGGTCATGTTAAGGCTGAGATCGACTCGGGGCCATTGCTGACCGCCCAGGATATGGTCAGTGGTGTCAAAGGGCTGACCCAAGGTTGGCGATATCAGAAAGTATCCCTCGGATATCCGGGTCCGGTTCTGCACAATCGACCCATAGCTGAACCCCACAATCTTGGTGCGGGTTGGGTGGGTTTTGACTATGCGGGGGCGTTTGGGCGTCCAGTGAAAGTTATTAATGATGCGGCAATGCAGGCGCTGGGCAGCTACAGGGGGCGTAAAATGCTGTTCCTCGGTTTCGGCACTGGGCTTGGTTCTGCTTTAGTCGTTAATGGGTTGGTTGAACCTATGGAACTCGGCCACCTTCCTTATCTAAAAAAAACTTACGAGGATTATGTAGGGCTGCGAGGTTTGAAAAAATTGGGCAAGAAAAAATGGCGCAAGGTATGCAAAGACGTCATCGTGCAACTCACTAACGCACTGGAGCCTGAGGAGGTCGTCATCGGGGGCGGCAATGCTGTGCATTTTGCAAAATTGCCGGCGCATTGTCGATTGGGGACTAATGCTAATGCCTTTCTGGGCGGCGTTCGGCTTTGGCAGAAGCATCGCTGAGGGATTACTCGGTGCGGTGCACCTCGCCCCTGCGGGGTCGCCCGTTGGGCGATCGCCATCGTCGCTTACGCTCCGCTGTCGTCGAACCCGGCTTGTTGTCGGTCGGGGGTTCGAATTAAAACTGTTGTTGCGATTTACCCCAGAGTTGTTTTGTAAAATAATTGTGTTTTGGTGCCGGCTGAGGGATTACTCGGTGCGGTGCACCTCGCCCCTGCGGGGTCGCCCGTTGGGCGCTCGCCATCGTCGCTTACGCTCCGCTGTCGTCGAACCCGGC
>JANYFY010000007.1 GCA_025359565.1 Gammaproteobacteria bacterium | reverse complement strand
ACGGCATTGAGGCCTCCCCGCAGCTGATTTCCACGGTGACCGATGCGGTGTTGGAGGAAGTGGGCAAGTGGCAGAGCCGGCCGCTCGATCCGTTGTACGCGCGGGTGTTCTTCGATGCGCTGCGGGTGAAGATGCGCGATGCAGGCACGGTGCGCAACAAAGCGGTGTACTTGGCGATCGGGGTGAGCTCGGAGGGTCGCAAGGACGTGTGGGGCATCTAGATCGAGCAAACTGAGGGGGCGAAGTTTTGGCTGCGGGTGATGACGCAGATCAAGAATCGGGGCGTAAGCGACATTTTGATCGCCATTGTGGACGGATTGAAGGGTTTTCCGGAAGCGATCAACTCGGTATTCCCCGAGACGCAAATCCAGACCTGCATTGTGCATTTGATCCGTAATTCCTTAGATTTTTGCTCCTGGAAGGATCGCAAACCAGTCGCCAAGGAACTCAAGAGCCTCTACCGAGCCGAGGATGCACAAGCCGCCGCCGCGGCGCTGCAGGAATTCGAGGACGGTCCCTGGGGTCAGAAATTCCAGGCCCTATCCCCAGGAAGTCAGAAAAATGATTTATACGACCAACGCCATCGAGAGCCTGAACTCAACGCTGCGCCGCGCGGTTCGAGCTCGGGGGCATTTCCCGAGCGACGAGGCGGCCACGAAATTAATCTGGCTACGATTGCGTGAGCTGACCAAAAAATGGAGAACGCCGGCTCGCGAATGGAGCGCCGCCAAAGCGCAATTCGCGGTCGTGTTCGGCGATCGGTTTCAGGTGAATCAATAACCAACCGTCTCAGCACACACAAAATTCAGGACAGGCCCGCCACGATCATGTGGCGCAGTACCCCTCGTGTACAACACGTGTGAGTCCTAGGTGGTCGTCGTTTTTTTGGGGGCCCCAGTCATTATGCTACTTATATCGAACAATGATCAGGCTGGCATTAGCTTTTGGTATCCGTTTGCGCGCCGTGGGGACCCGGTCCGGGTCATACCAACATCCACCTACTACCGATTTCTGAAGCTTCGGGTTGCCGTCAATATTGTCTTGATTCTGTTTGGCGCTGTGCTACTGCTGTGCAACTCCTACCCCAGCGGTACGTTCGACGTTTTCGCCGCTGCCGTCACGTTTTCAACTGCTGGGCGATTATGGTTTTTTCTGCCCACGAGACGTATTACCGTTACCCGCAATACGTCAATCGTCGCTTTTCCGGCAGCCGCCATTGATTTCTCTGGGACGTTTGTTGCGCTGGGTATGGTACTGCTCCTATTTTCAGAGCAAGGCACTGAAGATCTCGTGGGACAACTTCCCATAATTATCTCGTCCCTGTTTTTTATTTATGCGTTTCTACCCCTCTGCGCCGCTACGGCCTTTCAACTCGGAGTAGGACGGCCAAAGCCGTCAGGGAAATGATTTCTCGGATCCGCTCCATGCGGCGTCGCCACTAGACGACACCGATCCCTCCCTTTGGCATTGTTGAAGGGAACAAAGAGGGCATATGAACTCGCCACTGCAAGATATTCCCGTAGGTAGCCATAGCGAAGACCACTTGTCCCAAAGCCTAACGGTGCACCCTAGTAGTCTGTCAGAAAAATATTTCCGTATAGCGCCGCTTGGAGGAGGTGTGTGCATCTATTTGCTATGAGTGATAACTCACTATCTTTTCAGCTCAAAGAATTGTTGGCTCGTTTGTTGATCACCCCGTCTAATCGCATCGGCCAATGTATTGGCCGCAGCATAAACATTCGCGTAAGAATTCTTGGGATCAGCCGCTAAGTAATTTTTGACGAAATCGTTGATGGTATAGCCGGGGGGACAGATCCCGTAGGCTGTACAGTCAAATATACCCGCCAGCCTTGGATTATCGGGCGTGCAGTCATATCCAAGCTCACAAGCAGCTAACATCAGAATCGAATTCTGATTTGGGACACTTTGTAATTCTGGTGGCATAAAAACCCAATTTAATTCAAATATAGCGGCGGGATCACCATCAGCTACGGCGTGGCTGATGTCTTCTTGAGCCGCATTGAGAGCATCCTTACTCGCTTGACTCCATGGATTCATCGATATTGCCGGGCTATGGGCTGCCTCTATTGTATGATTTGCAATCGCCACTACGTCCCCTTCCTTATAAGCTAAATCTCGCCAATACTTCGCACTACGATAATTGTTTGAAGTGGCTGGAAGTTCATCGAAGGGATTACCGCGAGCATACTTCTCACAGTATTTATAGTTTTGTCGTTCGCGCATAAGGATGGTTTCTCGAAGTGCCGCGGATTCAGTCGCAAACAAAGGCATCAGTTGCGCCTCACGTTTATTCATTATCTCGTCTACAGTAGTACCAACCAGTTCGCGCGCTACTCCGCCGCAAACGGCCACGGCTTCCGCGACGTAAAATGCGGCTCTTCCATCGCCTTTTAAGGCGACCAAAGCAGCTTTCCGTACAAACTCGCTTGCATCTTTTGTCTTTTGATATTGAACATCCCAACCAGAGCGCCGTGGCTTCAAACCTCCGGTGTTGATTCTCGTTGACCGGTCGTAGCGCTCCGCCGACACACTATGAATAGCAGGTACTTCAGAGGATCTTGGACTCCGAAGAACAGTTGTTGTATGGTGAAAAAACGTCGATGAAAAACGAAAATAAGTGATCGCCATTGCACCCAAGGCGAAAGTCCAGAATGCCAATTTCCATGTTTTATTTATCAATAATGCCAATTTCCATATTTTATTAATCAATTCAACAGTGCTTCCGCCCAACAATCCGCAAAGGTGCAACATCCGTATATGCTCCAGTTAGTTAGCGCGGATCGACCAAGCTCGTCGCATCATATCCAGTATTGGTTAAATTCCAACACAGGAACGTAAAGTCTCACAGGATTTTGCGTAACCCGTTGAGCGCTGGGAGGAAACGGTCATTGATGAACTCCCAGAATTCATGGCTGGTCAGTCGATCAATTTTGGGGGCTTGATGCCGACGGAATCCTTGAGCCGCTCGTCCGAGAAATCATACTCCCCGAGC
>JANYFY010000005.1 GCA_025359565.1 Gammaproteobacteria bacterium | reverse complement strand
CAGTACATTCCAATCCAAGTATGAGTCTGAGCTGAGGGATAGATCGGGGTTTTAGGCAGCTGATTTCGATCGGTCAGAAATAATTCTAAACAGAGTCACTCGGGCATCATTGAGACGCTGAGCGGCTTCATTGTCGCTGATTGTGGCGGCGAGCGCATCCAGGTGGTTAAAGGTGATTCCCGGCTTGAGAAATTCTGACGCAGCGGGCAGGGATTTGAGTTTCTCATACGGGGTCATCATCAATTTATAGGGATAGCGTTTGCGTTGCCGCCCCTTGGCATCGGTGATGGTTTCAGCGAATAAGCAGGGACGATGGAAATTGATGTAAGGATTGAGGTACTCGCGGCAGAAATCATTTACTACGCGGGCGAAGCGTTGCGGAATATGGCTATATCCCAGGTGTTTTCGCACGATGGAGCCGTTCTTTGACTCCGCCTGCGCATTGTCGTTGCTATGCCGGGAGCGGGACTTGGTGTGTTCTTCGATCAGCAACTTGTTGAGCAGATCGGCGACGTGACGGTTGATATATTCGGAGCCGTTATCGGTGTGAAAGCCTAAGATTTTGAAGGGGAAGCTGTGCAGCAACTCCGCCAGTACGGGGATCAGGAAGGCCTCGCTGATGCGCTCACAGGTGGCCACCGCTTCGAACTGCGTGACGCAGTCCACCGCGTTGATGTGATAAATGCCTTTCAGGCCGTCTTGATCCCCCTGATGCACGCTGTCCAGACGCAAGAAGCCGGGCCGATTATCGGGCCGCGGCGCGCGGCGCTCCCCGATGGGCGCCGTCACGGGGCGGGTTTTGGTCCACACCTGGCGCCGTTGCAGATAGCCTTTGCGCTGGCGCAGGTTATACAGGTGCGCCACCGAAATCAGGGCCAGGCGTTGGTAGCGCGGATCGCCAAACAGCTGCCAGGCGCGCTCCATGAGCTTTTTGGTGGCCAGCCCTGACAGCGTACCGTGCAGGGAATCGGTGTGCGCCAGCAGCAGCACATCGGCGCGGCTGTAAATGCTTGAAAAACTGGTGCGCGATCCGCGATACCGCTTGCGCAGCGGGCCGCGCTCTGCGCCGCGCTTCACCAACCGCGTCAGTTGTTGCCGGGAATAGCCGCTGACGCGCTCCAAAAAGCGCAAAACCACGGCCTTTTCCACCCGTTTTAGGCGCTGATATCGAAATCTGCACACCGTGCGGGCAATAAAACCATAGCGATCCGGCGCCAGCACCGCGAAATCCACCGCCATTGTCCCGTCCAAAAAAGCCTGCAGTTGGGTCAGGGTCAGAAATTGCTCGTCGTTCATTTGGATCACCATGCCTTGCATCGTGATCGATCCCAGCTACCCGCTCAGACTCATACCCCGTTGGAATCACACCCCCCTCTCCAGACTCATACCCCATTGGACAATGCTGCCACTATCGCCGAGCTACGCGTTTGAGTAGTATGAGTCCGTGTTTGCCGAGATATGTGCATGCCATCTGTTTGCCTGGAGGAATTCAATGCGAGTTTGGAATCTGATAACGCTACTGGACGCAGACGTTCTGCCAGGGAAAACGAAGATTCATCTTGCGGTTCACAATGGCCTGAAGGACCCCCTCGACGAGTATCGCACCGGGCGATTTGCAGCGTGGCAATGCTGGCAAAGGAAGAGAAATTTCGAGAAGGAATTTGTAGTTGCACTTATTCAGATGTCAACCTCAAATAAATGGCTATTTGCGGGGTGTTATGACTCGCGTGGTTGCCGGCCGGACGGCGATGGTTTCATATACGAACTTGAGTACCGCCCGTTATGCCAAGAGATGGATGGTCGACTCGTAGCGAATTTCGAGCGTTCCGGCCGTCAATCATACTTAAATGCCGATGCCTGGGTCGATCAAATCGCGGTCAGTGAGATCCTGCACGAGCGGGTAAGTGTGCAGAAGTTCCCTGGATTCAAGAACGTGAGAATCTCAAAGGCCGAACTTGACTTTATCGTGCAACAAGATCGCGGTGAGTGGCAAGGAGCGCTGTCAAGTGTGGCCGGCGTTTACCTAATTTCTGACATTCAATCCGGTCTGTTGTATGTTGGTTCTGCGACCGGTAAGGGCGGCATTTGGCAGCGTTGGCTCGACTATTCAACGTCAGGACACGGCGGCAATGTAAAACTAAAAACGCTACTCGAATCTGAAGGAATTAATCGGTCGGCTGCTTTCCACTTTTCGGTGCTAGAAATCGCGGATACGCACTCGAGCAGCGAAGAAGTATTGAAGCGAGAACACCATTGGATGGATGTTTTGCTTTCGCGGAATCATGGGCTGAATGCAAAAGGCGGCAGGTCAGCTACCAGTTCGCCGGGAGTTCTGCCACTGGACGAACCGTAAGAGTTGCAATCAGCGGCGCTGGAACAGAATAAATACTCGAGTTGGGTCTTTGATCCCGGGAGATGCCATGAGAAGACGAGCTTTGCTGCGAGGCGCGTCGGGGTTACCGCTGGTTGGCAGCTGGGTGTCGACCAAGTCTGATGAGCCAGAGGCGGGAACGAACTCGGGTGCTCTCTTTAGTGGGTTGCAGGGCCTGGATTTTGCGGTGGGTGGTGTGGCGGCGGGTGAATTGCTATGTATTATCAGTCCCCCGCACAGCGGAAAGACCTTATTGCTCTTGGATTGGGCAGCTCGGATTTCCGGCCGGTACGGCAAAAATGTCGTCTTCTATAGCGCCAATGAGCCAAGTGACTATATCGCGAGGAAAGCCGTGGCCAAAAGGCGTGCACGGGCTTTCTTGGCCGGGGAGACGCAGAATGGGATTCCATATGGCCGGGAAATCGGTGCGTCTGGTGCAATTATCATGCTCGATTCGCATAGTGCGGATCTTTGGCAGGCACAGACCCTAGCCAAATGGCTCAAGGTGAATCATCCGGCGGGATGTGCTGGAGTGGTCATGGATGGGTGGTCTACAACCGTCGCGCGGCCGTTGAAGGCTGCGGTCTTCGATGGCGTTGTGGCGTTCCCTGCGGATCGGTGCGCATCTACGCTGTTGTCGGTGAAGGGAATGAGCCAGGCTACGGAGTTCGCGCTGGTCAGTAGGTTGCCAGTGATTATGGGCGTCCGGACGGCCTCATTAGTGGACGATGAAGCGTTGGCGGAGTCGTTTCATTTAAGCTCGCAGTTGCGGTTGGCTGCGGATCGGTGGGTATGTATGCGCCGGCCGGAGCTTTATGTCGATACTGAAAATAGGATTGCTGCGGACAAAGACGTGGTCTGTCTTTCAGGCAGGAGTCCAAAGTGGTGGGACACGAGGTGTGCGCGGCTGCGCTTTGATCCTAGGCGATTGGGATTTGAGACGGTGGTATGAAACATGAGTACCAATTCGCGTCGTGGCTAACCGCAGCGTTCGTCATGTGAGATCATTAGAGCCTCAGCGGGAGTATGGATACGGTGTTGCGGTGGACTAGGGAGCGGTCTTGCGAATTCATAACGGCGGTTTGATCTTCTCGGCGACGGACTTGGTCAACTTTCTTGGCTGCCGGCACGCTACTTTTCTTGATCGTCGCCACCTGGATGAGCCGATGCCTCGTGGCGCGGAAGACCCTCTGTTGGTATTGCTACAGCAGAAGGGAATCGCCCATGAGCAGCGGTACCTGGAGAAGCTCAAGACGGAAGGGCATGAGATTGTTGAGATTGCAGCTGAGGGCCCGCAAGCGGGTCGGCATGCGGCAACGATCCATGCAATGCGGGCTGGGGCGGAGGTCGTCTATCAAGGCGCGTTAAGTGCGGGCCAATGGCAGGGCTATGCGGACTTTCTCGTCAAAGTTCCGGGGCATTCGGTCTTTGGAGCTTATTGCTACGAGGCGGTAGACACGAAGCTGTCGCAGACGGCGAAGCCGAATCACGCATTGCAGCTGTCGGTGTATTCGATGCTGCTGGCGGCGGAGCAGGGGTCTGTACCAGAGCATATGCATATCGCGCTGGGCGATGAGCGGAAGGTGTCGCTGCGCGTCGCAGATCTTCAACAGTACTTCGGCGTGGCGCGGGAGCGACTCCAGGCGTTCTTTGAGCCGTTGCCGGTTACCTCGACCGGGCAGCCCTGCGGTCATTGTGGTTATTGTCGGTGGAGTGAGCATTGCGAGGCGGAGTGGGAGGCTGCGGATCACTTAAGCCTGGTCGCGAACATCACGGGGAACCAGAGGGCAAAGCTGGAAGCGGCAGGAATTACCACGATGAGCGCTTTAGGCGCGTTGCCATTGGACCTCCGTGTTCAGGGTTTGCAGCCGGTGATCCTGAAGCGGATTCGAGGTCAGGCGCGCTTGCAGGCGGACAAACGCCGCGATGGAGTAAATCGGCACGAATTGTTAGCGGCCGTTGAGGGCAGGGGTTTCGCTAGGCTACCGGAGCCGAATCCCGGGGATCTGTTCTTCGATATGGAGGGCGATCCGCTGTTTGATGGGGGTCTTGAATACCTGTTTGGGTTTGTGCACATGGTCGCAGGCAAGCAGATATTCGTGCCATTCTGGGGACATACCCGAGCGGAGGAGAAACACGCCTTTGAGCAGGCGATGGATTTTATCACTGCTCAGCTTGCGGCGTTCCCGGACGCGCATGTCTATCACTATGCGAGTTATGAAGAGAGTGCCCTCAAGCGGCTGGCCATGCTGCACGGGACGCGGGAAAACGAGGTAGATCACTTACTGCGTACCTTCAAACTCGTGGACCTCTACAAGGTTGTGCGGGAGGGGATACAGGTATCGGAACCGAGTTACTCGATCAAGAATCTCGAAACCTTTTATATGGAAGCTCGCAGCGACGAGGTCCAATCCGCCGGTGCGAGCGTAGTGGTCTATGAGCAATGGCGTCAGCTCCAGGAGCCTAAGCTACTGCAGGAGATTTCGAATTATAACGAGGCGGACTGCCGCTCGACCCTGCTACTGCGCGACTGGCTGTTGTCGCTGCGGCCCGGTGGCACGCCTTGGTATACCGGCGCGGCCCAAGAAGACGAGGACCCAGCACGAACTGCGCGGCGGCTCGACGCGGAGAAACGTGCCAAAAGCACGATCGAAAGTCTCATCCAGGCGCCCCTGAGCGAATTGGCGTTTCGAGAATTGGTGGGGCAGCTGCTGGAATTTCATCGTCGTGAAAACAAGCCGACATTCTGGGCGATGTTTCATCGCCAGGAACTGCCTGAAGAAGATCTCATTGAGGATGGGGAATGTATCGGGGGACTGCGTCGTGACCCGTCCGCACCCCCCTACGCGGTAAAACGATCTCAGGTGCACACATTCCTCTTTCCGCCGCAGGATTTCAAAATGCGGGTTGGGACTCGCCCGAAGCGGGCAGCGACGCTGAAAGATGCGGGCGAAGTCATCTCAATTGACGAGGACGAGGGACGGATTTGTCTCAAGATTGGAAACAAGGCAGAACCGTACGAGCAGGCCTTTTCGCTGATTCCGCAGGGTCCGCTGGACCCGGATGTGCTCAGAGATGCCGTTTATCGATATGCAGATTCCGTGATCGCCAACAGTGGCGACTATGCGGCGATCAGCTCCATTTTGAAGCGTGAACGACCACGCGTGACCGGAATCGAGCCGGGCGCGGCCATCGTGCCTCCTGAGGACGATATCCTCGTGAGTGCGGTCTCTGCCATCATCCGGCTCGATCATAGCCATATGGTGGTGCAGGGCCCCCCGGGGACCGGGAAGACGTTTCTGTCGGCACATGCGATCGTGGAATTGCTGTCGCAAGGACGGCGCGTGGGCGTGGCATCGAACTCGCACAAAGCCATTAACAACCTACTCTTGGAAGTCGAACGCGAGGCTAAGGAACGAGGGGTGCCGTTTCGCGGGGCTAAGAAATGCTCAGACGAGGAGCATCGAGCCAACGGATCGATTATTGCCGATTTGTTCGAGAACAGTGAGGTCAGCACTGGTAGTTATGATTTGATCGCCGGCACGGTCTGGATGTTTGCGCGACCTGAATTCGACCAATCACTGGATACTCTGTTTATTGATGAAGCGGGGCAGGTATCTCTGGCGAATGTCGTGGCGATGGGCGTCAGCGCTCGCAATATCGTGCTCGTTGGCGATCAGATGCAGTTGGGGCAGCCCATTCAGGGGGTTCATCCGGGTGACTCCGGTCAATCGGCGCTGGAGTTCGTCTTGGGAGATATGGCGACCGTGCCGCCAGACCGCGGCATTTTCTTACCCGTCACTCGGCGCATGCACCCGGATGTGTGTCGATTCATTTCGGATGCGGTCTACGAAGGACGCTTGCACGCTGAAACTAGCAATGCGGCGCAGGGCCTAGTTCTCTCGGCCGGTGCAGACCCTGCGCTTAAGGATTCGGGCATCTGCTGGGTTCCTGTGGTCCATGAGGACTGCAGCCAGAAAAGTGAGGCGGAGGGCGCTCGCATTAGCGAGCTGTATACCAGTCTCTTAGGTCAGCGGTGGACGAACCGGGACGCCATTAATCAAGCCATTGGCCCGGAGGACATTTTAGTAGTGACGCCCTATAACATGCAGGTCAATCTGTTGAAGTCGGTGTTGCCGGCGGGAGCGCGCGTGGGTACTGTCGATAAGTTTCAGGGTCAGCAGGCTGCCGTGGTACTGGTTTCGATGACAACATCGACGGCGGAAGATGTATCGAGGGGTCTAGAGTTCCTGTATAGCCGCAATCGGCTCAACGTGGCCATTTCGCGGGCGCGGTGCTTGGCCTTGGTTGTGGCGAATCCGCGGCTGTTGGAGGCGCCATGCAATTCGATCGAGCAGATGAAGCTTGTGAATACGTTATGTTTTGTGAAGGCGTATGCGCAGGCAAGTGGAAATCCATATTGAAACGATTTCTCGGATAGCGACCACCCGACCGGGTGGGGACGCTTTAGGAATCGAACGACAGCCATCACCGTACGAAGGCTATTCCGAAAGGTCCTAAGCGCCGACCGTGACAGCTGCTTTGGGCTGGCGCGGCCAGTGCTACGTCCGGCAAGATGAGAAATTGAGGAGCTCACATACATACACATCCGTCGCGGGCAGCTGTTTTGGGCAGGGACGACCCCTTGAGGCGACGACAAGATATGAGGAAAATAAGGGAAAATAACATGAGCAACGTCACGCGCCTGCCGCCCCATGCCAAAATCATTCCCGTCGAGGCGGACATTTCGATCAGCCAGCGGGACGAATTCGACCAGGCGGTCATCAATATCATCGCTGGTGAACGGCTGTGGATGGATGAGCTCGATCGCGATGTTACCGGCTCTAGGACTTAGCGCGGTGAGTGTTCACCGAAAGGACATCCAAAAACTCCGTACAGGAAAGTCCCTCTGCAAGGGAGTTCGAGACGAAAACAATCCTAATCGCACATCGCACCAAGCAATATTTCGCGGTGATGACGATCCGGCGACCGTTGAATCGGAGTTGTTCGACCGAAAGGCGCAGATTGCCTTCTACGCCAAACTTCTAGAATGGCTACGAACCGAGGCGAGAGACACATGGTGGCAATTGAACGAAAAAGTTCGTGGTGCAAAGGACGGGAGCAGCGAGCGTAAGTTCATTGTGAGCAAGTTGATACGGTGGAGCAGTGAGTCAGCGGATTTTGCGCGGACAGTGGATTTTGTGACGAAAAGGACGTATCGCATCCTCAAGCAACAAGCAAACCCTAACGGTCACATAAAATTGGGAGTAGTGACAAGCTTGAAGGGATTTTCGCATGAACATATGGTTCCCTGCGAGGCGATCTTTCAGATCATTACAACTAAGAGCGGGAGCCCATCCGTTCACTTCTATTAGATATTGGAAGCCCTAAGCTATCGAGCGCTTGTCCAGGGAAAAAGGCAAAAAAAAAAGAGATCGAGATAACCTCGCGAAAGAACACCAAACGGACAGCGCGTGCGACGAAATACTGAAGCTCGATCCGTGGAGCACCACGCTACCAGCCAATGTGCAAGTTAAGAATCCCGAATCCCAGATGTCGCTCGCAAACATTTGCTGCAAATATTTTCCGCTTCTTCGATACCACGCGGCCGGATTGATTGATGAACTAATACCAGTCAATTTGCGTGCCGAACAGCTCCAAGAGTCGTACTTGAAATTCCGAGATGGCACCAAGTTAAAAGAATCTAATATGGAGCGCGGCAACGTCAACGCATGCGATCGAATGGAGGAATGCCAATGCTTCTCTAAGGACATGGATTGGCGTCGTGCGGCTCTATTGAAAATCGAATGCAGCCCTTGCCCCGTGGAGGTAAGCATCCCCTGACAGTACGAATCGGAGTAAGCGATTGGGTAAGTCCGCCCTTGCCTAGATTGGCGCGGTGTTGAAGGGTAGCATCGCCTCGAAGTCTTCGACGGTTTTGGCTTTCGGTAATTCAGCGAACAGGCGCCGCAGATACGCGTAGGGCTCGAGGCCATTGGCGCGTGCAGTGGAGACGATGCTGTAGAGGGCTGCACTAGCCTTCGCTCCCTTCACGGTGTCCGCGAATAACCAGTTGCGTCTGTTTTCGAAGTATTTCTATAACAGACGTTCATGGCTTTTTTGCTGGACCGAACTCGGCGCCCGCGACGTCGGCATCATTCAAAGCTTGATCGTGACCTGCCGGCTGCACGGCGTCGATCCGTATACCTATCTCGTCGACGTACTGCAACGGGTCGCACAGCACCCCGCGTCCCGAGTCGCCGAGCTCACGCCGCGTCTGTGGAAACAATATTTCGCCGACAATCCGCTGCGCTCTGACCTGCACGGTATACCGAACTAATCAATACGCCGGCCTGACACCGGTTACGATCACCCCGCCTGCTCGAGCGCTGCGATCACCGCGCCGTGCTGCGACACATCCTGTAGATCGAGCTCCGCTCGCCGGCCATGGGAGAGTGAAATCTGCAGCAACATCGATGCCGGGCGCGCTGAATCGTTCAACGCCACGCGTGCAAACTTCACCGCCGGGGGCGGCGGCATCGCTTTGCAAGTCAACGGCGCATCCTCAATCCACGCACCGCCGCGACGTAAAATCCGCTTCCACCGATACGCCGCATCCGCATCAAATCCCTGCCGCCGCGCGTACGCCGGCCATTGACTCGCCCGACTCCTTCCAGCCCTCCCAATGCGCACGCCACATCGCACTCATCGTCGCCCGCTGTTCTGAGGTCAACATGCCAATCTCCTGAAGTTCAACTCGGTCGATATATCATCAGACTTCGATCAACTCCGGCAGGGCGTACTTACCCGGTCGCTTACGCAAAGAAGGAACTGCTATTGCGGACGAGAGGCGTTCCGATAAGTTGGAAGTCCACTTCACTGAGGGCTGAAAGAATTTTTTTTCGGTAAGCGCTCCGCTGCGCGCGCGCTTTCGAAACGGTCGCACTTGCTGGTGCAGCAACCTTGAAATCAACGTCTTCCGAAAATCGCTTGATTAGCCCCCAGCCTATCGAGAGAGATGTTCCGCCCGAGAATGCCGGCCGCATATCGCCATGATCGATTGCCGCAAGTGCCTTTATGGCGCGGACGACGTGCCAGTCCTTTTCAATCAGGCCCTCGCCGCCGGGACGCAGCCTGTTGGCGATATCCTCAACGAGGCGACGGTCGAGCACGCTCGAAACTCACGAGGACACCGTTGAAGCCGATCTTGCGGCGGACACGCTTATTCACGGCCACGCGGCGGCCGGCAGGCACCTGTGTAGTTTTCCCGGCGCTATAGTCTTGCTCAAGACGCGTTGGCGCGGTCTGAATGCCGAGACGTCGAAGCGCTTCATCGGCAAGGGCGCGCAGACCCTTGACCGGGGTCGGCGTACCATCCAACGTCGATGGCCGTGTACGCGCATAGAGACCCGATCCGATTCTCAGGAGCTTGCCCTGACGGACGAATTGTCGCAGTACGCGACCGACCTGATCGTAGTCGCCGAGATCGTCGAAATCCGCACGCAGAAACACGTCGCCGCGCTTGCGGTCGATCCGATTCGATACTTGAGTTTTCAGCGTCTCTCTCATGCTGTCAATGTACGACATTTATGAGACATTTTCAACATAAAATCAAAGGCCTGTTCGATTTCAAACAGTAGGCGACCATTCATCTGCCACGGGACTGCTGTGTAGTCAGCGGCGACACAATCTCAAGTATATGAGTGCGTTCGCCGAGGCCTGGCCGGACGGGGCAATTGTGCAACAGCTTGTTGCACAGCTACCCTGGGGCCATAACACGCATCTCCTGGATGCGCTGAAATCTCCCAACGTGTGAACCAGCGTCACCGATTCATCAGCTTTGGGACTTGTCAGACATTGTGAATCAACGATTTGGCGCGCTGGTCGGCGTGCAAGTGTGACGTCGGTTAGCACTCCCCGGCGTCACGAGGCCTGCGCCACCGGAGCCGGCGGTTCGATCGCGATCTTGGTGTGCAATCGGACGTTGAGCGTATCTAAGATTTTGGCCGCCCGCTCCAGGGTAATTCCGAAGTACTCATTCCGTTCATCGCGCGACACTTGGGATTCATGCACGCCGAGTCGACGGGCGAGCTCACGCTGGGAGATGCCTTGGGCGATACGGGACGTGATGAGCAGAGGTCCAACGGCGCGCAGGTCATCCAACTCGGCGAACTCCCCTCGCTTCAGCCGCTCATAAGCGTCTACTTCCTCCTTTAGCTGCAGATGGAAGGATTCAATCGGGTCGATGACGCGATTGATCTCGTCGTCGCCGAGACCCGCCTCTTTGAGACGGGCTCGATGTTCGGCGAGCCGAAGAGATTCCTGAGCAAGCCGCTGAGCGGCCTCTTGGTACTCTGCTTCGTTCCGAATCATGGCGATGCCCCTCGTTTTAACTTGATGATGCCGCGCGGCTTTCCGTCACGCCGCGACTGGCGAAAGGCCGATGGAAACTCCAGCTCGTGTCCGTTGGAATCGCGAATGCCGCTCATGAAGCCTGCGACATGCGGGTAGAGCTCCACTCGGTACCGGTGCCACATAGGAAGCTGCTTCTTCGGGTACCCCCGATACGCCAGCCGGGATCGAGGGTCCCAGGTCCAAATCTTATGTGGATCGAGCAAGTTCAACTTGCGTGCGAGTTCCCCACTAGCCAACGCCTGTAGAGAACAAACGAAATACCCGTCAATGTCGTTCGGGTGGTCCTTCTCCTCGACGAAGGAGCCATCTGCAAAAACATCGGTCACGCCCACGTTCCAGAGTTGCGCGGTCATGACTTGCAGATTGTTGACGAGGAGTTCCCGCCAAGGGGCATCCCACGTCACCGACTCGCCGCCTGCGCCCGTCACCAGAAACGATTCGCGCAGCTGCTGAAAGTCCAGCTCGTAATCGCCCGCCGGCAAGAGGCCGTCTTGGTCAAAGGGAGGTAAAGGACCCATGGGGTTAATCATAAGGGATAAACGCCATGCTTGCTATATACGTCATACTTGCGTTTAGATTTTCGACAAACAGAGGCCCAGCTGCGGCATTGTCGCGCTTCAAGTCAAGCCGGACAAAATGCCTGAACCAGAAAGAGAGACTTTCACTGCTTAGGCCGCCTCGATAAATCGCTGCGGGTTGGTCATTCTACGATGCGCACGGGCCGCCGCTATTCGCCGCGCACGCTCGTTTCGAACTTCCTCCGGTTCTCCACGATGCCAGGTTGCCGGCGTCATGTAACCCAAGGTCGCACGTAATCGCTCTTCGTTGTATTGATGCATGAGCTTGGCGATGATCGCTTCGGCCTGCCGATAATGACTGCCGTAGTCGTTGTCACTCTCGGCGCGCAGTGCCACTGACGCGCTCGAAACCCTATCGGAAGAACGATCAGGCCTGCATTGAGCAAAAAAACGGGTCTGTCGTGCGCAAATTACTCGGCTATCGTCGGTTCGAGGGCATTGCCGCCGCGCAGGCCCTTGCGCGCCTGTTCGCTGAATTACCGAGGGCCAAAACCGTCGAAGACTTCGAGGCGATGCTACCCTTCAACACCGAGCCGATCTAGGCAAGGGCGGACTTACCGTCATCAATTATGACGCCCAGAGAGTGCTCCATGGCATAGGCAATCGTTGCCGCCTCGCCGTCGTCGAGGGTGTGAATCGGCGTTGAATTTGGACCAGGGATTTTGGAAACCGTGTCCGTCGACTCAACAGGTTGCGGCGCCGGTCGGCGTCCAAACAGCTTGCCGATTCACAACAGCGGCCGCGCCCTCTGACGTGGAGCGGCTGTAGCGCCCATTTCCGGTGCCACAGTCAAAAATTCCCCTAACTACGAACTTGGCAACGGCGGCTTCTACATCACAACAAAGTCCGGGCACCAATTTCATTTATGCTCGCGCAGTCGGGGTATGCCGGTCCACTGTCGATTTCGGAGTGCTCCATGTTGGAGACTGTTGGACGATTATTCAGTGCGCTTCACGCGCCCAGATTTCTCTCGCTGGTCGCGCTCCAGAAATTTATCGCGCACATGAGCGAAGAAACGTGGTGGCAATGGACCGTAGGCGATCGTTGATTCATCGCGGCCCGGAACTGCTCGGAGATCCGGACCAGGCCATACGAACTCATTCGCTTCCGTAATCACGATCCAAGATCGCTCGCCGTCGAGCCCGAGCCGGCTCTTGGTTGTCGCCGGAATCTCAATCGCATCGGCGGGATCAGCCGGTGGGCTGTGCGTGACCGGCAGCACCAGCACGTCCTTGTCACCGTCCTCATCTACGATGGTCATGACTATGGCGCAGGGGCGGTCGTTAGTGCCTTCTTCGCGTCCAGCGTCGAACTCCCGCTTCCAGAGATAGGAATAGCGAATGATCAGACCGGCATACGGTTCGGGGAACCTCACGGCTTCCAGTCTTTGATCTCGCGGTCCAGGTCAGCGTGCTGATCCGGAACCTTCGTCTCCCGCAGCGCTGCGATTTGGCGATCCGTGAGCTCCCCAGCCGAGATGACTCGGCGGTCTCGCCGCTTGAGCCGTGCGTACTCTTCCGCGGAGATGAGGACAGTCCGTTCCCGGCCATTCTTTGTAATGGTAACTGTCTTGGTCAGCGCGATGTCTTGGTACGTCCCAATGTTGCGATGAAACTCGGCTGCGGTGACAGTTACGATGTTGTCTGTGCGCATAGTACGTATCTCCTAGAATGTGCGTATTCTACTAGTAATCGTCTTCACGCGCAATCTAATTAAAATCAATAAGTTGTGCGCAGTCCTCGGCACATTTGGCTATAGGCACAAGACAATTTGGCTGGTGCAATTTGCGCAATGATGTCAGCACAAGAGCTTCAGGAGCACATTCAAGCATTGGGTCTGACCCAGACTGAGGCAGCGCAGCTTCTGGGTATCTCGCCGCGCACGGTAACCCGATGGTGTGCTGAGGGCGAAAAAGTCTCTGGGCCGGCTGAGGCGGCGCTACGCGCCTGGCGCAGATTAGACGAGCGGCATTTGGCCTGACGGCCTGACAGCGTTTCCATCGTGGAAGATGATGCGGAGCGAATTGCGACCCACCGGAAAGAAGCTATCAATCTCGACGACATCCTGCGTCGAGTCGAGGCTCGCGCAGGCCCCCAGCTTCCTTGGGCTGTGTGCATTCCTGAATCCGAAGCAACTCTTGGTCGGATTCATGTCAGTTTCTACAAGCAGCAGAACGGAGGATGTTCCTTGAGCGTCTACAGCCGCAGAGATGGCTTACTCGGTCCGGCTGGGCGAATCGAGCGTCAGCGAATGATTCAGGGGCTTGCGGATCAGATCGACGCACTAGCTCAGCACGCGGCTGAAGGTCAAGCGACAACTTATCGGCTGTTCAACGTAATCTTGTCGGAGTTGACGGGCTCGGTTACTCACCGCCGCCATCCTCACTTATTTCGGCGGTTGCTCGTAGCTATGTAGAGCGTCGACCACGCGTCCGGATACTGTTGGTGCGCTCCGGGGTGCATGAAGCACCGTTGACGAAAGTCATACACGCTGACGAGGCGCAAGCTAATAAGCTCATTGCAGGCCATCATCTCGAGTACTTGGGCACCCGCTTGCCGCAGATCGGTGAGACAAGCCGCCTGGCCTCATACACCGGGCCGCGGCACGTCGTGTTGGAAGTTTCGCCAGGCGCAAGTGTATCGGGTGCTCAAGAGCCCGGCTTATACCTTATCCGAGACATGGTACCCGAGCGCGTGAGGGTCACGCTGCGTGAATAGTCGAGGGGCGACATGTTTCGTTTAGCGGCCAAGGGTGACGGATACCTGTTCGCGAGCCGAGAATTGCGCGAAGTCATCGAAGGGGCGCGTGCAGCGCTACAACGCGAAGTCGATAATTTGGAACCCAACCGCTTGCTCAATACGGCACCGGCTGATCTTGCGGCGTACCTCGTCGACAAATACCGGATCAATCCTATCGATCTTCGGCGCGACCCATGGACCGTAGACGAATCCGAATGCCGCATCGAGGTCAGTAGGGACAGAGAGCGATTTTTCTTGGAAGTACACCGAGGGCCTTATTACATACCGGGTCAACGCATTCGGGTGGTCCCGTTCGACGGCGACAGCGAGTTATTCTATTGCCGACCCAGCATGTTTACTTCAGTGTTTCCGCGCGGCGTCATCGAAAATCAGTCTTTGATTCTGTCCTGGGATACACCCCACGATGCGGCTCGGGATTTGAAGCCAGAAATAGAACGCGCACTCCAGGCGATCGAGCAGCAGCTTATCTGGGTCCGTGGAGACTTAGATGCCTTCAACGGCTCACTTGCACACTCCGCAACTGAGGCCATCGAGAATCGCCGCAAACGGCTGCTTGCAAATCAGGGGCGGCTGGCGAGCTTGGGCATACTAGATAAGAGTGAGATCGGACGTACCTCAACGACGTGCGACCAGTTCAATTGTGTAGTCAGCGGCGACGCAATCCCACTGTCGAGGAATTGTTCGGCAAACTGCATCATGCGGCGCGGTCAATTTCGCCATGGGTTGCCGCGAGGTATCCGGAGCGGCGAGGCTCGCCTCGCTGCGGTATGTATGATCGGCGAATTCCTGTGCTCCGCGAAGCTATTCACGGACCCGTTCGTCGTCGTGATCGCGAAGGACAACGCGTACGCCGCGGACACGATCAGCTTTGATCGATTGTGCGAAATGGGTTACATCGAGACGAGATTCGGGGGGATCATCGCCGGAGTGAGCGAGCAGCTCTGGCGCCAGCAGCCCAAGCAGCCGCACACCACTGGCTGGCTCCCCAACTTCCAACTGACACTGCATACCGTCGGCCAGATCGACCTGGCGGCGATCCGCCTAATATGGAGGCGCTTGATCGGATGGTAAAGGCTGTGCTAGCGGGAAAGGCGCCGATAAGCAGCGGTTGACGGCGTTTCCGCGATTTCTGGCGAAATCGCGATCATCGGCGCACAATGCGAACACGCTAAGAGTCTCCGACATGCTCGAACTGCAGCACATTTTTAAGACCTTCGAGGATAGAGCGGTCCTCTGCGACGTGAATCTCGTGGTTCCGAAGGGCGCCACGCATGCCTTGATTGGTTCAAGCGGGTCGGGCAAAACCACGCTCCTGCGGATTACCCTTGGTTTGATTCCCTTCGACAAGGGGTACGTCAAGATCAATGACCAAGCCCTCTTGTCGTTCACACAAATCGAATGGGCCGATCGCATCGGATATGTTCCTCAAGATGGTGGTCTTTTTCCGCATCTTAGCGGCAAAAACAATGTCGCGTTGATCGCAAAATTGCGGGGCTGGAAGCGCACCCGGATCGAGGATCGTGTCGAGCAGCTGCGCACGCTGGTGGACTTAGGCGAGGAGATTCTGGCGCGTTTTCCCTATGAAATGAGCGGTGGGCAGAAACAGCGTGTATCGATCATGCGTGCAGCGATGATGAATCCCGACGTGATGTTGCTCGATGAACCCATGGCCGCATTAGATCCACTGATCCGCCGCAGTTTACAGCAGGAACTAAAATCCATTTTTAAGCGTCTCGATAAGACGGTGCTATTGGTCACCCACGATCTCGGCGAGGCGGTATATCTGGCTGAACACATCACCATGCTGCACGGTGGGCGAATAATGCAGACCGGTACTTACCGCGATCTGCTGCTAAATCCTGCCAGTCCGTTTGTCACGGAGTTTATCAATGCGCAGCGCACCCTGCCAGACGCGAGCGAGTTCCATTGAGGCCCTGGGCATGCACAGTCTTGCTACTGTTCGGGCTGTTTCCCATGAGCTCTGGGGCGGCCAACATTGTAGTCGGCGGCAAGATTTTCACTGAAGGTTATATATTGGGCGAGATTGCGGCGCAGACCCTGGAAGCCACCCACGTTTCGGTAAGCCGCAAACTCGGCATGGGCAGCACGGGAATTTTATTTGAGGCCCTGAAAAGCGGCGCCATCGATGTGTATCCGGATTACTCCGGGACCCTTGCTGAAGCGATACTCAAACAGCCTAACTTAAAATCGCTGGATGAGATTCGTCAGGCGCTGTCGCCCCTGGGGCTGACGATTTCCGGATCACTGGGCTTTAACGACACTTATGCTCTGGCGGTGAGGGATGAGTTCGCGCAAAAGCATGGTTTGCAGTCCATCGGCGATTTAATTGCCATCGAATCCACCCTCAAGGCGGCATTCAGCTACGAATTTATGGGCCGGCAGGACGGATTTGCGGGCATGATGGGAAACTATCATCTGACGTTCAATCCGCAAAATGTCAACCGTATGGAGCATTCCTTAAGTTTTCAGGCCATTGAGAAAAATGCGGTTGATGTGATCGACGTGTATTCGACAGATGCCAAAATCAAGAAACTCAATCTTCGCTTGCTCAGGGACGATCACAACTACTTTCCGCAATACCAGGCAGTCTGGGTGGCCAGACAATCGTTCGTCGAAAAACACGCCAGCGAATGGCAGACTTTGCTCGGACTCGAAGGCAAGATCAGCGAAAGGGCTATGCGGGATATGAACGCGATGGCTGATATTCAAAAGTTTAGTTTCGAGAAGATTGCCGCACAGTTTCTCGGCAGCGATGTGCCGAAGAGCGAGAGTTTGACGAATAAAGTACTGCGACGCACTCGCGAACATCTATGGCTGGTCGGCGTGTCGCTGCTGTTTTCGGTGCTAGTTGGCATCCCATCAGGGGTGGCAGCCGTACGCTTTCGTGCGGCTGGGCAGGCGATCTTGTTGTCGAGCGCGTTGATCCAGACCGTTCCTTCGCTGGCACTGTTGTGCTTTCTTATTCCAGTGTTTGGCGTCGGCACTCAACCGGCCTTGGTCGCGCTGTGTCTGTACAGCTTGCTGCCGGTGGTGCTAAACACCTTCACGGGCATTCGGTCCATCAATCCCATTCATATGGAAAATGCGCGCGCCTTCGGATTAAATCGGTGGCAGGTTCTTGTTCGAGTGGTGCTGCCATTGGCAAGCCCAACCCTATTGGCGGGCATCAAGACGGCGACCATCGTCAGTATCGGCACGGCGACGCTTGCGGCATTGGTAGGCGCGGGGGGTTATGGCGCTCTCATCGTGTCGGGACTGGCCTTGAACGACGTGCCCACGGTGCTCACCGGCGCGATTCCCGCCGCGCTGATGGCATTGGCCGCGCACGGTATGTTTGAATTGCTGGCCATTATATTCATCCCAGCCGGCCTGCGCCGCCGCTCCTAGAACGACGACTCTAGGCTACGCCATTCCTCGCGACGCGCGCAGTGGCGGTTGCAGTTTAGATAGCAGCCGTTCTGTGATCGTTCAAAGATTGACAAATGGATTGGTAACGCGCAACTGGCCGTCAACGAGCTGTCCGTGCTGTAAATCTTCCGAATAGAGTACCGTAGTTCCGCCAATGAGTGCTGCTGCGACCAGCATTGAGTCGTAGAGCGAGAAACCGTAGCGCTCGTGAATTGCGAGTCCGCGATCGTGCGTCGCCACGGTGACGGGCTCTACATTACACACGGCGCGGAGGGTGTCGAGGATCGCGCGCACCTCACTCAGTGACATTTTTAGTTTGCGCAGTGCAACGGCCGCAAATTCATTCAGTACCTGCACGCTGATGGTGCCGCGATCCGCCAATAGTTGTTCCACTCGGTCGGCTTTGGGTGCTTCGGCTGAAAGCAGGTACAGAAGAACACTCGTGTCGAAGAAAGTATCAGCGGCGCTCATTAGCTTCGAGACGATCAAATTTGAACGTCTTGGGCAATCGACCACGAAACTTTCGGAGTCGTGCCAAAAGTTCACGCACACCGGGCGCCTTAGCTACTGCGAACGACTGTTTGCCGGCTACCTGAATCTCAATCTGATCGCCCTCTTTCAGCCCGAGCGCCTCTACGACTGTTGCGGGTAGGCGAACCGCCAGGCTATTACCCCATTTCGAAACCTGCACGGCGCGCCCCTCATAGATATACGTAATTATTAAGTATATCACTGCCAAGGGTTCGCGCACCTCACTCAGTGACATTTTTAGTTTGCGCAGTGCAACGGCCGCAAATCCCTTCGATATTGCGGTCGGTCGGCGGTGGGCGATGTCCCGGCACCGCAACGGCACAGCTTTAGGATAGAGTTATGGGCGCTGGGAAACGTAATCGGCGGGGAGTATGCGATGAGGCACTATTTGCATTGGGTCTTAGTATTGACGATGGTTGCGGTCAGCACGCCGATTCTGGCCAAGCCGACAGCAACACTCAGCGTCGGCAAACTGACGTTGGTCAAGTGCAACTCCAACCCGTTGGGATATTGCGGTTCGATCGATCGCCCGCTTGACCCGACCGGCGCCGTCTCCGGGTCCATCAACATCGGCTTCGAGTGGTACCCGCGGCGAGACAGTTCCAAGCCCGCTCTGGGGACCTTTTTGCCTCAGGAAGGCGGACCTGGTTATTCCTCGACGGGCACGCGGGACAATTACTTGGCCCTCTTTGCCCCGATGCGCAACCGGCGTGATGTGCTGATTGTCGATAAACGGGGGACGGGCGTGTCGGAAGCAATTGACTGCCCCGCACTGCAAGGTGCTGCTTCGACGGATCCGTCTTCACTTAAAGCCTGCGGACGACAGCTAGGACGCACAGCGGACCTATACGGTACCGCTCTAGCGGCTGCCGATGTGGTCGCTGTACTGGATGCGCTTGACGTAGATGCGGTCGATTTCTATGGCGATAGCTATGGCACCTTCTTTGGACAGGTGTTTGCTGCACGCTACCCGAACCGCGTGCGCAGTCTAGTCTTCGATGGCACCTATCCGGTACGCATCACTGATCCTTGGTTTCCGACAGACTATGCGACTGCCATCCAGGGAATCGATCTGACCTGTGAACGAACGGCTGAATGCGATGAGCTGGGCGGACGCCCCTCAGATCGAATCGCGGCGCTGGTGAGAGCACTGCGCCAGCATCCGATCACCGGCATTGCTCCAGATGCCAACGGTCAACTCCAACCCGTGACTCTCGATCCCTCAACGCTTTATGCGCTTATCTCGAATGGCGGGTATGCCGCTACGGTGTACCGTGAGCTCGATGCTGCTGCGCGTGTTTGGTTTCGCGCCGGTGATGCACTACCGCTTTTGCGGCTCGCGGCTGAATATAATACTTCCTCGATTTTTGATCCGGGCACCTACAGCGCCGGCCTTTTTACGGCAGTCTCGTGCAGCGACTATCCGTTGCTTTTTGATCTTTCCGCGCCGCTGACGACACGCCGGCGGCAGTTGGATGAGTCTATTGAGCTGACTAAGAACCAACGTCCCACTCTTTTTGCTCCCTTTACAATTGATGAAGCGCTCGGTTCGAGCGCCAACATTAATCCGTTGGCTTTGTGTTTGGATTGGCCCGCGACCAGTCCTGCCTATCCGCAGGCTCAGTCAATTCCGCCTAACGTAAAATTTCCCGCGGTTCCCACGTTGATTCTGAATGGTGAATTCGATTCGGTAACATCGCCTGAAGATGGTCGCCAGACGGCACGTCAATTTCCGAACGCGACTCAAATTATCGTGCCGAACCAGGGACACGTTACTGCGCTGGGGTATTCGAATTATGACGGTTACCTTGTGCAATGCGCTGCGAAAATAGTGCGGCATTTTTACCGTGATTTAGACGTCGATGACACACGCTGCCTCTCTCGGGTACGATCAATTCGTGCGGTATCAAATTTTCCGCTGTTGAGTTCTGGCGTAGATCCCGCACAGCCCCTCACGAGAAATACCGGCGGAGTGCGTGAGTTGCAACTTGCCTCAGTGGCAGCCGAGACAGCCGGCGATGCCGTTGCCCGCTTTGCCGTAGCCTTGGGCAACACTGCACTCGCCTTGCGAGGGGGCGGATATACCTATGTTGCCACCACTCTCGGGTATAACATTTTCTTGGATCGGGCGCGTTGGACGACAGATCTTAGCGTGTCAGGACGAATTTCCTGGAACTTAAAGACTGGTGCGATTGTGGGGGTTTTGGATTTGCTGCGCGAAGCTACGCAGATTGGCGAGTTGACCATCACTTGGGATGACAGCAAGCCGAACGCCATTGCATCGCTCAACGGACGAATTGACGGGAAAACCATTATTGCGCAGCGCGCAGCGCCATAGCGGCGAACGCCACATTGCTACTAAGTGTTGCGCACCGCTGCGGCAATTATAAATTCGGCGGGAATGTTAAAGCCATTGCCTTGCCGCCACTTCTCGATTGAATCTAAATAGCGGGTGCGGCCGCAGCGAACGCCTCGGCAATCGCAATCGTCTCCGCCGTCTCGCCCATGTCACCGCGACTTACCGTGCCGCGGACTGTCCCATTTGTTGCCTTGGTAGGAAATACCTTGAAAACAAGGGGTTTCGTGGCAGTGCGTTGGAGGTCCATTCAAAGTGTACTTCAAGTGCCACAGTCGTGTCGCGTTGTCCTGTGACCTGCGTGAGCCGTCAAATAGTGCTGAAAGCATGATTGGTATTCCGATCTTATTCCGACAATGAGTCTGATTGTGAATTAGCATTGGCAGACATCTCGACGCCGTACCAATCGAGCCTACGAGTGGCCAACATGGTCAGTCCTAGCGCGGCGAAAAGAATGATCGATCCCATTAGCAGGGCGTTATCTTCCGACAATAATACCCCGTACAGCACAGCGTACAGTAGACCAATACCGACGGTGAAGTAACGCGCTAAGATGCGCTGGCCCAGCGCGCCGACCAGATAGATCCCAATCAATGCGACACAAGCACCGGCTGAAATGCCGTAGGCCAGTCCGAAGGAAACATGCTCGGAAAGGGCTGTCAACAATAAGAAAAAAATCGCAAGGGCAAGACCTACGAGTAAGTACTGAAGAGGATGAATTCTCAGGCGTCGCAGTATCTCTGTTAAAAAGAAAGCAGCGAATATCAGTACAACAAAAAGGATTCCATAATTCACCGCGCGCGCGGACATGAGGTAGATATTGACGGGTTCAAGGAAGCCGATTTCTAGCGTTTCCGAGGTTGTCGCGCCGTTCGCGCCGATATTGCTATCGATCACTCGCTCAAAGCTGCGTGCCAGCGCGGAAATTTGCCACCGGGCTTCGAAGCCATGCTCGCTGACGCTGCGCGTGTTAGGTAGAAATCGACCTTGAAAACTTGGGTGCGGCCAATCCGATTTGAGTGCAACGGTGGTCTGATCGCCCGCCGCCGCGATGGAGAGGCGATCCGAACCCATAATATTCAGTGGGAAGGCAAACGAGAAGTGATTACCCTTTGCTATGTCTACGAGGCCTAAGCTCAGCTGCACTCCCGATCGTGGGCCGATGCCAAGGGTTCCGGTGTTAAAATGCCGCTCTTCTCCGTTGAGGGAAATCGTAGGATCATTAGATATGCCTCGGAGGTCGGATATGCCGACCACCAAAAAGGCTTGTGCGTCCAGAATCCTGCGCTGAGGAGCAAAATCGATACCAGGCTTAATCACCACTTCACCCGATATTTGTAGCGCCGAATGATATAGGCGTGCGTGATAGATGCCGCGGCTTCGAGTCTCGACGCGCGCCTCCCCACGGATATCCAGCGTTTTGGGTGGAAGCACGAGGTAGCCTTCGGTACTTTCGCGATGTATTGTCTCCTGATGAGTGATCGAATCTTTTTCGACGTGCTCGATGAGTTCGTGATAACGCACTACGCAAAGCGGGCCTAAAAGAATTTGAGCGCTGGCCGCCGAAGCGGAGATCTCCTGTAATACCTCGCTCTGATGCGCGCTCCGAACTGAAATTTGGCCGCCTATAAGAAACAGTGGAATTAGCAGCGCAATTGAAACTCCAACGATAGTAGCTAGTTTTACGATCAGTTTATTCTGCACGACGAACTCCGATGTTTGATCCAGGGCAAAGCCTAGCGGGACTCGATGAAGTGCCGATGAAGGCCGGATGAAGCCCCTGTGAAGTCAACGAGTCGCGTTGCGCGAGACCGTCATTTGTACCAAGGCACCACCACTGGCGACGTTATTAAAAGTCACCGTACCGCCATGAATTTTGGCCACCTCGCGCACGAACGCAAGTCCAAGCCCGGTACCTTTCTTGCCGGTAAGTGGGCGCGCCAGCGAATAGAAACGCTCAAAGATATGGGCGACGGCAAAAGCGGGTGCTCCAGGGCCGCAGTCGCGCACGGAGAGCGTACTATTTTTATCATCGGTTGTTAATGCGATCACGATTGGCGATCCGTCAGGAGAGAAATCAATAGCATTATCGATCAGGTTGTCGACGGCCTGTTGCAGAAGAAACGAATCGCCTACGACTCTACTATTGTCCTGGCAATCGATATGCGGCGTAAGGCGGCGCTCGGCGAGCCGACTGCCGTAGTTGGTCAGACTGGTGCGCACCAAATCGACGAGCGCGACATCGCTGGCCTCCTCAGGCAGTTGCAGTTGTTCGATGCGCGCGAGCAATAATAAGCGCTCGACAATTTGTTGCATTCGCTCGGTTTGCTCGCTGATATTGTGGATAAAACGCTGCCGATCCTCGGCGTTGGGATTCTCGTGCAACAATTCGGCTGCTGCGCGCACGGCTGTCAAAGGACTTTTGATCTCGTGGGTGAGGCTTTGCACGTAATTCTCGACGTATTGTTTGCCGTCCAGTCGATCGCGCATGAGCGCCAGTGCCTTTGCTAATTCGGACAGTTGCCGACCACCCGTCGTGGGTGCGGTTGCCTTGTGTCCCTCGGCGATCGCTCTGGCATAGTCGCGCAGGCGATTAAGCGACCAAGTAAGCCACCCGGTGAACAGCAGGCCGATGAGCGTAGACACCGTCAGCAGAGCAATGCCGGCGCGTTGCACCTTGAGCTGTGCTTGTTTTGTATAGGGTGTAAGACTTGCCATCGGTTTGGCGACCGTAATGACACCGACAAGCCTACCGGTGCGCATTACCGGCGCTGCGACGTACATGAAGGAAGACCCAGGGTCGGTTGGGTCTTCGCGGGTGCTACGCGCCCCGTACTCACCGTGCAGAACGCGCTCGACATCGCGCCAATGACTGTAATCAGCACCTACCGCGATATCTTCGGAATCATAGACAACAATTCCACTTGCATCGGTCATGTAAATACGAAGATCGAGTTCTTCTTTGTCGACGCCGTAGATAGATGCGCGCGGTGAGCGTTGCAGAGCAGATTGCACCGCTTTTGAAAATCGTCCATGCGCAACATCACCGGCCGTCACATCGTCGACCTGCTCGGCTAAAAGATTGGCCATGTCAACCATTGTGTCCTCTGCGGCCTGCCTAACACCCGGTTCGATTTCTCCCAATGCAATATTTAAAATGAACCACGCCGCTAGCCCGACGATTAGAAAAAAACCTAAGAAAAGCCGAATTGCAATGTTCACGGCGTTTTATCGCGGATACTGTAGCCAAGGCCACGGTGAGTTTCGATGGGGTCGCCCTGTATTGCGCGTAGCTTGGCGCGTAAGGTCTTGATGTGCGCGTCCACGGTGCGATCCAAACTGTCCTCGGCGTCGTGCCAAACTATTTCCATTAGTTGTGATCGGCTGAGTACGCGTCCGGGGCGTTGTAGCAGAGCGCCAAGCAAGCCGTATTCGTAGCGAGTCAGAGTTAACCTGATTCCGGCATATGAAATTCGATTCCCGGCGGCGTCAATCTCAAATAGCGATTGCGCGCCGGGCGCTGTGGTCGATATTGCCACTGGTGGAGCAGTGGCCGATCGCGGTGAAAGCGGCGTCGTGCGGCGTAGAATAGCGCGAACGCGCGAAGCTACCTCTCTAGGGCTGAATGGTTTGGCGACGTAATCGTCGGCGCCGAGTTCGAGGCCCACGATGCGGTCGACTTCTTCCGAGCGGGCCGTCAGGAATATAACGGGAATGTCCGAGGTGCGCCGCAGCTCGCGACATACATCAAACCCGCTTTGGTCGGGTAGGCCAATGTCGAGAATGACCAGCGCGATATCCTCGGCGGCGAGCGTTCGCAATGCTTGTTGGGCCAGTGTTACGCAAACAGTCTCAAACCCTTCTGTCCGCAGCACATACTCTAAGGTATCGGCAATCGCGGGCTCATCTTCAACGATCAGAATTTTCTTCTTCATGATGTGCAAATAACTTAGCACATCACTGTCACAGGGGCTCGATCATCTTATACACTCTGCACATGTGTGAGTCACTGTGAGCGGAAATTTTAAAAGCGACAATGTCACGCCGGTGTGTGGCGACATCATGACAGCGATTAATGCGGCCAACCAGGGCTCGATGCCGTCCTATGGCGGCGATGCATTGAGCGAGTCGCTGGCCTCGGTGGCAAGCAAAGTATTCGAACGCCAGGTGGCGATATTTCCGGTCACAACCGGTACTGCGGCCAATGCCTTGGCGCTGTCGCAAATTGCGCCACCCTACGGCACAGTGTACTGCGACGCAGCGGCGCACATTATGACCGACGAAGGTGGCGCGCCGGAGTTTTTCACCGGTGGCGCCAAACTCATCGGACTGCCAACTACCGACGGTAAGATTAGGCCGGAACAAATATCGAGTGCCGTCGCGTTCGCCGAGGACATGGGTGTGCATCACGTCAAGCCGGCGGCGGTAAGCCTTTCGCAGGCCACCGAGTGGGGCACTGTGTATCAATTGGATGAGGTCGCGGCGATTGGCGCGGTGGCGGTAAGACATGGGCTACCGATGCATATGGATGGTGCCCGGTTTGCCAATGCCTTGGTGCATTTAGGGTGCACGCCGGCTGAAGCGACCTGGAAAAACGGTATTGATGTGTTGTCCTTGGGCGCCACCAAGAATGGCGCCCTGTGTGCTGAAGCAGTTATTTTTTTCGATGCGCAGCGCGCGTTTGATTTTGATCGACGCCGCAAGCGCGCGGGTCATTTATGGTCCAAGATGCGGTTCGTCAGCGCGCAATTGCTGGCCTACTTGGATGAGGGTTTATGGTTGCGCAATGCTGCGCACGCGAATGCTATGGCTACAGCTTTGGCGGACGGGTTGCAGCAAATCAGTCAAGTGGTGCTTTTGCAGGCGGTCGATGCCAACGAATTATTCGTGTCTATGCCGGAGGCCTGGGTGAGCGCCTTGGAAACGCGGGGATTTGGTTTTTATCGATGGCCGCTGTGCGCGACGCGCAATGTTGCCATCCGCTTAGTCACGTCCTACGTTACCCAACGACTCGAGGTGCTTGAGTTGCTGGACGCAATACGTGGGTTGGAACGCGGCGCCTAGCAGCGATCGCGCGCACCTCGCGCGTTGTAGGGCGCATTACTCATCGCTGGCGCTGCGCCCCTATATTCATTATATTCACCCAAACAACTAGTTCCTGGCGAGGTCGTGCAGATGAGGCTAAGTACCCGAAACCCCAGCAAATGCGTCGTAGCTTCGTCACTCGCGTTATTTTTTACCAGCTCATGGGTGCTCGCTCAACAAGTGACGCCCGTTTCGACTGCCGCTACTCCGTATGCGCTGGAGGATATCGTGGTGACGGCAGAAAAACGCAGCGAGAGCCTACAAAAGGTACCCTTAAGTGTCGTGGCATTTACCTCCGCGGCGCTTGCTGAGACTGGCGTACAGGATTTCTCCTCCTTAGCCGCACGCATCCCGGGAGTGACGCTGAACTCCGCAGGTCCCGGGCGTAGTAGCTATTCGATTCGCGGTATCGCCTCGATTGGCGGCAACGCGCCGACTACCGGCCTGTACGTTGATGAAACACCGATCCTACCGTCGGGGGGTGATGGGGCTAACGCCAGCATAGATGTCGATCTGTTCGACTTGGCTCGTATCGAAGTCCTGCGCGGACCACAAGGCACTCTGTATGGCGCAAGTTCCATGGGTGGAACGGTACGATTGATTACTAACCAGCCGAATCTGTCTAAAATCGAGGCTGCAATAAAAACCGAGGGCTCTGATACCAATCATGGCGGTGGTAATTTTCGCTTTGACGGCATGCTGAATGTCCCACTGATTGCAGAACGCGCGGCGTTACGGGTGGTGGCAACCTACAAGGATTACAGCGGATTCATTGATCGCCAAATTGGTGTCTGGGCGCCCAACCCGGCGACAGCGCCAGGCGATCCCACGTACCCCATCTCGCCATCCCTACCGAGTGCGGTGATTCGCAACGTCAACACCGAAAAACGCTACAGTCTGCGGACGATCTTGAAAATTGCCGTGACTGAAGCATTGACCTTCACGCCATCTGTTTGGATTCAGGATCTGCGAGCGGGAGCCCCCAGTAACTACGATGTACCGACCGGGCAATCGGGCGGCCCGCTGTTGCAGCGTCGCCCTTTTAATGTGTCCGAAGCCTACACCGATCGCTTCGTGCTTAGCAATCTAACCGTGAACTACAATCTCGGCTTTGGCACTCTACTGTCGACTACTTCGTACATGCGCCGCCAGGAAACAACCCCCGACGATGAGACTGAAGCGCTGGAAGTCAACATTCCACAGGGACAATTCGTGGCAAACGCTTACGCCCCTACGGTCACCACGCGCGAATTCAGCCAAGAATTAAGATTCGCATTTTCGCCATCGGGATCCCCTTTAAGCGGCGTGTTAGGTGCTTACTTTAACAATAGCAATCGCCACTACTCCGTTAACTACGTCATTCCGAACTATGACGCGCTGTTTCGCAACTCACCCACGTCGATCGCTTTGTTCGGACCGGGTCCATTAGACAATACGAATTATTCTCAGCAGGGCGATTACTCCCCGAAGCAATCCGCAGTATTCACCGAATTGAATTACCAGCTGACCGACAAGTTGCGAGCAACCGCCGGCCTTCGTTGGTATGAACTTCAGTACACAACCGTACGCAATGAGGGCGGGCTCAGTAATGGGGGTCCCAGCGTGTCGGCAGGATCGGCGAAGGATGTTGGCTACAATCCTAAGGCCGAGATTTCTTATCAGGCGACCCAAGATCAGCTCTACTACACCGCGGTGTCGCGCGGCGTGCGCCCCGGCGGCGTTAACACCAGCAACTTGGCGCAGAAGGGGTGCGGCCAAGACTATGGTCCGTATGGACCGGACAGCCTGTGGAGTTACGAGGCCGGCGCCAAGAGCGGTTGGTTCGGTGGTGCGATGACTGTCAATGCTGCTGCGTATTACATTCATTGGAATGAAATCCAGCAAGGTCGCACCCTGCCGTGCTCGTACCAAATCACCGAGAATGCCGGTAAGGCCGTGGTGCACGGTGCCGAGCTTGAAATAGAGAGCAAGGTAAATGAGCACATTCAACTCGGTGCGGGTGCGGGTTACACTAAGGCGGTGTTAGCGGTAGACGCGCCTTCGCTCAATGGTATTAAGGGACAACAACTCGAGAATGTCCCGCGCTGGAATGGTAATGCAATGGCAAAATATACCTTCGATCTCGCGCCCCGTTACCACGGATTTTTGCGGGCTGATGCTCACTATGTGTCTCAATCCTATCCCGACTTCGAGCGTACAGATCCTGCGACTTTCCAGCGGGCCTACACCTTACTCGACCTACGAGTTGGAATAGTCCACGAGCAGTGGGAAGCCAATTTGTTCGTCAACAATGTAATGAAAAATCAGGCCGCCTTGTCCCGATTTACCTCCGACAACTATGACTCGTCCACACGCTCGCGAATTTTTACCAATCGACCTCGCACCATGGGTATTTCCGTCGCTTGGCGTCATTACTAATAACATTCGCGGCGCCTCGTCGCAAGCAACCAACGAATCGACCTGCGAAACAGTGGAGTCACAACATCAACGGTTTTATTGTGGCCGTTCCTTACGCGTTAGAAAAATTTCGCATCTGGAGCGCGATGCACTTCGCGTCCCCCCAGTAGTGTCAGAAGCACATGCGTATCTTTGACGTGATCGGCTGGCATTGTGAATAGGTCGTCCGACATCACGATCAGATCGGCATATTTTCCAGGCGTGATTGAACCGCGGTTCACTTCTGTAAAGTTCGCATAAGCGCCGTTGAGGGTGTACGCGCGAATAGCCGTTTCCAGATCAATGGTTTGATCGGCAATCCAACCTTTCTCGGGACTTCCGTCGAGTCCCTTGCGAGTCAGCGCAGTATAAATGCCCACCAGAGGATCCATTTCGGCCACGTCCCAGTCGCTGGAAAAAGCTAGTGTGGCGCCAGAATTATAAAGACTGCGGAAGGGCCATGCCAATTTCGAACGCTCGGGTCCCACCGCTGCTGCCCACTGGCCCGTGATGTCCGGAGCACAATGCCGCGGCTGCATACAAGCCACCACACCCAATTCGCTAAAACGCGAAACATCTTGGGGAGACAGGCATTCCACGTGAACGATCTGATGTCGGCTGTCGCGCACACCATTGACGCGCCGCGCGTGCTCGAAGGCATCGAGCGCGGTACGAATTCCTCGATCACCCGTCGCATGGATGAAGCACTGAAACTTTAGCTTGTCGATTTTGGCGACTATGTGATTCATGTCTTGCGGAGTCCAAAGAGTCGCTCCTTGAGTGTCGGGGCGATCGGTGTAGGGCGCCAGCATAGCTGCGGTGTGCGGCTCGACGACGTCATCGCTGTAGAGCTTCACTGCTGAGATGCGCAGCGTGTCATCGTTATGAAATTTTCGGCGTGCAGTGTTGTACTGATCGATTTCTGCGGCGGGTGTGTGCTGGCGGTGGTAGAGCGCCACCTGCATGCGCAAAGGGATGTCACCACGCCGACGCGCGTCGTTATACATTTGCAGGCGCTGCAAAGTACATTGTGGCTCGATCACCGTGGTAATACCGAACCCCGCTGCCATGGCAAGGTTGGTCATGAAACTCTGGTACTCCTGCTGCCGGGTTCGGACCGGCAGATGCGTGAGCCAGCCTTCAGAGATGCCGCTGGAAAGGCCGATAAGAATGCCGGTCGGCTCACCCGTTTTGGGATCTTTTTGTACATCCGCTGTGGTGGTGCTTTTCGATATGCCCAATTCGCGAATGGCTTCTGGGTTGAGCCAGATGGTATGGGAGTCGTAGGCAACCAGAAAAGCGGGTCGGCCTCCGGTCAGGCCGTCGAGGTCGCGGCTGCTGGGTAGGGTGCCGCGAGGAAAGATTGAGTAATTCCAACCGTTCGCAATGATCCACTTTAAATCAGGTCGTACTTTGGAAAATGTTCTGACCTTCTCCTGAATCTCCGCGAGTGATTTGCTATCGCCGATGAGCAGCGCGTCGGGGTCGGAACCGGAATCAATGTGATTGTGGCTGTCAATGAACCCCGGCAAAATCAGACGCCCACCGGCATCGATGGTCCGGGCATTAGCTGAGGCAATTCGGGGCACTTCCTGGTCGCTGCCCACCCAGAGGATTCGATCACCCTTGATCACCACTGCCTCTGCCCAAGGACGCGCTTTGTCTACGGTGTAGATGCGGGCATTGCGAATCACGAGCTCCGACTGAGCTTGCGCGAAGGCTTGCGGTTGCAGCAGCGCGATCGCGGATGCGGCCACGGGGAATTTTATAAATTCTCGTCGGGAAAGGCTGGGGAATCGGGAAAGGCTGGGGAAGGACTTGTGCATAGGTCTCGCTTGGCCCTAGCGCGAAGCTAGCGCTTTATCCAAAATCTGTTGGTACACGGCGTCCGCTTTTTGCACGCGCGGCTCTAGCATGCGACGTTGTTTCGGCCATTGTTCAAGCATTATTTTTTCAGTTTCGAATGCTTCCAGATCTTCGGAGGGTATCAGGGGTGCGGTGAGTATTTCATGCAAATGTTTCCGCACCTTCTCGACGCGTTGCGCGAGACCTTGTTTTTTTAAGGTTGGCTGATCGCCCACCACCACGTATATCGGCGTGCTATGCGCCACCGTCATATTCCATTCTTCGTGACGACCCCCGTAGGCTCGCACGGCAATCCACAGGCTGTGATCGGTGGTCAGATGAGTATGCAATTGGACATGGTCTTGGCCGCGTGCGGTTTCAGTCGCTACTACGTCTCCCTGCACCACGAGTTCCAGCCGATCCAGCGTATCAACATCCGGGTTGAGCTGGGCGCTGGCGAGAATGTCCAATGGGGCACCCCGAGCCACGTGAAGTTCCTCGCCCATTTGCTGTCCGTTGACCGTAAAGTTCAGGAACGGGCCATTGGTAACATAGGCATGGCCTTGGCGAAACGACGCGAACCAAGCATCCGCACTCCCATCCGCTGCCGTTTTTACATAGGTGCGCACAACTCCTGGCAGATCCGTGTACGGGAAATCGGAACCTGCAGAAGGAATGAGCTTGAAGCCTAAGTTTAGGAAATCGTACCAATCGTCGGTCAGCAGCTTGCCGGCTTGTAGTATCTCCACAAAATCGACTGCCCTCAAAGGCACGTCCAGCGCCAATCCGCGGACCACATTAAACCAAGGCGCGTTCAAGTGCGCGTAGCCGGTCAGGCCGCCTTGGCGGTGTGTTTCATCAAATGCGTGGCTGTAGAGAAAATAACTGTCTTGAGAGAGATGAATGGGTTTTTGCAGGTTGTGATGAATGGTGTGACCGAGCTGACCAGTTCTGGGATCTTCTTGGCCCGAGACCACTGCATAGCCATCCTGTTGAAATTGACCGGCCTTTCCCCAGGCCGGTTGCTCAAAATACGTGCCGGAAATATTGCCCATTTGCAGCAGATTCCCTAAGTGGACATCTTCGGCCGCCACTTGCGCCCAAACCCCCGGGTCGCGCGCGTTATCGCGTGCCAGATGAATATGGTCATCGCCGGAAAACCATCCTTGCTGCGGTAAATCCACATAGCGTCGCAGCCGAATGCTGACGCGGGTGGTTTGGTCCGGAAGAATCTCGATATTTTGGTGATCCGCGCGAAACTCTGGGCCGTGGGTGGCGGCTATTTCGTAAGTTCCAGCGGGCACCTCAGCGTCGTAGTCTTGGGTGACGTAGAACCCGAGCCGATTGTGGGACGGCCAAAACGCACGCGGATCGATGGGCAGAAGCCGAACCTTATCGGCGAAGCGCTCCACCAAAAGCGCATCGTCGGAAGGCAGCGGGGCGCGGCCTGTCGCGTCGTACAAACCCACTCGTGCGGGAAGAGGTGCCCCGGACACTGAATCGCGGATCTCAATCCGCACTTTACCGAGAGCGCTTTTAGGCTTGGTTTTCCCGCTCCGCGCGATCGCGATATCACAAAGTGCGAGCTGTCCGCTCGGGCTTCCCACTGCCAAGTCTATTTTCTGTGTGCCCAGTCCTGCGAAGCGCGCGCGGTCTAGCGTCACCGTAACGCTGCGAAAGGGGGCACCGGGCTTAGGCTCAATCTTAAGTTCTCCCTGACCGAGTCCGCCGTTCTTGTCCCATACGACCTCGAAAGGGCCGGTAGTGAGTGCGGGCGCATAGGTGAGAGTCACATCGACGGGCTCGTCGATATCAAAAGCATAGCGATCATCTACATCGAAACCCAGCATGTTGCCAACCACACAGGAGCGCTGGCCAAGGGTCGTCATCTTGGCGTGGCTCACGTCCAGATCCAAACCAAGCATGGAGTAGCCCAAGGCAATCACCCGCGAGAAGTGTTCCTTATGCCAAGGAATGGGTTCTATGTAGCGCGCCTCGACATTGTGGGCTGAACTTTGCAAGCCAGCAGCTAGCGCCAAAAGGCCCAAGGTAGCCGCAAGGTAGGGGCGCCTATTATCGTCGTGCAACGTCATTGGCTTTCCTGTGTACCAGACATTCAATCATAATCATAAATCAACACTATGTTTTATGATAATGCCTGGTGTGCGGTTCAATTGAGGGTACTTTGGTGGCTTTCTTCAAGGGAATAAGCCTAAATTAATGGCCACTCTGAAAGCCGCCAACGTGGCCGCTAAAGACATTATGACCTCCAACTTCAGTGTCGCACCCCGCTACGACTACGGCCAGACCAATGGCCAAACGACCCAAGTCACCGGCTACGATGCCAGCAACAATGTGAGCGTCACTGTGCGCAAGATCAGACACTCGGTGATTTACTGGATAAGGCCGTATCGTCCGGCTCTAACCAAGTGAATGGCATTGCATTCTCGATTTCAAATCCACAAGCGGCGGATGTAAATATGGTTTGGGAAATTAAGCACCCTTAGGTCTGGGTGACTAGACGCGGTCGTGCTTTGCCACGGTTGCGATATACTCCGACGCGAGGCTTTATAAAATTAAGTGAGTAAGGGGTGCGTTGTGAATTGGAAATTAAACCATTCGTGTTTAGCGTGCATCTTGGCTTGTCAGGTAATTTGGCCGCTCACCTCTCGAGGAGCGGCAACTAGCAGTGAAACCTCGAGCAGCGCGCTTGAAGAAGTCGTGGTCACTGCCACTCGACGCAGTGAGCGACTACAGGACGTTCCGATCAGTGTCAGCGCATTCAGCCAAGACAAGCTTGATTCAGAGGGACTGCGCAGCATCGACGATGTGACCCGTTTGACACCCGGCGTGGCTTTTTCGCGCAATGGAACCGGATCATCGGCGAACTACAATGACGAGGCCTCGGATATCAACATACGCGGCATAGACTCGTCCGCTGGCGCCTCAACGACTGGAATTTATGTGGGTGATACCCCGATCCAAAGTCGGCATATTGGTTTCGGTGCGGTAAATGCATTTCCGGCGCTGTTTGACCTCGATCGAGTCGAAGTTCTGCGGGGTCCCCAAGGCACCTTGTTTGGCGCGGGTGCCGAAGGCGGAGTCGTCCGATTTATCACACCCTCGCCGGATCTCGAAAAAAATTCTGCGTACCTTCGATCTGAGCTTGGCACGACTCGCAAAGGCAGCGCGAGTTACGAATTCGGCGCAGCCTTCGGTGGGCCGCTCATCGATAACGTGCTTGGATTTCGTGTCAGCGCATCATTTCGACGCGATGGAGGATACGTTGATAGAGTCGCCTACTCACGGGCGACAGCCGCCCCAGCCACCGACTCCCTTACGCCTCCTATTTACACTAACACGGTTGAATCCAGTGCAAACTGGCAACAAACAACCTCGTTGCGTGCGGAGCTAAAATGGGCGGTGAATGATGATATTAGTATTAGTCCGTCTATTTACTATCAGGAACTCCATATAAACGATACAGCGGTCTATTGGCCAAACTTATCCGATCCGAGCTCCGGCATATTCCGAGACGGTAATCGTCTTGCCAATCCGAGTACAGACCCATTCTGGCTTGCTGCCGTAAAAGTGGATTGGAATTTGGGTTTTGCACAACTCACCTCTAATACTTCCTATTATTCCCGCGACCAGCATTCCACTTCCGACTACACACAGTATTTGCGCGCGTCATTTGCAGCAAATCCATACCCGACGACGGGGAGTTCAATTGGCTATGCGCCGTTTCGCGACAAACAGAGTAATTTCTACCAGGAAATGCGGCTCGCGTCGAAAGACTCTGGTGCATCAGTCGTCTGGACCGCGGGGTTGTTCTTTGCGCACATGAACGAAAATGTCGTTGAGCAGATCATTGATCCAACGATTGATTCCGAATATACGGCACTGCCAGCACCCTATAAAATTCAGTTTCCGGGTGTGGGGCCAAGCACGACACTGTGTGCCGATACACTGGGGCTTGCCTGTCCGGGCGGTTTGCTATTCGACGGTCCTATCAACCGTGTAGTTGATAACCAGACCGCTATTTTTGGCGAAGCCACCTTTAAATTTAACGACACCTTAAAGCTTACTGTGGGCCTGCGCGGATCCAATGTTAGATACGCGGGTACCAGCGTATCTGGCGGCGCCTTTACCGGTGGTCCGACGATTGAATTCCGCAAATCTGGATCAGAAAAACCGGTAACCCCGAAAGCGGTTTTTGCCTGGCAGCCGGATCATGACAACCTGTTTTATCTCAGTGCGTCAAAAGGTTATCGCGTCGGCGGTGTCAATGTCGGAGTGGGTACCATTTGCAACGGGGATTTAGGCAGCATCGGCGTGCCGTTGGGTGCAGATGGAAATCGCCGTGTTCCGGGTACTTATTCGTCAGATAGTTTGTGGAGCTATGAACTGGGGGGCAAGAACTCGTTCTTTGATCACCGCCTGCAGATCGATTCCAGCCTGTTTGTCATCAATTGGAAAAATATTCAGCAGAATGTCTACTTACCCAGCTGCGGCGAGCAGTTCGTGGCTAATTTAGGCGAAGTGCAAAGTCGTGGCGGCGATATCGACGTACAGTATCGCCCCGTCGAGCCGCTCACCTTGGGTATCACCATTGCCTACACTGACGCTAAATTCACCAAGAGCTCGTGCGCTGGCGTGCTGCAATTCTCCGGTACTCGCTGTATTGATCCTGTGTCAGCCAAGGACTTCGCACCCATTGTCAGCAAAGGTAATCGTTTGTTAGGCGCGCCATGGTCATTTGTCGGCTCCGCTGAATATGTATTTTTGGAATGGCGAAAACGCGCGCCTTATGTAAGGGGTGATTGGCAATACCAGACCGCGCAAACCGCGCTGCTCTCTGGACAAGATGTTAGCAACGGCTTAAACGACACCACGGTTCCCGGCTTGCCGGTAACCAAAAACTTGAACGTCAGAGGGGGCCTTCGTTGGGACGGCTTCGATGTTTCTTTTTTTGCGAATAATGTGACCGACGCGCATTCACAATTGTTCATTTCGCGCGATATAGCCGCCTCATTTGACCAGCAATATTTTGCACGCGGTGTGCGGCCGCGAACAATTGGGTTAACCGCAACTTATCGGTACAAGTAGGACGAATTCAAAGTGACTATGCACTCACCCAAATCCATCATCGCCACAGCCAGCTTGTGGGCAGCCTTAAGCTTTGTACAAACCGCTCAATCGGCAAGTTCCGAACCCGCCGACGAGGTGCTCACCGACGCGCGCATTTATACCGCTGCGGGGCCACCGGCTGCTGGGTCTTCGGCCGCGGGGTCCTCGGCCGCCGCCGCTAGACCGGAACTCGCCCAAGCGCTCGCCATCCGCGGCGGTAAAATCGTTTTCGTCGGCCCGGCTGCGAAACTCAAAACTTTCATAGGTCCGAAAACGCGTGTTATTCACGGGCATGGGCATTTGGTAGTGCCGGGGTTGGTCGATTCGCACCTGCATCCGGCCGACATTGTTGACCTGGATGTATGTGATTTAAATAGCAAGGTGGTTACGCTGCGCGAGCTCTCGGCCTTCGTGCGCGACTGCCTGGATCATTACCATACCGCGCCGGGCAAGCGCTTAACAGTACACCAGTGGAATATTAGCGAGGGCAATCAACCTGAGAAAGAATATCCATCGCTAAGAGCCGCTCTTGATGCGGCCTCGACCACGCGACAAATTCAACTGATGGGTAATGATGGTCACCACGGGGCCTTCAATAGCCTGGCGCTGGCGAGCGCGCGTGATACTAAAGGCGTGGCGGTTGGAATTTCCAAGACTAGCTTGGCACATGAGTTCGCGGCTTATTCTAAACTCATCGGGGTGGATGCCAGCGGCGAGCCTAACGGAGTCGTTAACGAGGACGCACGCTACAGCATTAATCCACAGAGCATGATGTATGTGGATTTCGAAACGATAATGCAGGCACCGGAGCGCATTCCTCGGCGCCTAAACAGCGTCGGCATTACCGCCATGATGGATGCGATGGCGGATCCTTTTGGCTTGCCCATTTGGGACAAGCTACTGAAGGAACACCTGCTCACCGTGCACACTACGCTCGCTCAATTCTATGATCCCAGCAACACTCGTACCCTTGACGGAAAAGTCGATTACGACGGTATGGTCGCCAAGGCCAAAAAAGTTCGCGCGAAGTACGCCAATAACCCCTTACTGCACGCTGATTTTATCAAATTATTTGCCGATGGCGTGATGGAGGCTAATCCATACTCGGTGCCACCCACCCTCGGCAATGCGGCCATGCTCAATGCTTATTTACAACCCATATTCACCATAAACGCAGCCGGGCAAGCGCTGGTCACGGGCTATGTGGATACCGCATCCGAGACCTGTACTCAAGCGCGCGCGCACCCCGAAAGTTACCAATCAACGGCACAGATCAGTCAATTTATGCAGGCGCAAGGTTTTCATCCCGAACAGTGCACGATTTCGTCGGGACAATTGCAGCATTCGCGCGACATTGAAATGGAATATGCCAAGCGCATGCACTTGGCAGGCTTTAACCTGCATATTCATGTGATAGGTGATTTAGCATTGCGCACGGCACTCGACGCTATCGAAGCGGCGCGCGCGGCCGATGGGAATTCCAGTACTCACGACAGCCTTGCGCATGTGCAATTAGCGCATCCCGACGACGTCAAGCGTATTGGCCGGGATCATTTGTATGTGGCCTTTACCTATTCATGGGCCAATGTGGATCTGGCCTACGACATGAGCATTGTGCCTTTTTTACAGAAAGTCAGCGGCAACAGCTACGAAAGCCGACATGTGCCGGGCAGTTATTACGAAGAAAACACGTATCCATTTCGCAGCACCCAGGATGCCGGAGGCATCTTGGTGGCGGGTTCCGACGCACCGGTTAACACACGCGATCCGCAGCCTTTCGTGAACATGGCCACTGCCGTGACTCGCCATCTTCCCGGACAACCCACGCTCAACGCACATCAGGCCATTACCATTCGCGAAGTGCTCGATGCCTACACCATCAATGGCGCTCGTTTTCTGGGCCGCGACGCAGAGTTCGGTTCGCTGGAACCCGGTAAGTCTGCAGATTTCGTGATTCTTGATCGCGATATTTTGCAGTTGGCGGACCAAGGGCACGCCGACGAAATTGCTGGCACCCATGTGTTAGAGACTTGGTTTGCCGGTAAACGGGTTTATCGAGCCAAAGTCGCGCCGCCTCAATAGGGCGCGGCAAAATCGGCAGCAGAATGAATCCTTGCCCGCGAGTCGTTCGGTGATTGAGCCTTACGGCGCAGGTAGTTTGCCCTTGGTGTTTTTAAAAATCATCTCCCACACACTTACCGCACTTCACCATAAGTGGTCGCCAGTGAACATTGTTAGCCTTGCAGTAAAATCCTAACCTCTTAGTTAGGTTAGCCAATGCGATTTAATGCTGTACTGCCGAAACAATCACGATTTGCACGAATGCGCCACCTAATACCGCTGGAGGTGAATTTAGGTTTTAGGCCAGCGCTGTCTGCGTGCCATTTATCTTGATATCCGTTAACTTTAATAATTGAAATGAGACGATTCGCCGATGGATTTCGCCTATAGAGATAAGGCGATAAAATTGTCGCTAAGGGGCAGCGTAATTACTTAACATAGTGAGGTCACTATGAACACTTATATTAACGATACTCCGGTGTCACCGGGGGCACCAAAACTGGTTAGGATATGAGCTGGCTGCCTGGCAGCGAGTCTCTGGTTGTGGGGCCCCATTGCCTATGGTCAAAGCGATACTTCAGTAGTAGATGCGGGTGCTTCCGAACCCATCCCGCCCGCAGCGACTACACACGCCTTTAATCCGGAGCTGACTTTTTACGATGCTGCGGGAAATTATCACCACGCCTTCCCCAGTGTTCAAAGGGGCGCAGTCACTAGTGCTCCTGACAATGGTCCGTTGCTGTATCACGGCGGACCCATCATGACGTCGACGAATATTTACTCCATTTATTGGATGCCGCTGAAATTACAAAGTGGTGCGCCCGCACCGCCTCTGTCGGCAACTTATCAGTCACTCATGGGGCAGTTAGCGGCGGATTACTCTGGACATTCCATTTCAAGTGTCGCAACCCAGTATTACCAGATCATAAACGGCGCGACCAGCTATTACTCCGGTTTACTGGGCGTGACTGCTGGAGTAGGTGGCAATCTTGGGACCTACGTCGATACCAATGCGTATCCTCATTCTACCTGCAGTCCTGCCGCGACCAATTGCGTCTCCGATGTCCAGGTGCAAGCGGAGTTGGCACGTGTCATGGCGGTCAAGGGATGGTCCGGGGGACTCAACAAAATTTTTATGATTTATTTAGTGAATGGCGAGGGAACCTGCATGGCCGCCAGTTCCTGTTTCCCGACCTTTTGTGCTTACCACGGTCATTTTACCAATGGCAGCGGCGCGACCGTCCTGTACTCGAATATGCCTTATTCCACTCTAGCGCATTGCCAAAATGTAGGTCAGCCGTCACCTAATGGCGATCCCGTAGCCGACACTGAACTGACGGCCGCATCCCACGAAATTTCCGAGACGATTACCGATCCCTTGGGCACTGGCTGGTTCTCGGCGCAAGGTAGTGAGAATGGTTATCTCTGTGCTTACAAATACGGAACCAACACATTCGATTACTCGCCCTCGACACGCACGTACTTGGCCAATCAGAGCTGGAATGGTCACTACTATGAGTTGCAGATGGAGTATGACAATCACTATAGAGCGTGTAGCCAGTACGGGCCCTAAGATCTTATACACACTAACGAGAAGTTCGCATTTTACAATCGTGTGGGCGGGTGCCGACCCGTTCACACGAATTGACCGCTTCAGACGCGAAGGTCGGCTACAGAGTGGCACTTTTTACCTATTCTGTGAATTGCCTCGATTTGATAGTTTGCTGCCACGGCTTGCCGGGGTTAGACTTGAATCCGTGAAACGCCAGCTTGTTGTGTTAACAATGATGTTCGCTCTTGGCCTGCAAGGGTCTTGGGTGGCTTTTGCTGGCATGACCCCGTTGACGCTGCCTGATTGTCAAACCTCTGCCGAAAATCGGTCCGGTGTTTCGCACAAACCTTGCTGCTCAGGTGAGTCTCATAAGTCGGGCTGCTGTTTGGATATGAGCATTGCGGCGGCCGTTGTCTCTAGCCCATCGAGATCTGTGATTTGGCAAGGTCGCGCAGTTTTGACCTCGACATTTCGTAGCATGATTTTCTCCTCACGCGGTGATTCGCCGCTCATTCGCCCACCCATTCTCTAAAAGACCCTCAAGTTCCGTCTTCGCGACGGCACAGCGATTTTTAACAGTCGCTTGAAGTTTTAGCGCGCGCTGTCAGTCGCCGCTCTCTTGAGTCGTTTAATCTTTTGGAGATAAAGACATGTTTCGCATTTTCGTGGGCAGTTTGTTGCTCATGTTTGAGGTCATTTTCAGTGGGGGTGGCGCCCAGGCCAGCATTGATACTACTGCGCCCGTGCCCGCGCCCGCGCCCGTGCCAGTGCCAGTGCTGGCACCCGTGCCAGGGCTAGGGCGCGTGTCAATGCCATTGTCGATGGAAGAGGCAGCGCAGCTTGCTGCGACAGATCAGCCGTTGTTGACTGGGCGCGAGGCGAGGATTCAAGCAGAAGAGGAGCAGGCGGTCGCTGTTGGGCAATTGCCCGATCCGAAATTCACCAGTGGCCTTAAAGAACTGCCGATTAATACGGCCGAAGCCTTCAGTACGCGGCGCGATAACTTCACTGAGTTTTCCATCGGATTGAGCCAAGACTTTCCGCGCGCTGAGAGGCGCCGGCTCGAAAGCGCTCGCAAACAGCTGGACGCCGATACCGACCGAGCTAGTTTTGACAATGAGCGACGCTTAGTCCGACGCGACTCGTCGCTAGCGTGGCTTGAGGTGTACGCGGCAGAACAAGGATTCATAGTTACTCAACAGTTGGCCGACGAAGCTTTGTTGCAGGTTCAGTCGCTTGAAAAAGAGTATGCCAGTGGGCGCACTTCTCAAGCGGATTGGCTCGCGGCTAAGGTCGAAGCGGGACTCGCGGCGGATAAGGCTCACGACTGGCGACACCATGTCTTGCGAGCTCGATCGGGTCTTGCGCGCTGGATCGGCGATGCGGCACAACGTCCACTCGCCGCTGCCCTGACGATGCCCGCCGTGTTGAATCCCTTGTCAGGTTTATTGGCAGGGGCTGATCATCATCCGGTGATCGGGAATTTGGATAAGCAAATCGAGGCCTCTTCGGCCGACATTGCGCTCGCCCGTCAGTCTTATAAACCCGACTATTCGGTTGAGGTGTATTACGCCTATCGTCGAGACTTCGCAGATTTTATAGGAGTGCAATTCAAGGTAGACCTTCCGTATTTTACCAAGAATCGGCAAGACCGAGGTGTCTTGGCTGCGTTGCAGCGATCGCGAGCGAGCGAAGAAGCTAAGCGCGATACGTTGCGTGAATTACATATGCAGGTGAGTCAGGATTACTTGGATCGACGACATTACTTAGAACGCGTGGCCGAGTTTGAGGCGACTATCCTTCCCAATGCGCAGCATCGTATCGCAGCTGCGCGAACAAGTTATCAGTCCGGGCGTGGCAGTTTTGATGCCGTGCTGCTGGCGCGTCGTGGTCTGCTTGATGTGCAGTTGCAACGCCTCACGCTTGCCGTTGAAGCCGCGCGCGCGCAGGCGCGTCTCGACTACTGGAGCGCTGCGCAGTCCACTGTGGGGGAAGTACCCTGAAACGCAATCGTAAAATCGCACTAGCGGTGGGTGCTGTGCTCGCGGTGGTGATGCTGCTCGCGGCGATGACGCTACTCGCGTGGCTGCGTCAGCCGCAGCCACGCGGCAACCACCCTTTCGGGAGCAATCCCGGCGCTGGTAACGCGGCTGCTGGTAACCCAGTTGCCCATAAAGATGCGCCGCGTTACTGGTATGACCCGATGCACCCGAGTGAGCATTTTGACAAACCTGGGAAATCTCCCTTTATGGATATGCAAATGCTGCCGAAGTATGACGATCCGGTGCCTGCCGGCGAAAGTGCAGGAAAGCCAGGCGTCATCACTATTGATCCACGTGTCGTTGCAAACTTAGGGATACGGTTAGCCGCCGTGGAGCAGGGCGATTTCTCGCTCGACGTCGACAGTGTGGGTGCGGTCGCCGTCGATGAACATCGCATCGAGGTGATCCAGGTTCGCGAGCGCGGCTGGGTTGAACGACTTGAGGTAAGAGCAGTCGGTGATACGGTACATCGTGGCCAGTTATTGGCTGGCGTGTATTCACCTGATCTGCTGGCCACCCAACAGGAACTCTTGATTGCTCGTGATAGCCAAGATGCGCAACTGGTCGAGGCGGTAACGCGTCGACTGGGGCTATTCGGGCTATCAGCCGTGCAAATTGCTCGCGTTCTGAAGGCAGGCAAAGTGGAGCGACGCGTCGACTACTATTCGCCCTTCGATGGATACGTTATGGAATTGGGGTTACGCCAGGGCGCGGCAGTTGAACCTGGCACCACACTTTTTCAACTCGCCGACTTGAGTAGCGTGTGGCTTATCGCCGAAGTGCCGGAGGCACAGACCACATGGATCAAGGCCCGCGATAGGGTTACTGTGGAAGTGCCTGCGCTTCCTGGAGTGGATTTCGCGGGCTACGTCGACTACCTCTATCCGGAGCTAACTCAAGCGACGCGCACGGTGAAAGTGCGAGTGGTTCTTGCAAATCCGCACATGCAGTTGCGGCCTGGTATGTTTGCCAGTGCGCATTTTCGAGGAAGGAGTCAACGCAATGTGCTGACGGTCCCCACGGAGGCGGTGATCCAGACGGGCACGCGCAGCGTCATTATCGTTGCCGACGATGACCGACATTTCCATCCTGCCCTGGTGCGCATCGGCGCCGAGTATGGTGGCCGATCAGAGGTACTGGCAGGACTTCATCTAGGGCAGAACGTCGTGGCGTCGGGACAATTCCTGATCGACTCTGAGGCGAGTGTGCGCGGTGCATTTGATAATCTCGCTGGTAGTCAGGGGTCCGCTAAGGACAAGGTGCACTGACATGCTCGCCGCGCTGATTCGCTGGTCTGTTCAAAATCGTTTCTTGGTGTTGATGGTAACCGGATTACTTGCGGCTTGGGGTGTGCACGCGACGTTCTCAATTCCGCTGGACGCATTGCCGGATCTATCTGATACGCAGGTCATCATCCGCACTGAGTATCCGGGGCAAGCGAGCCAAGTCGTCGAGGACCAGGTTACGTATCCGTTGACGACCACCATGCTGTCAGTACCCGGCGCTCGCACCGTTCGTGGCTATTCGTTTTTTGGTGATTCATATGTTTATATTATTTTCGATGAAAAGACGGATCTTTATTGGGCGCGGTCGCGTGTCCTTGAATACTTGAACCAAGTCACTGGACGACTCCCTCCTGCGGCGAAACCCACGCTCGGACCCGATGGCACGGGCGTTGGTTGGATTTACGAGTACGCGCTCGTGGATCGAAGTAATCACTTAGACATCGCGCAATTGCGAGCTCTGCAAGATTGGTTTTTAAAGTACGAACTGAAAAGCGTACCCAACGTCGCGGAAATTGCAACGATCGGCGGTTTCGTCAAGCAGTACCAGGTCGTGCTTGACCCCGATCGCTTGCGGGCACTTAAAATAACCCTAGAGCAAGTAAAGAAAGCGCTGCAAAACTCTAACAGTGAAGCCGGTGGCTCGGTACTGGAATTGGGCGAAACCGAATACGCGGTACGCGCTACCGGTTATTTGAAAACACTCGAGGATTTTCGCAGTGTACCTGTGGGCTTGGGCGGCAGTGGCACGCCAATATTTTTGCGCGACGTGGCGCGTATTCAAATCGGTCCGGAGTTAAGACGTGGCATCTCCGAATTAGATGGTCGGGGCGAGGCTGTGGGCGGGGTCGTCGTGATGCGCGCGGGAAAGAATGCGCTAGAGACCATCAGCGCAATTAAGGCGAAGATTGCGAGTCTTACTTTAAGTTTGCCGGCGGGAGTCGAGATTGTCCCTACCTACGACCGTTCGGAGTTGATTTACCAATCGGTGGCAACTTTGCGCGATCGGCTGATCGAAGAGTTCGTGGTGGTTACGCTAGTGTGCGTGTTTTTTCTTTTCTCGTTGCGCTCAGCGTTCGTTGCAATCGTCAGTTTGCCATTAGGGATCTTAGCGGCGTTCGCGGTGATGAAGTGGCAGGGCTTGAATGCCAATATCATGTCTTTGGGAGGCATCGCGATTGCCATCGGTGCGATGGTAGACGCTGCTGTAGTAATGATTGAAAACGCTCACAAACACGTGGAAGTTTGGCATCACGAAAATCCGGACCGTGACCCCAGCGCGGCGGAGCAAGCTCAGCTGATCGGAAATGCGGCCGCCGAAGTAGGGCCTGCCTTGTTCTTTAGTCTGCTGATCATTACTTTTAGTTTCGTACCCGTATTCACGCTTGAGGCTCAAGAGGGTAAATTATTTGGGCCGCTGGCATTTACCAAAACCTACGCGATGGCGGCCGCCGCGGGCATTGCGGTGACATTGATCCCGGTACTCATGTTCTACTTTATTCGCGGACGAATTGCGGCGGAAAATCGCAATCCGATCAATCGATTCTTGATTTCTATTTACCGACCTGTCCTCGATCTCGCGCTTAAATTTCCGAAAACAGTGTTGGTGGTGGCTGCGTTGTTAGTATTGTCGACGGCGATCCCGCTGATGCGACTTGGCACTGAATTCATGCCTCCTTTGATTGAGGGTGACTTGCTGTACATGCCATCGGCGTTGCCCGGTTTGTCCGCGGATAAGGCCTCGCAACTGTTGCAGCAGACGGACAAAGTACTCATGCAATTTCCGGAAGTGGAACGCGTGTTTGGCAAAGTCGGACGTGCTGAGAGTGCAACCGATCCTGCGGGGTTGGAAATGTTTGAGACGACCATCCATTTTAAGCCGCGTTCGCAGTGGGCGAGTGGCATGAGCCAAGACGCATTAGTGGATAAGATGAACGCAGCTCTGCAGATCCCGGGATTATCGAATCTTTGGGTGCAACCTATTCGTAACCGTATCGATATGCTGTCGACCGGCATCAAAAGCCCAGTCGGCATCAAAATTGCCGGACCGGATTTGGGTACGATTGAAAAACTGGGTGGGCAAATAGAGGCGGTACTGAAGTCTGTGCCCGGTACACGATCGGCCTATGCGGAACGGGTGCGCGGCGGGCGCTACGTCGAGGTGCGTATCGATCGGGTGCGGGCGGCACGTTTTGGACTTTCGGTGAACGACGTGCAGCAGGTCGTTGCGCTCGCCATTGGTGGGCAAAACATTGGTGAAACAGTGGAAGGATTACAACGCTTCCCGATCAACCTCCGCTATCCGCGCGAGCTGCGTGATTCAGTGGAAAAACTTCAGGTCTTACCCATTGTTACAGAGGCGGGCGCGACGACCACCTTGGGCGCGGTCGCGGATCTGGTGATCACTGACGGGCCGCCGCAGATTCGTAGCGAGAATGCGCGGTTGAATGGCTGGGTGTATGTCGATATCAGCGGACGTGATCTCGGGCGCTATGTGGCAGAGGCGCGGCAACTCGTGGCGCAGCGGGTGACGCTCCCGGCGGGCTATTCGGTTAGCTGGTCGGGTCAGTTTGAGTACCTTCAGCGTGCAACCGAGAAGTTGAAACTGGTTGTACCGGTGACGCTCGTGATCATCTTTGTATTGTTGTATCTGACATTTAAGAGTATGCGCGAGGCGGCGCTTATCATGGTCACTTTACCGTTTGCGCTGATCGGCGGTCTGTGGCTTTTGTACTTACTTGATTACAATTTATCAATTGCCTCTGCGATTGGGTTCATTGCCCTTGCCGGGGTCTCGGCAGAATTTGGAGTCATCATGCTGATTTATTTAGATCATGCGATTGCACGGCATCGCAATGCTGGCCGACTCACAGAACCCGAATTAATCGACGCTATCGAAGCCGGAGCGGTGCTGCGAGTGCGGCCGAAGGCGATGACCGTAGCCGTGATCGTCGCGGGGTTGTTGCCTATAATGTTTGGCGGGGGCACAGGCTCCGAAGTCATGCGCCGAATAGCGGCGCCGATGGTGGGAGGGATGGTTACTGCGCCCCTATTGTCGATGTTGGTGCTGCCCGCGGCGTATTTGTTGTTGCATCGACGTAAGATGCGCGTGTAACGGATCAGTATCTGGGAGCCTACCGGTGGCGCGCGGGGCTAGGTGTGTTCCGCCGGACTCATGGAATGCCACAACTCTATGGGATTCCCGTCGGGATCGTGTAGTCTGGCAAATCGTCCGTTAGGATACACCTTGTACCCGTTCTCTGGAATTATGGGTTATGAATTCTTGCGGTTCCGCTTCGGACAGATCACCTTTGCCGAGTAGCGCCAGGGCAGAAGCGCCTTGTAACAATGCTCGGCGATCGATAGTCATCTTCAAACCCGCTCCAGATGCTATTGTTTATTTAGGTGCCATCCAAGCCTTTGCAAACGAGTTCTTGCCATCGGTGAAGGTAGTCCATACCGCGTGCGTAGTGGGGTCAACGGCGACATTTTCGGCAGTGGAAGCAGTCGCAAGATCGCCTATTTTTACAAGCTTGGTGCCGGTCGTGCGCACTACCGACATCTTATCTGCGCCGGCACAATAGACGAAGCCGAGTGACGTATCAATGGCGATTTGATCGACCTTGTCAACGATATCGGTAGAATCAATCACCTTGCCAGTTTTAGTGTCGATAGCCACAAGCTTGCTGTTGCCACCCGACGAAAAAAGACGACCTTGGGCGACGTCTAACGCGAGGCCATGAGGCGAAGTTGCGGGTGCAGTCGGCCATTCGGCAACCACCTTATTAAGTTTTGGGTCAATAACGACTACAACATTTTTGGTTTTTATATTCAGATAAATGCGATTGCTCGAATCGTCATAGGCCAAATATTCTGGAACTCCCGGAATCGTAATTGTCGCAACTACTTTAGCCTTCGCCGGATCGATGACCCAGACCTCGGCCCCATTGTCGTGAGTCACGTAGATCCTATTGCTCTTAGGCTCATAAAGAATCGCATCAGTGGGTCCTGGGGTCTTAATTGAACCGACTTCCTTTAGCGTGGCTGCATCGACCACGGCAACGCGTTCGGCTTCTTGAACGCTGACGTAATAAAATTTCGACTCAGGCCCCACCGCGGTGTCAACCGCCCCACCTACTTTTAGTCGAGCAATTAAAACTTTCTTTTCTAGATCTATATAATCCGCCGTCCCGTCATTTTCATGGGCAGCAAGCAAACGATGCCGCTTTGAATCGATCCTTAGGAAATCGAATTTCCCGGTTGAACTGGGTATTTCGATGGATGCAACTGGCGTAAGGGTCAGCGGTTGACCGGATGCAGCCAAGCTACAGGTCGCGCAAAGCGCCGAAAATGCCAGGATCAATGAGTATTTGTCTGTCATAAAAGTCTTTATCTGTTGAAGTTAATTAAGGACGTAAAATCAAACGATCTTAAGAATATCGCTTCAATATGAAGCCAACCTGAATTGCCACATCAATATTAGTATTTGGCAGTAAAACCAATGAACAAATAGCGGCCCAGTACGTCGTAAAAGCCTGCAGCCATGTTGCCGTTGACGAGCTGTGGATTGGCAGTCGCTCCAATCACGGGCGGCTTTTTGTCGGCGAGATTATTCACGCCTAGACGAGCGCTGAGGTGAGGCGTGATATCAAAGCTGCCATCTAAATCAAAGTAGTCATAAGCGCTAATATGAGAATCGATAGAATAAACGCTGCTGGGGTTGGAGAGCACGGGATTGCCGCTCGTGCCATCCCATTCCAATTTGCCTATATGGCGCCAATTTAGCGAAATCTCCAAGCCGTTCTTATTCTCCCACGTGCTGCGCAATCGATGGTGCCAGCGGGGCACCGGCGATGTTGGGCCACCATTTGAGCAGTTAAAACCGAAATAACCATTGCAATCGAACTGCGGAATTACGGGGGCGGCAGCAATAGGATTGGCCAGAGCATAGCTGCCGGTAAAGCCAAAGGTTACATTGCCAGCCCTCGGCTGCACCGAGGTGAGATCCCAAATATAACGTCCCTCAATATCGACGCCGCTAGTCCCGTAAGAACCGGTATTAATTCGGGTCGCAACAATTCGACCTGCGCCGGCACCGTTGCCAACCGACAAGGAGCCAAAGGCGTCACGACGAACCAGTGCACAAAAGAAAGGATCACCGGTGGTCAAGCAGTTGCTGAAAGTTAATTGAGCGCTTCCGCCCGTGGTGCCGACGAAATTTTTGACCTTGATACGCCAATAATCGACGCTGAACATCAAACTCGCGATGGGCGTAAGTACGAAGCCAGCGGTTACGGTGTCAGCAGTCTCCGGTTTGAGCTTCGGATTTCCGCCCGATTCGACGTTGATGGTTGATTGGGGGGCGATACTTCCCGCGAGATACTGTGCCGAAGTGACCCCCGTGTTCGCGCATTGCGCTTGGGTTGCCGTCGGTATCCCCGCACCCGGACCCGCACACGGGTCAACGAATCCGCCGGCTTGCGCTAGCGTCGCGGAAGTGAACAACTCAAAGGCATTCGGTGCGCGCACCGCGCGACTGATGCTACCGCGCAAACGCACCGGGTCGACGGGTGCCCAATCAAGACCGATGCCAAAAGCGTTTACATTGCCTTGCGGGGTGTAGTGTGCGTAGCGGTCACTGAGATTCAAGGTTAATTTTTTGGCAAAAGGCTTGTCATCTACCAGCGGTACCTTTATTTCCGTAAAGACTTCAGATACTCGAAAAGTACCGACGGTGGGAAGAGCTGTTCCCGTAGTTAACAAGTCACCTGTGGAGTAAGCCGTATCCGGATTGTAGCGCACTGATTCAGTGCGATATTCAGCGCCGAGCGCGATTCCTACGCCATTGCTCGCAAAAGGACTTTTGATCCCGTATTTTTCAAGTTCGCCTACCAGTTGCCCGGTCACAATGGTGCGCTCCGCAAAACCTGATTTCATGCCGTCGGCACGAATGTATTTTAGAGCGGTTGGCGTGACGCCGCCGACAGAATAAATGTCGTAGGGAACACAGGCAGGATCGGTGCCATCTACCACCGATTGGCAGGTCGGCACTCCACCGACGCTCACCACGTTCAGGGCATTGGCAAGTCGAGCATTCGATATATCGTTGGATAGGTTCTCACGTGAGTTGACCCGCCCACGAGTCACACTTATATCGTATGACCAAGGTTCGCTGATTTCCCCTTTAAGACCGGCCACAATGCGGTAAGACTGGTGATGCAATTGATCCGAGCGTTGGCCGCCTTCGACATTGCGTCTGCCAATAAGAACCGCAGCCGATTGCGTGGGACCAAGGCCTGCACTAGTGCAGAGATCATTGACCTGGCTTGCAGAAAGCAGCGGATTATTGCAATTGATGTTGTAAGTATTTAACGGAAAGGCGCTGAACGGGTCCGACACCAGAGTGGTAATAGAGGTCCCTGACGGCTCAGAGCGCGCCGTAGTTTTATCATCGGTATATTGCAGCTCAGCGTAAAAATTAGCAGCTGAGCTAAACTTATAGGAAGCAAATACGCCTGCGTTATAGCGAGTATCCGGTCGTTGCAAATCTTGATAGATCGCCGGGTTATATAAATCGCCAGGCGTAGACAATGCCCGGAAAGCATGACCATTGGCGGTATCGAGGGTCAGCGCCGTACCAGGAGTGCCACTGGCAGGGTCCGTCGGAATAAACACACCGGCGGGAGTGGTGCCATCAAGCTGGCACGAATAAGAAGTAGTGGTTTCGGTCAAAGTGCACGCACTAGTGTCACGACTCGCACCCGTGACTCGTTGCGAAGTGCGATACCCGGCATATCCGGTTACGTGGCCATTACCGCCAAAAATATCCTGACCAAATACCACAGACATATCCACGCTGCGCCCATCGTAGACGGTGCCGGTAGGCGGGTTGATGCCGCTGGCACGCTCAATCGCCTGTAAATCGCCTCGACTGTTGTTGGCGCGGTTAACACCGGCCTCAGCATCGAATTTAAACCCACTGAAATTATTGTCGAGGATGAAATTAACCACGCCCGCAACCGCGTCAGATCCGTAGATCGCCGAGGCACCACCCGTAAGTACCTCAACCCGTTTGATTAACGCAGTGGGTATCGTGTTTAAATCCGTGGAGGGGTTTATCGGATCCCCTGGCGCAGTGCGCTTGCCATTCATGAGAACCAAAGTTCTAAACGCGCCAATGCCGCGCAAGTCGACGGTTGCGGTTCCGGTCACCGGGACAGCAGAGGCACCGTTAGCGCCTAGCGTCAGTGTAGAATCGACCTGAGGCAGGCTGTTAAGCAGATCCTCAGCGCGCGCACTGCCCAAATGTTTGAGCTCCTCGCTATCGACAATAACCACCGGACTGGGACTCGATGCGTTGCCTGACAAACGCGACCCTGTAACCACGATTTCGCCTAAAGCGTCATCGTTATCGGCGGCGTAAACGGATCCAAATATCCCTGCCACGGCTAGTGCTGCGAAGAACTTCATACTCAACTCCCTAAATCATCTTTATCTGTAAAGTCTATGCGTCATTTGAGTGAAGCGTCAGCGTGACGCTACGCCCTAAACCTGAATGCTAGCTGAATTGACATCGAGGAGTGCCGCTGCCGCTTATAGGTCGGTGCGATCGCCCGCACTTCGATGAGTTCCCTGATTTTCCAACGATGCAAACAAACGGCGGCGGCATTGCGGGAATACCCTGTGCGTCGACAGAAATCTGCAAACGTAAACACTTCCGGTAATTTGCGCAGGCGTGAAATGGCGTCAGCGACGCAGCTCAAGGCGTGGCGAGTGTAAGTGATCATCTGGGCGGTCACAGGCGGATACTGTCTTGCCCAAAGAGTGCTCGGTACCCATTGTTTCACGGCACCACATCCTGAAGGTGTTGAGCGTCCAATTAGTGCTGAATCATCGTCATTGATAGGTGCTTTGAAGGGACGAGTAACTTTGACAGACGCTATTTTTAGTACTTTATCAAGTTGGAGTGCTGAATCTTGATACGCATATTTTGCTGCACGCGGTCGCGGGAAAATTAACGGCTCGTGAGGTGCGGCTATTGCGCAGTGATCGCTGGAGCATATCCGGAATCGTACTGTGGGAAATAGCGAAACTTGCGCAACTTAAGCGTATCAGTATTGATCTGGAGGACTCAGAAGTGTCGCGTGTTCTGAACTCAGTTTACATATGGCCTATCACTGTAGAAATAGCGCGCGCCAGTGTGACCTTAGATCTTCATGTTGATCCCGCCGATGAGTTAATTGCTGCCACTAGCCTGGTGCACAATGTGCCATTACTGACTCGCGATAAAAAATTGTTAGCCTCGCGAACGGTACCATTAGCTTAGGACGTATGCGCCTGTGCAAAGCGGATTCTGGTCTATCCAAACCGTCAGTGGTCCAGCATGTATGACAGGAGTTTATTACTCTTTTTCTGCAGTTATACTTGCCACGAAATCCTATTAATTTTGGGACGCCGCAGGCGTGACGGAGGCATCGGTGCAAATGACAACAACCCTGTGGTTACGCGTTTCCTCGGTGATATCATTTATGTTTGCGGGCGGCCACACGCTAGGCGGACTAAAATACTGGTCACCGATGGGCGCAACCCCGGTCCTGGATTCCATGAGGACCGTGCGCTTCGACACCATGGGAGCCAACCGCAGCTACTTTTTCGGCATCGGCCTGCGAGAGCTTTGCAAGTCCTGCGAGTTGGGAGTCAGACATTCCCTTCTTTGGATGGATGGAGCAGTGCTCGGATGCAAGCACCGGTGC
>JANYFY010000014.1 GCA_025359565.1 Gammaproteobacteria bacterium | reverse complement strand
CTGAGATGGTGATGCCGGGAGATAACATCAAGATTGTGGTGGAGTTAATTGCACCGATTGCGATGGAGCAGGGCTTGCGCTTTGCGATCCGCGAAGGCGGCAAGACCGTCGGCGCTGGCGTCGTTGCTAAGGTGATTTCTTAGGAGTTAAGTAAAAGTGTCTAATCAGAATATTCGAATCCGCCTCAAAGCTTTTGATCACCGTTTGATCGATAAGTCTGCGCGTGAAATTGTTGATACCGCGAAGCGTACGGGCGCCACCGTTAAAGGTCCGGTACCCTTGCCCATCAAAATGGAGCGCTTTACGGTGCTGGTGGCTCCGCATGGCGATAAAGACGCGCGCGATCAGTTTGAAATTCGCACTCACAAGCGTTTAATGGACATTCTAAATCCAACGGATAAAACGGTTGATGCCTTAATGAAGCTGGAATTACCTGCTGGCGTCGACGTTCAGATCAAGTTGAATTAATTTAGATCAAAAGCCTTGTGTGATGGCCGAACTTGAGTATAATTCGGCCTCCATTTTTAGTGGTCGGAGTGCGTGAACGCCGACGCCAGTGATCTTCCAAGGATAGCCTTGAAGGCGCTGGGGTAGCGTTCAAACCGCCGGCTAAATCGCAACGGCAGCGAGAGCCAATCGTAGCGCTCGCTGTAATAGAGGAACGACAATGACCATTGGTCTGGTTGGCCGCAAATGCGGCATGACCCGAGTGTTCACCGACGCCGGTGTCACCGTCCCCGTGACGGTGGTCGAGGCGTTGCCGAACAGAATATCTCAGGTGAAGGATGTTAAAACTGATAGCTATCGTGCTGTCCAGGTGACTATTGGTAGTCGTCGACCTTCCCGTGTCCCCAAAGCACTGGCCGGGCATTTTGCTAAGGCTAATGTTGCTGCGGGCTATGCTTCCCAAGAATTTCGCCTCAATAAAAACGAAGGCGAAGCATTGGTAGTGGGTGGCGAATTTAAAGTTGATATGTTCACTGTGGGCCAGATTGTGGACGTCACGGGAACGACGGTGGGCAAGGGTTTCCAAGGCACCATGAAGCGGCATAATTTTGCCGGTGGCATGAAAACGCACGGTAACTCTCTGTCGCATCGTGCTCCTGGGTCTATCGGCCAGCGCCAAACGCCGGGACGCGTATTCAAGGGTAAACGCATGTCGGGCCACATGGGTGTGCGGAATCGAACAATCGAAAATCTGCGGGTGGTGGAAATTGATATCCCCCGCAATTTGTTGTTAATCAGTGGCGCGGTTCCGGGAGCGGAAGGTGGTCGCGTAGTGGTAAGGCCGTCCTCGAAGGCTGCATCTCAGGCGCGACGCAAGCGCTTGATGCCGAACAAGGCACCCGCCGCAGCCAAGGGTGCTCCTGGCTCGAAAGGCGCTCCTGCTGGCAAGGCCGCCTCAGCCGCCAAGCCTGCTCCTGCTGCAAAGGGCGCGGCAAAAGCCGATAAGAAGTAAATTCTATGAAGCTTAAGCTAAAAAATGCAGCTCCTGCGAGTGAAATTCAAGTGTCAGACGCGGCTTTCGGTCGCGATTACAACGAGACGCTCGTGCATCAAGTAGTTACCGCTTACATGGCAGCCGGCCGTGCGGGAACTAAAGCGCAAAAGACTCGCGCTGAAGTTCGTGGTGGTGGTAAGAAGCCGTGGAGTCAGAAAGGTACGGGCCAGGCGCGTGCGGGGTCAATTCGCAGTCCCATTTGGGTAGGTGGTGGTCGCGCGTTTGCTGCACGTCCGCGCGATTTCTCGCAGAAAGTTAATCGCAAAATGTATCGTGCTGCCATGCAATCAATGGTTTCTGAGTTAGTGCGTCAAGATCGTCTAGTGGCCATAGAATCGTTGGAGCTAAACGCCCCTAAGACCAAATTATTAATTGCGAAGCTCAAGGAATTGGGTTTAACGCGGGCCTTAATTCTGGTTGAGGCTTATGAGGAAAAATTATTCCTTGCCGCTCGCAACATCCCCTATGTGGTGGTTATGGCAGTGGCTTCGCTCGATCCGGTAAGCCTCGTTAAGCACGATAAGGTGGTGGCTACGGTGGGTGCTCTTAGGCTCCTCGAGGCGCGCTTAGTTGGCGCGCAGCCTGGCGCGCAGCCTGGCACGCAGGAAAAAGAGGGCGTCACTCATGAATAAAGAACGATTGATGACGGTGCTTATCCAGCCGCATATTTCTGAGAAAGCGGCAACTGTGACTGAGAAAGCCAATCAGTATGTATTTCGGGTGCGCGATGACGCGTCGAAGTCTGAAGTTAAGCAGGCGGTCGAATTGATGTTTGAAGTTAAGGTCCAGGGTGTCAATCTTTTGAATAAGCCGGGTAAGACGCGGCGTTTCAAGAATGTTGCTGGCAAGCGCAATGGCTATAAGAAAGCGTACATTCGATTGGAGGCCGGCCAATCAATTGATTTCACCGGCGCTGCGAAGTAAGGAGCCTAGAACTATGGCACTCATTAAAATGAAGCCGACCTCGCCGGGTGCGCGCTTCGTCGTTAAAGTAGATCGCTCGCACTTACACAAAGGCGGCCCATTGGCTTCCTTGACTGAGAAGAAGAATCGAACCGGCGCGCGCAACCATTTCGGGCGACAGACCACTCGCCATATTGGCGGTGGCCACAAACAGCGATATCGAATCGTCGATTTTAAGCGTGATAAAGATGGTATACCCGGTGTGGTCGAACGGTTGGAATACGATCCAAACCGCACATCCCATTTGGCTTTGGTGTTGTATAAAGACGGCGAGCGTCGTTACATTTTGGCGCCTAAGGGTGTAAAGGCTGGGGACGAGATTCGTTCCGGAGCTGATGCGCCTATCAAGCCAGGTAATACCTTGTCCTTCCGACATATTCCGGTGGGAAGCACGGTGCATAATATCGAGCTTAAGGCCGGTAAAGGGGGTCAGTTGGTGCGCAGCGCCGGGGGATCCGCCCAGTTTGCAGCACGTGACGGTGTATATGCCAGCGTGCGTTTAAAGTCCGGCGAAATGCGTAAGATTCACGTCGACTGTCGCGCCACGATCGGTGAAGTTGGCAATGATGAGCATAACCTGCGGGTCTTTGGTAAGGCCGGCGCGGTGCGCTGGCTGGGCGTGAGGCCGACGGTTCGCGGCGTTGTCATGAATCCTGTCGATCACCCGCACGGTGGTGGTGAAGGTAAGTCGGGGCAGGGTAACCCGCATCCGGTAAGTCCTTGGGGTATGCAGACCAAAGGCAAAAAGACTCGTAGAAATAAGCGTACTGACGGCATGATCGTTCAGCGGCGCAAGAACAAACGACTGTAAGTTAACGACTGGAGAATTATCAGTGCCTCGTTCGCTCAAGAAAGGCCCCTTCGTGGATTTGCATTTGGCAAAGAAGGTGCAAGTTGCCAGTCAGAAGAATGACCGTCGTCCGATCAAAACTTGGTCGCGACGTTCGATGGTGACTCCTGACATGGTCGGGTTGACTATCTCTGTGCACAACGGACGCTTGCATGTGCCCGTGCTGATCTCAGAAAATATGGTAGGTCACAAGCTCGGCGAGTTCGCGCCCACTCGTACCTTTAAGGCGCATTCCGGCGATAAGAAAGTGTCGGCGGGAGAATAGGGCATGCAGACTAAAGCGATACTGAGGTATGCGCGCATTTCGCCGCAAAAATGCCGCTTGGTGGTCGATACCATTCGCGGTAAGTCTGCGACACTCGCGGTTACCACCTTGAAGTTTATGCCGCAGAAAGGCGCGAAAATTGTTTTGAAGGTGTTAGATAGCGCTATTGCGAATGCTTACAATAATTTCAATATGGATGTGGATGAATTGAAGGTGTCGCGAATCGAAGTTGATCCAGCGCCAATGTTGAAGCGGTTTCATGCGCGCGCCAAGGGTCGTGGTGTGCGTATTGCCAAGCGAAATAGTCATATCCTGGTTCAAGTGTCAGACGGTAAACGCGAGCCTTAGAGGGTAAAACGAGAATGGGTCAGAAAGTAAATCCGATTGGTATTCGCCTTGGCATTACTCGCGACTGGTCGTCGAAGTGGTATGCCGGCTCGAAGTCGTTTGCATCGAATCTGCACACCGATTTTTTGGTGCGCCAGTTTCTAAATAAGAAACTAAGTGATGCATCGGTGAGTACTATTCACATCGAGCGTGCTGCACGGCGCGCCAACATTACTATTCATACGGCCCGTCCCGGCATTGTGATTGGTAAGAAAGGCGAGGATATCGAGAAACTTCGGACCGCGGTCGCAAAGATTTTGGGTATGACGATGCAGGATGTGCGACTTAATATTGCAGAAATTCGCAAACCCGAATTGGATGCAAAACTGGTTGCCGAAGGTATCTCTCAGCAGCTAGAGAAGCGTGTAATGTTTCGTCGTGCGATGAAGCGTGCGGTCACCAATACCATGCGCTCTGGTGCGTTGGGAATTAAGGTGCGAATTTCGGGTCGTCTGAACGGTTCTGAGATAGCGCGCACGGAGACTAACCGCGAAGGTCGAGTTCCGTTGCATACTTTTCGGGCGGACATTGATTATGGTCTTGCAGAGGCTCAAACCACCTACGGGGTGATTGGCATTAAAGTTTGGATCTTCAAGGGCGAAATATTCGATAAGCCGGAATTAGAAGCCGAGGTAGATCCGGTGGCAGCGAAAGCCGGCGAAGCTGCGGCTCCGGCCGCATGAAGGCTTAAGGGTATAGACACATGATGCAGCCGAAGCGGACTAAGTTCCGCAAACAGTTTAAGGGCAAGATCTCGGGCAGTGCGCAGCGCGGAAATTTCGTGGCGTTTGGCGAGTATGGGTTAAAAGCGACTAATCGTTGCCGGATGACAGCGCGCGAAATTGAAGCTGCGCGGCGTGCAATTTCACGTCACGTTAAGCGCGGTGGCCGTATTTGGATCCGAGTATTTCCGGACGTGCCTATTACGCAGAAACCTTTGGAAGTACGCATGGGTAGCGGTAAGGGCAATGTCGAATACTGGGTAGCGAAAGTATTGCCGGGTAAGGTGTTGTTCGAAATGGAAGGTATGAGCGAAGTAGTCGCGCGTGAAGCGTTTAGGCTGGCCGCAGCTAAGTTGTCGGTCTCGACTACATTCGTTAAACGCCAAGTGCGAACATAGAGATAGGTGCGGACATGAAGGCTAAAGATTTGCGTGTTAAGCCCCTTAAAGATTTGGGCGAGGATTTACTGAAATTGCGCCGTGAACAGTTTAATTTGCGCATGGCTCGCGCTACCGGTCAGGCCGCAAAGCCGGATCAGTTTGCTAAGGTTCGTAAGAATATTGCACGCGTCAAGACGGTGCTGGTACAAGCGCGTCATGGCGGAGGTAAGGCTTAATGGCTACTGAAATTGAATCCACGACTGCGACCGCTGCGGTGGCTGTAGTCCCCGGACAGAGACTGCTGACGGGGAAAGTTGTGAGTACCAAAATGAATAAGACCATTGCGGTCTCTATTGAGCGCTTGGTTAAGCACCCCACTTACGGGAAGTACATTCGTCGTACGACGAAGTTATTGGCGCACGATGATAGCAATGAATGTAAAGAGGGGGATACCGTGTGCATTAAGCCCTGTCGGCCGATGTCACGTCGCAAGTCGTGGGTGCTAGTCCGCGTCGTTGAACGCGCCCGTGCTTAAAGTTTAAGGACCGATATGATTCAGCTTAGAACCATGCTTAACGTGGCCGATAACAGCGGCGCCAAGCGCTTGATGTGCATTAAGGTGCTCGGCGGCTCCAAGCGTCGGTATGCGGCGGTCGGCGATGTTATCAAGGTAAGCGTCAAGGATGCTATTCCGCGCGGCAAGGTCAAAAAAGGCGAAGTATATGACGCGGTCGTCGTGCGGACGCGCAGCGGCGTGCGACGCGCCGATGGCTCGTTGATTCGATTCGATACTAACGCGGCGGTGTTGTTAACCAACAAATTAGAACCTATCGGTACTCGTATTTTTGGACCGGTAACACGTGAGTTGCGCAATGTGCAGTTCATGAAAATTATTTCGCTCGCACCTGAAGTGCTTTAATTCGAGAGTGCCTGGATGAAGAAAATACGAAAAGGCGACATGGTGGTTTTGATTACCGGTCGAGATAAAGGGCGTCGCGGCGCTGTAATCGAAGTGCTAGCGGATGACCGTGTGCGCGTTGAGGGTGTAAACATGCTGAAGAAGCATCAAAAGCCTAATCCCCAGATGGGTGTTCAAGGCGGCATCATTGAGCGTGAGGCGCCGCTGCATGTTTCGAATGTGATGCTATACAACCCAGCGACGCAGAAGGGTGAGCGAGTGGGATTTAAGGCGCTTGAAAGTGGTCGAAAAGTGCGTATTTTTAAGTCGAATCAAGAAATGGTTGATGCGAAGTAAAGGCACTAGTTTTAAAGAGTAATATTCATGGCAAGACTTAAACAAATATATCGCGAGAAAATCGTGCCCGAGCTTAAGAAGAGCTTGGGGCTGACCAATACGATGCAAGTGCCGCGCATCTTAAAGATCACCCTTAATATGGGGGTGGGTGAGGCTGTGGCAGATAAGAAAGTCATGGATGCCGCCACCGCTGACATGGCCAAGATTACCGGGCAGAAGCCCGCGGTTACTAAGGCTAAGAAATCGGTCGCAACTTTTAAGGTGCGTGATGGCCAGGCGATTGGCTGTAAGGTGACCTTGCGCGGCGCAATGATGTACGAGTTCTTGGATCGTTTAGTTAACATCGCTATTCCGCGTATTCGTGACTTTCGTGGCATCAGCACACGTTCTTTTGATGGTCGGGGCAACTACAGCCTTGGCGTCAAAGAACAAATCATTTTTCCAGAAATTCAGTACGATCAAATTGATCAAATTCGTGGCATGGACATCACCATTTCCACGTCAGCGGCGGACGATAAACACGGACGCGCGTTGCTAGAAGCTTTTAACTTTCCGTTTCGTAAGTAGGTTAGCCCATGGCCAAGACAAATATGCTGATGCGCGAAAAGCGCCGGCTAAAGGTAGCGAAGAAATACGCTGCGCGGCGCGCGACGCTTAAAGAGCTGATTCGCGACCCGAAAACCGGCGGGGACGAGCGAGTAGCTGCGCAAGTCGCGCTTCAGAAACAACCTCGCGATGCCGGAGCCACAAGGCAGCGAAATCGATGTTCAATTACTGGACGATCACGCGGCGTGTACCGCAAATTTGGATTAGGCCGAACCAAGTTGCGCGAAGCAGCAAATCGCGGCGAAATCCCTGGTCTTACGAAGGCAAGTTGGTGAGGCGCGCAACATGAGCATGACTGATCCTATTGCTGATCTTTTGACCCGAATTCGTAATGCCCAGTCGGCGGGTAAGCCTACGGTCGGCGTTGGCGCGTCAAAGCTAAAGGTCGCGATTTTGAAGGTATTAAAAGATGAGGGCTACATTGGCGCTTATACGGTTGAGACTAAGGGTGCAAAAAGTACCGTGTCAATCGAGCTTAAATATCACGACGGGCGACCCGTGATCGATCGAATCGAGCGCATTAGTCGCCCCGGACTGCGGATATATCGCGGTAAGGGTGAATTGCCTAAGGTGCAAAATGGCCTGGGGGTTGCGGTTGTGTCGACGCCCAAAGGGATCATGACAGATGCTCAGGCACGCGCGGCGGGTACCGGCGGCGAAGTTTTGTTTGTAGTTCAATAAAATTATTCTAATCGATTAATTTCAAGGTTTTACCATGTCTCGAGTTGCAAAAAAGCCGGTTGATTTGCCGCCGGGTGTGAGCGCCACGATTGGGGCCGACCAGGTCACGGTCAAGGGTGCGAAAGGTTCACTGACTCTGGCAATCAAGAGCGGTATTAAAGTAGTGCAGCAGGATAAGCATCTTGCGGTGGAGGCAAATTCCGCGGCTGAAGGCTTAATCGCCATCGCGGGATCAACTCGGGCTCATTTAGCCAACATGGTCACTGGCGTGACGACAGGATACGAAAAGAAGCTCGAATTGGTTGGCGTTGGTTATCGAGCGGCGGTCCAGGGTAAGACCTTGACTCTCACTTTGGGATTTTCACATTTGATTAATTATCCAGTTCCCGATGGCGTAACCATTGAGACGCCTACTCAAACTGAAATTTTGATTAAAGGCATTGATCGCCAACTCGTCGGTCAAACGGCTGCGGAGATTCGCGGCTACAGGCCTCCTGAGCCGTACAAAGGCAAGGGCGTGAAATACAGCGATGAGAAGATTACGCTTAAGGAAGCGAAGAAGAAATAAATGAAAATGCATAAAAAAGATACTCGCTTGCGTCGCGCGTTGCGTGGCCGCGTGAAGATCAAAGAGTTGGCTGCATTGAGATTATCCGTGCATCGAACCCCTCAACATATTTATGCTCAAATTTTTGCGCCGGAAGGCGACAAGGTTTTAGTAGCTGCGTCGACGTTGCAAAAGGACGTGCGTGGAGAATTGAAAACTACCGGTAATATTGAGGCTGCCAAAGCGGTCGGCCGCGCTATAGCTGCGCGCGCTAAGGCTAAAGGTATCCTTAAGGTCGCTTTCGACCGTTCCGGGTTTATGTACCACGGGCGCGTTAAAGCGCTCGCGGATGCCGCGCGTGAAGCGGGTCTCGAGTTCTAACAGAAGGTTTTAAGGCGCTATGGCGAGAGTAGAAAAACCAGTGTCCGGCGACGACCTGCTCGAAAAGCTGGTCGCTGTGAACCGAGTTGCGAAGGTGGTCAAGGGTGGTAAGCAATTTGGCTTCACTGCTCTGACTGTGGTTGGTGACGGAGCCGGCCGTGTGGGTTTCGGTTATGGCAAGGCGCGGGAAGTGCCGGTGGCGATTTCCAAGGCTATGATGCAAGCGCGTAAGAGTTTGGTAAACGTATCGTTAAAGAACGACACGTTATTTTATGCGGTCAAGGGCCGGCATGGAACCACGCGCGTGTATATGCAGCCGGCTGCGGACGGCACCGGTGTAATCGCGGGCGGAGGAATGCGCGCCGTGTTCGAATGTGCCGGGGTGCGTAACGTTTTGGCGAAGAGTTACGGGTCACGTAATCCGATCAATGTGGTACGAGCCACCATGGATGCGTTGGCAAAACTTCGAACGCCGGATGATATTGCGGCCAAGCGCGGCAAGACGGTCGCGGAAATTACAGGCTAGATTTATGGCAAAGACAATTAAAGTAACTCTTGTTAGGAGTTTGTCGGGGCAACTTGCCAATATTGCGAACTCGGCACGAGGTTTAGGTTTGCGTCGGATTGGTCATACCGTGGTGGTGGCGGATACGCCGTCAAATCGTGGCATGGTTAATACCGCGGTTCACATGTTAAAGATTGATTCCGTTTCGGATTCAAAGAAGAAGGGCTAATGCGTTTAAATACCATCAAGCCGGCGGCAGGCGCCAAACGCAAGCATTTGCGTGTGGGTCGCGGTGCATCGGCCGGACAGGGAAAGACTTGCGGACGCGGAGTTAAAGGACAGCGTGCGCGTAAGGGCGGTTATCATAAGGTCGGCTTTGAAGGGGGCCAGATGCCCTTGCAGCGGCGACTGCCGAAAATCGGGTTCCGTTCGCATATGAAGGCATCCCGTGCGGAGTTAACCCTCGATGACTTGATGCGCGTGAAGGGTACGGACGTGTCGCTGGCAGGCCTGATTATTGCGAACTTAGTGCCAGAGAGTACTAAAGTCGTAAAAATCATACTTTCCGGCAAAGTGACTAAGGCCTACGTCATTAAGGATAAGGTTATCACGGCGACCAAAGGGGCTAAGAGTGCAGTGGAGTCGGCTGGCGGCCGGTTCGAGGGATAAGAGATTTAAGTCATGGCTACCCAGAGCACTAACCCCGCCGTATTAGGAGATATGACGCGCTTCGCCGAGATGCGAACGCGTTTATGGTTCTTGTTGGGCGCGTTGGTGGTGTATCGAATAGGTACATTCATTCCCGTTCCAGGAATTGATGCGGCAAAGTTTGCTGCTTTTTTCTCTACCCAACAAGGAACGCTGCTCGGTATTTTCAATATGTTCTCAGGCGGCGCATTGCAGCGCTTTAGTATTTTCGCGTTGAATGTCATGCCGTACATCACCGCCTCTATTATTATTCAGATGGCTTCGATGGTATATCCGCCTTGGGCGCAGATCCGCAAGGATGGTGAGTCGGGCCGCCGCAAACTGATGCAATACACACGTTACGGAACGGTGTTTTTGGCTGCATTTCAAGGTTTTGGCGCGGCTTTGGCTATTCAAAATTCAAGTGGTAATTTAGTGCCGCATCCGGGTCCCTTGTTTCTCGGCACCGCGACATTATCGATAGCCACAGGAACCTTATTTGTGATGTGGCTAGGCGAACAAATTACCGAGCGTGGCGTGGGTAACGGTATTACCATGATTATTGTGGCGGGTATCGTCGCGGGACTTCCGCGGGCGATTGGCAACACCTTGGAGATGGTTCGATCAGGTGAAATGAATCCCTTGATCGTTTTGCTGATACTGGTGGTCGTGATACTCGTTACTTTGTTTTGCGTGTTCGTGGAGCGGGCGCAGCGTAAGATCCAAGTCAATTATGCTAAGCGTCAAGTCGGCCGCCGAATGATGCAAGGGCAAAGTACCCATTTACCCTTTAAATTGAATATGGCAGGCGTTATACCCCCCATTTTCGCCTCCAGTTTGCTGGTTTTTCCAGCCACCATTGCCCAATTTTTCGGCAATAGTCCCAATCCTAATTTTGCGCAGCGCTCATTGACCCGAGTCGCACAAGTATTAAATTATGGCCAGCCATTGCACGTCATGTTGTTTGCGTTGCTCATTATTGGGTTTGCTTTTTTCTACGTAGCGTTGGTGTATGACGCGCGCGATACAGCCGAAAACTTAAAAAAAGCCGGAGCCTTTATCCCGGGCATTCGTCCGGGTCAGCAGACCGGAGACTATCTGGATAAAGTACTCACTCGACTGACGCTGTGGGGTGGTCTTTATATTATGTTGGTATGTCTGCTACCTGAAATTATTCGCATGGTTAATCCGAGCATCCCGTTTCAGTTTGGTGGCACATCCCTGTTAATTATCGTGGTCGGCGTCATGGATTTCGTCGCCCAAGCTCAATCACATTTGATGTCGCACCAATATGAGGGCCTGATGAAGAAGGCCAGCCTACGGGGTATCGGGAGTAAGAAATGAAAGTTCGTCCTTCGGTTAAAAAGATCTGCAAGAAGTGCAAAGTGGTGCGACGCCGCAGAATTGTTTACATAATTTGTGACGATCCTCGGCATAAACAGCGTCAAGGCTAAACCGTGGCTAATCCAAAGGGCTAATGAATTGATCTTTAGAGCGTTTTCTTTTAAACTTGTGCGCTTTTTCGCGTGCACTATAGTCCGGGTAGGGGAGAATTAGATGGCGCGTATCGCCGGCATCAATATCCCGATGAACAAGCATGTCGTCATCGGCTTAACTCATATTTTCGGCATTGGAAACAGTCGAGCGGTACGCGTGTGCGATGCCGCTGGAGTGAAGTACAGTGTGAAGGTCAAAGATCTGACTGATACCGAAGTAGCTTCGTTGCGCTCACAAGTGGCGAAGTTTGCGGTAGAAGGCGATCTACGTCGCGAGGTGTCCATGAACATCAAACGATTGATGGATCTAGGTTGCTATCGTGGAATTCGGCATCGCAAGGGATTGCCAATGCGAGGTCAACGTACTCGCACCAATGCTCGTACTCGCAAGGGTCCGCGTAAACAAGCGGTCAAGATGAACGCGCCACCTGGAAAGGTTTAGGCCGGAATAAGGCTAGGAAATATTTATGGCTGAACAAAAACAGAGTGCGGGTCAAGGTGGCGGCGGGCAGGCGAACAATAAGCCAGCGCGTAAAAAAGTGCGTAAGAATGTATTGGACGCAATCGCGCATGTGCACGCGTCGTTTAACAACACTATTATCACGATTACGGATCGTCAAGGTAATACCTTATCTTGGGCGACCTCGGGCGGATGTGGCTTTCGCGGATCGCGTAAATCTACGCCGTTTGCGGCGCAGGTCGCCGCGGAGCGCGCCGGAAATGCCGCACAAGAGCACGGTGTTAAGAACGTTGAAGTTCGGGTTATGGGTCCAGGGCCCGGTCGCGAATCTGCGGTGCGTGCGCTGAATGGCTGCGGACTTAAGATCACTAATATAGAAGACGTTACGCCGATCCCCCATAACGGATGTCGGCCGCCTAAAAAGCGTCGCGTCTAGTTCCGTTTTAGATCAAGATTTTTAAGGGTTCTAATGGCAAAGTACACTGGTCCTAAATGCAAGTTGTCACGTCGCGAAGGAACTGATTTGTTCCTAAAGAGTGGTGTAAAGCCGCTTGAGTCGAAGTGCAAATTGGATGTTCCGCCTGGCGGCGTGAAGAGTGAGCGTAAACAGCGTCTATCTGAATACGGCATGCAGTTGCGCGAGAAGCAAAAATTGCGCCGCATGTACGGAGTTTTGGAGAGACAGTTTCGCAACTATTATCAGAAAGCGGCGGGCCGTCCAGGAGCTACGGGCGAGACCTTGTTGCAGTTTTTAGAATGCCGTTTGGATAATGTTGTCTATCGTATGGGGTTTGCTGCAACTCGAGCGGAAGCCCGCCAATTGGTGAGTCATAAGGCGATTACGGTTAATACAAAATTAGTGAATATTGCCTCTTATCAATGTAAGGCGGGTGATGTAATTGATTTGCGCGAGAAGGCTAAGAAGCAAACGCGCATCGTGGCAGCACTGACCATCGCCGCTCAAGTGGGCTTCCCCGACTGGGTTGAAGTGGATGACAAAAAAATGTCAGGCATTTTGAAATCGGTACCAGACCGACAGGAAATTTTGCCGGACATAAATGAGAGTCTTGTCGTCGAATTGTATTCTAAGTAATACACGGCAGCTTTTGCTGCTGTGTGTCCGCGATTAGTTAAAGTAGGGTATATCCATGCAGGGATCGATAACTGAATTCTTGAAACCACGGGTCGTTAAGGTACAACCTGTCTCTCAGCGCCATGCTCGAATAGTTATCGAGCCCTTTGAGCGCGGTTTTGGTCATACGCTGGGCAATGCTCTGCGTCGCGTGTTGCTGTCTTCCTTGCCCGGTGCGGCTATCACCGAGGTCGAGATTGAAGGCGTATTACATGAATATACGGCTGTCGAGGGCGTCCAGGAAGACGTTGTCGATATCCTATTGAATCTCAAAGCCGTAGCCATTCGTATGCACAGCCGAGAAACAGCGGAGATCCGCTTGCATAAGAAAGGTCCGGGTCCGGTGACCGCCGGGGACATCAGCACGGATCACGATATTGAGATCCTTAATCCGGAACTTGTGATCGCGCACTTGACGAAAGCCGGTGAGCTTTCTATGTCGCTTAAAGTCGAGCGGGGTCGTGGTTATCGCCCGGCCGCGCAGCGAATGGCTTTCGAAGAACAAACACGCGCAATTGGTCGACTGCAGCTCGACGCGTCTTTTAGCCCGGTGCGTAAGGTGACCTACAATGTCGAGAGCGCCCGCGTTGAACAGCGTACCGATTTAGATAAACTGATTCTGGATATCGAAACCAACGGTACGATTGACCCTGAAGAGGCCATCCGTCGTGCCGGTGGCATATTGAAGGATCAACTCTCGGTATTCGTTGATTTGCAAGGTCAAGATGAGTCCTCGGCTAAGGCCACGGAAACCCAATTTGATCCCATTCTCCTGCGCCCCGTGGACGAGCTTGAGCTTACGGTTCGCAGTGCTAATTGTCTTAAAGCCGAGAATATTCACTACATCGGTGATCTGGTACAGCGTACCGAAGTTGAGCTGCTACGTACCCCCAATTTGGGTAAGAAATCGCTCACTGAAATTAAGGAAGTCTTGGAGAGCCACGGCTTGACCTTGGGCATGCGTATCGACAACTGGCCGCCGCCGGGGTTGAAGCGCGACGATGAGCGCGACGGCGTCTAAGGAAAGCATATGCGTCATAGAAACAGCGGGCGACAGCTGTCGCGAAATGCCTCTCATCGTCACGCCATGTTACGAAACATGGCGACCTCCTTACTGCGTCACGAGACCATTAGAACTACGATAGCCAAGGCTAAGGAACTCCGGCGAGTCGTGGAGCCTTTGATTACGATGGCGAAAATCGATTCGATGGCTAAGCGTCGTATGGCTTATGCTCGATTGCGCGATGAGGTTGTGGTCGAAAAGCTATTCGCGGAGCTGGGACCGCGCTTTAAGGCCCGTGCCGGGGGCTATACTCGAATCCTCAAGATGGAACCGCGTCCCGGTGATTCCGCCGATATGGCAATGATGCAATTGGTTGATTTGGCGATTGTGGTCGTGCATAAGGCTGATAAGGCTGATAAGGCGGTCAAAGCTACCAAAGCTGATAAAACTGTTGCGCCCAATGTTGTGGAGAAACCTAAACGGCGTAAGGCTGCCGCTTAGCTAGTTGGCAATAAATTAAAAAAAGGAGATAGATTAATGAGTATCGGAAGCGAATTTAAAGAATTTGCGATGAAGGGAAATGTGGTCGACATGGCCGTTGGTGTTATTGTCGGCGCGGCCTTCGGGAAAATTATTTCATCCTTTGTGGGCGATGTTATTACCCCGATTCTCGGCAAGGTCATCGGTGGCGTAAATTTTACGGACCTCGCGATGAGTTTAGGTACCGATCCTAAGGGCGTACCCGTGCTGGTTAAATATGGTTCTTTTCTCCAGACGATATTTGATTTCCTGATTATTGCGATTGTATTGTTTATCGCGATACGGGGTCTTAACAAACTGAAGAAGCCCGATCCGGCCGCTGCACCCGCCGCACCGCCGCGTCAAGAAACCTTGCTCGAAGAAATTCGGGACGCCTTGCGTAAGCGGTAATTGAATGAAGGGTCCGTGTTCGAAAGAATGCGGACCCTTCGCCTTTTAAAATCAGGCTGTTTGGGCGTCGAGCTTACTAAAAGCATCGCGGGTCAAGTTTTCTGGTACCGATGCAGTCGCCACCACATTATCTTCAATGCGAATGCCCCCATAGGGACGTAACTCCTCCACAAATGTCCAATTGATTTGCTCACCGCGTGCGTCCGTTCGAGCGGTCGCGAGTAAGCTATCGATGAAGTAAATTCCGGGTTCAATCGTTACTACGACACCGGGTTCGAGCATGCGCGTTAGGCGTAAATAAGGGTGACCTTTAGGGCGTTGGTGTTCTTTTCCCTCTACATCGGCTAGCACTCCACCGACGTCATGCACTTGAAGACCTAGCAAATGCCCAATCCCATGGGGAAAGAATACACTGGTGATGCCTTGTTCTAGTGCGGCCTGACCCGGAATTTTAATTAGACCCGAGTCATACATTAGGTCCCCGAGTAGGCGATGGGCACTTAAGTGTATATCGCGATAATCTCTGCCTGAAGTCACTTCGCCACACAGCTTGAGTTGAACTATGTCTAGACCCGCGATGAGGTCAGCAAAAGCTCCGCCTCTCGCAGCATAGGTACGGGTGATATCCGCAGCGTAGCCTCGATACTGGGCTCCAGCATCGATTAAGAAAGAATTAGAGTGAGTGGGAGCATTGCGTGCCAAATGCTGATAATGCAGTACCGCAGCGTGTTCGTTAAATGCCACTATGTTGTTATAGGGCATTTCCTCCTCGCGTTGGTTACACGCTAGGAGGTATTCCATATGCGCGATATATTCCGAAGCTCCGCGCCGGAAAGCCGCGAGCGCGGCGCGGTGTCCTTGAGCGCCGAGAGTATTTGCGCGTCGCATACACTCAACTTCATAGGGGGTCTTGATTGCGCGATCAAAGTGGAGGCGTGTTAATAAATTTGGAGGATTGAGCGTGCCATGCAGTTCATCAAATGTGTGATCTGCACCGATCAAAGCTACCCGACCGAGGGTCGACCAATGGACGCTTACTTGCTTCGGATCCAGAAATGGGATGATTTGCATATGAGCAGTCCACGGTGCTCGCGGTAGGGGAGCTGTTTTATGCCAATAATCATCGGGCTGATAAAAAAGTAACGTGGGTTTGTGCCCCGAGTTATAAACCAAAATACAGCGTGGACTAGCGTTTACCGGTAGCCAGGCACTGAAATGCGGGCTGACCTTAAATGGATAGCTCTGATCGTCGAGGAATTGCAGGGGCGCAATTCCTGAGTGAATCACGAGCGTGTCAAACCCGGTCGCAGCAAGAGCAAGGTCTGCACGGCGCCTAACCGTCATTAAATGCTGTTCATACAACTGATCGAGTTTATCTATACCCATGCTATTTCCTATGCTTGAAAGCCGAATTAGCGCGCTAAAACCGCTAAAATACCCTAAATTGTGAACCTTTTTGAAACTTCTGAAGAGTTTGCGAGAAAGAGATATGAAACTGAGACAAAACACTCTAAAATCCGGGATGGACGCCCGGGGTTAGGCCCGGACCCGACTAACTTACCGATAACGTTTCATCCTTAAAATTTTTCTGGGGTATCGATAGATGAAGACCAAACTTGCTTTAAGCGCTTTCGTCGCTGCATTAGTTCTGAGTGCCTGCGGTGGCAAGACCGAGGCTCCTGCGGATGCCGCAGCGAGCGCTGCGGGTGCTGCTGCCAGCGCTGCCGGTGATATGGCGAACAAGGCAGCTGACTCTGCCAAAGACGCCGCGGGTGCCGCTGCCGGTGCTGTGGGTGATGCAGCCAATAAGGCTGTTGACACTGCGAAGGACGCTGCTGCGGATGCAACCAAAGCAGCCGATGCAGCTAAGGACGCAGCCGCTGCGGCCATGAAGCCTGCGGATGCTCCGAAGCCGTAATTAGCTTCGGTTAGCTGATCGCACATGCCCGGTTGGATGCCAAAAGGTCTCCTTCCGGGCTGTGTACTTTTTGGGCTAAGGAATTCGGCGTCGCAATGCTTGTAAGTATCCGCGATTGTCGACATTCAAAAAAAGACCAGCAGTGGATCGAGAGCGTCTACAGTGAATATCTGGATTCGCTGGCAGATTTGAACACTGGTTTTTTCCCGGTTATGGGCGGTGACAACGCACGTAAAGAGGAAATCTTTGCGAGCTGGTTTGCGAGTGATCGCTCGCATCCTCTCTTAATCTTGCAAGAGTCAAATTCGGTAGGCTTTGCGCTTGTAAGTCGCTCCAATATTCCTGGCGCGACCCCTGCGGTTGACTTCCGCATGGCTGAATTTTTTGTGCGCAAACCTCATCGCAAGTCAGGTATTGGCCGCGAAGCCGCCACTTTGATTTTCGATCGATTTGCCGGTGAGTGGGAAATTCTTGAATATTTACGCAATCCCGGAGCGGTCGCGTTTTGGCGTCGCGTGATCGCCGGCTATTGCGGAAATAATTTTACTGAGCGTACTCAAAGCGGCGAGGTGCGACAGCGTTTCAAGAGTCGCAAATCGAAATAGACTCGGCCACATAGGCCACGTTGTGCGGCATGATGCCCGCTAGATTCATGCGGCTATCTGCAGTCATGTAGACATGTCGTTGGCGCAGTTGATCTACTATTTTGCTGGAAACGCCCAGTAGTGAAAACATGCCGCGTTGTGATTTTATAAAATCAAACTTTGTACTTGCCGTCGCTTCGTTCAAATGACGTGTCAGTAGCGCACGCATGTCTTCGATGCGAGTACGCATGCTATTGAGTTCTACCACCCAGTCTTCCTTTAGTGTCGCATCGCCCATTACTAAGGCGGCGATAGCCGCACCATGATCTGGTGGCATTGAATAAATGCTACGCGCCACTTTAAGGACATGGCTGTGAACAGCCTCCGCACGATTGGAGTCTTCACATTGCACAATCAAGGCCCCGACCCGTTCACGATAGAGGCCTAAATTCTTAGAAAATGAAACAGCTACCAGTGCTTCAGGCAGGGCCGCAAATATTAAACGTAGGCCCTCAACGTCCTCGTTCAAGCCGCGACCGAAACCCTGGTAGGCTAGATCAATAAAGGGTATTAGTTGGCGATGCTTTAGCAGGTCGAGGACTTGCTGCCATTGACTTAAGGACCAGTCGGCACCCGTCGGGTTATGACAACAAGCGTGTAGTAACACCACATCGCCCACGCGAGCCTGATCTAGATATTCCAGCGTCTCAATAAACTTTAATACGTGGGCGGCAGGGTCATAATAAGGATAGCTTTCGAGCTTAAGGCCACTACTACCCAGCAAGGCCGGATGATTGGCCCAACTAGGGTTGCTCACATACACGGTCGCGGTCGGTGCGCTTAGACGTATGAGCTCCGCACCCACCCGAAGCGCTCCGCTACCGCCAGGTGTTTGAGCCGTTCTGTAACGTTGTTGAGTCAACCCTGGGGTATTGCCTAGTACGAGCTCCTCGACCCTCATGTTAAATTCTTCACGGCCTCCGGGCGCGACGTAGGACTTAGTATTTTGGTTGTAAATTACTGCTTGTTCAGCTTGTCGAACACAGCGTAGTACTGGAGTATTACCGGCAACGTCACGATAAACGCCTACTCCTAAATCTACCTTGTTGGGTGCGGTATCGGCTCGATATTGCGCCATGAGACCGAGTATCGAGTCTGGACTTAAACGCGCGAGTGATTGAAACATCTTGCCACCCCATTTTGGTTGCCAGCTATTATAGTCGTACTATGCAAATCTTGAAGGCTAGCGCGTTATTGTTGCTGCTCAGTGTGGTTTCGATTGATGCGGCTGTCACCATGCCGCGGATTGTGAGTCTCAGCCCGCATATTACCGAATTATTATTTGCGGCTGGCGCCGCTGCCCGAGTGGTGGGCGTTGATGATCTCAGTGACTATCCGGCCGCTACCGCTCAGATCGTGCATGTCGGTGAAGTCACAGCGCTTGACACGGAAGTATTGGTGAAGCTGAAACCGACAATAGTGATTTTATGGGATAGCGGTACTTCGCCACAGCGCAAAGCCGATATTGGACATCTGGGTTTGAACGTCTACCCCACTGAACAGCGTCATCTCGACGATATTGCGACCGCTCTAATCGATTTCGGCCGGCTTGCGGGAACCTCGGCCGTGGCCGCGGCGGCCGCACAGCAATATCGTTACCAATTGGATGAGTTGCGCCACCGATATGCGCATCGGGCGCAGCTTCGCGTGTTTTACCAAGTTTGGGATCGACCGCTGTATACGCTCTCTCGCGAGCACGTTGTAAATGAAGTACTGACACTGTGCGGCGGTAGCAATATTTTTGCTGAATTACACGGTCTTGCGCCCATGATTGACAAAGAAGCCGTACTGGCACGCGACCCGGACGTGATTATAATTGGGGCCACCGGCGCTGAAGGCGCACGCCAGGCGGCCGAGTGGAATCGAATCACCAGTTTACATGCTGTTCGACATCACCGGGTTTACACCGTAGATGATTCGCTTATGAGTCGCATGTCGCCGCGTATACTTTTGGGTGTGCGCAGCGTTTGTGAGAGCTTAGATCAAGCCCGCGTGCTCTGATTAACGAGAACCGCCCCGTTCAATGTCGATGAAACGCAGGAATTCCGCGCGCGTACTAGGATCAGCGCGGAAAGTACCTAGCATTTTGCTCGTCACCATTGAAACGCCGCGCTTGTGCACACCGCGGGTCGTCATGCACTGGTGCACCGCGTCGATTACCACACCGACCCCTCGAGGTCGCAACACTTCATTAATGCAGTTGGCAATTTGTGCCGTCAGTTTTTCCTGGACCTGGAACCGCCGCGAAAATCCATCTACCACTCGAGCCAACTTACTGATACCCACGACACGTGCGGTTGGTAAATAACCGACATGTGCTTTGCCGATGATGGGACACATGTGGTGTTCACAATAGGACTCAAACGCGATGTCGCGCAATACCACCATCTCGTCATAACCTTCGACTTCTTCAAACGTGCGACGCAGGTATTCGCCGGGATCGGTACTGTAGCCTGAAAACCAATCTCCATAAGCGTTAACAACCCGTCTGGGTGTATCCAATAAACCTTCTCTAGTAGGATCTTCGCCCGCCCATAACAACAAGGTCTTGACGGCCGTTTCTGCAGCGGTGCGACTGACTCGCGGAGATTTTTTCTTTGGTTTCATACTAGCTTTACATCCAAATACCTAATAACAGCACAGTACCATCTGCCACACATTGGCGGATAGCAACCGGAGCGTACAGCCATCTTATGGATATGACTTTAATTGACATCAGAGCCTGCAAGCGACATTCTCTTACCTGTCCATTGGATGGAGTAAATCGCTTGAAAATTGTTTACCAACGACTAGTCCTTATCGCATGTGCTTTCGGGGCGCCATTGATGCTAATGGCAAATCCGCTGAAGGACGTTGAAATTCGCCAAATGTCGCGCGACATCTTTAAACAGCTCATTGAGATCAACACGACCGATTCCGTAGGCAGTACTACGCCTGCGGCGCTGGCGATGGCACAACGATTGTGGGATGCTGGGTTTTCTAAAGAAGATGTGGTATTGCTCGGTCCCAGCGATCGCAAAGGCAATATGGTGGCGCGTTATCGCGGTAGGCAGGTGAACAAAGGCAAGGGTCATAAGAATAAGGGTAAGGTAGCCGTTAAGTTACGGCCCATTCTTATTATCGGCCACCTCGACGTAGTGGAAGCGCGGCGTGAGGATTGGAGTACCGATCCCTTTCAATTTGTTGAGCAGGACGGTTATTTTTATGGTCGAGGTACCCTGGATATGAAATCCAGTGATGCGATTGTAGTAACTAATTTCATCCGTCTTAAGCGCGAAGGCTATGTGCCTGACCGGGACATTATTCTGGCACTAACCGCAGCCGAAGAAGGCGGTAAGCATAATGGAGTAGACTGGTTGTTGAAAAATCATCGCGAGCTTATTGATGCCGAATACGTGCTCAATCCCGACGGTGGTCAGGTTACTACCGAGAACGGCAAACCAATGGCCGTAGAAATTGAAGCCGCTGAAAAACTGTATGCCGATTATCAAGTATTGGCCACTAATCCTGGCGGACACAGTTCGCTGCCGACCGCCGACAACGCCATTGATCATGTCGCCGCTGCGCTGATGCAACTCAAGAAATCTCCGTTTCCTTTTGAATTAAACGAAGTCACTCGAGAATATTTGTCGCGTATTGCTGAGAGCGAATCATCCCAAAACGCCGCCGACATGCGCGCAATTCTAACTACTCCTCCGGATGCTGAAGCGATTGAACGTTTATCGGCTGATACGCGTTATAACGCCACGTTGCGCACTACCTGTATACCCACTCAATTCAAGGCAGGACATGCTCCGAATGCGCTGCCACAGCGCGCGGAAGCGAATGTGAACTGTCGTATTATGCCTGGCCACTCGCAAGAAGAGATTCGGTTGCAGTTAGTTAAGATTTTTAGTGATCCAACGCTCAAAGTGAGTTACCAGAGTGACGCCGGCGAAGTTGCCGAGCATGGCTCAGGCCGTAAATCGATGACGCCTCCGCCGCTCAATAAAGAGGTGATGGGTGCTTTGATAAAGGTGTCGGCTAAAATGTGGCCGAATACGCCGGTGATTCCGGATATGGAGACGGGAGCCTCGGACAGTATCTACACTTCGGTTGCCGGCATGCCCAGTTATGGTGTGAGTGGCATCGCGGTAGATCGCGATGGGCATCGCGAACATGGACGCGATGAGCGCGTTAAAGTTGAATCGTATTATGGTGGTGTGGAATTTTATTATAATTATCTTAAAGCCCTGACTCGCTGAAGATTAGGCGTTTGGAGAATGACTCAGTGCGCCGCCGGCGTCGGCGCGACTTCGCCGTAACGCTAGTCGGTTTGATTGGTATGTGCATAGTAGCACTGGCGGTGCCGCGGGCGAGGGCGCAAGCGTCGGCTGCGTCCTCGTTGCGGGCTTGGAGCGAGGTCAATGCTTTAGATGAAGTGGTGGTGACTGGTGAGCGCACCGGTCCCGGTTTGTGGCACCTATCGCGGGGCAAATCACAATTCTGGATCCTAGGCACCGTAACCCCGCTCCCTAAGGACGTTACTTGGCGCTCATCCGAGGTTGAGCGCGTGCTTGGCAAAGTTCAGCGAGTTTTGTTGTCTAAACCCTTGCAGATTGGCATCACGCGCGCGGCGTGGTTGTTATTAACTCGACGCGATTTATTTATGGTGCACGGGAGTATGCGTTTGCACGATGTGCTAGCGCCCGATCTCTACGTCCGCTTTGCGGCATTGCGGAATCAGTACGCTCGGAATAACGACAAATGGGAACGCTATCGACCGATACTCGCGAGCGCGTTTTTGCAGGAATCTGCGCTCAAAACAGTGGGTTTATCTTCGCGGCTGGATTTAGCCGCTGAAGTGCGCTTGCTTGCGGACAAGCATCGCGTTGCCGTTGATGAGGTTAGTATCGTGGGCGTACGTGACGCGCTGGAAGTATTAAAAAATCTTCCGGCGGCGGCGGAGAATACTTGTGTGAGTGCTGCGCTTGAAACGGTCGAGAGTGGCTTGCCGCGATTAGTGGAGCGTGCTCACGCTTGGACGAGAGGCGATATTGAGCGTATTCAAGCATTACCTCCCACTCCGCAAGTAGACGCCTGTGTCGCTGCGTTGAGTACCGATTCGAGTGCATCGGGTAAACTAATGACTCAGATGCGCCGCACCTGGTTAGCCGGCCTGGAAGCGGCCCTACGCCAAGGCGACGTACTAGCGGTGGTAAATATCGATCAATTGCAAGAGCACGGTGGCTTACTTGATGATTTGAGAGCAGCGGGATTCGAGGTTGAAGCGCCGCACTAATTCTGTCCTTTGGTAGGCCAAAGAATGGGAAAGAGCGGATGATTCATGGGCGCTCCTGACGCCAGCTCGTTGCTAAGACCTGGAAATTCTGGGGATGTGACCCAGCGTCGCGGTGCGTGGGTAATATCGTCGCCTAAAAAACGTACTGAGAATACGCGGCGGCGACGCTCTGAATCGATACCGGCAGCGGCGTGTAAGGTTAGCATGTGAAAACACACGGCATCGCCGGGTTCAAGGGCCCAGCCTAGAATGGGAAAATCGTCGCGGTGAGCATCGATTTCGGGCAAGTCTGCGAGGCTGCCCTCGGGAAACCACTGGGCTTGTGCATTCTGAAATGTTCGTGGCATCAGCCACGGGCCACGATGTGATCCTGCAATGAGTTCTAAGCTCGATGCCCGGCTCACAGGGTCCACCGGAATCCAAAAACTGGCGTTTTGCTGTCCGGCAATATTGTAGTAGGGTTGATCTTGGTGCCAGGGGGTGCGCTGCCGAGTGCCGGGTTCTTTGGTCAGCATGTGATCATGATAAAGACGAGCGCTGGTGCTTTGCATGAGTTGCGCGGCGATATGTGCAAGGTTGGATTCAAAAATAAAACGGCGATAGTGGGTATTATGTTGCCAGTTGCAAAAATCTTCGAGGAAGCAGCCTGGATCATCCGTGCTACTAGCAATTTTGGCACGCGGGCTTAAGTTTTCTAAGTTTTCATCAATGCCCGCAGTGAGTAATTGCAGTTCTTGCAGGCTGAACAGGTTCCGCAATACGACGGCACCATCGCGTTGAAAATGGTTTATGTCCAGTGGGTTAAGGTTAAAGGGCATCGATGATTTCGTTGATTAGCGCGCGTCCACGCAAGGCGAAACCAGTGTATACCTGCAATAGATTAGCCCCCGCCTTCAAACTGGCAAGTGCATGGCTGGCATCGGTAATACCACCGACACCGATGATCGGAAAGCGTGGGCCTAATTTTGCGCGTAGTAATCGAATTACATTCAATGAGCTTGCGTGAATCGGTGCGCCGCTGAGTCCGCCTTTTTCCGGGTTAGGTAGCTGAGGATCCAGCAGCGTTAAACGGGTTGAAGTGTTGGTGGCGATGACGCCATCGACTTTCAGAGCTTGCAGATGATCAGCGAGCGCTTGAACTTGTTCTGCATCCAAATCAGGCCCGACCTTAACAAGAAGGGGTACCTGCTTAGCGTGCTGTGAAGCCAATTTAAGGCGCTCTAGCATTAGAGCACCTATAATCCGCTCTAGCCCCTCGTGCCCTTGTAGCTCACGTAACCGTAGGGTGTTGGGTGACGAAACGTTGACCGCCACATAGTCTGCGTGGGCGTACACTTTGCGAAAGCATTCAACATAGTCGTTGTGCGCATTTTCAATAGCAGTGTCGGCATTTTTGCCAATACTGACACCGCGGACTCCCGCATAGCAGCTGTTTTTTAATTGACTGACAAGATGATCTACGCCTTTGTTATTGAATCCCATGCGATTAATGAGCGCTTGTTGTTTTGGGATTCTGAACATGCGGGGTTTTGGACTACCCGCTTGGGGCCTGGGTGTAACGGTGCCGAGTTCAAGATGAGCGAATCCTAAACGTCCCAGTGCGTCAATATAGTCGCCGTTTTTATCGAAGCCCGCGGCTAAACCCAGCGGATGGGCAAAATTTAAATTGCAGCAATGGACCGCAAGGTGCGCAGCAGCCACCGGCGTCTTCATTAGAAGACTTATGCTTTTTAACCCGACAAGCCCAAGATCGTGCGCGCGCTCCGGATCAAGGCGTTGCAGTAGGGAAAGCGAGATCGCCTCTAACAGCGAGCCACTCATACGGAAAGCGTGGCACGAATTGCTGTGGCGAGAAAAGCTCCTAGCCTGGCGTGTTGATCTTTATCGAGATGAATGCCATCGACCGCGCTTGCCGGAGTGACTTGGCCTGCATCCATGAACATACAATTAAGGTCGGTCGCTACTTGGCTGTAGGCCGCCGCTAGACCTGCACTTTTTGCTGCGGCACCTAAGAATTTCTGTGTGATCGGGCCGCGGGGTGTTTGGATCGGCGGTGGTGCGACCAACAAAATGGGGGGTACAGGCATGCCGGGCTCAATGGGTGCTTGGCGAATCGCGGTGACCAGAGTAGTTATCCCTTGTGCGGCATGCCAGACCGTGTGCGGATGCATCGACTGAAAATCATTAGTGCCGAGCATGAGGATTACGAGTGCCAGCGGGGAATGGATTTCGATACGTTGGGCAAGTCCAATCAGGCCATTCCGGCCCGGCTTAAAAGGGTCTTCCCACACGGTTCGACGGCCGTTGAGGCAATCTTCGATAACGCGAATGGCAGTACTGCCGTGGTTGGACCCACCGAGGTGATTGAGGGCGTTTTCCATTACGCCTGGCCAGCGAGCTTCAAAGGGCAACCGATCACGGGTACCTGGGATGATGCCCCATGAGAGCGAGTCTGAATAGACTAGAATATGTTTCATACGGACAAGAATAAACTACCGGACGGTTATGGGCTATTCGTGTGTGGGGCTATTCGCGATTGTGGGACCCCTGTTAATATACGCAGATGGATAAACTGACATTGCCGGGATTTTTGCTACGCCTATGTATGGCTTTTGCGTTAGTAGCGTTTACCTATAACCCGAGTGGCCACTCTTTTGTGCATTGGGTGTCGACATCCATGCCACATGTGGGTCCGACGCAGGTAATTGCGGGGTTGATTTTGTTGGGGGCGTGGGGGTTTTTGGTGCACGCGACCTGGTTGTCGCTCGGGACCATTGGCATTTTATTGGCCTCTGCCTTGAGTGCGGCCTTCATTTGGCTATTTGTGAGTTGGGGGTGGTTTAACCTCAAAGATACCAGCGTGATGAGCTGGGTGGCCTTAAGCGCACTGGCGATTATTCTGTCGGTGGGACTATCCTGGTCGAATGTACGCCGCCGCTTGACCGGCCAAACCGACGTCGAGCAGGTGGGGCGTCAGTAGAAGCGGATTCGGGTAGAGTGGCTTTAGCCAACGTCGCTTTCAAATATTTGCCGGTGTACGAGCGCTTGTTAGCGGCGATTTCTTCGGGTGTGCCGGTGGCGATAATTTGACCGCCGCCATCACCGCCTTCAGGGCCCATATCGACCACCCAGTCGGCAGTCTTAATAACGTCTAAATTGTGTTCGATGACAATGACGGTGTTGCCCTCATCGCGCAATCGATGTAAAACTTTTAGTAGCTGAGCAATATCCGCAAAGTGTAGCCCGGTGGTCGGCTCGTCTAAAATATAAAGCGTGCGCCCCGTGGCGCGTTTCGATAATTCTTTGGCGAGTTTGACGCGCTGTGCTTCACCGCCAGAGAGCGTGGTGGCGCTTTGACCTAGCCGTAAATAGGAGAGACCTACATCTAGCATTGTTTGCAGTTTCGGCGCGACGGTAGGTACCGCCGAGAAGAAAGGCAGCGCATCCTCGATTGTCAATTCGAGAATTTCTTGAATGGATTTACCCTTGAAACGAATTTCCAGCGTTTCGCGGTTGTAGCGCTTGCCCTTGCACACATCGCAAGGCACGTATACGTCGGCGAGAAAATGCATTTCCACTTTAATGACGCCATCGCCCTGACACGCCTCGCAACGACCGCCCTTGACGTTGAAGCTGAACCGTCCCGGTTCGTAGCCCCGTGTGCGGGCTTCAGGTACGGCTGAGAATATTTCGCGAATGGGCGCGAACAACCCCGTGTAAGTGGCCGGATTTGAGCGCGGCGTGCGGCCGATGGGAGTTTGGTCAATTTCAATGACTCGGTCTATGAAATCCAAACCTTCTATCCGATCGAAATGAGCGGTGCCGGCGGCGGCGTGATTGAGTTGAGTCGCTACGGCGCGAAATAGGGTGTCGTTAATAAGCGTTGATTTGCCGGAGCCAGAAACGCCGGTAACGCAGGTCATGAGTCCCAAGGGAAATTCGGCGGTCAAATTTTTAAGATTATTGGCCGTTGCGCCGCTGACCCGGAGCATGCGTTTAGGATCGGAAGTCAGCCGTTTTTTAGGAATTTCGATGCGTCGGCGGCCGCTTAGATATTGACCGGTAATCGAATCAGGATGCGCGGCCACTTCGGCGGCAGTCCCTTGCGCTACAATTTTCCCTCCGTGCACGCCTGCACCGGGCCCCATGTCCACGACATAGTCTGCTTGGCGAATGGCATCTTCGTCATGCTCGACCACGATAACGGTATTGCCGAGATCTCGAAGATTGACCAAAGTGTCGAGTAAGCGCTGATTGTCGCGTTGATGGAGACCAATGGAGGGTTCGTCTAATATGTACATGACGCCGACGAGGCCTGACCCGATTTGGCTCGCCAGGCGAATGCGTTGCGCTTCACCGCCCGAGAGTGTGTCGGCGCTGCGATTGAGCGTGAGATAGCCGAGACCGACATTGCCTAAGAACCCTAATCGATCACCGATTTCTTTGACAATTTTAATTGCAATTTCACCGCGCCAGCCGCTTAAGGTGAGGGTGCTGAAGAAGGCAATGGCGCGCTCTACCGAAAGAGCCGACACCTGCGGCACGCTCAGGCCTGCGACAAAAACATTGCGAGCGGCACGATTCAAGCGCATGCCGTGGCAGTCCGGGCAGGCTCGCGCGGACCGATATTTTGCGAGTTCCTCGCGCACCGTGACCGATTCGGTTTCACGATAGCGGCGCTCCATATTATTAACAATGCCTTCAAATATATGTTTTTGCTTGACAGTACCACCTTTGCCGTCGAGGTATTTAAATTCGATTTGCTCATCGCTGCTGCCGAATAGCACGAGATGTTTAATTGCGGCCGGTAGGCCTTCATAGGGCGCTTCAATATCAAACTTGGTGTGCCTGGCTAACGATAGTATGAGTTGGAAATAGTAAGCATTGCGTCGGTCCCAGCCGCGTACTGCGCCGCCTGCCAGCGAGAGGTGAGGGTTGGCGACAATTTTGGCGGGGTCGAAAAATTCTTGGGTACCTAGGCCATCGCACACGGGACACGCACCGGTGGGGCTATTGAAGGAGAATAAGCGTGGCTCTAGTTCGCCGAGCGAATAGTTGCAAATAGGGCAAGCGAATTTATCTGAGAATACGAGTTCGGTGCGGTCGGGGTCGTTCATGTAAGCGACGCGGGCTACTCCTGCACCGAGGCGAAGTGCTGTTTCAAAAGATTCGGCCAGTCGTTGTTTCAAGTCGGGTCGTACTTTGAAGCGATCGACGACGGCTTCGACCGTGTGTTTACGTTTCACGTCGAGTTTCGGGGCTTGATCGAGTTCTACGACTTTGCCGTCAATGCGCGCTCGTACAAAGCCACCAGCCTGTAGTTCCTCAAGCAGTTCGGCATGTTCGCCCTTGCGCTCGGCAATGCTGGGTGCCAGTAGCATTAAGGCGGTGCCTTCTGGATGATCGAGTACGGAGTCGACCATTTGGCTGACGGTTTGAGCTGCGAGATCCAACTGGTGATCGGGGCAGCGGGGAGTCCCGGCTCGGGCATACAGGAGTCGTAAATAATCGTGTACTTCGGTGACAGTACCTACAGTAGAGCGGGGATTATGCGACGTGGATTTTTGTTCGATAGAGATCGCGGGTGATAGACCTTCGATGGTATCGATATCGGGTTTTTCCATCATTGACAGGAATTGGCGCGCATAGGTTGAGAGGGACTCTACGTAGCGGCGTTGGCCCTCGGCGTAAATAGTATCGAAGGCCAGTGAAGATTTTCCTGAACCCGATAGGCCGGTCAGAACAATAAGTTGATCGCGGGGTAGATCGAGATCAATGTTCTTCAGGTTATGGGTGCGTGCCCCGCGGATGCGAATGTTTTGCATAACCGGCCATTATACGCCAGGGTGATTCGTGGGCCTAGGCGTGTACAATCTACCATGGTCTACGGTATTCGCTGTGCAGTTAAAATTTCGGGGGTATGTCATGTCGCGTGGGGTTAATAAAGTCATTTTGGTGGGTAATCTGGGCGCGGATCCGGAGACTCGGTCGATGCCCAGCGGCATGACGGTAACCAATATTCGTATTGCGACCAGTGAGTCGTGGAAGGATAAGGCGACCGGTGCGCAACAAGAGCGTACCGAATGGCACAGTATTGCTTTGTTTGGTCGGTTGGGTGAAATCGCTGCGGAGTATTTACGCAAAGGGTCGCAGGTATTCGTTGAAGGGAAACTGCGTACTCGTAAATGGCAGGACAAACAGGGTAACGATCGTTATACGACAGAAATTATTGGCGATAATATGCAGATGCTGGGAGCCCGCGGCGGTGCTGCAGGCGGCGGATCGGGCGGATCGGGCGGATCCGGCGGACCAGGCGGATCGAGTGGCAGTAGTGGTGGTGCAGGTGGAGGTGGCATGTCGGGCGGGCCGAGCCGTGAGGAGTACGATCAGTCACCACCTCAGGGAAGCGGTGGTGGTGGTGGCAAGGAGGATTTTGATGACGACATCCCGTTCTAGTTCTGCCTGGGACATGTTTGCATGAGCGACTCACCGATTTACGTGCCGCCGAAGATTTGGCAGTGGAACAAGGAGAACGGTGGCAGCTGGGCGAGTATTAATCGCCCCGTGGCGGGAGCGACTCATGAAAAAGAGCTGCCGGTAGGACGCCATCCCTTGCAGCTTTATTCGCTTGCGACGCCTAACGGCGTGAAAGTCACGATCATGTTAGAAGAATTATTAGAACTAGGGTTTAGCGGCGCAGAGTACGACGCGTGGCTCATCCGGATTTCCGAGGGCGATCAGTTTGGAAGTGGATTCGTAGCGGTCAATCCGAACTCGAAAATCCCTGCGCTTCTTGACTGCAGTGCACCGATACCGCTCCGAGTGTTTGAGTCAGGATCTATTTTGCTGTATTTGGCCGAAAAATTCCGCGCCTTACTGCCAGTTGATACGGCGACTCGAGCTGAGTGCTTGTCGTGGTTGTTTTGGCAGATGGGTAGCGCGCCTTATCTGGGGGGCGGGTTTGGTCATTTTTATGCCTATGCGCCGATGAAGTTTGAGTACGGAATCGATCGCTTTGCGATGGAGGTCAAGCGCGAGCTGGATGTACTCGACCGGCGCTTAGCGCAGTCGGAATATCTGGCGGGCTCTGACTACACCATCGCTGATATCGCGGTCTGGCCTTGGTACGGGGCCTTGATGCAGGGCCGACTATACGATGCGGCTGAATTTCTGCAAGTGCAAGAATACGTCAATCTTAAGCGCTGGACCGAAAAAATCGCCCAACGTCCTGCGGTGCAGCGAGGGCGCAAAGTGAATCGAATTTCTGGCGAGCTCTCGGATCAACTACACGAACGTCATGAGGTCAGTGATTTTGCGACCAAAACACAAGATAAGGTTTAGGCGTTGCCTATTGACCGTGTGAATACCGCTCCTTTAAATCCGGATTCCGGTGCAGAGCTGTCGCTACGTGCGATTGTGTTAGGCGTTTTAATTACAGTGGTATTTACCGCGGCTAATGTTTATTTTGGGCTAAAGGCTGGACTTACCTTTGCGACGTCGATCCCGGCTGCCGTGATATCGATGGCGGTATTGCGTGGCTTCAAGGGAGTGACGATTCGGGAAAATAATATTGTGCAAACGGTCGCTTCGGCGGCGGGCACCTTATCCGCGATTATTTTCGTGTTGCCCGGTCTGGTGATGATTGGGTGGTGGAGTGGATTTCCGTACGTCTACTCGTCGGCCATTTGTTTGCTGGGCGGGATATTGGGGGTTATGTATTCCATTCCGCTACGCCGCGCATTAGTGACTAATTCAGATCTGCCTTACCCCGAAGGCGTCGCGTGCGCTGAAGTCTTAAAAATAGGCGCGATGGATAGTGCTGCGCACGGGAATCGCGAGGGAATGCGCGCCATTGTCATCGGTAGCCTAGTCTCAGCCACCTTTGCGGTAGTCGTTGCCACGCAAATATTCGCAAGCGACGTGGCGAAATATTTTCGGATTGGCAATCAAAATGCGATTACCGGTTACGATTTCAGTTTGTCCTTCGCCTTGTTTGCAGTGGGACATTTAGTGGGCCTGTGGGTCGGTATTGCCATGTTGGTCGGCGCGCTGATAGCGTGGGCGGGGGCTGTTCCTATCTTGACGAGCCTACATCCGGTGGCAGGCGCGGCAGCCGTGGTCGGACATACCGTTTGGAGTCATCAGGTTCGCTTCATTGGTGCGGGGGCCATCGGCGTTGCTGCCATTTGGACTTTGCTTAAACTGATTGGGCCTTTGGCCATAGGTTTGCGTGCTGCGATGGCGGCGTCACGATTGCGTAAGACGTTGAGGAGTGTTGATCTGCCTCGCACTGAACGCGATATCCCGATCGGCATTGTCGCCCTGGTGACGGCCGTGTGTATGCTGCCGATTGCATGGTTGCTTATGAGTTTCGGGGCTGCAAGCGGTTTAGGTCGCGTGTCGGTGATACTCGTGATCGGTGGTATTGTTTATATTGCGCTCATGAGTTTTTTTGTCGCGTCGGTTTGCGGCTACATGGCCGGTCTCATTGGGGCTTCTAATAGTCCCTTATCGGGAGTCGGGATCTTGGTAGTGCTGGGCGCGGCGCTGTTATTAGTGCTAGGGGTAAAACCTCTGTTGCCGGTCTCGGCGGCCCCCGCACTGGTTGCATTTGCGCTATTTGTGACCTCAGTGGTGTTCTGTGCAGCGACCATCTCCAACGACAATCTCCAAGATTTGAAAACAGGTCAATTGGTTGACGCGACCCCCTGGCGACAACAAGTAGCCCTTGTTGTCGGAGTGGCGGCGGGCGCAGTCATCATTCCCCCTATATTGGATCTACTCAATCATGCCTATGGGTTTGCTGGAGTAGCGGGCGTAAATCCTGCACATGCTTTAGCGGCGCCTCAAGCCACTTTAATTTCGGCGCTTGCCCGAGGCGTAATCCAAGGCGATCTGGATTGGAGTCTTATCGGCAGCGGGACGATGATTGGGGTTGCCATTGTTGGACTAGATGCCTTGTTGGTACGCATAAGCTCGATAAGCTTGCCGCCGTTGGCGGTGGGCTTAGGGATTTATCTGCCTACTGAAACTACGTTAATGATTGTGGTCGGGGCGATTGTCGGCTGGGCCTATGATCGCCGCGCGGCGCGCACCGCCAATCCTGAGGGTGCTCGGCAAGTGGGTGTTTTGCTGGCCTCCGGTTTGATTGTAGGAGAAAGTCTGATCGGCGTGCTCCTCGCATCCATCGTGGTATTTTCAGGTAAAGCTACGCCGCTGGCGTTGGTCGGCGATGGGTTCGCTGACGCGTCGATTTGGATGGCTGGCGCGGTATTTGTCGCGGCTATTTACGCGCTTTATTCTTGGCTTAATCGCTTAAGTGGACCCGTAACATCCGCTTAAGCGGGAATAAACTCAAGGCTCCATGAGTCTTACCCCTGTATATGGATGATATGCGTAGTCGCTTTGACGCGGAGGTGTTGCCGCATCTGGACGCTGCGTATCGCTATGCACGTTGGTTGTCGCGTTCGCCGAGCGACGCCGATGATGTGGTGCAAGAGGCAATGCTGCGAGCATTTCGCGGGCTGAATGCATTACACGGCTCGAATGTGAAAGCTTGGCTGCTGACGATCGTAAGAAATTGTCATTGGACCGCATTAAAGCAAATGCAACGCCGCGGCTTTGTGCCGCTTCCAGACGAGCATTGCGCCGCGGACGGCTACGCCATGATTTCAACAGCGGCGGGACCGGAGGGCGCCGCAATCCAGCGCGATGCCGAGCGTACGCTCGATGAGCTCATCGCTGCGCTACCGCTGGATCAACGAGAAGTTTTGCACCTGAGGGAAATTGAGGACATGGATTATCGCGAAATTGCCAATATGACCGAGGTTCCGATTGGAACGGTGATGTCGCGGTTGGCGCGTGCTCGGGCTGCGCTCAAGGTTCATTGGTCCGTAAGGTGCGTAGGAGAGCAACTTGTCGTGCCCTGAGTCTTTACAATCGCAGTCTTATTTTGATGGCGAGGTGGATACGACTGCGGTGCCCAACATGGAGCGGCATTTAGAGAGTTGTACGGAATGCCTGGGGTTATTTGAGAACCTTACGCGAAGCCGCGGCGCCTTGCGACTGGGGTACGGAAATATGCGCGCTCCGAGTGCGTTGCGGAGTCGAATATTGCGAGCCATTGATCGGGAAATTCCCGCAAAGGCCGCTTGGCGAGTACGGTCTTTTTGGTGGGGTGCGGTTAGTGGCTTAGGAGCCGCTGTTGCAGCCATTTTTGTCGTATTTTTTGTTCCTTTACTCGCATCGAATCAACCTATAGCCGATGATTTGGTTGCAGCGCATATGCGATCGATACAATCGGCGCGCTTAATTGAGGTGGTCTCTGCGGATCGGCACACGGTGAAGCCTTGGTTTGCGGGGCATGCCGATGTATCGCCCGTAGTCGCCGATTTTACGAGCCAGGGCTATACCTTGGTCGGCGGGCGTGTTGATAATTTGGATCATCAACGAGCAGCGGTCGTGGTGTACCGTCATGGCGCGCATGTGATCAATGTTTTCAGTTGGCGCGCCGATTGGCGGCCTATGCCGGCTGAGCTGTCGCGCCGCGGCTATCACATGGTGTCTTGGCGAGTAGGTGATTTGCAGTATTGTGCGGTGTCGGATGCGGGCAGGAATGAAATGGCGGCGTTGACTCGCTTAATTCGAAGTATTGCGTCCTAGTCGCGCATTTTGTCCGCGTTGGGAATAAAGTTGTGTCCCGCTAAGTCTTCTCCTTGTAACTATTCAAGGAGATGACTATGTCGGACGATCGAACGCTGCAGTCGCGTCGTGATGCCCTTAAATGCATGGCTTATGGCGCGGGTACGCTTTTTACCTTAGTTGGCGGGGTGCTTGCTCCTATCGATCTTGCGCTGGCTGCGGGTACGCCTAAGGAGCGCTTGGGTAAACCGCTCTTCGTGCAGATTAGCGATACTCACATTGGTTTTTCTAAAGAAGCTAATCCCGATGTTAACGTAACGCTTAAGCAAACTATTGCTCTGGTAAATGGCATGGTTCAGCAACCGGCGCTCATTATTCATACGGGCGACATTACCCATTTGTCGAAGGCTGCGGAATTTGATCTGGCTCAACAAATGTTATCGCAGTTGCGCACGACTGAATTACACACGGTTCCGGGGGAGCATGATACCTCCGATGCGACTGTGACTGAATATTTCGATCGCTTCGGGAAGGCGTCGAATCGCAAGGGTTATTACAGCTTCGATCATTCGGGCGTGCATTTTATCGCGCTGATTAACGTGCTTGAGTTTAAGCCTGGTGGCTTAGGTATTTTGGGAGCGGAGCAACTCGCATGGGTTGCGAGCGATTTGAAGGGGCGTTCGGCCAGCACGCCCATCGTTGTGTTTGCTCACATGCCGCTGTGGACAATTTATGAACCCTGGGGTTGGGGCACTGGGGATGCTGATCAACTAACGGAGCAACTGCGGCGTTTCGGCTCGGTCACTGTGCTAAATGGTCATATTCATCAGATCGTGCAAAAAATGGAAGGCAACATTACTTTTCACACGGCGCGATCGACCGCCTATCCGCAACCGATTGCGGGTCAAGGTAAGGGTCCGGGACCCCTTAAAGTGCCTGCCGATCAACTCACTAAAATGTTAGGCGTTAGTTCCGTATCGGTTGTTAACCACCCGCATTCGCTGACAATTCGCGACTCAACCTTAGGCTAAGCCTATATGATTTCGCAACGCTCGAGACGGCTATCATGGCTTAGCGTGGCGCTGTCTGTGTGGCTGGCGTCCTGTGGCCCTTCACCGAACAGTCCCCCGCCTGCTAGTCCGGCGTTGGCGGGTCCTTCGGGAACGAGTCAGATTCTCATTAAGGATTTTAAGTTCATACCGGCGAGCTTATCGATCAAAGCGGGTACGCAAGTGACCTGGGTGAATCACGATGACGAAGCGCACAACGTCATTATTAGTGATGGAATGGGGCGCTCTGGTGCTATCGACACGGACGAGAAATATACTTTCAAATTTAACAAGCCGGGCGAATATCATATTCGTTGTTCGATGCATCATCGGATGGCAGGAACGGTCGTAGTTCAATAGCCGCGCGTACCTGCAACCTTTTTGCTGATTGACGGTACTCATCAATAGGTATTGGCTTACCTACATTGAGTCGTTCAACCAAAATTCGGGGAGTAAAGTCATGCTACGTTCATTTCCTGCTCAATTGCGCGCGCGCCGCGCGGTGCTTATCGCCACGGTTACTGCCGGCCTGTTTTTGACTATGCTGCCCAGCGCACGCGCCGATTCTGACGGCGACTCTGCACACCGCCACCTACTGATCGCGGATCAATTCAACAACCGCGTCATCGAGGTGGACCGCAATACTCACAAAATTCTGTGGCAGTTTGGTGACGGCAGCGATCATCCAGGCCCGCACAGTGTGGTCGGCACGAATGATGCTGAACGGGTAGGACCTTACACGTTGATCTCGGGAACCGGCACACCGCCCAGCAAACCGCCGCTGCCGGGTTGTGCCGATTCAGTTAACGGCTGCCCTGACAATCGTGTTTTTTTGGTCGATCCTCAGGGGACCATTGTCTGGCAGTACGGGCAAGAGGGTGGCGTTGGCGGAGCTGGCCCCAATCAGCTAAATACTCCGGTACAGGCGGCTTTCGTGTCGAGTTTTCCCGGTCACGCGGGCTTTGTCGTGCTGATTGCGGATCAAGGGAACCAGCGTATTATTGCCGTCGACTTGTTCACTAAAAAAATATTCTGGCAGTATGGCACGACGGGCATCGCAGGCTCGGGTCCGAATGAACTTAGCAATCCAAACAGCGCCGAAGTGCTGGACAACGGACATATTTTGATTGCCGACGAGAATAATAATCGGGTCCTTGAGGTAAAACGAAATGGTGTGATCGTGCATCAGTTCACTGCCGGAGGAACAATCAGCGGTGCTGCATTCGCGAGCCGTTTAGAAAGTGGTCATACGCTGATCACGGATTCCAATAATAACCGTATCGTCGAGGTCGATCGCTACGACCAAATTATCTGGCAATACGTCACCAACACCTTGACCGGCAGCAACCCTAACCCGCTCCCGACGCGTGCGGTGCGCTTGCGTAGTGGCAACACGCTTATCAGCGATCAGTTCAATAATCGAGTCATCGAAGTGAGCCGCGACGGGCGCATAGTTTTTCAGCAGGGTATGCTAAACATTGGCGGATTAGGCACGAACCAATTGAATGGTCCGTACGACGCAAAAGTGATCGGTGATTTCACCGGCCTGACGCCGCCGTTGAGAGCCGAGGAAGAGTAATACTGGGTGTCAATAGCTTAGGCGACGGCCCTTCGGAAAAATACCGGAGGGCAGTCGCTAGCAGGCATCGCAATACCAAAAATACACTCGCTTATTAGTGGGCTGGGGCGGCGTTAATTAAAGCGGCACAGTCTGCATCTTTCGCAAGGCCGGGATCGACGAAGGCTAGCACCGCCGCAAGGGGCGTCAATACGACGCCTAGTCCAACTGCCTCTGCCGCTTGGACGATGGAATTGCGTCCCTGGATAGTGATCACAGGCCGACTCAGTGTGCCGCGCACCAAGAGGGGTGACCGCAATCGTAAAAGCTGCAACCCTTTTTGACGACCTTGAACCACGAGGTCGAGGGAAATAACCCGCCTGTAAAGCGGCGGCGAATAGGGTAATTGTTACAGTGAGAATAATTAAGGCTGCGCCTACCCATTTTAGAGTGCGACGAATCACTGATAAACCCATGCCCGACAACGCGATGAGGTTAGTATTATTTTTCGCTATCGAGACTTGTCATCGCGATGGCCGGGTAGCGTGTACCGGAGACTGCATGGTGTGGCAGCGCCGCTTCGATTGCTGCCAGATCTGCCGGGGATATCGGCAATGCCGCCGATGGTTTCCTCTATGGGTAGCGATGTATCAAGTCGAGCAGGGCGATAAAGGTCAATGTAGTCAACGCCCAGTCGTTGTAAAGAATAGGCGAGAAAATTCTTCATTGCCTTCGGTGTAGTATCCACACCTGACCAACCACCGTTCGGATCCCGTAAAAATCGCCGGTATCCAACAGCGTAATGCCGGCATCTACCGCAGCATGAATAGTTGCGAGGCTTTCTGCTCGATCAGAGGGGCCGTACATCCCGGACATTCCCATGCAGCCGAGACCCACGCTTGATACGGTAGTAGATGGCAATTACGAACCTCGATCATTTTTCGGATTGCGACCTGATCCGGCCAATAAATCCCGCCCGCTGGTGAAAATCTGGTTTTATCGTGGGATGCGCGAGACTCCAATAAGTCAGCTCACCTTGATCGCCTTCTAATACGGCTGAAAGACCGATAGGACGGCTATCGCCCGACGCAAGTAGTCCTCCGATCGGCTGCGGCCAGTGGACTTCCAGTTCGGCGGGTTGCGCTTGGGACCGCCACGCCAGCGCTGGCGCAGTTGTTTGCATGTTCTGCGCGCCTTGCCGATAGTCCACAAATTGGTAGGCCGCCCAACATCCCGAGGGCGAGAAATTAAACTCATCGTAAGCGGAGGTCAGATCGTCGGCCACAAATAATTCAAAACAGGTATGTTTCCACAGATCATCGACGCGTTGCGGTGTTGCCTGTGCGGGAATACGCACGGCACGCAGATCACCCTGGAGTTTGTAGACCAGTCGCAAATTCCGCTCCAGTATCGTCACGGTCACCTCCACCTGAAATGGCGGTGGAGGTACCGTTCCTGGATGCGGCTTTAACAAGTAATGCTGTGTATTAGCCATACCGCTATATTCTAGGTAACAGTTGCGATGCAATTCGCTGTGATCGAGTAGGTGGCGGTACCCGCAGCGGTATATTGGGTGGTTCCGTTGCTCGAATACTCGTAGTATTTCATATGGCCTGCCCCATCATAAGACTCCATGCCACTACTCGATTCCGGGCTAGAAGAATTGAGGGTCGATGTGCTCCACGCGTAGGTGCCCTTTAGGGACGCGAGGGAACAAGTGCTCCGCGCCCCATCGCTGTGCGCGACGCCTGCCAATGCGCTCACTCCGATAATCGAGGCAACAATCATGTGAATCCCGTTATTTTTTAAGATTGTGATCATGCGAATCTCTGTTGGTATACCCTCACGTGAGTAATTTTTTAAGTTTGCCATGGCTTGGCGTAAAACTTAAAGAAAATTTGTCATATTCCGCCCTAGCCCCTCCAGTCCTGAAACGCCGGGTAGTCATTCGAATGTAACAGGCACTCAATCGTCATCAAGCTCTTGGCCTGGAAACAGAACGTCGGTAAATCCAAATTGAGTCAAATCGCGGATACGGCGCGGATATAGGATGCCATCCAAGTGGTCAACTTCATGCTGCACCACGCGCGCGTGGAAATTGTGCACGGTGCGGTCGATGGGCTGCCCCTGGGCATCAAAACCCTGATAGCGAAGCTTCAGGTAGCGAGGGACTAAACCGCGCATGCCAGGCACCGACAGGCAGCCTTCCCAGCCGTCCTCAAGTTCCGAGCCTATGGGTGTCAAAGTAGGGTTGATGAGCTCCGTATAGGGCACTATTTCGGCATCCGGGTAGCGCGGGTTAGAATCGACGCCAAAAATAACTACCCGCCAATTAATCCCGATTTGCGGAGCAGCGAGGCCCGCCCCATTGAGATCGCGCATGGTATCTCGCATGTCCTGCAGCACCGAAGCCAGTTCCGGGTTGCCTAACATGGGTGCCGGTACGGCGATTCGTAGCAGCCTGGGATCGCCCATTTTGAGAACTTCGCGTATTGCCATGGTTCCTAGTATCTTAGGCTTTTCTAAATAGCGTTTTTTGAGAATTTATGCCTGGTCTTTTATACATAAAAACGTTTGGTTGTCAGATGAATGAGTACGATTCCGACAAAATGCGGGATGTACTTCAAGGCTCGCACGGCATGACTTTAACTGATGATCCGGTTAAGGCCGATGTTTTATTGGTCAATACCTGCTCGGTGCGCGAGAAAGCTCAGGAGAAAGTTTTTTCTTTGTTAGGGGAGTGGCGACTCCTCAAGCAGCAGCGGCCGCACCTGGTGATTGGCGTGGGGGGATGCGTGGCCTCGCAGGAAGGCGAGGGCATTGCCAAACGCGCGCCTTTCGTGGACCTCGTTTTCGGACCCCAGACTTTGCACCGCCTTCCGGACATGATGGAGGGACTTAAAGCCAGCGGTCGTCCGCAAATAGATATTAGTTTTCCGGAGATCGAGAAATTCGATCATCTTCCCGCCGCACGTGCCGAGGGAGCTACTGCTTTTGTGTCAATCATGGAAGGATGCAGTAAGTACTGCACCTTCTGCGTAGTGCCCTTTACTCGCGGTGAAGAAATTAGTAGACCCTTTGAACAAGTGTTACGCGAAGTAGAAGGTTTGGCGGCTCAGGGCGTACGTGAGATCACCTTGCTTGGCCAGAACGTCAATGCCTATGCAGGGCCTATGGCGGAGATTCAGGCCGGCGGGGACGCGGCACAGGCAGATCGGGATGCGGCGCAGGCAGACCTGGCGACTTTGATTCACTACGTAGCCGGCATAAAAGGGGTTGAGCGCATTCGGTTTACGACTTCGCATCCGCTCGACTTCAATGATAGCTTGATTGAAGCCTATGCGAACGTGCCGAAACTCAATAATTTTTTACACCTGCCGGTACAAAGTGGCTCGGATCGTATACTGAGTGCGATGAAGCGCGGTCATACCGTGCTTGAATACAAACAAAAAATTCGAAAACTACGCGCGGTGCGGCCCGATATCTGTATCTCCACGGATATTATCGTTGGATTTCCGGGCGAGACCGACGAAGATTTTGTGGCAACTATGAACTTAATTGCTGACATTGGCTTCGACCAGTCTTATAGTTTTCTTTATAGCCGTCGTCCCGGTACGCCTGCGGCATTCTTGCCGGATGAAGTGCCGCATACGCTTAAGCAACAACGCCTCGAACTCTTGCAGCAGCGCTTAAATAGTCAGGCGAGGGCTATTTCCGCCACGATGGTGGGGAGTCGCCAACGTGTCTTAGTGGAGCGGCCGGCCAAACGTAATCCCTTGCAGCTCGCAGGGCGTACCGATAACAATCGCTGGGTGAATTTTGATGTGTCCGATGCCGAGCGTGAGACTCTCTTAAATAACTTTGCGCATGTCGTGATTACTGAAGCCATGCCTAATTCCTTGCGCGGCCGCCTAGTGCTAGATTCGACCTTGTGAGCAGCGCAAGCTTGAGGGGTGCGTCCGTGCACGAAGTACTGCTTATACCAGCAGATAATAGTCGATTAATAGAGCTTTGCGGGCCGTTGGACGCGCACCTGAAACTGATCGAGACGCGGCTTGGTTTAGAGATTAAGCGTCGAGGTAATTCTTTTCATTTGGTCGGATCGTCGATCGTGATTAAGCGTGCGGAAGCTGTTTTGTTGAATTTACACGCGCGCGCGCAGCGCGAACCAGTGGATGCGGAGGCGGTACATATGGCTTTACAAGAATTACAAATGCAGGACGAATCGACGCAGGTGAGTACTGACACCGACGCAAAAGATGAAATGAAAGTGCGGACGGCGCGCGGTGCAATTCGAGCGCGCGGTTCCAATCAAACCGAGTACCTCACCAACGTGCGCACCCACGACTTAACCTTTGGCATTGGTCCCGCGGGAACCGGTAAAACGTATTTGGCGGTCGCGTGTGCGGTGGAAGCATTACAAGCCGAAAAGGTACGGCGAATCGTGTTGGTGCGCCCGGCGGTCGAAGCCGGCGAGCGTTTGGGATTTTTACCGGGTGATCTGTCTCAAAAAGTGGATCCGTACTTAAGGCCCATGTATGACGCTTTGTATGAAATGTTAGGGTTTGAGCGAGTGGCGAAATTAATCGAGCGCAATGTCATCGAAGTGGCGCCCCTGGCTTTCATGCGTGGTCGGTCACTCAATGATTCGTTTGTCATTTTGGATGAGGCACAAAATAGTACTAACGAACAAATGAAGATGTTCTTGACGCGTATCGGTTTCGGTTCCAAAGCAGTGGTAACCGGCGATATTACGCAAATCGATTTGCCGAGTTCAAAGCAATCGGGATTACGCACCGTAATTGATATTTTACGCGGCGTACAGGGTATCGCGTTCACCATGTTTAGCTCGCGTGATGTCGTGCGCCATCCCCTGGTGCAACGAATCGTGCAGGCCTATGAGGCGAGCACCCCTGACGATCAAGGTTAAAGCGGCGTTGGCAGGAGTGGCGTTGGCAGGGGTAGCCTTGGACTTAACGGTGAGCTACGCCGCGCGACGGCCGTGGGTGCCTAGTCCACACGCTTTTCGTCAGTGGGCGATAATGGCATTGGCGGGATCTGCGCCGGTGGCGGGGTTGGCGCCAGTGGGTAGAAAGCGAAAAATGTTGGGTGAAAATCAGTGCGTGGATTTATCGATTCGAGTGGTGGGAGCGCGGCGCAGTCGTCGTTTAAATTTGCACTATCGGAATAAAGATCGGCCGACCAATATTTTGTCTTTTGCGGGGATCGGAGTCCTTCCTAATGGGCGTTGTTCCTTAGGTGAACTGGTTATATGCGCTCCCGTGGTGGATAAAGAGGCAAAAGCCGCGGGCCTAGCAGCGCGCGCACACTGGGCTCACATGATCGTTCACGGGGTACTGCATCTGCGCGGATTTGATCACGAAAAGGCACTTGAGGCGCGAAAAATGACGCAAATGGAGGTTCAAATCCTTGATCAGCTTGAATTTTCCGACCCGTATGGCTGATCGAGTATCCTACTCACCCATGTCAGATCAGTCACAAGGCGGCACGAGCCGTTGGTTAAAACGCATCACGCAATCCATGTCGGGTGAGCCGCGTGACTTGGCGGAGCTGATCGAGGGTTTACGCGAGGCCAGCGAGCGGGGCTTGTTTGATGGCGACGCCCTGGTGATGCTGGAAGGCGTGTTGGCGGTGGCCGACATGCAGGTGCGCGATATTATGGTGCCGCGCTCTCAGATGGTGTTTGTTGAACGGGATGAGTCACCCGATAAATTAGTGGAGTTAGTGGTTGAGTCGGGCCATTCGCGTTTCCCGGTGATCGGTGAGGATCGCGATGAGATTTTAGGAATACTGCTTGCGAAAGATTTATTACGGTTGCATGCCGCGGGCGAAGGGCCATTTGAGATTCGCGAGTACATGCGCCCCGTGGTCTTTGTACCGGAGAGCAAGCGGCTAAACGTGTTGCTTAAAGAGTTCCGACGCAGCCACAACCATATTGCGATGGTGGTGGATGAGTATGGTGGAGTTTGTGGTTTAGTGACTATTGAAGATGTAATCGAACAGATTGTCGGTGAGATTGATGATGAGCATGACGTTGAAGATGATCAGGCGATTCGTAAAGAGGCGCCGCGTGAATTCACGGTCCGTGCATTGACACCGATCGCGGATTTTAATCAGTATTTCGCGACCGAATTTTCCGACGAGGAATACGACACGATTGGTGGACTGATCATGCAGGCGTTTAAGCGATTACCGCGCCGTGGCGAAACCATTCAGGTAAAAAAATTAGAGTTTCGGGTGTTACGCGCGGACCGCCGACGAATTGATTTGTTGCGGGTGATTACGCCGGTCGATATTGAACCGCCGACGCAAGAGTCTGTGACTTGAGCATTGACTGGCGCGGCCGCTGTGTCGCTGCCTTTGTGACGGGCTCGACGCTCAACCTAAGTTTTGCGCCGTTTGGCTGGTGGCCGGTTGCAGTGTTTGCGCCAGCGGTACTGTTTGTTTTGATTCGCGGCGTGCCGAGGCGCCGAGCGGCTTGGATGGGTGCGGCCTTCGGCGTCGGGTTTTTTGCCTTCGGTACCTACTGGCTCTACACCTGCATTCATATATTCGGATTAGTGCCTATTTGGCTCACCTTTATTCTGCAAGCGGGATTAGTCTCCTTAATGGCTTTTTACATCGCCGCGCTGTGCTACATCGCCAACCGGTTTTGGCTTGAATCCGCTGCGATCCGTGATTGGCTAGTATTGCCGGCGTTATGGGTGTTGTTGGAATGGCTGAGGGGTTGGCTGCTCAGCGGTTTTCCGTGGTTGAGTATCGGTTATGCGTTCATCGACTCGCCGCTTGCCGCCATTGCGCCGGTGTTCGGCGTGTACGGAGTGACTTTTGCGGCAGCCCTTGCGGCGGTGGCGTTGAGTGTTTTGTGGTCGCGTACCGGTACGCGTCAGCGCTGGCTACCCTTGGGTGTGCTGGCTGCGCTATTCGTCGTTGCAATACTGGGGGCGCGCGAATGGACGCACGCGGTGGGTCACAAAATTAGCGTCGCCGCCGTGCAAGGTGCCGTTTCTCAGGACGAAAAGTGGCAGGAAAATAATCGCGAAGCGACGCTGATCCGTTACTCCCATCTCACCACTTCAGCGTGGGGTGCGCAGCTAATCGTTTGGCCTGAGGCTGCGCTGCCGGTGTTGGCGAGTGATATTCAAGATTACCTCCAGGCTTTGCAGGCGGCGGGACGTCGCCATGGGGCGGAATTCGCGATTGGATTGTTACGGTACCAACCGGATACTGAAGAATATCGTAACGGATTATTGGTGTTGAGCGATTCGGGTAATGGTTGGTATTACAAACGTCGTTTAGTGCCGTTCGGCGAGTTTTTTCCGGTGCCGCCTTTTGTTCGTACCTGGATGCGTTTGCGGAATTTACCTTACAGCGATATGACACCCGGCGAGGAGAATCAGCCGGTGCTGCGCGCGGCCGGGCAAAAATTGGGGCTGACCATTTGTTATGAAGATGCTTATGGCGCTGCGCAATTAAAAGTGTTGCGTGAAGCGACGTTGCTAATCAATATCACCAATAACGCTTGGTATGGTGATTCGACCGCACCCCATCAGCATTTACAAATAGCGCGTATGAGGGCGCTAGAGGCTGGACGGTATTTAGTGCGGGCGGCCAATGACGGCATCACGGCGGTTATCGGGCCGCGCGGTGAGATTGTGGCGCGCTTGCCGCAATTTCAACAGGCGGTATTGCGTGCGGACGTGCAACCGATGACGGGTCTGACGCCTTATGCACGCGTCGGTAACTATCCGGTGGTTATAGGCGCTTTGCTGATGTTGTTTGTTGCGGTGTGGAAATGCAGCGTGGTGCGACGACGCGCCCGTGCGTAATGTAAGTGGCCGTGCGTAAACGGGGTCGTTCGCTGAGTTTTTCGGAAACTACCGCGCTGCTGGAGCATTTTTCGGCTGAAATTTTGGCGTCAGTCGTATTGCACGAAAACCATGTGCCGTGGTGGTTGTTGCGGCGCTATGCCGCGGTGACATTGAAACATCACATATACATGCGAGCGCGTGTTTATCGCGCCGAGACGCCCGAGGGGCTTGAGCTACTGGCGCACGAAATAACTCATGTGGTGCAATTTGCGAATGGTATGACCTATTTCAAATATTTGTGGTCGTGTTTACGCGGATATGTTAATAGTCCCTATGAGCGCGAGGCGTATGCTAAAGCCGCAAGCATACGCGAGAGGCGTTCACGTTTGATAGGCTAAATTAATGTCGGAGGGTAGTTTTATGACGCGATTCACCTCGATGATTCTAGCCGCATTTATGGGCGCTGGTCTGAATGGCGTAGCTGCGGGTCAATCGACTAATTTAGCGGTCGATGCATTTCAAATAGCGGTGGATCAGCCTAATACACAAGTGCTTGACGTGCGCACGCCGGGGGAGTTTCAGTCAGGGCACCTCAAGAGTGCGATGCTGGCGGATTGGACGCATGAGGCGGAGTTCCAGGAGCGAGCCGCCGCTCTTGATAAAAGTAAGCCTGTGTACACCTATTGTTTGTCGGGCGGGAGAAGTGGTGCGGCAACCGAATGGCTAAATAAAAATGGCTATACGGCTTATAACTTGTCGGGCGGTGTAAATGCCTGGAAACAAGCGGGCAAACCGCTTGAGCAGGAAGCGCAGGTCAAGCAAATTACCCTGCAGGAGTACCTCGCACGAATTCCCGCCAATAAAACGGTGTTGGTCGATTTTAGTGCGGATTGGTGTCCGCCGTGTAAGAAGATGGCTGCCGTTATCGATTCGCTGCAGAGCACTGATGGCTCGCGTTTTGTGTTGGTAAAGATTGATGGCGGTGAACAGACCACTATTGCTAAGGAGTTGGGTGTTGCGGGTTTACCTACTTACTTGGTGTATAAAAACGGTAAGGTCGTTTGGCGCAAACAGGGAATCGTGGCTGCGAAGGAATTTTCGGCGCAGTTTTAGCGCGAGTGTTGACCTTACCGTTGCGTCTGCCAGAGCGAAAAGAACCCGAGCCGGGTGACTGTGCATAACTTCCTTCACACCTGGTTTTAAGTGATATTCCAGCACACGTACCTGGGAATTTTCGAAACGTAATTTGTAGTACTGCGGCGACAGCTTGAGAGGATCCAGCGTGGAAACATCACCCAATGACGCCGCCGCTGCCGTTACGATTGAACCAAGGCACGCGCCCAGCACTATGTCCCGGAAACTAGTCATGATCATCGCCATTGTTTTGAAATGAAAAGAAGAGCAACGCTAGCCTACTAGACGCGGCGAATGCCCGCTTCTCGGCGCTGAAGTTAGGTAATCCCGTGGCAGGACTTGGCTGAGTGTTCATTTGAACGACTCCTGGGCGATATAAGCGGCCATGATGTCTGATAGCTAAAATGCTAGCATTTCGGCGCGCGGCAACGCCCTATCTCGGGTATTCTTGCTGTTAAATGCACGAAAAATACGTACCCGCCGTCGTCGAGGCCGAGGCGCAAAAATACTGGAACGAGCAGCGTTGTTTTGAGGCCCATGAAGACCAGGGTCGAGACAAATACTATTGCTTGTCGATGTTCCCCTACCCCAGCGGTCGCTTACATATGGGGCATGTTCGCAACTACACCATTGGCGATGTGTTGAGCCGATTCATGCGAATGAACGGGAAAAACGTCTTGCAGCCGATGGGCTGGGATGCTTTTGGCTTACCGGCTGAGAACGCTGCGATCGCCAATGGCGTGCCGCCGGCGAAATGGACATTCGAGAACATCGCTTATATGAAGCAGCAGCTGAAGTCTCTGGGTTTTGCGCTCGACTGGAGTCGTGAGCTTGCGACCTGCCGGCCGGAATACTATCGCTGGAATCAGTGGTTGTTTCTGCGTATGTTGGAAAAAGGGATCGCTTATCAAAAAACCGGCATGGTGAATTGGGATCCGGTCGACAAGACGGTGCTGGCTAATGAGCAGGTGATCGACGGTCGAGGGTGGCGCACCGGTGCGTTGGTTGAGAAGCGCGAAATTCCCATGTATTACTTGAAGATCACGGCTTATGCTGAGGATTTGTTGTCAGCACTCGACGGTATGCAAGGCTGGCCTGAGCGGGTGCGCGCCATGCAGACCAATTGGATAGGGCGCAGCGAGGGAGTGAGAGTTGCGTTTCCTTACGAACTCGAAGGGAAAATTCATCAGCTGCAAGTTTTCACTACGCGAGTTGATACGCTCATGGGAGTGACCTTCTGCGCGGTGGCTGCCGAGCATCCATTAGCGACGCATGCCGCTCAGTTTAACCCGGGACTCGCGGCGTTTATTGAGGAGTGCCGTCATGGCTCGTCCCTTGAAGCCGATATGGCCACTCAAGAAAAGAAAGGGGCACCCACGGGATTGTTTGTACAACATCCATTGAGTGGCGAGGCGGTGCCTGTTTGGGTCGGCAATTATGTACTCATGAGTTACGGCGAAGGGGCGGTCATGGGCGTTCCTGCACATGATGAACGCGATTTTTCGTTCGCCAAGAAATATGCGTTGCCAATTACGCCTGTGATTGATGTGGGGGGCCAGACCTACTCGGTGGAGGTGTGGGCGCCGTGGTATGCGGAACCGGGGCGTTGCATTAATTCGGGTATTTATGATGGGTTGACCTATCAAGAATCAGTGGTGGCCATTACGGCCGATTTGACCGCCAAGTCGCTGGGCGATAAGCAAACGACTTGGCGACTACGCGACTGGGGTATTTCACGGCAGCGATATTGGGGTTGTCCTATTCCGGTGATCCACTGCACCCACTGTGGGACAGTGCCGGTACCGGATGCCGATTTGCCTGTGATATTGCCCGTTGATTTGGTGCCCGATGGCAGTGGCAACCCATTGCTAAAAAATGAGGCGTTTTTAGCGTGTAAGTGCCCTCGGTGCGGTGCAGCTTCGCGGCGTGAAACGGACACCATGGATACTTTTGTGGATTCTTCTTGGTACTACTTGCGGTTTGCCTGTCAAGATAATGAGCACGCGATGCTCGATTCGAGGGTTCGCTATTGGTTACCCGTGGATCAGTATATCGGTGGAATTGAGCACGCGATTTTGCATCTTTTGTATTCCCGTTTTTGGACGCGTGTGTTAAACGAATTGGGTGCGGTACCGTTTAAAGAGCCGTTTGCGCATCTATTCACCCAAGGCATGGTGTTAAACGAAGCCTTTTTCCGCAAACCTGCGACGGGTCGTGTCGAGTATTTCAATCCTGCTGATGTCGCTGTAAGTGTCGACGCGCAATCCGGTGCACGCACGGCGGTACTGAAGAGCGATGGCGCGGCGGTCGAATCAGGCGGCGTGGTGACGATGTCGAAATCAAAGAACAACGGCGTTGATCCCCAAGCTTTGGTAGATAAGTTCGGTGCCGATACCGCACGACTTTTTACAATGTTCGCGGCACCTCCAGAGCAAACCTTAGAGTGGTCGGATGAAGGCGTGCAAGGCGCGTATAGGTTCATCAAGCGTTTATGGAAGGCAGTGTACGATCACGTGGCAGCGGGACCGTCGGCGGCGCTTAACGTGGCAACGCTTGGGTTGGGTATGTTTGATGTGGGTGCATTAACGGATGAGCAGCGTGCCATTCGACGTCAGACGCATATGACTCTGGCAAAGGTAACCGATGATATCGGGCGCCGAAAGATTTTTAATACTGCGATTGCGGCCGTTATGGAACTCTTGAACGCTTTGGGTAAATTCTCTGAAGGGTCGCGTGCAGTAAATCAGCTGTCGCTGGCAGCAAATCGTGCGGTCATGCAGGAAGGCTTGGAGATTGCGGTGATGTCTTTGTCGCCGATTATTCCGCATGTCGCCCATGGTCTGTGGAAATCCCTGGGGCACGACACGGTGTTGATTGATGAGCCATGGCGCAGCGTCGATTCGTTGGCCTTGGAGCAATCCACTATCGAGTGGGTGGTTCAGGTGAATGGCAAGTTGCGCGGACGTATTTCGGTGGCGGTCGGTGCCCTCGAGGCTGAAGTTCGCCAGGCCGCGATTAACGATGCGAATGTTCTGAAATTTGTGGGCGAGGCGATTATTCGTAAAGTAATCGTAGTGCCCGGTAAGCTCGTTAACATCGTTTTGTAGATATTTATGGCGCCTGATAATCAAAAACTAAGTTTAGTGTTGCGGCAACCGGCGCCGAGGTCAATGTCGGTAGGCGCCGCTCCTATCCTGGGCTTCGCTTGCGTATTGGGCTTCGCTTGTATATTCGGCGTCGCTTTCTCGCTAGGGGGGTGTGGTTTTCGCCTTGCCGGTAATGAACCACTACCCGTGATGCTGGTGCATCCTTATCTCTCACTTAAGGATCCGTACACGGATTTTGCGCGGGAGTTTGAACGTCGACTTAAAAGCAACGATGCTCATCTGATGCCTAATATGGAGGGTGCTAGCGCGACTATCGAAGTTACGCAGGACCAGGTTGTGCAGCGGGTGTTGTCGGTGTCTGCCGCTAATATTCCAACGGAGTACCAACTCACTTATACCGTCACTTTTGACGTCAAGGAAGGTACTCAAGAAATCTTGGCGCCGAAAAAAATCCAGTTGTCCCGCGACTTTAGCTTTGCTGAGAATGCGTTGCTCGCCAAAGAGCATGAGGCGGATATTCTGCGGGGCCAGATGGCGCTTGATTTGGTAAGTATCGTAATGCGTCAGTTAACTAGCTTAAAATAACTGTTAGCGGTAGTTGGCCGATTTAACAATGTTATGGTGGAGTTGGTTTCTCCACGCGGTGTGAGATTTCGTTGCTATTAGTTAATTCCATTGATCGGGTTGCGATTGCCACGTTGGTGGATCGATATGGCTTAGAGTTGTCGCTAGTTGCGCCTGATGCGGAGATTCCGGGGTCTTACTGGGGTGCACGTGAAGCGGGGCTACTCGGTACAAAGTTATTTGCACGGTTGGATACGCCTGTCCATTCAGTGCTGCACGAGGCGGCACACTTTATATGTATGACAACCGAGCGTCGGGTGGGTCTTGATCGCGATGCCGGAGGCGATGACGCGGAAGAAAGTGCGGTGTGCTATATGCAAATCGTATTGTCAGACGCATTGGCTAATGTCGGCCGCGAGCGAATGTTTCGTGATATGGATGATTGGGGTTACAGTTTCAGGCTCGGGAGTACCGCTCGGTGGTTTGCCGGTGACGCTGCTGATGCATACGAGTGGCTCGTTGGGAACCGGCTCATTGATCCAAACGGCGCGTTGACCTACAACTGCCGATGAATTTCATCGAATGGAAATGACAAGGGCATGATGGGTTCGTTATTTGCCAAAGGTGTGCTTGCGGCAAGGGAGTCAATAGTCGCGAGTGTTTTCAGGGCACGTTGGCGCATCATTTGATCCGCTCGAGTATATTCACGTTGGCTGATGGGTAGCGCTATCGCCTGTGGATATTCCCTGCGCACTAGCTCGGCGAGTCTTTGTGCCGCAACTAAATTTCCAAAAAAACCTAGTCGTAACCCATGCTGCTGGCTCGCTTCGCGGATTAGGTGGACGGTGTACAGCATATAGGGGCGAAATAGCGCCAAGCGTCGTATGGACCCTGAGCTGATCGGTGTCGCTGAGTCGCTCAATTGGACGACATAGCGCTGCTGTACCTCAACCGTTGGTGAGAGAGGAGAGGCGACGAGGCGCCGTTCCTCTGCTGAAACCACTCGAGCACGCGCGCTGTTAATAATTTGGAACGATGTGTTCAGCGTGTCATCAAGTGAGCTAAGTGCGCTATTGGGTGCGGGTGACACCGTAGCCTCGGGGAAATAAGGCTGAACAACTTTCAGCGCCTCTCGAGCTCCGGCGTCTGAATCAAAATAGCCCACATGCAAGTGAAAAATCTCATTGCCGTCTTGAATTGTGCGCGAGCGAAACACTGAAAAACATACGAGTTCGTGCACGAATGGTACGCGAAGCGGAATAGGAGCGTTGGCAACGCACAAGGTAATGACAAAAAAACCGTCACTGGCATTGTCAGTTGAAGCAATACTCATAGATCACCCAACACTGGTGGCAACAGCTTACGATAAGAATATGTAATATACCCGACTCCGCATTTAACTCTTACGGTATCTCTTTGGACGTTGTCGAGATCGAAATCAATCGCAAGCTTGCGGCCGCCTGGTGGAGAGATTACCCGGCGGAGACACTCGCGTAACAACGGCCGAACCGATTGGCCAAGAACGCAGGTAATTTAATGTCTTCTTGTTTGATAAGGCCCGATTGCGGAAGGTTGCCCAGCGCCAGCATGTCGAGAACGGCGCAGATACCGCCGGCGGTGGTGATTTGGATGGCGCTACGGACGCGACCACCAATCAAGGCTGAGTAGATTTTATTGGCGTAAGTCTCTTGGACGAGCTGACCACCACGCTTGCCGCTGACCGTGACAAATACAATGACCACGTCTTGCGAGGTCACTGGGATCGAGTTTTCTAAAATATCTTTCAATACATCACGACGGTCACGCAGTCGTAGATCATGCAACAGTGTTTTCATGATGGCCGCGTGGCCCGGATAGCGGATGGTACGGTAATTGAGATTACGAACTTTACCGGCGAGGGTTTCGCAGAGAGTGCCTAGGCCACCGGAAGTATTGAAAGCCTCGTATTTACAGCCATCGAGTGAGAACTCCTCGCATTCCTCAAGTGGCTGTGTCTCTCGAAGTTGGCCATTGACGATGGCTTCACAGGGTTCGCAGTATTCATTAATGACGCCGTCCGTGCTCCACGTCAAATTATAGTTTAATGAATTGCTGGGAAATTTTGGCAATGCGCCGACTCGCATCCGCACATCGTGCAGTTCATCAAAACGCGACGCTAAGTCGCTCGCAACGATGGTGATGAAGCCGGGTGCTAGACCGCATTGGGGAATAAAGGCAGTGCGAGCGTTTGAGCTGAGTTGTTTCACCACACGGGTGCTGGCGACGTCTTCCGTGAGGTCCAAGTAGTGGGAGCCTGCGGCTTTGGCAGACTCGGCAATAAGCCGTGTGGCGTGATAAGGAGCCGCGCTCAGTACCGCGAATTTGCCCGTCAGCATTTTGGTGAGATTATCGCTATCGGTTATATCCATCGCGACCTTATTAATGGCCATGGCGGTTTCAAGGCGATCCAGTTGCTGCTGCGAGCGGTCGATGACGGTCACAGCGTAGTCCCCGGAGCCTGCGGTCAGTTCTGCAATCATGGAACCGATTTTGCCCGCGCCGACGATGACGATATTTTTCATGTAATGCTCCGACCGTGTAGTTAACCTGTGCTTCACTTAGTATTTTCTATGGGATGCATTGCGAAAGGTAGGGCAATTTCCGCCGTTTATAAGGGGTATAATAGGTGTTAAGTAGGGTTAAATAGGCAAAATGACGTGGACGCCATTGATACAAGGCTAATTAACGCGTTGCGGGAGGACGGCCGTGCGTCGACCGCGCAACTGGCCCGTCTGGTGGGTCGATCCCGAACGAGCGTGCAGAGTCGGATAGAGCGGCTGGAGCGCGAGGGGGTGATTGTAGGATTTGGAGTGCGTTTGGCGCCTGAACATGGATTGGGTGCAGTTCGTGCTCATGTGATGATTAAGGTGGGGCCTAAGGAAACGCGGGCGGTCACCGCGGCATTACGCGGAATCGCCCAGGTCCGGGTATTGCATTCGGTGAGTGGTGAAGTGGATTTGATTGCGGTGGCAGCGTCGGCGTCGGTGGCGGAGATGGACGAGGTGATAGATCGTATTGGCGCTTTGGATGGAGTGGAGCGCACGACTTCGTCGATCATCTTGTCGACTAAGTTTGAACGCTAACTTAAATGCCGATCATCGCGAGAAGCAATGGGACGGTGAAGGTGGCGAGTACAGTACTCAAAACCAGGCTTGAGGCGACCGCTACTTGAAGAGTGTTGAATTGTCGCGCCATCATGTAAACATTTACGCCGACCGCAATTGATGCAAGCAATACGACCACTCGTGTTTCCATTGGCGCAAGATTCAGCAGCCTAGCCAAAATATAGACGACGAGAGGTTGCACGAGGAGCTTGAGTGCACAAATAGCCAAACTTTCGCGCCACGCATCGCTGACGACATAGTTCGCCAGACTTGCGCCCAAGGCGAATAGTACTAGGGGTACGGTCGCTTCACTGATCAACGTCAACGGCTGACCAATAAATTTTGGCAACGTTCCGACTACTAATCCATAAGCTGCCCCCGAACCAATGGCTATTACAATCGGATTTCGAGCTACGCTCGCCGCTGTGCGCTTGAATCCAAGCAGTGATATTGCGCCATTTTTAGCCCACTCGACCGATGCCGTCACCAGAGTCCATAAAATTAGCGCATTGAAAACTAAAACCAAAGCCACCGACGGCAGCGCCTCATCCCCCAGTAATAATTTAGCGAGTGGGAGACCGAGTAATACATTGTTTGAAAATACCCCGCCCAAAGCAAAGACAGATTGACTCACAGCGTCTAGCCTAAATAACTTAAATCCCACTATTCGACCCAGGAAGAACACGATGAGACAGCCGCCGAAAAAAGCTAGTAATAATCGACTGTCTACTTTGGGCATCGCACCTACGGTGGTCATCAAGCGAAATAGTAGCATCGGCAACAGAACAAAATAACAAACACTGATCATTCGACTCACCCATATTTCGGGCATGTGAAATATTTTTGCGATCAGATAACCCGTGGCAATAATGAGAAATAGCGGCGCGGACATCCACCAGAGATGAGCGAAAGTTGTCATTAAACAATTATAGGCGTGACTGAACAACTTTCGAGCGCCAATCGATTCGGTGGGCTTACAATTCGTGGCGAATGATCATTCCAGCGACTTCAATTAAACTTTAGCGCGTCCGCCACCACCATAGCAGGTTCTATGTCTTGCGCCCACGCGAGCATCCCGCCCTCAAGATGCGCGACCGATGGATGGCCCGCTTCAATTGCGAGGCTCGCAGCCGCGAGGCTTCGCGCACCACTGCGGCAGATAAAAATCGAGGTTGCGGCAGCGCGGATTTCTCCTAGGCGTTGCGACAGTTCTCTAAGCGGGATGTTGATTGCTTCGGGTAGATGACTCACCGAATATTCATGATTTTCGCGGACATCAATTAAAATTGGGGGATCGCCGATCAGCTGCAATCGGGCGTGGAGCGCGCGGGGTTGCAATCGCTCGATCAATAGAGCGACACGCGATTGACCGGCAGCGGCGCTATCCTGTGGCGTGCGAATAGAGGCACTTTCTCCGCACACCGCGCAGTCCAGCCGTCGTGTGAATTTAAACTCCTGCCAACGCATATCCAGTGCATCAAAGGTCAGCAATCGACCTAGCAGCGGCGTGCCAATGTCTAGCACAATTTTTAAGGCTTCGGCGGCTTGTAAGGCGCCAAACACCCCCGGCAACACACCGAGCACGCCCGCTTCAGCACAATTGGGGACCATTCCATCAATCGATTGAGGGAACAAGCACCGATAGCAAGGTCCTCGCTCCGGAACGTAAGTCATCGCCTGACCTTCGAAGCGGTAGATGGCCGCCGATACTAATGGTTTACGTAGAATTACACAGACATCGTTTATCAGGTAGCGAGTCGCTAATCGATCGCTGCCATCGATTACCAAATCATAGGGTTGAATCAACTGCACCGCGTTGTCTGCGGTCAATTTCTGATTATAGGCTTGAACTGAAATTTCCGGATTGAGTGCCAGTAATCGCGCCCGGGCGGTGTCCGCTTTGCTAGCACCCAGTTGAGTTGATTCGAATAATATTTGGCGCTGTAAATTCGACAGATCAATCCGATCGTGATCAATGATGCCAAGCGTACCGACGCCCGCCGCCGCAAGATACAAGCTCGCCGGTGATCCTAGACCACCCGCACCGACGATTAATATGCGTGCCGTTTTTATCTTTTCTTGGCCGACCACGCCGATTTCAGGCAATGACAAATGGCGGCTGTAGCGAGCGCATTCGTCTGCGGTCAGCATTAACCCCCACTCAGCGCACAAATTAAGTGCACTTCATCACCCGCCAGGAGTGTGGTATCGATTGCAGGAATTTCCTGATTATTGACAAAGATGCGTATATGCGGGCGAACCCGTTCTTGCTCGTCAATCATCCGGAAGCGGATACCGTTATAGCGATGATCGAGTTCGGCGAGTACCTCGCGCAGCGTATTGCCCGCGACGCTTACTTCGCTGGCACCTTGCGTGTAAGACTGTAACGGGCTAGGGATTTTGACCTTGTGTTGCATAAGACCCGGCGCAATCTAGACTGCGAAGCTGACCGAGTAAATCTCAGGTAGATACTGGGCAATACGATACCAGGCATCGCCGGAGTTGTGGCTAGCCCACACTTCACCTTGAGTCGTTCCGAAATACAGACCTAAAGAGCCTTGCTTGGCGCCATTATCGGTGCACATGGCCTGACGTAGTACCGTGAACCAGGCTTGTTGGCGAGGCAACCCGCGATCTAGTCGCTGCCAACTCTTACCCGCATTGCGGGAACGATAGACGGCGGGTTTACCGTCTATGGAAACTCGAGGCCAGACACTAGAGCCGTCCATGGGTATCACATATACCGAATCGCTGTCATGTGGATCCGCCACAATCGGAAACCCTATATCGCCAATCTTTTTTGGCATATTGTTGCCGATTCGAATCCAACGCGTTGCTGGCCGATCGAGTCTGTAAATGCCGCAATGATTCTGGTGATAGAGGCGATCGGGTTGCTGCGGATGCAGAATAAAGCAATGCGGATCGTGGCCGTACGCGGCCTTAGGATCGGGAAGAAATTCAGCCGCAACGCCTTCATTGATAGGAGACCATTCCTTACCGCCATCATGCGTCTCGAATATTCCACCGATTGAAATCGCCAAATACATATGCTTGGCATCGCGGGGATCTATACGAATGGAATGCAGTAACTCCCCATCCGGTGTGCGTGCGCCGCTGGCCCATTTAGAAAATTGCGGGTGATCATTAAATCCTACCACCGGTTGCCAGTGCGCACCATGATCCTCGGACCGAAACAATCCCGCGGGAGAAGTGCCCGCGTACCAAACCCCAGGTTCGCTTGGGTGTCCGGCACTTAACCAAAAGACACGTTCTACCGCGCGTGCGGGTTCGCCATCGCGTACCTTGCGAAAGGCCGGCGGCGCTTTGGCTTCTTGCCAATGTCTACCGCGGTCACTCGATGTGTAGACCGTGGGACCCAAATGCCCCGTTTTGGCCCCCATCACTAGTCGACTCGGCTCACGCGGATCTTGGACGATGTGATGCACAATGTGACCCAAGAATTGCGGACCCACCGCACGGAAGACGCGCCGCCGGGTAGATTTCAGCGCGAAGGCACCTTTGCGAGTACCAATCCACAGGGTTGTGTTCATAGTTAGAGAATCGACCCAAAGATGGCAGTGTGTCAAGAGTCCGAATTTTAACCGTCAAGTTCGACCTGCAATTTAACCGGCTTGCCGTGCGGTGTTCGGTGATATGCCTCGGCCCACGCTTCTTTGCGCTCAAGCAAAGTCGCGGCGTCGAATAAACCTTTCGCCACCACCAGCCGCTCAAGAGCCGCAAGCCAATAGTAATAATAATGCGCGCCATCATCCGGCTCGCCACGGGTCACCGCGGTCTGCAGTTCATCAGCCAACGTGGCTGCCCACTCCTTCCATGTAAAGTAGCCTCGCGCCGACAATCGCACGGCTAGCGCGAAAGCCTTCGCTTGCCAAGGTTCGGCGAATATAGGGCCGTCACCATCACGCGGAATACGCGGTAAAACCGCTAGATTCTCAACCATCGGATCTAAATCAGGCGGGTGCAAGATAATCTTCCCACATATCAATGTATACAACATCGCGTGGACTCGCCTGCTCGCCCCATAGTTCGCGTGCGGCAAAGCGCACTGAATATACGTGTTGCGGTTTTTCACCGAGAAATAAGGCGTTCGTATCCGGGAACACGAAGACACCATGATCCCGATCGACCGTGCCCACCTTTCCGCGCGCGTAACGCGGTAGGCGCGTATGTCCTATTGGGTTCAAATTGAGCCCGCGCACTCGTTGCCCAACCCGGAAATTCGTTGCAACGTCGACATTACGCCTTGCCGGCACACCCTTGGCGACAAAGGCGGGAATTTTTTCGGCCGTGAACGTTGGCGCTCGGTTGGCGGCATGCGCATCGGGCCGACCGCTGTCGATTTCACTGCGAGTGACCAGCTTGTTCTTCAGCATCAGCTCCAATAAACCCTCAATCCAGCGCTCGTAATAGCTCATCCGGAAATAGGAAGCAGGTGCAATCAATTCACGCTGGTAGCGAACGGCGTCAAGATTCCACAGGCGCCAACCGCCCATGGCGCGGGTTAGTCCGTAAGCGCGTCCTTCCCAGGCGGCGTGAAAAACCGGCTCGCCTGTTTCGGGTGTGATGGCGCCCATATCTTGCATACCGCCAAGATCATGCACGCCGTTCATATGGCTTTCCCGGCGATCGGTGAAGCAACCTTCGAAACGCCGATCATTGCGTCGTGCGTCACCAGCGCCGCCAGTCTCTCCTCGCTCCAACCGACGCTCTCTTTCGGCTGCTCAGGGAGCACCAGATAGCGTAGTTCCGCTGTACTGTCCCAAACCCGTACCTCAACACTCTCGCCGATCTCGAGCCCAAATTCGCGGAGGACACCCCGCGGATCGATCACTGATCGTGAGCGATAGGCGTTGGACTTATACCAGGTGGGGGGCAGGCCAAGTACCGGCCACGGATAGCAAGAGCACAGCGTGCATACGACGAGGTTATGCACGTCGGTAGTGTTCTCAACGACAATCATCTGCTCGCCCTGCAGTCCTCCGTATCCTAATTCGGCAATTGCAGAATCGGCATCGGTCAATAGGCGCTGTTTGTACGCAGAATCAGACCAAGCCCGCGCGCAAGCTCTGTGGTCACGGTCGCCCCCGCTGCGAGGGCAGCGGTCAATAGATCACGGCGGCTGGTAGTCATAAGTCTCCGCTTGGTTGTCAATCAGGCAACCTACTGGGGGTGCGGAATAGAGTGCCGCCGAGCCCAACTACTTCATGCTTTTCGTCGCAATCCAAATCTGCGGCGGTCCCTTCACACCCGCTTTCTCCATTGCTGCTTTCAGCTCGGGGGACGCCGCAAAGGCTTTGGCCTTTGCCACACTATGGAAGTCGTGAGTGACGGTCACATCATTGGCGTTGTCCGCCGATCGGTACACGGCGCCATTGATGGCCCCCGCCTTCCTGGCCGTTGATGCAAAGGCGTCGAATGCCTTTCTCCAAAGGCCGTAGTCCGCCACTTCGTGACGAGCAAACAGGCGGACATCTTCGGCCTGCGCCGCGCTCATTGCACCGATGGTCCCCACTACCATCAAACCGGCGATCAATAGATTTCTAACCTTCATTGCGTTGATCCTTGTTGTGATTAATTCTATGCGACGAGCAGTACATCTCTAAATCATGTCTTAGCGGCTATCGTAACGGGTCACCCTGAATCAGGTCAACCGGCTGGCCGTGCGTTGTTTGTTTGAACGTTAACGCTTGACAGTGGGTCGCTGTGCCTCGCACTATGCGCGGCGTTAGGTGTTGGATTGCTAATCAATTCAGTTAAACGGGAAATGGGAAGGCGTTCGCGCAAATCCCATGCTGCCCCCGCAACGGTGATCGAGTTTAAAGTATCGTCAGCTACTGCTATGAAGTGGCTACCACTGAGCCTGCGAGGCTTGGGAAGGTGACGGTACCGCTATGTGCTTGACATAGCCGCTCGTAAGCCCGGAGACCGGCCTGACAATGAACCGCGATGCGGAGGGCATCGGGCGGAATCCGTGTGCTCTACACACGGAGTTACGCCCACCTTTTGCCTTGCGGAAATTTATGGCTTTCGAGTCATACGGGCGTGTATGGCGTGGAGTTTCCGATGAATATTAATGTGTGTGTGCGTGCGTGCGTGTTGTTAGCATTGCTGTGGGCTTGGGTTGCGGATGCCGCGGAATTCGGTGATGTGGTGGTGACTGCGACTCGCATTCCAGAGCCGGCGAATCAGGCCTTAGAGTCGGTGCTGGTGATTGATCGAGCGGCATTGCAAAACTCGTTAGCGGTCGATGTTGCCGATGTAATCAGGTTTCACGCGGGGCTGGATATCGGGCGGTCGGGCGGACCTGGGCAACCGGTGTCGCTATTTATCCGGGGCGCGAACAGTAACCAATCGATTGTGATGATGGATGGGGTGAGGATTAATTCCGGTACGCAATCTTTGGCGCCCTTGATGAATATCTCGCCTGAGCTCATCGAGCGTATTGAGGTGGTGAAAGGTCCTCGGTCGGCTATCTATGGAACCGACGCGATTGGCGGCGTGGTAAATTTAATTACTCGTGCGGGCGGACCCTCGCGTGCGGATTTAATGTTGAGCTATGGACGTTATGGGACCGGTGAGTTTGCGATCGATGGCAACTATACTTCAGGCGATACCAATCTGCAGGCCGTGATTTCTGGTCAAAAATCGCGTGGCTTTCCGGCCATTGCGGGCGATACCTTGGATCGTGGATATAAGAACTTAAGTGGTACGGCGGCCGTCACTACGCGTATCGATAAAGTGGAATTGGGCGCTCGCTATTGGCGGGCGGCGGGAACTACGGATTACACGAATGCGTTTTTGGGCAATGCACCACTCGATGAGAGTTTTACCAACAGTTTGATGAGTGCGCATGCGAGCGGGGATATCACGGATATTTGGCACGCTCGGCTGAACTTAAGTCGCTTTACCAATGATCTTCGCCAGCATCAGTTCGATGCGTCCATTTTGCCGCCCGCTTTGCCGGCTAAGGACTACGATACTTCCGTGCGTGATGCCTTAGATCTTCAGAATGACCTAAAAATTACTAGCGACGAATTTACTCAGGTGTTGACCTTCGGCGCCATGGTTGCGAAAGAGAAAACGAATTCGTTAAGTTCGGGCGCAGGGTATTTAATCGACACTCATACCCAAAACTACTACCTCCAGGATCAGGTGGTAGAAGGTGCGGATAGGTTATTGGTATCGGTTGGTGGGTTTCATCATCCTGCGTTTGGCAGCCACACCACTTGGAATGCTGAATATGGCCGCAGTATTTCATCCGATACACTGTTGACAGTATCGTTTGGTACTGCATTTCGGGCGCCGACGGCGACGGATCGGTTCGGGTTTGCCGGCACGCCTGGGCTAAAGCCGGAGAGTTCACGCAATATTGAAGTGGGTCTCAAATCACGCACAGGTGCCGGAGCACAGATCACGCTGGCGGCGTACCAGAATACGATTAATGACCTTATTGTTTTCCTAAACGACTATAACAATACGCTTACGTATGGAAATATTGTTAACGTGAGTCGTGCGCGTATTCGAGGTGTGGAGGCGAGTTGGGAAATTAAGAACGATAATGGGTCGTTACGTGCAGAGGCGAATCTTCAAGATCCGCGAAATTTAAGTTACCAAAATTTAAATCTGTCTGATAACAGCAGCCAATTATTGCGCCGTAGTAAGCATAGTGTAACGCTGAACGGCACGAGGGTTATAGGGCAGGGCGAGTTGGGAATAGATCTTTTAGTTGCGGGGCCGCGCGTCGATGTGGGTGGAACTCAAGATGGAGGGTACCTGCTCGCAGCACTGTACGGAAAGATCAATATATCGCGCGAGTGGTCAGTATCGGCGCGCCTAGACAATGCGTTGGATCGACACTACGAATTAGCGAATGGTTATAATACCGCCAGGCGCTCGATCATGATTGGGACGCGATTTAGTTATCGGTAGCGGGTAAGCGCGCTATGAGTCGCGGGTCGCTTCCGAAGTTCAGTTATCGCGCGTAGTGATCATCTATCTACGCTTGCCATCATTTCTTCGCCATAGCGCGCTCCGGCGGTTGATCCACTGGGAATTTTCAAAGCCAATTCGCCAAGATCGCCGGCGCTCAGTTTTATCTCGGTGGCAATGGAATTTTCTTCCAAGTATCGCTGGCGTTTCGTGCCTGGAATAGGCACGACATCAGTCCCTTGGTGCAGCAACCAAGCGAGTGCGATCTGGGCGGTCGTGGCTGCGTGACGAGCCGCGACGCTGCGTAAGGTCGCCAAAATATGCTGATTCGCCAGGAAGTTTGCAGGCTGATAACGAAAATCTTCGCGCCGGTAATCGCCGCTAGGATATTCCTCAGCAGGTTTCGCGGTGCCGCTCAAAAAGCCGCGTCCTAGAGGGCAGAAAGGCACAATGCCGATTTTTAATCGACGTGCGGTATCGAGCACGTTGCCTTCGATATTGCGTTCCCAGACCGAGTATTCGCTTTGCAGCGCCGATATTGGGTGTACCGCAGCAGCCCGTTCTAGTGTTTTGGCGCCGACTTCGCTTAAGCCCAAATACCTAACTTTCCCCATTGTGACTGCGCGAGCCATCGCGCCAACCGTATCCTCAATAGGTATGTTTTTATCCAGGCGATGGAGGTACCAAAGGTCAATGTAACTGGTTCTCAGGCGCGCAAGCGACGCGTCGAGGACTTCAAGGGCATGCTCTGGTTTTCCATTGACCCCTGCGATGGCGCCATCCGCTGTGATTTGGAAGCCAAACTTGGTAGCAAGAATTATCTGGTCGCGCTTCCCGGCGAAAGCACGTCCCAGTAATTCTTCGTTAGTAAATGGTCCATAGACTTCTGCCGTATCGAAGAAGTTGACGCCGAGTTCGATTGCTCGGTGCAAGGTGCGGCGCGCTTCATCAGGGTCTACGTCGCCGTAGATGGCAGGAGCGCTGTCCGATGCACTCATCCCCATGGTGCCTAAACCTAAAGCGGATACCTCTAGTCCTTGTGTGCCTAATTTTCGTTTGTGCATGTTGCGAGACTAACGGATGCAGAGCATTATGACTAGGCTTAGGGAGGCAAGCGCTATCCTAGAAATTTCGCGTTATGGTTTCTGGGGAAGGTCGTCTCGCTACTGGGGTCGCGGGCCTATCTCTAACGTCGCACCCGCGAACGGAGACTTTACCGCTTGGTTGGGCGTATCCGTTTTAAGTAATGGCGAGTCTTGCGCTTTAAGGTGGTAGTCAAAAAACGCTTTTGAGTAGCTGTTCAATATGGCGCGCATATGCGAAGGGCTAACAGTCTTGCCGGTGAGCCAGCGGCGCCAGCCGTGCTTTGGCGCATCCGTGAAATCGCTGTGATCCGCATTAGTGACTGTGACATGTATAGCGCCGCGCAAGATATTGTTGCGCCAATACTCGTCGGCAGCTTGATCTAAGACCGCGTTGAAATGCCGGTCGGGATCTGTAGATTTTAAATCTGCGGCGGAAGGTGTGAAAGTGCCGCTAATAAATAAATAGGGTTGTGCGATACCGTGTTCAACTGCATCCGCCCAGTCCCAGCCGTCGAGATTGAGGGCCGCCTTAAAACGTTGATCCAGCCAACACGCTTGGCTAGCCACCGCGCCGCCCAGCGAGAAGCCGAATATTCCTACGCGGTCTAAATCAGGAAGTACAGTCGGCGGGATATTCGGCTGATGATGTAAAGTTAAGTAGTCAAGAACTCGAACTGCATCGCGGGCGCGCTGACGCACACGCTCGTTGGCCATTTGTATAGTACGCAGATAGGCCGTTTCCGATGAGAAATCCATCGGCTGCTGTAGCTGCGCTAGTTGTCGCTCGTAATCCAAAGCGGACATACTTTGAAGTTGAGCGGGATATTCGACGCTGGCAACGTAGTAACCATGACTGACCAATTCGCGGATCAAATGATAATTATCAATACCCGTGCCCGGCCAACTAGAAAAATAAATAAGCAGGGGATAAGAGCGGTTGGATTTCGCAGGACTCGGATACCACAGTCGAACCAAAGCCTGAGGTTGTGCGCCAGGGTTGGTTGGCAAGTTTAGTGGAGAAACTTTGATCGCGAAGGGCCCGCTGGGGGCCGACGAAACACGCAGTGAATTAAAAATTGCGACTGCGCTGACGGCGATTGCGCAGAGTCCACTGCCAATGGCAATGGGACGATACCATTTATGGGTTGAGCTCACTGCGGCCCGATAGTAGTTAGCCGACAGGAACTAGTCAACGTTCAGCCGCTTTGCCTGCTAGCTCGCTAGGGGCTAGACTGCAACGATGGTCTTGGTGAAGGAGCAAAGTATGCCCAGTAAAGTTCCAGAGGGAGCAGCCCGTGGCTGGATCGTGCCGATTGGCGGCGCGGAGAATAAGGAAAATGATCGTCATATTCTTGAGCGTTTCGTGCGCGTCTCAGGTGGAGATAAGGCCAATATCGTGGTGATTCCGACGGCGAGTCGTATGTACGAGACAGGGCCACGCTACGAGCAAATTTTTCAAGAATTAGGCGCGGCTCAAGTGACTGTCATGGATTTTGATACTCGCCGCGACTGCCAGGAAGGCGGTCGCTTGCGCCGGATCGAAGCGGCGAGCGGGATATTCTTCACCGGCGGCAATCAATTGCGCCTCACCACACTTTTGGGCGGTACGCCGGTGGCCAAGTTAATTCGTGAGCGTAACGCTCAAGGCGTTACTGTGGGAGGAACCAGCGCCGGCGCCAGCATATTAAGTGAACATATGATCGCCTTTGGCGATGAGGGTTCTGCGGTGATTTCGGGCAGCGTGCGCCTCGCTCCTGGTTTAGGACTTACCAATCGTTTTATTATTGATCAGCACTTTCGGCAACGTGACCGCCTCGGTCGACTGCTGACTGCGCTGGCCTACAACCCTTTTGCTGTTGGTATTGGTCTTGATGAGGATACTGCTGCCTTCATTAGACCCGACGAGACTATCGAAGTGGAAGGGAGTGGCGGCGTGACCATCGTGGATGGTGTGGATGTGAGCTATTCGTCCATGGGAGAGATCAGCGAAGGCCAGCCGGTGTGCATGCTGGGATTGCGGCTGCACGTGCTGGTGGCGGGCGCCACTTTCAATTTGCATACGCGGATTGCTGCACCCGGTAGCCTGGTGCGCGCCAAAGACTGAGACGGGAGAAATATGCGTATCCTTGATCGTTCGGTATTCGTTGGTCCTTCGTTGTACGCGCATTTTCCGGTTATTCGTTTGGAATTGGACCTTGGGGTGCTGGAGGCATGGCCCACCGGGCGCCTTGGAGACACTTTCGTAGACGCGCTGGCCGCCGCTCTACCGGGACTGGCCGAACATGGTTGCTCCTATCGTGAGCCTGGCGGGTTCTACCGCCGCATGCGCGAAAAGGAAGGTACTTGGCTTGGGCATGTGCTTGAGCATGTTGCGCTTGAGTTGCAAAACATCGCGGGCGAAGCGGTCACTTTTGGTAAGACGCGCAGTTTGGATAGGCCCGGTGTCTATTCCGTTGTCTATGAATATGAGCAGCGCGACGAAGGCATCGCCGCTGGCGAACTCGGGTTACACTTGCTGTGTTCGCTGCTACCCGCTGGGCTTTGTCCCGCGGACAGCGTGCCTGCTAATTGGAGTTGGTCCGAGGCGCGCGATGAGTTTATTCGCTTTGCACAGCGTCGCGCGTTGGGTCCTTCTACGGCGTCCTTGGTGCGTGCCGCCGAGCAACGAGATATCCCGTGGTTGCGACTTAATGATCAAAGCTTAGTGCAACTCGGGCACGGCAAGTACCAACAGCGAATTCAAGCTACGGTGACGGGACATACGACGCATATTGCTGTAGAGCTTGCAAGCGATAAGGAAGAAACTAACAAAATCCTAGCTTCTCTCGGGTTGCCGGTACCTAAGCAAGAGCTGGTGCAAAGTGAAGCTCACGCAATCCGCGCTGCACAGCGCATCGGTTTTCCTGTCGTCACAAAACCTTATGATGGCAATCACGGTCGCGGTATTTCAATACGGCTGACGAGCGATGCTGAAGTGGCTCAAGGGTTCATCGTGGCGCGTGAGCATTCGCGTTCCGTGGTGGTTGAGTCTTTTCTTGAAGGGGATGATCACCGTTTATTGGTGGTGAACGGCGAACTCGTTGCTGCCACGCGTCGCACGCCGGGAAATGTGGTGGGCGACGGGGTGCATAGCATCACGCAACTCGTCGATATCCTCAACCAAGACCCGCGTCGTGGCGTCGGTCATGAGAAAGTACTGACCCGCGTGGAATTCGATTTACAGGCGGAGAAGATGTTGGCGAAAGCGAATCTTACCGCGAACTCCGTACCTCCGATCGGTCAGGTGGTTTATCTGCGCTCGACGGCTAATTTATCGACGGGAGGAACCGCGACCGACGTGACGGATATTATTCACCCCGATAATCGCGAGATGGCGCAACGGGCGGTACGCGCTATTGGCTTGGACGTGGGCGGCGTAGATTTTTTATCTAAAAATATTGCTGAAAGTTACCGAACCATAGGCGGAGGGATTTGCGAGATTAATGCCGCGCCTGGTTTTCGTATGCATGTGTCCCCCAGCGAAGGCACTGCCCGTGACGTGGCCGGTCCCGTTATCGATATGCTGTTTCCGAAAGGGGTTGCTTCACGAGTACCCATTGCCTCCATTACAGGTACTAATGGTAAAACAACCACGGCGCGTATGCTTGCGCACATCACCAAAATGGCGGGATTCACTCCGGGATTGACCACTACTGATGGAGTGTATATTGACGGTCAGCGCACGGTGCAGGGGGATATGACTGGGCCCGTATCGGCGCGCATGGTGCTTTCTGATCCCCAGATTGATATCGCGATTCTCGAGACGGCGCGGGGTGGGTTACTGCGCGCCGGTATGGGCGTTCGCCAAGTTAATGTCGGTGGTGTGCTGAATGTTCAATCCGACCACCTAGGTTTAAAGGGAATCAACACCCTTGAGCAGCTCGCTGAAATTAAGCGTGTGGTAGTTGAAGTAGCGACCGATTGTGCGGTGCTCAATGCCGACGATCCTTTGGTGCTCAAGATGGCGGGCTACACGGAAGCTAAAAATATCTGTTATGTGACGGTCAACCCTCATCACACGCTAGTCCGCGAACATATCCGTGCCGGTGGCCGAGCTTGCGCGCTTGAAGATGGCGTCAACGGCCAGATGATTGCCTTATATGATCGCGGTAGTCATATCCCATTGGTGTGGACCCACTTAATACCCGCAACGCTCGAAGGTCGCGCGATGCACAATGTGCAAAATGCGATGTTCGCCGCCGCCATGGCCTATTCACTTGGGATCAAGCTGGATGCGATTCGTCAGGGTCTGCGTACCTTCGACTCCACGTTTTTCCAGGCACCAGGGCGCTTAAATGTATTTAATGAACACCCGTTTAAAGTATTGCTGGACTATGGGCACAATGCACACGCGGTGGCTGCCATGGCTGATCTTGCCCAGCGCTTGGATGTGGTAGGTCGACGCATCGTAGTACTCGCCGCACCCGGCGATCGGCGTGACGAAGATTTGGTGGCGATTGCGCAGGCGGTTGCCGGACGATTCGACCACTATATTTGTCGGCGCGACGACACCTTGAGGGGGCGTGCGCCCGACGAAGTGCCGCGTATCCTGTACGACGCGCTGCGTGCTGCAGGCGTACTTGAGTCGGCTATTTCCATTATTCCCGACGAGCAAGAGGCGAATACTGCCGCATTGGAGATGGGGCGGACGGGCGATTTAGTACTGATCTTCGCGGATGCGCTGGCTCGTTCCTGGAAGCAGATTACTAAATTCAGGCCGGCTGGCGCACCCTCCTCTCCACCGGTATTTGCAAGCCCATCGGAGGGGGCAGCTAGCTCTGGGTTTTCGCATGAAAATTCACAAGTGGCTATCGAAAGGAGTGTTGCAGCGTTTAATTCCGAAGTATTGATTCGCGACGAGCGTGGAGTGCGCCTGGCACCTGAGGTTGAAGACTGAACGCCATAACGGTGCCCTTCGAGGACTCGCGGCGCCTCACGGGCAGCAACTTATTTTTCGACCATCCGGGCGCTGTATTGGAGTTAGCGGAATTAGCTGCGAAAGACTCGCTTAGTGACGGTTGGCGCGCGCGTGTTCAACGGGTGCGACTAGAACTTGGTTGGCCGGACCTGCCGATGGCTGTTCGGTTACATGCGGGCGGCGCTTCGTTCGCACTAGCGGCCCCGCTTGACCAACTTTTTACGGCGACCGAAATCAATGAGTGGGCGGTATGCGCGACTTTGATAGAGAGCGACGCAAAACATTGGAGCGGTTTGGAAATAGCATGGCGCCGTGCGGCGCTCGAAGAGTCTCCGGAAAGAGTTTCGGATGATCTTCCCGTGTTGGCAGAGTTTGCTGCGATGGCGCGGTTCGCGCGCTTATCTAAGAGTGAAGCCAATCCTCGATTACTTGAGCTAGTTGAGGCGGCTGTTACGCATCAACTATCTTACGTTCTAGATGAGACCACCTTGACGCTGGGTGCCGGAGTGGGCGGGCGTAGTTACTCATTAAATGACTTGCCCTACAGTGCTGAAATTGCGTGGGCTGAGTTGTTTGATATACCGATTGCGTTGGTGACGGGCTCGAATGGCAAAACAACCACCGTGCGTTTGCTAGCAGCTTGTGCAAAAGGCCAGGGTTGGCGTGCTGGGTATAATTCTACGGAAGGCGTTTGGGTGGGTGATCAGGTCATTGTCTACGGCGATTATGCGGGTCCCGTGGGTACGCGCATGGTACTTCGAGATGTGCACACCGCGATCGCTATTCTCGAGGTAGCACGCGGCGGCATTCTGCGGCGTGGCATCGCCGCCTCACGCGCGCAAGTTGCGATTGTAACTAATGTAACCGCGGATCACTTCGGCGAGTATGGAATCGATGATCTCAGTGCGCTTGCGGATGTGAAGTTATCGGTTGCGGCGCTACTCGGCATCACCGGTTTGTTGGTACTCAATGCTGATGATGCGCTTCTGAGCGTGAAAGCCACTGAACTTACGCAACGATTTGGTGCTAAGGGACGCCTCGCCTGGTTTGCGCTTGACGCGGATCACCCGACTTTACAAGCGCATCGGGATCGCGGTGGAGCGATGGGTGGTGGCGCGACTTGTGGAGTACGTAGTGGACGGCTGCGCTTAAGTTTAGGCACTGTGCCTGGCTCTCGCGGAATAGAGCATGATTTAGGGGTCGTTGCTGCAATGCCTCTTAGTGTTGCAGGGGTTGCGAGCTACAACATCGCTAACCTTGCGGCTGCCGCGTTGGCGGCTGCCGAGCTTGGTATTGCACCTACGACTATTGCCACGGTTTTCGCCTATTTTGGCGCCGATGTGCAAGACAATTTAGGTCGCATGATGCGTTTCGAGGTGCGTGGGGTGCACGTTATTGTCGATTATGCACACAATCCTGCTGGTCTGCGCGGCTTGCTAGCGGTCGCTCAAGGACTGCGTGTCGGGGGTCGGCTGGGATTAATTCTGGGCCATGCGGGTAATCGTCAGGACGCTGACCTTGCGGCATTGGCAAAAGTGGCCGCTGAATTCGAACCACATCTTGTTGTGGTGAAGGAAAATGAAACTCAGCTGCGGGGACGTACCCCTGGGGAAATACCGCTCATCCTTCATGAGGCGTTGCGGCGATTCGGTGTGCCGGATGCGGCTCTGGCGTCAGCCAACAGCGAAGTAGAGGCCGCTCGCATGGCGCTAGATTGGGCGCGCGCGGGGGATGTGCTCATTTTGCCGATACACGGAGTTGGCGCTCGCGCGACGATTGTGGAACTGCTCACTAGTGGCGCTGAAGGAAAAGAGTAACATGTTAATTCTTTGTATGTCATCAGCGAGCGTTGGATGAGAAGCTTGCGGTCCCTAATATTAACGAGGCATAGGCAATGAATTACTCACTATTCGCGATCGTTCAACTCTGCCTATTCATGCTTGCCGCACCGGCGTGGTCTGCGGCCTCGGGTTCCACCATCGTCACCGAAGCCACGTGGCTCCGATGCGGCACGCTATGGGACGGGCGCGGTGGAAAGATAGTAGGTCCCACGCTTATCGAGGTGCGAGCCGAAAAAATCGTGTCGATTGTACCTGCGGGGAATGTAATGCCGCAGGGCAGGGTCGTCGATTTAAGCGGCCTGACGTGCATACCCGGAATGATCGACACGCACACCCACGTGTTGCTACAGGGCGATATCACCGCTGCGGACTACGATGACCAGCTCCTAAAACAGTCGCCCGAATATCGCACGATCATCGCGACCACGAACGTCCGACGTGTGCTTTCTTGGGGTTTCACCACTATTCGTGACGTAGAAACCGAAGGAGCGGGATACGCGGATGTGGATATTAAACACGCGATCGAACGCGGCATCATCCCGGGTCCGCGAATGCAGGTGGCCACACGAGCTATGGATGTGACCGGTGCCTATCCGTTGCTTGGTTACGCCCCCGGTGTTGTGGTGCCGAAGGGCGTGCAGGAAGTCGATGGCGCCGAGGGCGGACGCCGCGCAGTGCGCGAACAGATTTATCATGGCGCCGATTGGATCAAGGTCTATTCGGATCGAAGCTACCAGGTGCAGCCCAACGGTACGCTCGATGATATTCCAACCTTTACGCTCGAGGAGCTGCGGGCCATTGTGGATGAAGCCCATCGTCAGCGTCACAAAGTGGCGTCCCATGCGATGGCGCTTCACGGGGTGCACAATTCGGTGGAAGCGGGGGTCGATTCAATCGAGCACGGAAATTACATTGCCGATGAAGATTTGCGAACGATGGTACAAAAAGGGATTTACTACGTGCCGACAATATATGTGGGTGAGTATGTGGCGGAAGGCCGAGCCAAGGAGGGAGCGACGGTATGGGTACAGATGCGGGCCATCCATGAGAAAACTTTCCGCCGTGCCTTAAAAGCGGGTGTAAAAATCGCCTTCGGCACAGACATCGGCGGATTCGACTGGCACATCAATCCGGCGCGGGAATTTGGCTGGATGGTGAAATTTGGTATGACACCGGAACAGGCGCTACGGTCGGCTACCGTCGTGGCAGCGGAGTTGCTCGGATGGAGCGATCGGCTTGGGACGCTAGAGCCTGGCAAGCTCGCCGACATCGTGGCTGTGTTGGGCAATCCGCTAGAGGACGTGTCGCGCCTCGAACACATCGGCTTCGTAATGAAAGAAGGTATCGTCTACCCGGCAGCACAGGAGGGGCAATAACGCTTCGCTTAGTAAGCCTGCTTTATACCCCATTTTTACGCTTGGGCATCGATGTGTAATACCAAGTAATACCAAGTAATACTCGGGGGTATTTAGGGGGCTAGAGGCTCTACATCGTGAAACTTGCCGTAGTCCAGATGCAAGGTCCCATCCTCAGCAACTTCCAGGAGATCGCGAAAAGTCTCATTCCAGCGAATCGCGTCGCTGGTATATTCGCTTCTCGCCATTAGCATTTGACCGGTGGTCTCGTCTGTTCCAGCTAGGCTTAAGATAAAAGTAGTTCTGGATTGATGCAAAGTCTCGGCAGTTGCGTTTTTTAAGGGGCTAGCGTCATCAACAATATGCATGATATTCCAACCTAAAATAAAAATAGGATGCTGGGAACGAATCAGGGGAAGATCGATAATTCGCCGAATCCGAAATCCTTCGCTAGTGACTTCATTGCGCATCATGCGTAGTTGTGCCGTCGCTTCTTGCACAATATTCTGACGGGCGTTGGCCGCCCGAAACATAAGGGTCCGCTTACCTTCGATGGGTCGAACCACGGCGTGTTTCGCAAACAAAAAACGGGCTTTAGGCCGCGAAAAGCGCGCGAACATAATGCCGGTAATCAATGCGAGCGACATGAGCCCCATGAATATTTCGATCATGGCGACTAGGTGTCCGTAGAGCGTTTGCGGATGCATATCGCCGTAGCCTACAGTCGCAAAGGTTTCCACACTGAAGAAAAAATTCCCGACGAAACCTGCTGGATTGACGTTTGCGATGCAACCCGGAACGAAGTAGTACAACAACCCGAAAATCACATCGAAAACTAAGAAAAAAGCCGCAATAGTGCTAAACAGCTGCGGCCAACTCACGGTCATAAAATAGTGGTACAGATCCTGAAAGACGTGCCGTGCAATGCCTTGGGTGACGACATCTCGATCGCCTAATTGAAATCGTCGCAGTCCGACGGGCTTACGAATTGGGGCGGCCTTGCGGTGCGCTAAGGGTTGGTGACCGGGATCGTTGGCTGTTCACCACGAAATAGGCGACGACTGCGACCGCCAATGTAATGCAGGTAAACCAGAAATCTTGCTGCATGTTAGGTGTTACGGCCATGGCAATGAGTACCGCCACCATCGCGGCGATGGCTGCATAGCTTAAATACGGAAATCCCCACATCATCACCGCAGGTTGTGGATCAGCATTTTGCTCGCGACGCCGGCGCAATTTTATTTGTGCCATGGCAATGGCCATATAGATATAGACAATGAGTGCGCCCGAAGAACTGACTAGGAAGTCGAAGACCTTTTGCGGCGCTTGGGTCGCTGCAAAAATACCCAAAAATCCAGCGATTGCACCCATCATCACTGAGGCTACCGGAACGCGTCGAGCGTTGAGCTTGACCAAAGCTTTTGGTGCGTCGCCGCGGGCCGCCAATACAAATAAAACGCGTGAACTGACATAGAAGGCCGAATTGAGACAGGACAATACCGCAGTAAGGATAATGAAACTCATGATCGTACCGGCAGCGCGGATGTGCATGGTATTTAATGCCAGTGTGAACGGAGATTCACCGGAGCGGACCGCATCCCAAGGAACTACCGAGGCTATAAGGAAAATAGACACTACATAAAAAATTAAAATTCGTAAGATGACTGCACTGCTCATTTTGGCGATTGCGCGACCCGGAAATTCCGACTCAGCTGCTGCAATCGTGGTAATTTCCGCGCCCGTCATGGCAAAAAATACCGTAGGTACTGCGGCGAGGACGGCAATCCAACCGTGAGGCGTAAATCCGCCATGGTTCACCAAATTGCCGAAGGTCGCGCCCTGTGGCGAGGTCCAGCCGAAAGCGTAAGATGCTGAGATAACAATAAAGGCGAGAATGGCGGCGACCTTGATGGACGCAAACCAGAATTCAAATTCGGCGTATGAGCGCGTTGACATGAGATTAACCGCAGTCATGACGCTCATTAAAACCAATCCAATTTCCATCAATGACAAGCCGGGGAGCCAACCTTGAATAATCTTCGCGCCTGCAATGGCCTCCACCGGCACCACTAAGACCCAGAAATACCAATACAGCCAGCCGATCACAAAGCCCGCGCCATCGCCTAAGCCTGCCCGTGCAAACTCGGTAAATGAGCGCACTGAGGGCAGGGCGGTGGCCATCTCTCCCAACATACGCATGATGAGGAGTATCAACAGGCCAGTGATGCCGTAGCTGATGAAGGCTGCGGGGCCGCCCGCGATGATGGATGTACTACTACCTACAAACAGACCAGCGCCGATAATACCGCCAATCGATATCATGGTTAAGTGGCGTTTCTGCAGCGACTTGCTGAGTTCGTTAATCGCTGGTGCGTCGGCCGTGGGGTTTAATGGGGTCATGAAGAGTACCTTTGTGAGCAATGCGCCATGTTAACCTGCCTCGACGTTCGGGCGCGAATCACCCAGTTTCGGCACGGTTTTTCCACCCCAAAGCTGGCGTTCGCGAATCCAGGGCAGTGGATGTGCGGGGTGGGGGCTATCAAATTCTCGGGCTAAACGATGTCCATCCCAAATGACTTGGTTCAATTGCGCGGGGGCCTTGCAATCGCCGATGCGAAACACATCGTAGACTCCGTGCGAGGCCCACTCGTCCTTATGTGTTTTGAGTTCGCGCCACAGCATGTCATCAGAGTAGCGCGAGGTGACGAGAATGACGGCATCAATATTTAGATCAAACTCACCACCGTTGTCCTTGCGGGGTATCGCCCCGGAAGTGGGAGCCAAGAGGTCAGGACCATATTTATAGAGATAACTTAAGCGTACTTTACCGGGTTCGATTTTATCAACCCAGTGATTGCAGTAGGTCTTGATGCCCTTCTCGAACATCAGACGCTTGTTGTTGCCTGACTCCATCGTGAAATTACCGTACTCGGCAATATCCGCAGCGTCGCACACATAGGTGACTTGCTTGCCTAGATTGGCCATCATTTCCGCTAAGGTGATCCCCATGAAATGACCATCGCCGTCGAGTATGAGCACACGCTGACCGGGCACCGGCTTGCCCTGCACGATCTGGAACGGTGTGAGTACGTGGGGATGTGCAGCATCTGCGCCGGGAATGGGGCCGAAATTCGGGCCGCGACCGTCGGCGCTCCAATGTGCACCGGTAGCAATGACCACTTTATCGGCGCCGTAGTTGAGTACCTCATCGGCGCTCATCTTGCCGACACTTAAGTGAACTTCAACGCTCTTTTTAAGTTTGGCGAGTTGCGCTTGTCGATAAGTAATGACGCGGCCCCATTCGGCAAGTCGCGGTAGTGTTGCCACCATCTTCCAATGACCGCCAAGTTCTGAGGTTGCTTCACGCAAATGCACGGTATACCCTCGCTCGCCTAAGATGCGTGCGCACTCCATGCCTGAGGGACCGCCACCGACAACGAGTACCGAGCAGGGTTGTGTGGTTTTCGTAAATTTTTCAGGATGCCACCCACGGCGATATTCTTCGTTAACAGTCGCGTTCTGTGTGCACATGATCTGGCCCCCTTGCTGAAACTTGGAGACGCAGATATTGCAGCCGATGCATTCGCGGATGTCACTGAGGCGACCTTCAGATATTTTGGTGGGGAGAAAAGGATCTGCAATCGAAGGCCGTGCGGCGCCGATAATATCGAGCACCCCCTTGTGAATGAGATCCACCATATCGTCGGGGTTCGTCAGGCGCCCATTGCCGACCACGGGAATACCCGGACCTAGTATGGATTTACCTTGTTTGATGAAGGGAGTCATCCAGCCGGATTTGCGAAATCTTGACACGCCTGCATCTTCGCCCCATTCAGCATAATCGCCGATTTTCAAGGCCACTGCATCGACGACGCCTTCGTTACGAAATAATTCCAGCAAGCGGACACCATCTTCGTGGGCCTCAACACCTTCGGGGCCGTGTAAGGTATCCATCTCGAAGCGAATAGTGATGCCGCAGCGATTGCCTAATTCACGCTTGAGTGATTGCATTAATTCAAGAAAAAATCGCGCTCGATTTTGGAAGTCGCCGCCATATTGATCGGTGCGTCGATTAAAGCGCGGTTCGAGAAATTGAATGGGGAGCGTGTCGTCGCCGGCGGAAACTTCTAAAAGATCAAATCCCGCTTGCTCGGCGCGTTTGCCGGCCTCGATATACATGCGAATGACGGTGCGGATGTCTAAGTCATCCATTTCATAGCCGTACACTGAACGGGTGGCGAACAGGGGGGATAGCCATTGGCTGGGTGATCGGCCGACTTCTCGAGATTCTAGGGAGGGCGCGTTGCCGCCGCTATACCACAATTGAATACCCGCTAGACTTCCGTGGCTATGCGCGACATCGCACATGTAGCCTAAGTTGATGATATCGCCCTCGTCCCAAATGCGAGCTGACGTGTAGGGATATTCGTCGGCCTCCGGATGGATTGAACAGAATTCGGTGAATACTACGCCCCAGCCTCCTTCCGCTTTCATGCCGCGAAGATGAGCTTGTGCGCCGGGGCGCTCTGAGCCCGGACCCGCGCAGTGGGAAGTTTGCCAGAACCGATTGCGGGTTTTTTTAGGGCCTATTTGTAGGGGCTCAAATAACACGTCATGTTTTGGATTGCGAGGCATGATACCAACTCCGCTGTAAGTGCCGTCGATCGGCTAGGTGGCTGGCATTCTATGCGTCGCTCTATGGGGCAGTATATAGGGTAAGCTCAAGTCGATGAAACTACCAACCTATTTCATATCGCATGGCGGTGGTCCGTGGCCGTACATGCCCGAAGCGCGTCGCAACTTACAAGGATTGGAGAAGTCTTTGCAGGATATTCCTCGGCAGATCGCCGCGCCGATCAAATCGGTGTTGATGATCTCGGGTCATTGGGAGGAAGCGGGTTTTAGTGTCTCGTCGAATGATAGGCCCGGCATGATTTACGATTATTACGGTTTTCCGGAGCACACTTACCACATTACTTATGATGCACCGGGTTCGCCCACACTGGCTCGCGAAGTCTTTTCTCTTATTCAAGCGGCGGGTCTTCCTAGCAAGCTAGACCCTAAGCGTGGGTTTGACCATGGAACTTTTACTCCCTTGGTGGTGATGTACCCTCAGGCGAATGTTCCTGTGGTGCAAGTATCTTTGCAACGCGGCTACGATCCGCTGGCTCATATGGCGCTCGGTCGTGCGTTGGCTCCATTGCGCGATGAAGGAGTGCTGATTGTCGGTAGCGGGTTGAGCTATCACAATTTGCGTGCAATGGGCGCGGCGGCTCAAGCACCTTCGATGGCATTTGATGCATGGTTGCAGCAAACCTTGGTGAGTTCTAATCCTGCGGAACGGTTGCAGCGGCTGGCGCATTGGACTCTAGCTCCGGCGGCGCGCTTATGTCATCCGCAAGAAGATCATTTTATTCCGCTGATGGTAGCGGTGGGCGCTGCGGAAGATGAAGTGGGGACTTGTTATTATCATGAGAATAATGTGATGGGCGGTATGACGGTCTCGAGTTTTAGATTCGGTGTGGGTTAATGGGTCACAATATAAAATTCGACGGCAAGCGGGTACTAGTCACAGGATCAACCAGTGGTATCGGTGAGGCTTGTGCGCACGTATTCTCAGAGGCGGGCGCCGGTGTCATGGTGTCTGGTCGTGACCAAGCACGGGGGCAGGCTGTGGCGGGCGCAATTCGCGCTGCGGGGGGTCAGGCTGATTTTATTGCTGCGGATTTGCGCGCGCCCGGTGCTTGTGAGTCGTTAATACGGGAAACCATTCAACGACTGGGTGGACTCGATGTATTAATCAACAATGCGGGTATTCTGTACACCGCTGATGCGCTTGCAACTAGCGATGCGCAATGGCTAGACACTATGGCGGTGAATGTGAATGCTTTATTCTATTTGAGCCGTGCGGCGGTTAAGCACATGAAAGGCGTCGGGGGCGGCGCTATCGTAAATGTCGCATCGGAATGGGGTTTAAATGGTGAGCCTAATCATGTGGCCTATTGCGCGAGCAAGGGTGCCGTCATTCAAATTACGCGTTGCATGGCTTTAGATCATGCACGCGATGGCGTACGAGTGAACTCCGTTTGTCCCGGCGAGATTCATACGCAAATGGTGGATGCTATATTGGCGGAGCGTGGTGGGGACCTTAAGAGTAATTTGCGAGAACTTGCTTCTGGCATTCCCATGCGCCGCCTGGCGCAGCCTGCGGAGGTAGCGCGCTGTGTGTTATTTCTCGCCTCCGAGCACGCCAGTTACGTGACGGGTGCGAATTTGCCGGTGGATGGCGGCAATAATGCGACTGCGGGTCCGTACCCGTAAGCAAAATATCAGACAAATTTTTTCTAGAGTGGATTTAAAAATTTATGCCTTTAATTCAAGTCGACATGTTTGCGGGCCGTACCGACGATCAAGTGCAGGCATACGTCCAGGCGTTGACAGACGCCACCTGTCGGCTATTAGGTTGCGTGCCTGAAGATGTCAACATTATAGTGCGCGACGTGCCTCGTGCCCGTTGGTCCACGGGCGGTACGTTGTGGACTAAGCGTCTTACGGCTTAGAGTCGCGCTATGCTTCAGAACCGTGGCAAAGAGCCTGTGCCGCTTTACGAACGTGTAAAACAACACATCCTTGCGCGGGTGAAGAGCGGTGAGTGGGTGGACGGAGCTCGCCTCCCGTCTGAGCAGGATTTTGTGTTGATGCTCGGTGTGTCGCGAATGACGGTACATCGCGCGTTGCGCGAATTGTTCTCCAAAGGGCTAGTGACACGGGTACAGGGCGTCGGCACCTTTGTGGCGACCCCACGGCCACGGTCGCCTCTCATTGAAATAAGGGATATTGCTGAAGACATCGAAGCTCGCGGTCATGCGCACTCCGCGCAGATCGTTAAGTTGGAAGTTGTACACGCGGATCCGGAGCTGGCAGCCATCTTTGACGTAAGGAAGGGGGCAAAATTATTTCACTCAGTGATTGTGCGCTTTGAAGACAGCGTTGCCGTTCAGCTCGAGGAGCGATTTGTGACACCGGTATTTGCCCCGCGCTATCTGAGCCAAGATTTCTCGTCACTCACGACAACTCGGTACCTGCAAAATATCGCGTCCGCCACTGAGGTCGCCCACGCTGTGTACGCCATTCGGCCAGACGTACGTATGTGTAAGCTGCTAGGTATTAACCACGCCGAAGCATGTTTGCGCATGACCCGATTGACCTGGGTAAATTCGGTGCCTGCGACGAAGAGTATTTTTATCTATCCAGGGTCTCGTTATAGTTTAGACAACCGTTACAAGTTATCGGAGCCACCCATTCGATAGTAAATGTTAAGGGGAGACCTTAAGATCAGGCACGGCCATCAAGTTGCTTAGGGATCAACTTAGTGGTATATACAAGTACATACAATAGGGAATCGCTAACAACTATGGGATCTGCATCAGCAAATACGCTAGAGAATAGCTGGGTTGGGGCAGGCGCGTGAGTATCGATCACGCTCCATTGACCGTCGAGCAGCACGGCATAGATCGAGTGCCAGACTCCCAGCGCTACGGTACACCACTGCGGCTTTTTACGATTTGGCTCAGCATCAACCTGTCCATATTGTGCTTGACCATCGGTAAACTGGGAGTCGCTGCGGGCTTAAGTTTCGGCTGGACTGCGTTGGCGGTCATAGTTGGGAATGTGATTGGCACTATATTTATGGCAGCCCATTCCACTCAAGGCCCACACCTTGGAATTCCTCAAATGGTGCAAACTCGCGCCCAGTTCGGAGTGCTAGGCGCCGCGCTCCCCCTGATTGCGGTGGTCGCCACCTTTACGTTATTTACGACCGCGAATGCCATTGTGCTGCGCGAGCCTCTCAAGGCGTTTTTGCCCTTTGGCAATGCCGGTGTGCTTGTTGTGTTTGGACTAGTGACCCTCGTCATCGCGTTCATGGGCTATGAATTGATTCACCGAATGGGCGTACTGCTCTCGGTGCTATCGGCAGCCCTTTTTGTTGCCGCGACTGCACTGTTGCTTATGAGTCCTTCGACGCATGCGACCATGGTGCTCGCTCCTAGCGCTTCTTTTAAAAGCGCGGCATTTTTGTTGACACTTACGCAGGCGGCGGCGTGGTCCTTAAGTTTTGCTCCTTACGTAGCCGATTATTCGCGTTACCTCCCGGCGAATACTTCAACCTGGAAGACTTTCTGGTTTACGGGACTCGGCAACTTCATTGGCGCTACGTCGATCATGATTTTCGGCGCATATCTCGCCGTGTCATACCCCGCGATTTCAAAAGATCCAGGTACGGGACTTGCTAATCTGTTCGGCAGTGGCGCCCCGTTCATTCGACTACTAATTATTATCGGAATTCTTGAAGGCAATGTGATGAATTTATATAGCGCCTACATGTCAACAATGACGATGTTTACAGGATTGCATCGACCCAGTCGCAGTAATCTTTGGCTAAAATTTTTGTTGATGCTGGTACTCATAGCGATTGCTACGCTCATTGCGCTGCTCGCGCAGGAACGATTCGACGAATACTTTGCCGATATGCTCAGTGCAATGATCTATATGGTGGTGCCTTGGAGCGCCATCAATCTTTGCGACTATTATCTGGTGCGTAAAGGCCGCTACGCGGTAAATGATATGTTCACTGTGACAGGTATTTACGGGCGGTATAAGTGGACTGGTATCGCAGCCTACTTGACGAGTATTGTGATTCAGATTCCCTTTATGAGTTTCTCGTTTTACTCAGGCTCGATTGAGCGAATCATCGGTGCGGATCTGGCCTGGATACCGGGGCTCATCGTTCCGGCGGTTCTATATTACGAGTTCGAAAAGCGCTTAATCGCGCGTCAAAATTTAGCTTGATGGAGTGTAATAATGCTTAAAAAACTGCTGCTGTTGGGTATTTTCATGCCATTAGTGTTTGGATTTTGCAGCGCTACGATCGCACAAACTGCGCCAGACTATAAGCTTGACGAGATCATCGTGACAGCCGAAAAGCATACGGAAGATGCTCGCAAGGTGGCGGCCAGCATCACAGTGATGTCGGCCCAGGATATCGCTGATCAACACATCGTCGAGATTGCAGATTTGACACGCTCAGTACCCAATCTGTCTTTCTCCACACAGGGTGGGGCAGGTAACCAAAATATTGAATTGCGCGGGATTAGTTCAACAGCAGGCTCCTCGACGGTATCGGTGTACCTTGACGATATACCGCTGACGGTGCGCAATCTCGATACCCAGGGCCAAGTGGAACCCGGGTTTTTTGACATTCAGCGAGTCGAGGTATTGCGCGGGCCGCAAGGGACTCTATATGGGGCGAGTTCAGAGGGCGGTACGATCCGCTACATTACCAATCCCATTAACCTCGCTCAGTACAGTGGTGAGGTTTACACGGATGTCTCATCCACCAAACATGGAGGTGTTAATTACACGGCACGCGGTATCTTTAACGCGCCAATCATCACCGATAAGCTTGGGTTTCGAGCCGGGGTCTCGGTAACGCAGAACAGCGGCTACATTGACCACTATTCGCCGGATGACGCTACGCGTTTACTCGCTAAACGCAGCAATGGAGATCAGACCACCACCGCTCGGGTGGCGCTTGACTGGCGGCCTGCGGAGGGACTGATCTTCAAGCCTGCAATCTTGTATCAGTACCAGAAAAGCGATGATCTCAATGTTGTGGACCTCGGGGCTCCCGATTTATTATCGCAGCAGAAAAGAGTTAGAGAGTGGGGCGCTGATACGCTATTCGTTCCCAGTTTAGGCATCGACTATGATTTGAAGTGGGCCGATCTGACTTCGTCGACCAGTTATTTCTATCGTGATTTTGATCGCCAGGTCGATGGCACCGCCTATAATTCGGGCTTTATCGGTTCACTGATTGATGCGGCAGTTATCCCGGGCCTTGATGGTAATTTGGATGGCGCGCTGATCGGTCAAGTCGCCTCTCCGGTTCACTACCGGATAAGAACCCAGCAGTTCACACAGGAACTGCGATTAGCATCAAAGTCCTACGTGGCCGGGGGAGCGCCGATGACATGGATCGCCGGAGTTTTCTATTCGCATCAGAAGCTCGACTCACGTGATTTTGAGATCGCTCCTGGTCTTAATGACGCCTTTACAGCGCTTTACGGCCCAGGATTTTTGACCTCGTCGGCTTTCCTCCAAGCGTTGTCCAACCCGCCTAACCCGCCTCCGCCTATACCGGTCTTCCCCAACGACAGCATATATCTTAACAACAAGCTATTCACGGAGACTCAAGCAGCGTTGTTCGGCGAAGCCACTTATCACCTGACACCGGCACTGCGACTTACCGCCGGTCTGCGCTATTTGGACGCGAAGACTTCCTTGGTGCGACTCGGGGGTTTCTTCTTTGCAATCGGTTCTCCCCCGGCGATCGCGATCGAGAGCCGAGGCAAACCCATAACGCCTAAGTTCGCCCTGACCTACGATGTCACAGACGACACTTCCGTTTACTTGGTCGCCAGCAAAGGGTTCCGTCTCGGTGGTCCGAATCGTCCTCTGCCCTCGTTCTGCCCGAACGAGCCTGCCGCTTACGGCCCTGATTCATTGTGGAATTACGAGGCCGGCGCAAAGGCGCTACTGCTGGATGGCAAGCTCTCGATTAATGGTGACGTTTTTTACATCGATTGGAAGGGTATCCAGGTTGACATTAATCTGCCGTGCACCTTTGACTACAATACGAACGCCGGCACGGCGGCGAGTTATGGCAGTGAAATCGAGATTCACTACCGGCCCCTTCGCAGTCTGACCCTCGGACTGTCGGGCGGTTATACGCATGCCGCGCTCACCTCGGATGTGCCGCTGCTCAGCATTACTAAAGGCCAGGCCGTCCCCGGTGTTCCCCGAGTGAGCGCGGATGTCTCTGCTCGTTATAGCGCACCGATTGCTGAAGGCGTTACCGGGTTCACGACGGCCGACTGGAACTATACGGGCAGCAGTCACGGAACAGTCGGAATTGCCGATCCTGATTACAATCGACCGTCTTATGCTGTCGTAGCACTCACGGCGGGTGCCCAATTTCGGGATATTGAATTATCCTTATTTGCCAAAAACTTATTGAATGAACAGGCCATCATTCAGAGGCCTAATTTACAAACCGTCAACCGCGGCTATACACTGACGCCGCGCACGATTGGTTTGTCTGCGATGATGCGGTTTTAGGGTGGCGATAAAAAAGAGCGCACTTGATCTATGCCGATCCGAAGTGCGCTCGCTGCCGATATACAACGCAGGAATTTCCGAAGAGGTAGCGCGTGCCCGATACCAACTTACGCGCGTAACCAAGCTTGCGAGTAATGAAAATCCGTTTGGTACCAGCGCGGCTGTTTCCGTAGAACTCGCTAAGTCGCTGGGCGACATTTACCGCTATCCCGACCCCAACTGCACGGCACTGCGCGAGCAGATTGAACGCAACACTGGAGTAGCTAGATCGCGGATCGTGTTGGGCAATGGGTCCGAAGACATCATTGAGATGCTGTGCAAGGCGCTACTAGTTCCGGGTGATCGGGTGTTAACGCTTGCACCCTCGTTCGGATTGCATGAAATTTTTCCTTTAATGATGGGCGCCACCGTCGAAAAAATTCCGGTTAACGCGGCTTTCGCCTATGACTTACCAGCCTGGTGTGCTGCGCTGTCCCGACCCGTAAAACTCGTCATGTTCAGCACTCCTTCAAATCCGGTCGGGTGCGCACTCAATGACGTGGGGCTACAAGTTTTGGTGGATGCGAGTCCGCTCGACGCGGTGCTGGTGATCGATGAGGCGTACTTCGAGTATGCAGAAGGGGGCGATTATGCCGACAGTCTCAAAGTGTTATCAAGCCAGCCCCGACCCTGGATTGTGCTGCGAACTCTGTCCAAAGCCTATGGCCTCGCCGGATTGCGAATAGGGTATGGCCTGGCATCGGATGCGGATTTCGCCTCACTCTTAGATAGAGTGCGAACTCCCTTTAACGTTAATACCTTCGCCCAAGTCGCAGCTGTCGCAGCGCTGCGCGACTTGAAACATTTAAAAGCGGTCGTATCCGCCACCGTGTACGAGAGAGCGGATCTGATGCGGCAACTAGTGGCGCTTGAGGCCATGCATGGGTATGGAATGCGAATTGCGCCATCGCTGGGTAATTTCCTGTTTATTGATGTCCGGCGGCCCAGTAGTAATGTAGCCACTGCTTTGATGCAAAACGGCGTCATAGTGAAGCCGTGGCTAGAGGCGGGATTTCAGACATTCATACGGGTGACGGTCGGACGGCGAGAGGACAACCAACATTTTCTGGAGGCATTGGCGAAAGTTATGCATGGCGGGCAGTAAGCCGTGTCTTTAATAGCTATAGGGGCCGCCACGCGCCAGCGCGCGCTGGTACGCGTCCCGCGCACGAATGCGCTCGAGAAAGGCCATCAAGAGCGGCGATACGACGCGCCACAATTATTATCTTACGCGTGCAATCGATGCGCGTCGCCCGCAGGTGCGTTGCCATGTTCGTACGGCCGGGCAGTTGTCATGTAGAGCGCACCCAATACCACCACCCCAATGGTAGTCACAATCATCCCGTAATTGCTGTACCAGGGATCGTTGGGACTACGCGGCCACGCCATGTTGATGATGGCAAAAATTCCATAGGCCAGTGCGATGACATTGACTGTCCAGCCCCAAGCCCCTAGGGTAAAAGGCCCCGCAGGACGCCACCCTTTGGCACGCGCGATGAGCGCCCCCAACACGATCATCTGGAAGGAAATATAAATACCGATCGCGGCAAAGCTGATGATGGTATTAATCGCATCTTGGAGCCACAGCGCCGAGAGGGCGATGAGCGCAGGGATTGCGCCCATCACCACTAGCGCCACGACGGGTACCTTGGTTTTCGGCGACATACGACTTAAGTACTGGCTGCCAAAAATCATTTGATCGCGAGCATAAGCAAACAACAAACGGCTTGCCGCCGCTTGTAAGCTCAATAAGCAAGACATGAAAGACACTAGCACCACCACAATGACGGCCCGAAAACCTACTTCACCCATCGCAGCTCGCAGGAGCGTGACAATCGGATCTTTGTCTTTGCCGGAAATAACCGCACCGATATCGGATATCGACAATACGAAACTTAAGCACACCCACGAGGCCGCCGCGCCGCCGATATAAATCGTCATACGCATCGCCTTGGGGATCATGCGGCTCGCATCCGGCGTCTCTTCCGCCACGTCACCACAGGCTTCAAAGCCGTAGTAGCAAAACATGGCAGCGAGTGCCGAGGCGAGAAAGGCAGGTAAGTAATTACCGCTGCCATGCTGTATATAGCTAGTATCCAATAAGACACTTAAGGGCTGATGACGCGCGAACAGTAATAAATAGCCGCCCACCACAATGGCGCCCACCAATTCGCAAATAAAGCCAAACATCGCTACCCTCGCCAATAATCGCGTGCCACTCAAATTCAGTATAGTCGTGATGGCGATTAACACGAACGCAATTACAGTAGTGAGAATTGGCGTGCTTTCAGCTCCAAATAATTGCGCCAGAAATGGCGCGACCCCTGTCGCAACGCCCGCCATCGTGCAACACAAAGCCCAGGCATAGACCCATCCGGCCATCCAAGCCCAACGTTTGCCGGTGAGCCGTCGTGCCCAAGGGTACAGACCGCCGGAGATGGGAAACTGAGATACGATCTCACCGAATATCAGACACACCATGAGCTGGCCTAAGCCCACACCTAGATAGGTCCACCACATGGGTGGTCCTCCCGCGACAAACGCGCTCGCGAAAATGGTGTAAACGCCGACTACCGGCGAAAGATAGGTAAATCCTAGCGAAAAATTCTCCCACTTCGACATTGTGCGTTCGAAGTGGGAGGTATAACCCAGGGCTTTTAATTGTGCAGCGTCTTGATCGACCGCTTCGTCGGAATTTATCGTCACACCTTTGCCCTTATTTTAAAATTTGTACTGGAAATCAAGCCCGATAGTGCGTGGTTGATTGGTTGAAACGCGCGTGATCGTTGGTTGCTGCCACGCGAAGGTAGTATTGTCGATAGTCAACGCCGCTATTTTGTTGGTGAGATTGGTGCCCACTAAGTACGCTGCCCATGAACCTTTTTCGACGCCGACGCGACCGTCGATGAAATTGTGTGACGGTAAATTTTCGACATAATAGGCCTGGTCAACTATAGGTCCCGTCAGCGAACTCGCGATTCGGAACCTACCTTTATAATCATTGCCAAGGTCGGTTACATAGTCGACCGTAGCAATTACGGTGTATTTTGGTACGTTGATTATCTGCCGTCCAGATACGATTCCAGAGGCTATTGTTGGCTTGGTAATTTGGGCGGTGGTATAGGTGCCTGACAAATTGAGTGTGAGTCCGGAGGCTATTTCCGCAGCAAATTCAACTTCGGGGCCGTAAGCGCGAGCTTCACCGACATTCGACGTATAAGGATAACCGCAAGATAGTGACAGGACCTGTTGGATATCTTGCCACTTGATGTAGTAGATGTCGGCATTCAAAGTAAATCGTCGATCATCGAACCGTGATTTCTCACCGATCTCGAAACTCCATACTGCGTCAGGGCCAAAATACGACGGTTGCTTAGTGACGTAAGTAAGTCCGGTAGGAATCGGTAAATTGGGGTCCTGCTGGTTGGCTAGCGGAAGTCCACAGTTGTACGCGCCGTTGTTCGCGACTAGTTGCTGTATGGTCGGTAGCGGTATCGGAAGGTTTACGCCGCCCGGCCGTGAACCTTTCGCTAAAGTGCTATATAGGGTCAAGTCAGGGGTTGGCGTGTACGACAAATTGAGTTTGGGGAGAACGTTCGTTCCTTTACCCGCTGCAGTTGCATCCTGGCAGGTCTGATCGCCCGTACCCGTTCCGAGGCCACACTGGTGAGAAATATTGCTCACATCGAACTTGAAGTAACGAAGGCCGGCCGTGAGCTTTAGGTCAGAGGTTAACTTATATGACATTTCGCCAAATATAGCGGATTGTTTCATGATGTTGGGATTGTTGTCATTAAAGACTACGCCCAATGGATTCGCTCCAGGATAACCGGTCAGAGGGGCACATCCAGCAGATCCGCCGGTATTTCCGCTGAAGGCACAATAGTTCGCCGTCGCGAAACCGGCGGCCGCATTAGTTGTGATGTATCCGGAATGCAGGTCAGACGCATATAATCCGGTTACCCACTGAAAATCGCTGTTGCCGTTAGACACTAAACGCAGTTCTTGGCTCACTTGGGTCGTGGGATCTTCTTCCACATAAAGATTTTGAATGAAGGTTGAAGTATTGAAAATGTTCTGCAGGGCCTCAGTAGAGTCCGTCGACTGAAACACGTCGCGTTTCCAATATGCCGTCGACGAAGTAAGTGTCGCAGGTCCGAAGTCGTAGTTCACCACCAGACTGGCCATTTTAAAAGAGTCGTAGTAGGGCTCCTTCGTGTCGTAGGGTTGGTAAATTGCCTGATTGGTACCCGGGTCTTGATAGTTATTGTAGCCTTGCGCATCAATTCGTTGATACATCAGTGTGGTAGTAACCGACAGCGCATCCGACGGTTTTATCAGCAACGTCGCTCTGCCCGAGGCAAACTTTTCAAGGTTTGAGCCTTTGATCACTTTGGTAACCGGTGCGTTCTGCACATCGCCGCGAGAACAGTAGTAGCCTAGACAAATACCCTGCGGAACTGTCGCTGGGCTAAGATTAGTGGGGAATGGAAATGGGCTCGAGCCATTGCCAACAACAATGCGATCAATCCAACCACTGACATACTTTTCAGTGCCTACCAAACGCAAAGCGACGATGTCTCCAAGGGGTAAGTTCACCATTGCGCTGCCGCCGCCGTTCGCACTGCCACGCGCGGTATTGCTTAAGCTAAAATCGGCAGCGCCCTCAAAAACACCTAGTTTCGGCGGATTGGTGACAAGCTTAATAGTACCGCCCATCGAGCCTGAACCGTAGAGTGTTCCTTGGGGGCCACGCAATACCTCGGCATGACTTAGGTCAAATAACTCGGGATCGATTACAGTTCGGCCATTCAGCGCAACCGCTGATGCTGATAACGGTACCTCATCGATATAAAAACCTACTGTCGCAGCAGAGCCGCCCGCCGATGTAAGGCCACGCATTTCATATTCAGTTTGACCAGGTCCCGCTGTTCGCATTGATACGCCTGGAGTTGCGCCAACCAGTTGCTCGACAGTTTGTGTGCCCTGCGTCAGGAGTTGATCGCCTGTTACTGCCGTGATACTAATCGGAGTCGCTTGCACCGTAGATTCGCGTTTCTCTGCCGTCACCACTATTTCCGCTAGGCTAGTATCGCTGGTACCCGCCGCTTTTTCAGCCGCGTTACCTAATGGGGCATAAATTACGCCGACGCAGAACAGTGCCGCTAAAATCACTTTCCCGCATGCTGAGCCTGCGTCAGTTCCATACAACACTTTTTTCATGAACGAATCTCCCGGTATTATATATCCCAAAACGTGCGCTAATTCGTATCACAGTGTTTACTGTCATGCAAGTTTATTGCATGGTAGACACATTCGCTCAAGCTCCCCTTGTTGCGAATATGCCTCAATCGCGTGCACACTGAGTATCACGAGTATGCACGCTTTAAATCTAAAATGGCTAGGTAATCCTACGACACAACAACGGTGGTCGGTTGCGGTGCGTCGCATGATGAGTGCATGACTCAACCGTCTAACCGTCGCGTGCTGATCGCCGTTTTCTCCGGCACTCTGGGAGTCGGATTAATATTTGGCTTTCAACCACCGCTCATTGCGCTGACATTGGCACGGCTGGGCGCGTCGAACTTTGTGATTGGCGCAGTAACCGCCGCAAGCCTCATTGCAGTGATTATGGCAGGCCCGTTCTATCCTAGAGTGATCGCGAGGCTCGGCTGCAAACGTAGCATCGTCTTCGGTATCGCCTTCGCCAGTATCATTTTGCCGCTAATGCCCCTGATAAGTAGTATCCCCGTCTGGCTGATACTGCGATTTTTAACGGGTGGTGCTTTGGGCCTTACTTGGATCGCCAGTGAAATTTGGATGAACAATGTCAGCAGTGCAGAGTCACGCGGCAAGGTCATGGGCATATACGGGACCGTGTTTTCCATTGGCACTATCGGCGGTCCCATCCTGCTTGAATTTACCGGCACGCAAGGTTGGCAACCCTTCATCATTGGCGGGCTCGTGCTTGCGCTTACGTTGATGCCTCTCGCCTTGATGCGTAGCGTGATTAGTAAATCCCAAGGGTTCACATCACTCAGTGGATTGAAAGTAATGCTCGGCGTCGCTCCCGTGGTCATGGTGGCGGCTCTGGTCGCAGGCCTAGTCGAGTCTGCCGATTTGACTCTCTTACCGCTTTATGGCGTGCATGCAGGCTACAGTGAAGGCGCGGCCCTATTGCTGGTGACCGTATTCATGGCGGGCAATGTCATCCTTCAATTACCCATAGGCCTACTCGCCGATCGCTACGGTCGCCGTACCGTCCTCGCATTTTGTGCCGCGATCAGCGCGATAGGTCCCTTGCTGCTACCGGGTTTCCTGGGCCAACCGCTATTTCTGTGGCCACTATTATTTATCTGGGGAGGCACGCTGTATGCCTTCTATAGCCAAGGTGTGGCTTTGATGGGCGATGAATATAGCAATGACCAATTACCCAGCGCCAACACGTTATTTGTGATGGTGTATTGTTTCGGCGGCATTATAGGACCTAGCGCCGGAGGTGTGGCGATGGACCTATCGCCGCGCATGGGGTTGCCGGTGATACTCAGCGCTGCCGCGTTGTTGCTGTTGCTAGCCATTAAAACAGCCTCTCAACCCATGGCATTGCGGCAGTAAACGCCTCACAGTTAAAAGCGGCGGGGGCGAAGGCGTCGGTGGCGAAAGCGTCGGTGGTGAAAGTGTCCAGCTTAAAAGCGCTATAGTTTCACCATCACATGTCTCGCCACCGTGTAATCTTCGAGGGCATACACCGACAAATCTTTGCCGTACCCTGAGCGTTTAAAGCCGCCATGCGGCATTTCGCTCACGATCATGAAATGGGTGTTGATCCAAGTACAACCGTATTGCAATCGTGCCGCCACGCTCATGCCTTTGGCTATATCTTGAGTCCACACTGAAGAGGCCAATCCGTATTCGGAATCGTTGGCCCAACTCACCGCGTCATCGGCATCCGTAAAGCGTGTGACCGAGACCACCGGACCGAACACTTCGCGTTGCACAATTTCATCCGATTGGCGGGTACCGGCGATGAGAGTGGGCTCGTAAAAAAATCCGGAGCCTGCACGTGTTTTTCCACCCGCGGTAATTTCTACATGCTTAAGGGCTGCCGCACGCTCAACAAATCCCGCCACGCGAGTGCGTTGCTCGGCGGAAATCAAAGGGCCCATCTCTACGCCGTCATCGGTTTGTAGCCCCACCTTAAGCGAGCGCACCGCTGAGCTTAAATCGGCCACCAGCTTGTCGTAAATTTTTGCACCTGCATAAATTCGGCAGGCCGCCGTACAATCTTGACCAGCATTGTAAAAGCCAAAGGTACGCACGCCTGCCACTACCGCGGCCAAATCTGCATCATCAAATACAATCACTGGCGCCTTCCCGCCGAGCTCAAGATGCGTGCGTTTCACGTTACTGGCTGCCGCTGCAAGTATTTTTTGACCCGTCGAGATGTCACCGGTCAGCGATACCATACGCACGCGTGGGTGCGATACCAGGGGTGCACCGACGCTCTCGCCGCGACCGCAAATAATATTCACAACACCTTTCGGAAATAATTCTTTTAAAACTTCGGCAAGTTTTAAGGCTGTCAGCGGTGTTTGTTCAGAAGGCTTTAACACAATAGTATTGCCCGCCGCGAGTGCCGGGGCTAATTTCCATGCTGCCATCATCAGGGGATAGTTCCATGGAGCAATGGAAGCTACTACGCCCACGGGATCACGACGAACCATGCTCGTGTGCCCGGCGAGATACTCACCGGCCAAGGCGCCATGTTGCGTACGCGCAGCACCCGCAAAGAAACGAAACACGTCGGCAATCGCCGGGATCTCATCGTTAAGCATTGCCGTTAAAGGTTTGCCTGTATTGTCAGATTCCAATTTGGCGTATGCGGAGGCTTCGTTTTCAATTCGATCCGCGAGTTTAAGGAGCAGCGTGGCCCGATCTTTAGGAGGAGTTGCGGCCCAGCCAGGAGCTGCCGCTTCGGCTGCCGCCACTGCGGCATCGACTTGTGCTTTACTGGCCTCAGGAACGTCAGCAATTTTTTTGCCGGTCGCAGGGTCCAGGACGTGCTCGGTAACACCCTCACCCGCCACTAAGATACCGTTGATCAATAATTTGTTTTGCATGATTTATCCTTCTGCCGTACGTTTTTTCTTCTGCACATCGTCAAAGGGGAGCGTGTGCGCGGTCGCGGCTTCCTGGTGTGTCTTGCCGCGAATCTCAAGTTTAGTGCCACCAACCGCTGCGGCACATTCGAGTCGTGCAATCGCCATCGACTGGCCGGTCAGGGATGAGACCATGGCGCAAGTAATAACACCCACTTTTTTCTCACCTGCATAAACCGCATCGCCCATATCGACCGCCACGTTGCCGTCCATTAGAATGCCAAAAATCTTAAACCGTTCCCGGCCTTTTTGTCGGTAATGCGCTTCGGCGCCTCGAAAATCTGTTTTGCCTGGACTTACGGTAAAATCTAACCCGAGTTCCCATAAACTGTCGCCCGGTGGGTCGTGTTCGAACGGATACATTTGAGACATATCGTAAGGATAGAACAGTAGGCTACTTTCGACCCTTAACATATCAAGTGTCGTGAAGCAGGCGGGAATAATTCCTAACGACTTGCCTTCACTTAAAATGGTATCCCAAATAATTCCCGCGTCTTCAGCACGGCAAAAGATTTCATAGCCCCGCTCGCCGGTGTAACCGGTTCGGGAAATCAATACTGCCCGACCGAAAAGCGTCGTCGGCATGTGATGAAAATATTTTAAATTGCGAATACCCGGTACGTGCTTAGCTAGAAAATCAACGGCTAGTGGACCTTGCAGCGATAAATCGTGCATATCGTCATCGACGATGAGCGAGGCATTTCGCCCGACCACGTAACTAGTCAAAGTTTCATGTCCTGCGCCGCTGCCGTGGACTACCATCCAAGCGTTAGGTCCGGTCCGATATAAAATGCCGTCATCAATGAAATGCCCAGCGTCATTCAAAAAAGAGGCATAAGCGGACTTACCCGGATAAATCTTCGTGACATCGCGAGTAGTCACCATGTTCAAGATAGCTGAGGAATGCGGTCCCACTAAATGGAGCTTCTTAAGACCCGATACATCCATAAGGCCCGCTTTAGTGCGGATGGCCACATGGTCTTGCACCATGTCTTTTGCATAGGTCCAAGCTGTCCCCATGCCATTCCAGTCTTCGAGCTTGGACCCTAAGGCGCGATGCCGATCGGCTAGACTTGAGGTACGCCAGCTAAGTGCCATAGATGTCTCCCATGATAATCAAAGTATCTAAAATTAACGGTTTGTGCGCTCTGCAGCTACTCGGGCGACGTGCCCGGTGTGGTCGGCGAACCATCATCAAATGGGGCCAGCCACGCAATCGCGGGCTCGCGGTAGCGCGTTAGACCTTTATAGTCCACGAGCGCTGGATGCAATTTTTTGAGTACGCGATGCACGCGTCGCGCCCACTTAGGGATGGTCGCCAATTCGCGCAGGCTAATCAAATAACAACGAATACCAAAAACTACGGCGTTGCTGCGAGGCAACCGCCACAGACCTTGAAGCTCCACGCGCAAGTGAACAAGATCACCGGCATTCGCGGCGTTCACCGACGCGCGATCGGGGCCCCAGTGCGGATAGTTCTCCGGCGACGTATCGAGTCGTGGATTAACGGTCATGGTCCAGTTGAGCCTACGAACGGGTTGGCCTAATCGCAAATTAAGCAGAAATTTTATGGCGCGATCAAATACGCCCATCTCGTGAGCAAGCGGCACAGGACCGTGCCATTCTTTAAACGTCATGCCCATGTCAAAGTCCAATGACCAATCGGCCTGGGTCGTAACCATACCTGCTTCGCACCACAAATTGCCCTCGCGCTGGTCCATCACCACAAAATCACCCTGAGCCTGGCGCGTTATATAGTCGAGAGGCGGGCGCGGCAGGGTTGCGGCATCGCCAAAAGTGAAACGTTGCTCCATATTGAGTGGGCCGTTGCTCCACTGCCAGTGATTGTTCCGTTTCGATAAGGAAAAATGCTTCGGGTAATCGCGCGCCAATGATTCCATAATTAACTCTAGGCAATCCCATTGCGCACTCATCATATGCGGCAATGCCTGAAATCTTAGCGGCTCATTCGCTAGTACAATCTCGCGCTCATGACACTCCGCTACATAGTGCTCGTCTACATCAAAGGCAAACTCCGATACCGAACCTTGCGGGCCCGGCAGGTGAGGCTCAATATTGACCGAATACATGTATTCATCTTCGGCAAACGGCAGCGGAAAGCGCCGAATCGCTGCGGGACTGTTGCAGAACGTAAAGTCGTTACGAAAGGTTTCATTCACTTTGAAAATTGCGTTCATAAATCGAGTACTAGACGTTTAGCCTTAGCGCGAGACACGCAGGGCATAATGCTCTTGCCGGTAGTTCTTTCGTTCGCTGATAAGTAGTGGTCATGGTGCAATAGCTCACCATCAAGTTCGAGCACGCGCGTGTGACAGAAACCGCATACACCCCCACGACATAGGTACGGCACCTCGACGCCTGCTGCCTCGATACATTCCAAAAGGCTTTGATCAGGAACTACATGCACGCTAATCTTGGAGCGAGCAAGGAATACATCAAACGCATCCCCTACGGGGGGCGCGTTGAATTGTTCCCAATGCACATGAGAGTTAGGCCAACCATAAGATCTCGCGGTATCAATAACGCGTGTAATCATGCCGGCTGGGCCACACACATAAACGTGCGTTCCGAGCGGCTGTTTAGCGAGTAATTCCTCGAAATTAAGGGTCGCACCTTCATTGTCATAGTACATGCTAACGCGGGTCGCCTCGCGCGTACCTAAATGTTGCAAGAAGGCAGCATGTTCATGTGAACGGACCGAGTAATGAAGTTCGTACGGTACCTCGCCGCAGCGGAGATCCTCAAGCTGAGCAAGGAATGGTGTAATACCGATACCGCCAGCAATGAGTATATGTTTGCGCGCTTGTTTCTCCAGGCCGAACAAATTCACTGGATGAGCAATTTCTAATTGATCACCTATTTTTACCACATCATGCAGAAAATGCGAGCCACCCCGCGACTCGTCCATACGGCGAACAGCGATCTCATAGTGCTCGAGTCGGTTGGGTGAGCTCAATAAAGAATAAGGGTTGCGATGAATACGTTTTTGACCCCGCATCACTACAATTATATGTGATCCGCCGGAGAAGGCAGGAAGATACCCTCCCGTAGTGGCTTTAAGCCTGAAATGTTTGATGAGTGGCGTCACCTGCGCAATGGAGGTGATTTCGACCGTGATGGTTTGAGCGCTCATCGAAAGACTTCCCTCATTTCCGGCAATTCACCCGGCGCTTCGGCATCTGCCATGACGCCCATATAGGCCGCAAGACGTCGTGAGTAATGATCTCGAACCAACAACCAGCGTTGACAGGCACATTTTACTATATTCGTCACCACTTCATCAGTGATGGCGCGGCAGTGAATACAAAAAACGCGGCGAGCTAGGGAGCCGCATTCCTCAGCGCGGATCTCGTCCTGATTAAGATTGAATTGCAATGCAATTTGCATTGCAAGTCCGATGAAGCTCTCGGGACCTGCTACATACAGTCGAGTACCCATCAATGACCCGGTTGCTAAAATGTGAAAATCTGCAAGCAAAGAAGCAACGTTATTAAATACCCGTAATTCCACTGTTTCGACCGCGCGAAACGCAAGTTCCGATTCGGAAACGTTCCCGGCGGTAGCCTCAATCGCACTGGCATTCTTAAAAAGAACGCGCGCATGAATCATGGACTGAGGCACCGTTTTTTTCATCTCGGCAAGCACACGCAACAACGGATTTGCGCCAACCCCCGCTCCCAGTAAGATGTGATAGCGCCCACTCGCATCAAAACTTAGCGGCGTATAGATCGGCTTGCTTTTGATGCCGGTGATTAACATTTAGTAAACCGCCAGCTTATGGGTGACGGCCACTACCGCAATACCTAAAATAAGCACGACATAGGGCCAAATCCCGGCACGGTTGACAATTTTCTCGCCACCGACAAAAGTCAAATCATCCGCCATCGTGGCCGGAAAAACTCCTTTATCTTGAATATAGTGGCGATAGATAAACACGGGCACGATTAGCGCGGCGAACACCAAACCGGTCATTAAAGTTCCTGCACCATAAACATCCGCACCAAACCCCATAAAAGCTAGATTTACAAAAGACAGTACCGCACCTGCGGCTAATATCCAGTTAGCGGCACGCCAAGGACGATCTTGATTCGGTCGGTCACAGCGGTGCATCCAACCTGAGTTTAAATTGAGAAAATTAAATATCAGGTATCCCACATTGGCGGCACCGATAACAAATACCGAGTCAGACAGCAATAAGAGCACAAGGTTGAATGCCAGATTGGTAAGCATGGCATTTGTTGGCGCGCCGTAGTTGTTGACCTTGGCCAGGTATTTTGGCAGCCATCCGTCCAACGACGCTTGGTAGAGCGTGCGGGAGGATCCAGCCATCGAAGTCATCAGCGAGAGCACCAGGGCTAAGATCAGCATAATGACCACCACCACGCCGCCGATCCGGCCCGCATGGACCATATGCG
>JANYFY010000016.1 GCA_025359565.1 Gammaproteobacteria bacterium | reverse complement strand
GGGCAGCGTATAGGGCTGATTTTGCGTGATTTCCTGTTCGCCATTTAGCGTCGCGCCAATACCAGATAATGCAATTAGTTAGAATTTCGAAAATAGCTCATTTTTGGAGTCGGCCCGCGCTAACAACTCCTTGATTCTTATAGGTACGCGTCTGCGCAAAAGCGGTAACAGAAAACAATTAATTATCAAAGTGTTATCGACCATGGCCTCTATATTTTACGACATTTTGTACCGTTACTAATTACATCAAAAACAAGTGGACCCCCATAGATGCCGCGCATCAGGAGCCCATGAGTTCGATGGTATCCATCGAAAAGCATGTAGATCCCTCGCCATTGGATAACTTTTACGTAGCTGCGAGACAGCTCAACCATGAACCCGAACGGTTTCGGATCGTACTTTGACTCTTCCTAAATGAATGTGGTCGGATCGGGTTGGAGAGGTTGCAGGATTCGAAGATGCCGATTTCGGCAGGTCAGAGTCCATCGTCGACTATCCGGTGCGTTTTCACAGTGCATGAACTCTTTGGAGCGCGTGATGGGAAGCGTGATGCGAGCAAGCGACAGCATATCGCCGCTTACACCATCACCCGTACGCTCGTCTGCATGATCGGAATGCACTATCGGTTGTAGTGCCCGAACATACCGACGATCAACAATCGATGGTCGCCATCCTTCTGCTTTGAACGGCTGGTCGTGCCGCCACCGCAGCCAGCGCCTTGGTTGCTCGCTCAACTATGGCGGCGGCGAAGGGTGCTGGCTGCGGAACTCCCACCAGCATGGCGCATGCCTGCTCCTGTGGGAGCCATCCGATGAGTGCACGCGCCGATCGGCGGCGCCCAATCGGGGGAGTCACCGGATGAACGGACGTGGTCGCTGCTGGGGATCTTACTTCGGTGTTCATAGGGTCCTTTTGACAAGTCTCACTATAGCTCCAGACCAAGGGCGAACCTGAAACCTGCAGCCCGTCGCGATTGCCAGAATTGCCAGTCCTTCCCCGAGGACTGTCCCAGGCCCGAAACACCGGTAGACTTCCGGTAGACCTCAACGCCGAAATCCGGCGGGGTTTTCCTGCAGAAAGTCGCGTATCGAATTGGTAACACCTTGGCTTCCTGATGGAAACCAAATCAACCTCGAAGTTACGCCTTCTCCCCCACCTGTAACTCCGCGAGTTTAAAGGGCACCCCGCATCCCCCAATCCCGCAATACCCATTCGGATTCTTCGCGAGGTACTGCTGGTGATAATCCTCTGCATAATAAAATACGGTCGCAGGAATAATTTCGGTCGTGATCGCTGATAATCCCGCGTGCATCAACGCCGCGCCGTACACCACTCGCGAGGCTTCTGCAGCAGCTTGCTGATCTGCTCCACGCGTATATATGCCCGAGCGATACTGAGTACCGACATCATTTCCCTGACGCATACCCTGCGTGGGATCATGCGACTCCCAAAAAACCTGAAGCAAATCGGCGTAGCTCAACGCAGACGGCTCGAACACCACCTGCACCACTTCATTGTGTCCCGTCAGGCCCGTACACACTTCTTCGTAAGTTGGGTTCACCGTGAAACCGCCGCAGTATCCTACCGACGTTGAGTACACGCCTTGTGTTTGCCAAAACTTTCTTTCTGCTCCCCAAAAACATCCCAAGCCGAATATCGCAATCGCCGACCCCGCAGGAAAAGGCGCAACCACCGCACGTTGCGACACAAAATGTCGCGGGGATACAGTGACAGGTTCGTTACGACCGCGCGGAGCCATTTCAGCAGTCGGCATTATCGGAGTTCGATTAAAGATTGACATACACGTAGTGTGTAACCGCGCGCGCCAAGAGGCAAGTCACAGCGCGAACAGTCACGGCGTGAACGACGCCGATCTAGCAAAAGCTGAGGCTTAGGGTTTGGGCGGGCTCGCTGACGCTGAGGAAGCAGGTGACTCTACGGGCTCGACCGGCACTACCGGCAAGCTGTACCCATCGAGCTTCGGATGGGTATCCATCTGATGGTTACGCGCTTCAGAAACCCTCAGTTGCTCGCGCACCCGCTCGAATTCTTCAGCATGTTTCTTTTCTTCGCCTAGCTCGTTGACTTTAGCCAAACGCTCAATTGCGACCCGCGCATTGATACAATCCGAATCGGAATTCATTTTTGACGGTGTACGGCTACATTTCAACAGAATCCCGTCCAGCACCACTCGATCATCCATCATATCGCCAACGGTTACGGGAGCCTCATGTTTGGGTCCGCATGCTACTAAGGTCACGGCGAGCACCTCTAACGACCCACAAAAAACCCACTTTTTTACTGAATTGTGCATATTGATTTTCTTTTAGAATGATACCTAATTGCGATAGTCTTGCCGCATAAAGGCTCGTGATACAGTTCACGGTTATGAATTATATAGTTTGTGTTTGACCGCGCCCTGCGGGCTGTGTACCGTTCTCATCTATGTCCAAACCTAAAGCTGAGCAACCTAGCAAACCCGATTTTGAGACGGCCATGCAGGAACTTGAGGTGTTAGTAGATCGTCTGGAAACCGGCGATTTACCTTTGGAGGAGTCCCTTGCCGCATTTGAGCGCGGTGTGATTTTGACGCGAAATTGCCAAACGGCGCTTAAGGAAGCCGAACAAAAGGTCGAGATTTTGATGAAGAAGGCAGGCGATGCTGCCATCACCGACTTCGATCCCGCCAAACCGCAATGAATGCCGGTATTGACGCCACTCTGCGTGGCTATCAATCCCGCATTGAAACGGTACTCGAAGCTTCACTACCTGCCGCCGATCAAGTACCGCAAAGATTGCATGCCGCACAACGTTACTCAGTATTAGGCGGCGGCAAGCGCTTGCGGCCCTTGTTGGTGTACTGCACCGGAGCCGCCCTTGGCGTGCCGATCGCTAGATTGGATGCCCCCGCGGCTGCGGTTGAGCTTATTCATGCCTATTCGCTGGTCCACGACGATTTACCTGCCATGGACAACGACGATATGCGTCGCGGACAGCCCACTACCCACCGCGCGTTTGATGAGGCTACAGCCATATTGGCCGGCGACGCACTCCAGGTCCTAGCTTTTTCACTATTGGCCCGAGAGGAGGCCTTTGGCGCAAGCTGCGCGTCACGCCTCAAAATGATACAAATCTTAGCCGATGCGAGCGGTACCAACGGCATGGCAGGTGGCCAAGCGCTCGATCTTGCTGCGGTAGGTCGCCGACTGGATATTAATGAATTGGAGGCCATGCATCGACTCAAGACTGGCGCCTTAATTCGCGCCAGCGTACTGATTGCAGCTAGTTGCGCCCCCGACCTGACCTCCCTCCAGTGGCAGGCCTTAGACCTTTATTCTCAAGATATCGGACTCGCCTTTCAAATTCAGGATGACATTTTGGATGTGGAAGGCAGCCCTGAAGACTTAGGCAAAAACATCGGAGTTGATGCCGCGCGCGCCAAGCCCACTTACCCGAGTATTCTCGGGCTTGATGCGGCTAAGCAGCACGCTCAAGCGCTCAAAGCGCGTGCCTGTGGGCGGTTGGAGCCGTTAGGTCGCGGCGGGGAAGTATTGGCCTGGCTAGCAAGTTTCGTGGTGGATCGTCGAGTTTAGGGTCCTGAGCGTCGAGTTTAGACACTGCGCACTGTAAACTTGTAATCATGACGCTCGCCGACGATTTCCCCCTACTATCCGCCATCGATGCCCCTGCGGATATACGCAAGCTGGCGCGTTCGGACTTGGGCGCGCTCGCTGATGAAGTGCGTCGCTTTCTAATTGCCACCGTGAGTCGCAAGGGCGGGCATTTTGCAGCAGGTCTAGGAACGGTCGAGCTCACCGTCGCATTGCATGCGATTTTTGATACACCCCACGATCGCTTGGTGTGGGATGTCGGGCATCAGGCGTACCCCCATAAAGTTCTCACCGGTCGCCGCGATCAGCTTCACACCATCAAGCAACAGGGCGGTCTCTCACCCTTCCCGACTCGCGCAGAGAGTGAATTCGATACTTTTGGGGTCGGCCACTCCAGCACCTCAATCAGCGCAGCTTTAGGAATGGCGATAGCTTCGGCAGCTAAGGGTGAGCGACGCCGCGCAGTAGCTATTATCGGTGATGGATCAATGACGGCGGGCATGGCATTCGAAGCGCTTAATCATGCGGGCAGCTTGGATGTAGACCTACTGGTGATTTTGAACGACAACGATATGTCGATATCAGGTAGCGTCGGAGCGATGTCCAACTACTTCGCGCGCGTGTTATCCGGCAAAGTCTATGCCACGCTCCGTGCCGGTGGTAAGAAAGTTTTGCGCCGTATGCCTACGGTATGGGAGCTTGCGCGCCGCTCCGAATCGCATATGAAGGGCATGGTGCTTCCCGGCACGGTGTTCGAAGAAATGGGTTTAAACTACATTGGCCCGATCGATGGTCATGACTTGCCAGCGTTGTTAAAAACCTTGGAAAATATGCGCGACCTGCGCGGCCCGCAATTGCTGCATGTAGTCACCCGCAAGGGTAAGGGTTATGCGCCCGCCGAAGCCGACCCCATCAAATGGCATGGTCCGGGTCCTTTCGACGCCGCGAGTGCCACCATTTTTAAAGAGCAAACCAGTGGTCCCACTTACTCGCAAATCTTTGGCGCATGGATATGCGAGATGGCGACACGAGACCCTACTATTATGGCGGTTACCCCGGCGATGCGCGAAGGATCGGGGCTGGTTGAGTTTGAAAAAAAATTTCCAGAACGTTATTTCGACGTGGGTATTGCCGAACAACACGCAATCACCTTCGCGGCGGGGCTAGCCTGCGAAGGAGCAAAACCCATAGTCGCCATTTATTCATCGTTCTTGCAACGCGGCTATGATCAACTGATCCACGACGTAGCGTTGCAAAATCTACCGGTCATATTTGCCATCGATCGAGCGGGCCTTGTCGGTGGTGACGGGGCAACACACCAAGGCAGCTATGACCTCAGTTTTCTGCGCTGCATCCCCAATATGGTGATCATGGCTCCCAGCAACGAGGACGAATGCCGCCAAATGTTATTTACGGCGACCACGCTGCGAACACCCACCGCGGTTCGCTATCCGCGCGGCGCGGGACCGGGCGTCGCGCTGCAAGAACAAATGCACCCACTACCCTTAGGGCGCGGCGTTATTGTTCGTGAAGGTCGTAATGGCCTTGCTCTCCTAGCGTTCGGTAGTATGCTCGCCAACGCACACCGCCTTGGTGAAGAACTCGATGCGACTGTCATCAATATGCGTTTTGTAAAACCCATTGATACCGCGCTTATTGCACGCCTATCGGACAAACATACTCACCTAGTAACCCTAGAAGAAAATGTCATCGCCGGCGGTGCGGGAAGTGCCGTGGGCGAATATTTGGCGACTATAGGCAGTCGAGCCGGTCTATTGCACATTGGAATTCCCGATCAGGTCATCGCGCACGGTACGCGCGAGCAATGTCTCACTGATGCCGGGCTTGATTTTTCTTCACTACGGACCCAGATAACAAGCTGGTGGAAGCCAAAAATGCCTCGCCTAGTAGACGCCGCTTGCTAGCTTATATAGTTAACCTGAGATGAATTTATGATTCGCCCTGCTCCTGTGCAAAAACCCAATTCCACCATCGAAGATGTTCAAGGACGCGCCGATACCCGTTCAATCCCCATCAATAAAGTGGGCATTAAGGATATATTGCATCCCATTCGGGTGAAGGATCGCGCTCGCGGTGAACAACACACCGTGGCCAGTTTCAACATGTACGTGAACCTTCCGCATAATTTTAAAGGCACGCACATGTCTCGATTTGTCGAAATATTACATCATCATGAACGGGAAATTTCAGTCGAGTCATTTCGCAAGATGCTTAAGGAAATGACGGAGCGCTTAGATGCCACCTCCGGGCACATCGAAATGAGTTTTCCGTATTTTGTGATGAAGAAAGCGCCTGTTTCGGGCGTTGAAAGTTTGATGAATTATCAAACTACCATTTTTGGTGAGCATCGCGATGGTCATACGAGCGTGTGGCTTAAGGTCGTAGTTCCTACAACCAGCTTATGCCCGTGTTCTAAAAAGATATCCGATTACGGCGCGCACAATCAACGTTCGCATATTACTTTGACGGCGAAGACTTCAGCGCATATGTGGCTAGAAGAATTGATTGAGATTGCGGAAAAAGAGGCTTCTTGCGAAGTCTATGGCATATTAAAACGTCCCGACGAAAAATTTGTAACCGAGCGTGCCTACGACAATCCTAAATTCGTCGAAGACACCGTGCGTGACGTTGCTGTTGCGCTCAATAAAGACACGCGGGTACGTGCTTATACGGTCGAATCGGAAAATTTTGAGTCTATTCACAATCATTCAGCGTACGCCCTGATTGAAATAGATAAAGACGCTAAGAATTAGCTGTTAGCGCGCTCTGCGCTCTGCAAACGTGCAATCATATTGCGTAAAAAAACTTGATTAAAGCGTAGTTGACACTCTGCAGATACTTGTTCCAGAAGCGTGGAGCTGACTTTCATGACCGTCACGGGTCCAACGGCATTAATAGTTGCAGTGCGCTTGGCGCCGCGGACATAGCTAGTCTCCCCAAAGCAATCGCCACATTCTAGGTAGCCCAATGCCTTGCCATTTCGTTCCACCGCAACCCGTCCTTGTACAATGATATAAAAGCGATCATCCATTTCGCCTTCTTTGACAATTTCTTCCGCTTGATTGTAATCCTGCCAACTACTGGCGCGCAGTACTTCCCATATTTCCTCATGCGAGAATTCGTGAAAGAATTTCAATTTCCTCAACAAGCTAAATTGTTCTTGCTGATCAATACGATTGTATTGGGTACGTAGCTTCTGATGCACACGCGTTAATTCCGCCGCAAAATCCAATCCCGTTTTGTAACGTTTTTCTGGGTCCTTCTGCAATGCCAGCGCCGTCACCATCTCTAACTCTTCAGGAATTTCTGGCCGTAAGGTATGGATGGGGGGTGGCGTCGCAAATACAATTTGATGTAATAGTTTTTGTAAATTCCCCGCTCTAAACGGTCGCGTACCGGTTAACAGTTCGTACATCACAGCGCCGAGAGAATAGAGGTCTGAACGGTTGGTGAGTTCAATCGATTGAACTTGCTCCGGTGACATGTAGGAGGGGCTACCAGCAATGCCCTCTATACGGGAAATATCCGAATCGGCCACTAATGCAATGCCAAAATCAATGATCCGTACATCGCTATCCAGAGTGAGCATGATATTGCTGGGTTTGATATCGCGGTGAATGACACCACGACTGTGCGCATAGTGCAAAGCACGTGCCGCTTTAAAGACTAGTTCTACAACATCATCAATTCGCAATAAATTGTCAGGCCGACAGTAGGCAGCCAGCGTGCGCGCCCCGTGCACATGCTCGGTCACAATGTAGCAATGGCCGTTCTCTTCTCCCGCATCATAGATAGGCAATATATTCGGGTGTTGCAGCATGCCCACCATGTGCGCTTCGGAGAGAAACATTTTGCGCGCAATACGCTTACGATTCTCATCACCACTGGTATCGATGTTGTAGACCTTAATGGCCACATCACGACCGTAGTAAGGATCATGCGATAGGTACACAACCCCGGTGCTGCCGCGGCCGACCTCGTTAATGATTACATACTTGCCTATCTTTTCCGGCAAATTTGCGGTCTTTGGACTTAAAGTTGCAACACTACTGGGGCGATTAACGCTCATGGCAGGCAGCATACTTAAACAGCCACAGCAAAACTGTGACCGCCGTCCAAGCCTCAGCGAAAGTGATCGTAACCCACAACGGCGGGATGGTACGGCTTGCCCTGACGCAACCAGTTCACGCCACTGCCTATCATAAACTCGCCAATCACACTGAACCTCATATTCAGGTTCGCCGCCAGCGCCGCCATTGCCGTAAAGTTTGAACGCGGTAACGCTATTAAAAGCTCGTAGTCGTCGCCGCCAGCCAGCGCAAAATCGCGTGCCTCATCGGGCGGACATTGACCCAGTAGCGCGTCAGAGAGCGGCAAACGATCGATTTCTACCTGCGCGCATAAGCTACTCGCCGCTGCCATTTTGGGCAAATCTCCCACCAAACCGTCAGAAACATCCATAGCGGCACTCGCCAGTGCAGAAATTTTCTGACCGAAGGCAACCCGCGGGGTGGGATATAAAAACCGCTTAATAAGCTCATTCACAGCAGTCGAATCTTCTGCGGCCGGCCCTACCGCTACCGCCCTTTGAACGAGTGCGAGTCCCGCTCCCGCATCCCCCAAAGTACCGGTCACTGCCAGTAAATCGCCGCAACTAGCGCCGCCACGACGAATCGCGGCGCCTTGCGGCACGTATCCCATAATCTGCACACTAATGGTGAGGGTTCCACGCGTCGTATCGCCGCCGACCAAAGTCACCCCTGAACGGGTCGCTAAATCATGGAACCCGTCGCTAAATTGCTGCAACCACAGCGGTTCAATCTGCGGCAGGGTCAATGCAAGGGTCGCCCACGCAGGGGTCGCACCCATGGCCGCCATATCACTTAAATTGACGGCTAATGCACGATAACCAATGGCTCGCGCTGACGTATTAACGGGAAAGTGTCGCCCCTCCACCAAGGTATCTACCGCAACCACCAGCTCGGTATTAGGCGGCAATCTTAGTACTGCCGCATCGTCACCGATGCCCAATACCAGATGATCAGCCGAAGCTGCTGCAACAGGCCGCATAAAATACTGGCGAATTAAGTCAAATTCACCCACCCGCGGCTATCCCAGCGATTGTCCATACTCAAGGGGTCGCAAATCACGCGCCGCCTTATCCAAGGCAGCATTCACAAACTTATGTCCGTCCGTTGCACCGAATTGCTTGGTCAAATTCACGGCTTCATCAATCGCCACACGATAGGGCAACTCCGGACATGCTCGTAACTCATGTAAACCCAACCACAACACCGCATGCTCGATGGGATCTAATTCCACAGGGGGAATTTCGCAGTACCCTTTTAGCTGTTCATCCAGACTGGCGCTGGTCGGCGCGACCGCGAAAATAAGCTCGCGAAAATACTCCAAGTCAGCGCGACTAGCCTCAGGATCAGTTGCGAACTGCTGGTATGTCTCCATCCAGGGGCGCGGATTCAGCTGTATTTGATACAAGGCTTGCAGTGCTAGACGCCGCGCCAAACTGCGAGCTCGATGGCCCGAACTTGAGCGTTTAGTAGCCACCTCCTTAAGGATCCAAGCGCCGCAATAAATTCGCCATTTCTATCGCTGTTAAGGCCGCATCATTTCCCTTATTTCCCGCCTTACCGCCGGCGCGATCCATGGCTTGCTCCATCGTGTCGGTCGTCAACACGCCAAATGCCACCGGCATGCCCGACTCCAAAGCAATCTTCGCTAGACCGGAAGCACACTCGCCGGCCACATAATTAAAATGAGGCGTTTGGCCCCGAATTACCGCGCCCAACGCAATCAACGCATCGTAACGACGGGAAAACGCCAATTTGCGCACGACCACAGGCATGTCAAACGCGCCCGGGACACGTACAATTTCAACCTGTTTGTCACTTGCACCGTGACGCCGTAACGCATCAACGGCGCCGCGCACGAGAGGTTCAACCACAAAATCGTTGAATCGCGCCGCCACAATGACAAAGCGTAGATCACGTGCCTGTAGCTCGCCTTCTGTTATCTTCGTATTATCGTAATTCACTTAACGTATCCTCAAACACAATCACTTAAGTATAAGCCCCTTTAGGCTCATTCCCCGCCATCGACATAACTCGTGACTTCCAAATCAAAAGCCGCGAGACCCTGGAGCTGTTTAGGCGCGCTCAGCACCCGCATCCGCGTCAACCCTAAATCTTTGAGAATTTGCGCCCCAATTCCATAGGTACGAACCACGGTCGCACCGGCAGCGCTCGCGTTAGTCACGGCGGCACTCGGAGCCGCTAGACCTGCAAGCCGCGCATCTAGAAGCTGTACGCTGTTCATAAAATCGCGCGGGGTCTCCTCGGGCCGAAGAATCACCACTACTCCGGAGGACTCAAGTGCGACCCGCTGTATGGCGGCTCGCAGCGGCCATCCTAGGGTCTCGCTGCACACGCCGACCACATCGCGTAGCGTCTCTTTAATGTGCACACGAACCAGCGGCGGAGGCGTCGAATTCAAATCACCTTTGACCAACGCAATATGCACATTCTTATTCACGTGATCTTCGTAGCAACACAAGCGAAAAGACCCATACTCCGTATCGACTACCTGATCGTAAATTCTTTCTACCGATCGCTCATTTTTCAAGCGGTAGCGGATCAAATCGGCGATCGTTCCCATTTTCAAACCGTGCGTCTGCGCAAAGCGCTCAAGATCAGGCCGACGCGCCATGCTGCCATCATCGTTCAAGATTTCCACAATCATTGCAGCGGGCGAAAATCCCGCTAAACGTGCTAAGTCACATCCAGCTTCGGTGTGCCCAGCGCGAGTCAACACGCCACCGGGCTGAGCCATGAGCGGAAAAATATGCCCCGGCTGACGCAAATCAGCGGGCTTGGCCTCGGCCGCCACCGCGGTGATAACAGTATGCGCACGATCATGCGCGGAGATGCCGGTCGTCACGCCTTCGGCCGCCTCAATTGAAACCGTAAAATTGGTACGGTGCTGGGTATCGGTATCACTCACCATCAACGGTAAGCGTAGCTGCCGGCACCGCTCACGAGTCAAGGTCAAACAAATTAATCCACGGCCAAAACGCGCCATGAAATTCACGTCCTCCGGTCGTACACGCTCGGCCGCCATAATCAAATCGCCTTCGTTTTCGCGGTCTTCATCATCCATGATCACGGCCATTTTACCCTCTCGCAGATCGTCGAGAATGGCATAGATACTGCTTAATTCAGGCATTATTTCATTTACTCCAAAGTTTTCGGCAAGAGCCGATCGAGGTAGCGCGCTATCAAATCAATTTCTAGGTTAACGACATCACCCAACTTCAAGCTACCAAGAGTAGTCACTTCAAAAGTATGCGGGATGATATTCACATCAAAACGCCGATCCTCAACACGATTAACCGTCAGACTCACCCCATCAATGCAAATCGAACCCTTAGGCGCTACGAAGCGCACTAAATCTTGCGGCAATTCAAACTCCATCGCCCACGAACGCGCGTCTTGACGGGAGGCTGCCATAGTGCCCAAGCCATCCACATGGCCACTCACCAAATGCCCACCCAAGGCATCGCCCATCCGCAGCGCCGACTCCAGGTTGAGTTTAGCTCCCAAAGATAATAACCCAAGCGTCGTTTTAGCCAATGTTTCACGGGATACGTCGGCGAAGAACCGCTTATCCTGCATGCGCGCAACGGTAAGGCACACACCCTGCACGCTTACACTATCCCCCAGACTCATGCGTGCAAAATCCATTAAAGGCGCGTCAATGCCCAATTCCAAATCGCCAGCCCGCTCAACCCTTGAGAAAAGCTCACCGAGCGAACCGATGATTCCCGTAAACATTTTTTATTGCCTATTGATTTTTTTTAAAGGCGTGAGTACCAACCGCACATCAGCTCCCACACGCCTGACATCTTGAAACTTAAAGGCTAGCAAGTGCGCCTGTAAGCCTGTGAGCCGCGTCAAGGGTGCGGCATCGCACCCTAACAAAGAGGGCGCAATATACACAATCCATTCATCGACTAACTCGGCCTCTAAGAACGCGCCCCCTAAGCGCGGCCCACACTCCACTAGAAGTTCATTGACCTCTAAGGCGTTGAGCTTCGATAGCACCGCGGCAAGATCCAGGCCCCCTCCTCCTAGGGGTACTCGTTCAACGCGGCGCACGCGCGATTCATCCGCGGTAGCCGACTCAGCGCGCGCATCGTGCATTTCGTGCGCATTGGGCGAGGTAAACACTAGCGCACCGGGGTCTTGAAAAATCGCCGAATTCAAATCACACGACAGTTGGGGATCTAACACGACGCGCAAGGGTTGGCGCACCCACGCACCGGATGCGTCTACATTCAGCCTTACATTAAGGCGAGGGTTATCGATCCGAACTGTTCCAGCACCCGTCAGAATTGCCGAGCTGCGGGCGCGCAAAATCTGCACATCGGCACGCGCAGCTTCGCCGCTAATCCATTCCCTACCGCCTCCCGTTAGAGCAGTCCTTGCGTCCAAACTCATCGCCATTTTCAAGCGCACGAACGGACGTGCTCGCTCGAAACGCGAGAAAAACCCGGGATTAAGCTCACGGGCCTGATCGGCGAGCAAGCCCACCGATACTACAATATCCGCAGCGCGTAATCGCGCAACTCCTGCTCCGGAGACCCGTGGGTTAGGGTCGAGCGTCGCACACACCACTCGTGCTACACCGGCAGCAATAAGCGCATCCGTACAAGGCGGCGTGCGCCCCGTATGATTACAAGGTTCTAAAGTTACGTAAGCCGTGGAGCCCACGGTGCGAGAATCCGCTGCGCGTATTGCCAACACTTCAGCGTGAAACTCCCCGGCCCGCGCATGCCAGCCTTCACCCACGATCACCTTACCCTGCACCAATACACAGCCCACGCGTGGATTAGGATCTGTGGTAAACAAACCATTTTGCGCGAGTCGCAACGCGCGTTGCATGTACGCGCGCTCTTCGGCTGCCGGCGAGCGCTCTACTGCTGTCAGGGAATCCTGGTTCATGACTCCTCTTCCGACTTCGGCAACAACGGTAGTTGATCGTTTGGAGCCGAGCGGCGGCGGCGATGCTGGCGTAGTTCATCAATCTCAGTTCGGAAGGCTTCAATGTCTTGAAAACTGCGGTATACGGAGGCAAAACGCACATAAGCCACTTCGTCCATATGCCTAAGCTCTTCCATTACCATTTCTCCGACGGCACGCGCGGCGATTTCACGCTCACCCAAACTTCGCAATTTGTGGCCGATGCGGGCAACTGCGGCGTCAATCGCATCACGCCCCACAGGCCGTTTCTCCAGCGCCTTTAACATTCCAGAAAGTAATTTATGCTCATCGAAGGGTTCGCGACTACGATCGCCCTTGACCACCATGGGCAGTAACAGCTCAGCTACCTCAAAAGTCGTATAACGTTCTGTGCATGCGAGGCATTCTCGGCGACGGCGAATCTGTCGTCCTTCGCCCGCCAACCGCGAATCAATAACTTTAGTCTCCGTATGATCGCAAAAAGGACAATGCATGGGATGGAATTACGTTAGCCATACACGGGAAATCGCCGACATAGCGCCAACACATCGAGACGGACCCGCTCGATGGCAGATTCATTTCCCATATGATCGAGTACATCAGCAATCCAGAGCGAAAGTTGACGCACTTCAGATTCCTTAAAGCCGCGGGTCGTCACCGCTGGAGTTCCAATCCGTAAACCGCTGGTCACCATTGGTGGCCGAGGATCATTTGGAACCGCATTCTTATTCACCGTCATATGAGCGCGTCCCAAGGCCGCGTCCGCATCCTTGCCCGTAATATTTTTATCCACCAAATCTAAAAGAAATAAGTGATTATCGGTGCCACCGGAAACAATCTTATATCCCCGTTGCATCAACACCTCTGTCATGGCGCGCGCATTCGCCACCACCTGGACCGAATAAGTCTTAAATTCCGGTTGCAGTGCTTCGCGAAAAGCGACCGCCTTCGCGGCAATCACATGCATGAGCGGACCGCCCTGTATCCCGGGAAACACCAGCGAATTAAATTTCTTATGAAGCTCAGGGTGCGGGCGCGCCAAAATCAAACCACCGCGGGGACCGCGCAGCGTCTTATGCGTGGTGGTGGTAACCACATCCGCATGCGGCACCGGGTTCGGATATACGCCGGCCGCGACTAAGCCAGCAACATGGGCCATATCTACCAGAAAATAAGCATCCACCGAATCCGCAATCGCACGAAAACGCACCCAATCGATCACGCGCGAGTAGGCTGAAAACCCAGCGATAATCAGCTTCGGTCGGTGCTCTTTAGCAAGCCGCTCCACCTGTTCGTAATCAATTTGCCCAGTATCCGCCCTAATTCCATATTGAAAGGCCTTATATAATTTGCCGGAAAAATTGACCTTAGCGCCATGCGTCAAATGACCACCGTGGTCGAGACTCATCCCGAGCACCGTATCACCCGGATTTAGAAGCGCTAAGTACACCGCCATATTGGCCTGCGAACCGGAATGCGGTTGGACATTGGCGTAAGCTGCGCCAAACAATTCCTTCGCGCGATCAATGGCGAGTTGCTCCGCGACATCCACAAACTCACAGCCGCCGTAATAGCGTTTGCCTGGATAACCTTCCGCGTACTTATTGGTGAGAACCGATCCTTGTGCCTCAAGCACGCGCGGACTCGCATAATTTTCCGACGCGATGAGTTCTATGTGATCCTCTTGACGGCCTTGCTCCGCTAAAATCGCAGCATTAAGCTCAGCATCAAAACCCGCAATCACCATTTGCTTGTTAAACATTCAAATCTCCAGATTTAGCCGGAGATTGTAGCTGATGCCGTTACGGTTCCCTAGCGAGGAATGCTGCCACTACGGCATTCCAAGCCTTGGCCAAGTTATTGCGCTGGTAGCCACCGCCACCCATTGCCAACACCCGTCCATGCCCTTGATAGTCGGCAATAGCGCAAAGACGTTGGGCAGCATGAGCATGCGCCGCTGGAGTCCACGCTAAGTGCGCAAGCGGATCGCCCGCCAATGCATCAGCACCGCACTGGAATAAGATTATTTCACTGGGATAGCGCTGTAAATGCGCTTCTACTTCCTGCCAGGCCAGCATAAATTGACTGTCATCCGCGCCGGGCTCTAATGGCAGATTAAGTTTAACGCCGCTAGCCGCACCGCGGCCTATTTCATCGCGCGCACCGGTTCCCGGATACAAATGCCGACCGTCCTCGTGTATGTCGGCAAACACCAAATCCGCATCCGCCTCGAAGGCATAAAACACGCCATCCCCGTGATGAACATCGATATCCACATAGGCGATGCGTTGCACGCCATGCTGTGAACGCAGCAATTCAATTGCCACACCAATGTCATTAAATGCGCAAAATCCCGCCGCTCCCGCTCGGCTCGCATGATGCAAACCGGCAATCGGGACAAATGCACGGTGACTATTTCCGCTCATCAGAGAATCCAATGCCACCAAAGTCGCGCCCACCACGGCACTTGCGGCTTCGAAAATCCCTCGAAACGCAGGTGTATCGCCGCGGTCCAAGAAGCCCTCCCCCGTGAGGGATTTTTGTTGCACCAACTCAATGTAAGTGGCGGTATGGAAGGCTTGAAGCTCGTTTAAGGTCGCCGCCCGCGGCGCCACGCGCCGCACCTGTTCACTTAAACCCTGAGCCACAAATTCCCTAATAAAACACTCATGCCGATCAAGCCCGAACGGGTGACCGTTGCCAAACCCGTAGCGAGCTATAGATTCTCCGGTAACAACGGTGACGGGCTTAAACATTGCGCAACAGAGCGTACCATGAGTGCCGGACCTTCGGTATCAAGGCACTTTTTATACTGGGACGGTTCCAGTATCCTATCCATTAATAGTTCTGCGTTTAAATCCTAGAATCTCACCTCAAATCAAGGCAACCCATGGCTCAGTTCATTTACACTATGAACCGCGTTGGCAAAGTCGTGCCACCCAAACGTATTATATTGCGCGATATTTCGTTGAGTTTTTTCCCCGGTGCCAAGATCGGCGTACTGGGTTTAAATGGATCGGGCAAATCCACGCTCCTTAAAATCATGGCGGGCCTTGATAAAGAAATTGAGGGCGAAGCGCGCGCCCAAGCCGGGATCAAGGTGGGCTATCTTCCCCAAGAACCCTTGCTGGATGAATCCAAAACAGTACGTGAAGTCGTTGGTGAAGGCGTTGGCGATGTAAAAGAACTGATAGATCGCTTCAATGCGCTCAGCGATCGTTTTGCCGAACCCATGACCGATGATGAGATGAACAAGGCCCTGGAAGAACAAGCCAAATTACAAGATAAAATTGATGCGGTCGGCGGTTGGGAATTAGAACGTAAGCTAGAAATTGCGGCAGACTCGCTCAGACTTCCTCCTTGGGAGGCGGTAATCGGAAAATTATCGGGGGGTGAGAAGCGCAGGGTTGCGCTGTGTCGTCTGCTGCTATCCAAACCGGATATGCTTTTATTAGACGAGCCGACTAATCATTTAGACGCCGAGTCGGTCGCTTGGCTGGAACATTTCCTCGAAGAATATCCAAGCACCGTTATTGCGGTAACCCATGACCGTTACTTTCTTGATAATGTGGCCGAATGGATACTTGAACTGGATCGCGGTCATGGCATCCCGTGGGAAGGGAACTATTCTTCGTGGCTGGAACAAAAAGGCCAACGCCTAGCGCAAGAAGATCGTCAACAAGATGCGCTTGCCAAAACACTCAAGCGCGAATTGGAGTGGGTGCGCACCAATCCCAAGGCTCGGCAAGCAAAATCTAAAGCACGCTTGCAACGCTACGAAGAACTTGCCTCACAGGAATTTCAAAAGCGCAATGAGACCAACGAGATCTACATACCGCCTGGAGAGCGTCTCGGCGATCTAGTGATTGAAGCGAAAGAAATCCGCAAAGGTTATGGCGATCGCTTGCTGATCGAGAACCTAAACTTTAACTTACCCGCGGGCGGCATTGTCGGCATCATCGGTCCGAACGGCGCGGGGAAGACCACATTATTTCGCATGTTATCGGGCGTTGAGAAACCCGATAGCGGTGAATTTCGCCTAGGTCCCAGTGTGAAACTCGCTTATGTCGATCAATCCCGTCAGACATTGAACGATAAAAATAGCGTGTGGCAAGAGATCTCGGGCGGTCTTGAAATGATCAAAGTAGGCAACTACGAGACTTCGTCACGCGGTTATGTCGGAAGGTTTAATTTCAAGGGAGTGCAACAACAACAAATCATTGGAGAGCTGTCCGGCGGAGAGCGCAATCGGGTACATCTAGCCAAGGTATTAAAATCAGGGGGGAATGTATTACTGCTTGATGAACCCACGAACGATCTGGATATCGAAACGCTACGTGCTTTGGAAGAAGCGTTACTGGCGTTTCCAGGTTGCGCTGTCGTCATTTCACATGATCGCTGGTTCTTAGACCGCATCGCCACCCATATCCTGGCATTCGAGGGTGACTCACAAGTTGTTTGGTTCGAAGGCAATTACCAGGAATACGTTGAAAACCTCAAGCATCGCAAGGGTGAGGATGCTGCACAACCGCATCGCATTCGCTACAAGCCGCTGGCAGGTTAAAGATGGCTATTTATATCGGATCGGATGACCAACTGCATAGCGAGCATCAGGGCGTTTGTTTAAATTGCCCGCATTGTCAAATTTATTCGCATATTACACCCACAGGAATCCCAAAGTTCGATGATCTATCTCTTAGCAGACCGAAACATATCGGCATTGTATTTCGCTGTGATTCTTGTATTGAACCTATATTTTTGAAATTTATTGCCAAGTCTTTTACGACCAGCCGTGTAGAATTTAAGTGTAATTACACCGAAATCGAACGGGCACGCGAGAATTTCCCGCTTACCTACTTGCCCGAAGAATCAGAGATTCTTTTCAAGGAAGCTTTAAATTGTTATGCGGCCAGTTGTTTTAATGCGTTCGGCAGCATGACGCGGCGCACCGCTCAATCACTTTTTCGCGAACTCGGGGAACACGGCAAACTTGAAATATTTGATACATTGGAACAAATTCGCAGCCTGGTAGAATTAGACGACGAGACGTTTGGTGCCATACGCACTATTTTATTTGGCAGCGACAATGACCCCTGGCAACAACAACCCCACATCGATGCAGAACGCGCTGGAATTCTACTCGAGGTGATGCGCGATCTGTTGTACCAGACCTTCGTGCGTAAAGCGCGTCTGGTACAAGCAATGACCTTCCGAAAATTCGTGGTCCAGGCCCCTTAAGCTAGAAACACGCGCGCATTGCGGAATAATCGCGTCCACCCACCATCTTCGGCCCAAGCCTTAGGCGCCCAAGAATGCTGCACCGTTCGATACACGCGCTCAGGATGCGGCATTAGGGCAGTCACGCGTCCATCAGCGCTGCACAATCCCGCAATGCCCAACGATGAGCCATTCGGATTATAAGGATAGCAATCGGTTAGTTGATCCCGGTTATTAACAAATTGCAGCGTCACTTGCTGCCCAGCGAGGATTTGTGCCGCGCCCTGCGGCAACGCGAACTCAGCGCGACCCTCGCCATGCGACACCACAATAGGCAATATCGAGCCGTGCATCCCCGTGAATAACGCCGATCGAGACTCCACGACTCGTACCAAGCTCAACCGTGCTTCGTATTGCTCGGACGCGTTGCGAACAAAGCGTGGCCATCCGTCGGTACCCGGAATTAATTCTTGTAACGCTGCCAACATCTGACAGCCATTGCAGACTCCCAAAGTGAAAGTAGAGTCGCGCGCGAAAAAGCCTGAGAATTCCTCGCGCGCACGCAAATTAAATAAAATGGATTTAGCCCAACCCTCACCCGCACCCAGCACGTCACCATAGGAGAACCCACCACAGGCCACTAATCCGTGAAAACGACTTAATCGTACGCGGCCGCTAAGAATGTCGGTCATATGCACGTCGTAAGCGTCAAATCCACAGCGAGTCAGAACTGCCGCCATCTCAGTCTGACTATTAACTCCTTGTTCACGCAGCACGGCAACAGCAGGTCTAGCGCCACCGTTAATAAAAGGCGCCGTGATATCTTCGGTAGGATCGTAACTTAATTGCGCATGCAACCCCGGGTCATCGACATCCAAAATATTTTGATATTCTTGTTGAGCGCACTGAGGATTATCGCGCATCGACTGCATGCGGTACGAAACCTCGCTCCAACGACGCTGTAACTCAATGCGCGAGGCCGTCAAAACCTGTGAGCCTGCTCGCACGTTAATCGCAACACCGCATACGGGGACGCCAATATCCTGCACATAGTGAGAGAGCCCGTGTTGATTGCAAATATCCAGCACCGCAGCAACACACTCCGCGGGCACTTGAATTACCGCACCGAGCTCTTCAGCAAAACAGGCCGCAACCGGATCAGCGGTATCGCCTAGATCAACGGTCAATCCACAATGGGTCACAAATGCCATTTCCACTAGCGTAATGAGTACCCCGCCGTCCGACACGTCATGATATGCCAACACTAAACCGCGTTCTTTTAACTCACGCAGCGCTGCAAAATACGCCGCCAATAATTGCGGTGCATCGAGATCCGCTGCCACGCCGCCCAGTTCCTCATACACTTGCGCCCAGCAAGACCCACCCAGGCGGTTCTGACCCCTCCCTAAGTCAATGCGCATTAGCCGCGACGGCTGCGATAAGTCTAATTCAGGCGTCAACGTACGTCTTGCGTCTTGCACGGGTGCGAACGCGGAGACCACTAAGGACACCGGAGCGACGACTAAGTGATCGCCGGTTTTATCGGACCAGGCAGTCCTCATAGACAATGAATCTTTGCCCACCGGAATAGTGACGCCCAGTTCAGTGCATAACTCTAATCCTACGGCGCGCACCGTTGCATACAAATCAGCATCTTCGCCCGGCTCACCACACGCTGCCATCCAGTTCGCTGACAACCGAATGTCAGTAAGTTTAGCGATATCCGCCGCAAGAATATTGGTAATAGCTTCGGCCACCGCAAGCCGCCCGGATGCGGGTGCGTTTAATAAGGCCACTGGCGAGCGCTCACCCATCGCCATTGCTTCTCCGGTATAACCCTCATAATCACTTAAAGTCACCGCGACATCCGCGACCGGAACTTGCCACGGCCCGACCATTTGGTCACGACTAATCATGCCGCCTACCGTGCGATCACCGATGGTGATAAGAAACGACTTATCGGCAATGGTCGGCAAGCACAGCAATCTATCCAACGAGTCCACAATGTTTCTATCCGTTGTCAAGAGACCGACAACAGGCTTAATCGTGGCGCGAACAGTACGCACCATCTTGGGAGTTTTGCCCAGCAATAGGTCCAGCGGTATGTCCACGGGAACCTTGCCCAGCAAGGCATCTTCAACCAGTAATTGACCTTCATCGGTAATTTCACCTACCACAGCAAACGGGCATCGTTCCCGCTCACACAGCGCTGCAAACTGCGCCACTGATCCTGGGGCCAGCGCCAGCACGTAGCGCTCCTGCGCTTCATTGCACCAAATTTCCATCGGCGACAACTCAGGTTCCGCGCTCGGAATTTTACGTAAGTCGATTCGACCACCTCGATGACTATGGGCGATAGCTTCAGGCAGCGCATTCGATAGGCCGCCTGCGCCCACGTCATGAATAAGCAAAATAGGATTGGCATTCCCAAACGCCCAACACCGGTCAATAACCTCTTGAGCGCGACGCTGAATTTCCGCGTTACCGCGCTGCACCGATGCAAAATCAAGTTGCGAAGAACTCTGACCACTGCCCACCGACGAGGCTGCTCCCCCACCGAGTCCGATTAGCATGGCAGGTCCTCCTAGCACTACCAGAGGCGCACCTTTCACCACCTCTTTTTTCTCGACGTGGTTACGGCGTATATTGCCAATCCCGCCTGCGACCATAATAGGCTTGTGATAACCACGAATCACAAACGCTGGAGTGGCGCTATTGCTAACCCGCTCGTGCGACTCGAACACTCTAGCCTGCTGCTCGAACACTCGAAAATAGCCACAAATATTGGGCCGTCCAAACTCATTATTAAAGGCGGCGGCACCGAGTGGCGCTTCCAGCATGATGTCGAGTGCCGAGGCAATTCGCTCCGGTTTACCGAAATTTTTTTCCCACGCTTGCAGCATTCCCGGGATTTTTAAATTAGATACTGAAAAACCACACAGCCCCGCCTTAGGCTTTGCACCAATACCCGTCGCCCCTTCATCCCGAATCTCGCCACCCGCGCCGGTCGCGGCACCGGGAAAGGGGGAAATCGCTGTTGGGTGATTGTGTGTTTCGACCTTCATTAATATATCGACCGCCTCGCGCATCCCCTCATAACGTTGCGTGACCGGATCAGGGAAAAAGCGCACCGCTTCGCTGCCAGCCATAACGGCGGCATTATCCCGGTAAGCGGACAGCACTCCGTTTGAGTTGCGTGCAAAAGTCGCACGAATCATGGAAAACAGAGACTGCGACATAGCCTTGCCGTCGATCACAAAATCCGCGTTGAATATCTTGTGCCGGCAGTGCTCGGAATTTGCCTGCGCGAACATCATTAATTCCACATCGGTGGGATCACGCTTCAATTTACGAAAGGCCTCGACCAAATAATCAATTTCATCAATCGATAAGGCTAATCCCCACTCAGTATTTGCGCACACCAAGGCAGCCCGCCCATCACCGCCCAATGCAACGGTGCGCAGTTCACGCGCAACGGAATGCCGAAACAGATTCTCAAGGTTCACAGACTCCAGCCACACCGATTCAGTCATGCGATCGTGTAAAGCACCGCTGAGTTGCTGTATATCGACAGCGATACAGTTAGCGCCTGCAGCGTGCGCGGGGGTCGCGGCAATTGCGGGGTTCGTATCAATTGCGGGGGTCGTATCAATCGTGTAAATCGTACCGCGCTCTAAGCGACGCACGTTCGCAAGGCCGCAGGAGTGTGCTATGTCGGTGGCCTTACTGGACCAGGGCGACAAGCTGCCTAATCGTGGCGTAACAACGACGTTAAAGGATCGCGATAACGGCGTCGGTTCCGGCGCCCGCGGCGCGATTAACGCGATTGGCACACCGGGTAACAACCTGCGAAGAATTTTCGCTTCCGCATCGACTAAATCCTGTGCAGCATCGACAAAATAAACGAGCTGCGCTGACACCGATTGCACTCGCCCATCCAGGCCTTGCAAAATCCTTAATAGCGAGTCCAAACGAAATTGCGATAAGGCGGGTGCACCGGGTAAGCTAAATAGGGAGTTCACCTTGAGTTTAAGCCTACTTGCGGGCGTTCGAATCGCCGCCCGGAGTGTAGATGGGAACGGGGAACTGGGCCACGTTGGAACCTTCCAGGGCGACCACTTTGCTAATTCCTTGTTTTTTTACTTCATCGATCCGCAACACGGAATGCATCGGTATATAGGTGCGTTTGACCTCATTGAACTCGGCTTTAATCTTCTCCTCGGCGGGGTCAACCACTACCGTGGAGCGCTCGCCGAATACCAGTTCCTCGACCTCAATGAACCCAAAAAGGCTGCCCTGACCTACTTTTCGGGCGTAGATCTCGTAAACCTTACCCTGATTGACAAACAAAACTTTAAAAATGTGACTCGCGGCCATTACTTCAGTCTCCAGCATTGCTACTGTTTCGGTATATTATACGGGCACTTAGCGCAACCCTTAAGACCCATTGGAGAAATTAAAGACTATGGCCCTGCGCTTAAGCATCGTCAGTGAACATGCCTCCCGTATGGGAGAAAAAGCCGCCCGCGTATTTGGCGTACACGGCGGCAGTATAGGACGTGCCACTGACAACGAATGGATTCTACCCGACCCAGAGCGATACCTGTCGGGCAAACACGCTCGCATCGATTTTCGAGCCGGCACCTACTATTTGGTGGATACGAGTTCAAATGGCACTTTTGTCAATGGAGCGACGCTACCGCTCGGCAAATTTCATGAATATAAGGTTAAAGACGGCGATCACGTACGCATCGGTGAATTCGAGTTGCTGGTCACTATTGATGCGAGTAATGATTTCCCGCCTGAAGAGGGCGCAATAGTCGCGCACTCTGGAAAATCTCCTTCTAAAAGCGCTAAGAAATCAACTGCCAATGACTTAGGTGAAAGTCTGAACTTGAGTGAATTATTGGAACTTAGCGGCTCGTTACAACCCATAACAGTGCATAACGCCTACGGTCAATCGCTAACTAGTGACCCAGCGAATACTGCCGGTGAGGCCGCTGGTACACCGTGGCATATGATGACGCGCCCACTGAAGAATGCCGGCGCTTCGCAGCAAGCGATCCCTTCCGCTCCACCCCCGCCGGCGACACCTCGCGCGACAACACCTGTCTCCACGCCAGTCATGCAGGGCGCACCCATTCCCGTGCTCTTGGCCGTAGCTCGGTCTGAGAACGGATTGTTTGATGCGGATTTTGACACGGGACTTGCCGCTTTTTGCCGTGGTGCCGGAATTGATCCGCGGACTATTACACCGGATGCACGGGGTGCCGCACTTACACTCGCGGGACAATTATTCCGCGAAAGTGTTCTAGGCCTTATGGATTTGCACCAAGGTCGCCAGGAATTTCGTAATCGCTTCCGCTTGACCGCACCCGACGAAACCGGCGATAGCCCCCTAAATTTCTCGAAAGGTATTGATGAAAATTTGTTGCGTCTACTAACAACCCTGTCGACGCGCTCGGGTTCAATAGAATCGGTGCGCGAGCAATTCCGCGATCAAAAGGCTCAGAATACGGCATCGCTGGTAGCGATGCGGGCAGCATTCGATGAATTCTTACAACGCGTTGACCCGAAAGAATTGGAAGAGCGTTTCGAGCGTGGCACCAAACGCGGAGTATTCGGCGCTCAGAACAAGGCTAAGTACTGGGACTTATACGTGGAACTATTTCCAGGACTGGCACAACGCCCTACCGAGGGTTTCCCGCATCTGTTTGTAGAGACTTTTGCAAAAGCTTATGCCGCTAAATTGCGTAAGCTTGCACCACCGCCCCGAAAAAATGCGTTTGGTGCGTCGATCGACGAAGAAGACGACAGAGCGGTTGGTGAAGCCTAGGCCGGTATGCGGCTGCTAATTGTTGAAGACGATGATCTGGTGGCGGATGCTATCGTGCGCGCACTTAACACTGCGTCGTTTAATACGCTTCGGGTCGCTAGCGCGGAAGCCGCGCAAGCTGCATTGGCGGGGGAAGAATTTGCTCTTGCAGTCATTGATATAGGATTACCGGGAGCTGACGGCCTATCGCTAGTGCGCCGCTTGCGCAGCGCGGGCAAGGCGATGCCCACACTGGTGCTCACTGCACGCTGCACCCTCAACGATAAAGTAAAGGCACTCGATTTAGGGGCCGATGATTTTTTGAGTAAACCTTTTGAAGCGGCCGAGTTAGCCGCGCGATGTCGTGCGTTGGTGCGTCGCGCCGGTGGCGCCTTAAACGGCGTTATTACCTTAAATCGTATGACGGCGGACTTACACGGCAAGCGACTCTTGATTGATGAAGCGGAAGTGGAACTCACGGCGCGGGAGTGGTTGATATTGGAATGCCTGGTACGACGCATCGGCATGATTGTTTCAAAGGACAAATTACTGCAGGAAGTCGCGAGTCCGGGCGACATCACTTCTAACGCGATTGAAGTGCATATCTCACGTTTGCGCGCCAAGTTAGGAGATGCGGCGATTATTCGCAGCCTGCGGGGATTAGGCTATCGACTTGAGGAAGCAAATCCGGCATGACCTCGATCAGCCGCCGCTTAGTATTGTGGCTAGCGGTGCCACTAACATTATTAGCGCTCGGTGGAGCGTTAGTTCACTATTTCAATAGTATCGCACCGGGGGTCATCACCAGCGATCGGCGCTTGCGGGATGCCGCCGCCGACATTATTGCGCATATTAAAGTGGTTGACGATCAACTCGTGCTTGATTCCGTGCCGGTGGATGACTCTGTAAAGTACGCCGTTCGTGACGCTAAGGGCCGCTTGTTCGCGGGGGATGCACGGCTGCCCACCATTCCGATAGCGAGCGGCGGTTTGAATCAGGCGATTGGCATGGCCCCCATTAATCGGGGGAGCGTCCGCACCCTGACCGTACGCGCTTTCACGCCACGGGGACCGGTTCTAGTTAACGTGGCCGATGCAGTCAAGGTTAACGAGGCGGCGGCACGCTTCGGGTTCATGAGTACTCTACTGTGGGACTTCGTGCAGCTGGACCTGACGTTGGTATTGGTGTGGGTGGGCATTCAGTTGGGCTTAAGACCGGTAAAACGAATGCGTGATGAGATCGCGGACCGCTCTCCGCTGGATTTAAGACCTATTGCAGAAGCGTCAGTGCCGCGTGAACTCGCGCCGCTCGCCGCGACATTAAATCGTTTATTTCTTTTGTTACGCACGTCGGTGCAATCCCAACAACAGTTTATTGCCAATACCGCCCACCAACTGCGCACGCCAATCACCGGCATGCTGGCACAGTTGGATTTACTCACAAACGAGCCTGCCGCACTACCCATTCACCATCGTCTGTTGGTATTACAAGAGGGCATGCGTCAATTGACCCAAACCGCCAACCAACTATTAACACTAGCGCGAGCTGATCCGGCGGTGAATATAACCACCAAGAATCGCAGCGTTAACTTAAAGGATATCGTGGCCGAAGTTGCCGCGCGTTTTTATGATCGTGCACTGCAAAGCCAAATTGATCTTGGCGTAGAAACTGAAAACGTGAGCGTAATAGCCGATCCCACACTGCTCGATGACCTGCTCAGCAACTTAGTCGATAACGCAATTAAATACACCCCAGCAGGAGGGCGAGTGACGGTTCGCACGGGCTTATTCGAGGGCAGGCCAACTTTAAGCGTCGAAGATACCGGAGTAGGGATTCCGGACACCGAACGTCAGCGTGTACGACAACGGTTTTACCGAATGCCCCATTCAACAGGCCACGGGAGTGGCTTAGGGTTAGCGATAGTCGAGGAAATTGCGCGCTTATACGGCGCGGTTATGACTATTGATACCGGACCAGGCGGACTCGGCAGCGAAATTCGCCTGCAATTTCGCTAAATGTGACTCGCTACTTCGCGCTATAACCGCGCCCTTCAACACATGCAATCATCGCGCGCCGATAGTCGCTCACACTGGAAGCCGCGCCTTGGTGGTCCTGGCCCATCTGCGCAGACGCCCACTGCTGGCACTCCTGCTTATCAGCAGACTGCAAGTCCGGACTCTGTCCATTCTTCGGATACATAAAAACTTGCCCCGCATCCGCCACCCCGCCCGCATTTCCATTCACCGGTGCCGAGCCCGCCGCTGGGGGCGGATCGGACGCTACATACCCCTGGTATGAAGGACTCCAGGTGTAATACACATCGTTCGCATAGTAATAGGGAGTGCCGCTGTACCAATAAGTCGCGTAACTGATTGGCAACACTGGCAAGAACCAGTTAAAGCCCCACCCATAGTAAGCGCCAGGCCAAAACCCGCCATCCCAATAACCACCATTCCAATGATGGCCCCAATGACCGTGATGATCGCCATCGTGACCGTGGCCAACATAGCCACCTTGCGTATATCCGTAACCGCTATGCCCGCCGTAGCCTGCATTTCCGCCGTAGCCTGCATGTCCGCCGTAATTTTGCATTACATGATCGCCCCGCGAGCCGTTGCCCGCGAAACCACGCCCCTCGAATCCACGGCCCGACCCACCCGCAAATGAGCGCCCCGTACTAGCTGCATTCCCACCAGGACTTGAAACAGCACCGCCCGAGACATGTTGACCGCCGCCACCCGATGATTCGCGCCCGCCACCGCCGCCGAATCCGTGGCCATCATGAGCCCATAGGATGCTAGTTGCGCCACACAGCATTGTCAAAAGGACGGCTGCGAAAGAATTTTTTATGAGGTTAGCATGCATGACTTCACTCCAGTTCTGCCTTCTGACTAAACACAGTATGACCCATATTCAATAGACCCATAACTCCTAACGGCGTTCCAACCAAAGCGTGCACATGACAATCAATTAAAACGCGCCGCATTGAACATAATATAGGCTAGCCTGCGAGAAACGTCGTTAATAATCGTAAGGTAAGTAAATTTCTTAGGTGCTACCATTCCACTAGGGTATTTTCTGATCAAACGGGCAAAAAATTCGGAGCTTCGTATTGCATGGCTAACGGCCATGGCGTTACTTATGGCTCAATTTGGAGCTCTAGCACACGCCTACTCGCACTGCTCATCGGCGCAAGTGGGTGTTGCTGGATTTCATACCCCCAGCGCGCATACCAATTGTAGCGACTGTCTTTCATTCGCCCCGTTACTCTCTCTCGGGGGCATGCCCACTAATCTTCCAACAATTGTATCGCTATCCTTATACCGCGCACCGATTGCGGTTCCCCACTCCTTAATTGAGCATCAGTTAAACCTAGCCTTCCGATCACGCGCACCGCCGATCCCTTCGATCTAATTCGGGTCGGATATTGTCCGTGTTGTTGATCGAGGAGAAGCTTCGTGTCGAGATTTTTACGCCTTGGTGCGACCATGATTTTCATGGCATTAAGTGGGTTCAATTTTATCGTCTGCTTGGCGGATGCACCGTCCACTGCCTCAGATACACTGGAGGCGATTACTGTCATTGCGCAGCATTTAAATGAAGCCCGCAACGGCATTCAAACACAGACCGGCGCCTCAACCTATACCATCGACTCAGCAGCTATCGCGGCCGCGCCCGGAGGCGATAATAATTTACTTAACCAAGTCACGCTCCAGGCTCCCGACGTTGCACAAGATTCCTTCGGACAATTCCATGTCCGCGGCGAACATAACGGCCTACAATATCGACTCAACGGCATCATCCTGCCTGAAGGTATTAGCGTTTTTGGGCAGTCTTTAGACCCAAGACTCATCTCATCGCTGACCCTAATCACGGGTGTACTACCCGCTGAGTACGGCCTACGAACTGCCGGTATTATCGAATTAAAAACCAAAAGCGGCAGCGCCGATCCAGCGGGATCCTTATCACTTTATGGGGGTAGTCATTCGACGCTGGAGCCAAGTTTTAACTATGGAGGCACCTCGGGCAAACTCAATTATTTCGTGTCAGCAGATTGTCGCGTCAATTCTTTAGGCATCGAATCGCCCGATGGACAGTCGAACCCACGACATGATCACACGGCTCAATCCCATGCTTTTGTATTTCTAGAAAATATTCTTAATGAGGAAAATCGGATCAGTGCCGTCCTCAGCACTTCCACAGGAAAATTTCAAATCCCTACCCGGGTCGGGTTGAGCCCAAACATACACAACACTAACGGACTGCCCTTGATGGTCAACGGAGAATCGCTCTATCCGAGTACGGATCTCGATGAAAATCAGCGTGAAATCACCCATTTTGCAATTTTAAGTCTCCAACACTCGCGAGGAAGGCTTGACGTGCAAACATCGGTTACCGCACGTTACTCGAGCCTCACCTTTACGCCCGATCGATTGGGCGATTTGCTCTATAACGGCATCGCTCAAAATGCGTATAAACAGAACGTTGCCTACGGTCTTCAGTCGGACGGCGCCTATAAACTATCTGACCCACACACGCTGCGTGCCGGGGCGTCACTACAAACCGATCACTCGCAGAGTCTAACGAATTCAGGGGTAATCGCCCTCGATGCCACTGGCAATCAACTAAACGATATACCGTTAACGCTAACTGATAGTGGTGGAAAAACGGAATGGCTTGCAAGCCTGTACCTGCAAGATGAATGGAAAGTGAGTCCCGATTTCACTGTAAATTACGGCCTGCGTTTCGATCACTTCGCGGCGTTTACCGCTGCGAGTCAATTAAGCCCACGCATTAATGGTGTATGGCAAGCGTCCGCCACAACCACGGTACATGCCGGATATTCACGCTATTTTTCGCCCCCTCCCTTTGAATTAGTCGGCACAAAAACGCTGGCCGCATTCGAAAATACCACTGCCGCCTCTACCGTGACGAAATCCGATATACCCCAGGCTGAACAGGCCAACTACTATGACATCGGCATTCAGCAAAAATTATCCACTCATTTCAGTGTGGGCGTAGATAGCTACTACAAACAGTCTCACAACCTGATTGATGAAGGTCAATTCGGTGCCCCGATTATTCTTACGCCATTCAACTATCTGAGTGGCAAACAGTACGGGATAGAATTCACGACTACCTACAGCATGAAAAATTTATCTGCCTATGCAAATTTAAGCCTGCAGAGTGCGAAAGGTAAAGCCATTTCTAGTGGCCAATTTAATTTTACACCCAGCACCCTTGCGTATATCGCCGATCACAGTATTCATCTTGACCATGAGCAGCAGACCACCGCATCGGGTGGCATATCTTATCTGTGGCAGGACACCCGCTTCAGCGCCGACCTATTGGTAGGCTCGGGGTTGCGCGCAAGTCTTGTGCAGGCTAGTGGCAACACGATACCCAACGGTACTCACCTAGCTTATTACACTCAAATTAACGTGGGCGTGAGCCACGAATTCCATTTCGAGGACTTTGGTACGCTCACTGCACGTATCGACGTCCTCAATATCCTCGATAAGATCTATCAGATCCGAAACGGCACTGGCGTCGGAGTCGGAGCGCCGCAATTTGGGCCGCGGCGCGGATTATTTATCGGTATTACTAAATCTATCTAGCTGACCAATTTTGGCGTCCGCTCAAATCGCGGCAAGCGCCTGACCTAAATCAGCAATCAGGTCATCAGCATTCTCTATGCCTACCGAAATACGAATCAGCGCATCGGTCACACCCAAGCGATCCCGCATCTCTTTGGGCACTCCGGAGTGGGTCGTACTCGCAGGGTGTGAACTCAAAGTCTCAGTGCCGCCAAGACTGACCGCTAATTTAATCACTTGTAATGCGTCCAACAAGCGAAATGCCTCCGCCTCCCCGCCCTTCACTGCAAAGCCAAAAGTTGAGCCGGGACTGTCGCACTGACGCTTAAACACGCCGTAACGAGGGTCCGTCTCCGTCAAGAATCCCAAATAGTTCACGCTCGCAACCTTTGGGTGGTTGCGCAAAAAATTCGCCACCAACGCGGCGTTCTCAGCCGATTTTTGCATTCGCAAAGACAGGGTTTCCATGGAGCGCATAATCATCCAAGCAGTGTTCGGATCTAGTTGAGTGCCCAACGCACCGCGCAATTTCTTAACCGGACCCACCATAGCCTTTGACCCAATGACGCCTCCCGCCACCAAATCCGAATGCCCCCCCACATACTTGGTCAACGAATACATCACTAAATCGGCGCCATGATTTAATGGTTGTTGAAATACCGGCCCCAAAAAAGTATTGTCAACCGCAACCGGAGGGCGACCGCCGTTTTGGCGTGCACCAATCTGTTCCGATATTTCGCGCATTAGCGCCAAATCTACCAAACTATTGGTGGGATTGGCCGGAGTTTCAACCAGAACTAAGCACACTCTACCGTCGGTTTTAGCGGCCAACTCACTAGCACGCATCGCCGCCGCCGCCACCTCTACGCGATCGCAACCCGCCGTAAAACTTACCGCTTTAACCCCAAAGGCAGGCAAAGTCCTATCAATCAACGTTTCTGTTCCCCCATAGATCGGCTGGCTCATTAAGATGACATCACCCGGTCTTACATACGTCCAAAGTGTTGTTGAAATCGCCGACATTCCACTCGAGAACACCGCTGCCGTTTCACCTTCTTCCCACAGCGCTAAGCGATCCTCCAGCACCTCGAGATTGGGGTTATTGAAACGTGAATATACCAAGCCTGAAGACTGGCCAAGCGGAGGCTCACGCCTACCCGACGTAAAATCAAAAAAATCCTTACCATCCTGGGCAGTCTTGAACACGAACGTAGACGTCAGAAAAATCGGTGGCTTCAATGATCCTTCCGACAAACTTGGATCATAGCCATAGCCCATCATCTGAGTTTCAGGCTTTAGTACATGACTACCAATTTTACGTTTATGATAAGTGTCGTAGCTCATGAGGACTCCCAAACGATAATAATATATGCACTATAAGATAAGACAGCATAACCTAACTCGACCCAGCAAATGCTGCTGCTAGCTATCGCTCTGGCGACTTTTACCTGCACCCTGGCTGGAGGCTTACTCGCGCTCCGACTGCGCGATCAGCTGCATTTAATACTAGGATTCAGCGCGGGCGCCGTCATCGGCGTCGCTTTTTTTGACTTAATTCCCGAAGCCATCACATTAGGCGACAAGTACTACAGTCCTTTCGCTATTTTATCTTGGTCAGCACTGGGTTTTTTAAGCTATCTGGTGATGGACCGAACTTTAAGATTTCACCGCGAAGCCGCACCGCGTGGATTTGTTGCCGCTGGAGTGCTATGTGCGCATAGTTTTATAGACGGCGCGGCCATCGGGCTGGCCTTCCAAACTTCGCGCAATGTGGGCTTTATAGTGGCGATTGCTGTTCTAGCCCACGATTTTTCGGATGGCATTAACACCATGAACATCGTCATTAAAAATCGCGGCACCAGAGCTCAGGCGATTCGCTGGCTAGTCATGGACGCGATAGCGCCAGTACTCGGCGTCATCTCCACGTTTTTTTTCACTCTTCCCAATAGTTTATTTAGCATGGCACTGGGGTTATTCGCCGGGTTTTTTCTCTACATTGGCGCCAGCGATTTAATTCCTGAAAGCTACCACGCCCACCCTAAATTTCTCACCACGGCCATGACCCTCGCCGGTGCGGCAGTGTTATATCTGGCGATTGCCCTGATCAGCCGATGAACTAATCTAACGGCGGGTGCAATACCACTCGACTGGTGTAGGCACTGCCGCCGGACGCTAACATGATGCCCATAATCGCCAAGGATTGTATCCCAGACAATCGTTCCCCTAGAAAGGCTAAACCCACCAGCGCCCCTATGACCGGCTCCAAGCTCATCAATACACCAAAGGTGCGGGAGGGGATGCGCGCGAGTGCAAATATCTCCAACGAGTAAGGGATCGCGCTAGATAACAGCGCGACGCCCAGCGCCGCAGGCCATAGCGACGGCGACCAAAGTTTTGCACCCACCTGATAAATACCAATCGGCGCGATCACGAGAGTGGCAACAAAAACACCTAGAGCTACGATCTGCCCCCCGTAAGCGCTAGCCGTTTTTTGACCGAATACAATATACAGCGCCCAACACAGCCCGGCAGCGAGACCGAAACCCACTCCCGTCGGTGACATCGCCACGGAATCTATACCCATAGGCAATAACACCAGCAAACCCAATACTGCTAAGGCCACCCACAAGAAATCAACACCGCGCCGCGAGGAGAATAACGCCACTGCCAAAGGACCGGTGAATTCAAGCGCTACCGCCAGCCCCAAAGGAATCAGCTCCAACGCCCGGTAGAAGAAATAATTCATACAGCCCATAGCCAGGCCGTACAGCACGATAATCCGCAGCTCGGTAAAGCTGCATCGCATTCTCCAAGGACGCCAAATCAGCATCAACACTACGGTAGCAAACACTAGCCGAAGGGAAGTTGCACCCGAGGCGCCGACAATCGGGAACAAACCCTTCGCAAGCGCAGCGCCCAGTTGAATGGATGCCATCGCCGCAATCAACGCACTCAGCGAAACACCTAAGGAATAATTTTTCAGTGTTAAAATCTATTCATCGCTCAAACCCAAATGTTTAATAACTCGATTTAATTTCTTACGTATAGAATTTAATTGTCCCAGACTTACAAGCGTCTTCATGGCTTCTTTCATAGGTTGCAGCGGATAACCTCCGTAACTACCCGCCACCGGAACATCATTAGTTACCGTTGATCTACCCGCAAGCATCACATTGTCGCCGATCGTCACATGGGCGGTAACCACCGAATTACCGCCGGTAGCAAAATTGCGACCAATTTTAGTCGAACCGCCCATCATAAATCCTGCGGTAAAGAAACCGTTTTCACCTAAATCGCAGTTATGGGCGATATGGCAGATATTGTCCAACTTAGCTCCCGATCGAATATGCGTCGAAGTTAAGGTGGCTCGATCAACGGCACAATTACTACCGATCTCCACTCCATCGCCAATCTGCACATTGCCTAAATGAGAAATCTTTCGAGGCCGACCGCCTGGGTTTACCCCATAGCCAAAACCGTCGCTACCAATAGTCGTGTGCGGATGAATTTCACAGTCACTACCCACCACGCAACCGGCCCCCACGAATACTTGTGGATGGATGATCGAACACGCGCCAATTTGAGCACCGTTCTCGATAACCGCATGGGATCCAATCAAACAGTTATCGCCAATTACCGCCCCCGCGCCAATCACACAATAAGGTCCTAAGTACACGCCCGCACCAATTTTCGCCGCACTGTGCACTACGGCAGTCGGATGATGCTCACCCCACTGCGTAAAGCGATCGCGCTTCTTGTCGAAATATTTTAATAACACCGCCATACCCAGTGGAATATTTTTAACCGAGAAACAACAGCTGGCGGAATCATCGGTGGCGTTAACGCTACTCGCAATATTGGTCGAAACAATCATGATGGCGGGCTTATGCTGGCGCGCCTCCTGGAGCTGCGCAATATCACCGGCATAGACCAAACTCGCAGGTAACGCCGCCTGCGGTATTTGGCATCCACTCGCCGTGGCGCTTAAATCACCCTGCAAAAATGTAAATACGTCCGAATACCGATTCTTGATTGTTTGAGCCGTTAGCACAATTTATTCCCTACTTTTAACAATCCGCTGAAGCTTAATTTATATGCCATTATCAATGCAAATAGCACCCTTATGCGAACCCTTATGACCAATATCATTTTAAAAATGCTGGACCGCCAGCCGCTAATCATTCTCGATGGCGCGCTCGCCACCGAATTGGAGCGTCGCGGCGTGGATTTGACCGACCCGCTTTGGTCCGCCAAATGTCTGATTGAGCAACCAGATCTAATCCGCGCCGTGCATCTTGACTACTATAACGCGGGTGCTGATATCGCAACTACGGCGACCTATCAGGCGACCTTTCACTCTTTTGCAAAACGAGGCATCCACACGCGGGCCGCAACGCAATTAATGCGCGACTCGGTCAACCTTGCAGCTCAAGCTCGCGACCAATTCTGGGATGCGGAAAATGTTCGTACAAAAAATTCAAGTCGACGCCAAAAACCTCTTGTGGCCGCGTCGGTGGGACCCTATGGGGCAATGCTCGCGGACGGCTCCGAATATCGTGGTCATTACAAAATTGACGATCAACAACTCATGGATTTTCACGGCGAGAGACTGCGAGTACTTATGGAGTCCGGCGCGGATCTTATTGCGTGTGAAACTATCCCTTGCCTACGCGAAGCGCTGGTGATTGCCCGCTTACTAGAGTCTTATCCTCATGCATGCGCCTGGATCGCGTTCTCCTGCCGCGACGCGCACCATAATTGTGAAGGCCAGCCGATCACTGAATGCGCCTCCGCGTTAAATCGCTTTACACAAATCGCAAGCGTCGGAGTTAATTGCACACGCCCGGAATTCTTAGCGTCACTTTTGCAAAGCATGCGCTCAAGAACCCACAAACCGCTTTTGGCCTATCCCAATTCTGGCGAACTGTACGATGCAACCGCTAAACAATGGCATGGCGCTGCTCATGCTGCGAGCCTGACCACACTAGCACCTCACTGGTACGCTGCGGGTGCCCGGTTGATTGGAGGATGCTGTCGCACAACTCCTGCGGATATACGCGCGTTGAAGACTTGGGCAACAAGCGTCGTTGCCCAAGTCTAGCTGCGTAGTAGTTGGCGCCCACCCTTAACGATTATTCTCGCGGTCCTCACGCCGCTTCTCTTGCGGATTTGCTTGTTTGGGTTGCTGCGGCGGCTGCACCTGCTGCGGCGGAGCAGGTCTGGCTTGCGGAGGAGCCACCGCGGCCGGCGGTCTGACGAACTGAGGTTGAGCTTGAGGCGGCGCTGGCGGTCGCTCATACACAGGCGGACGAGCCGGTGCTTGCACGCGTTCCGCTCTCTGCACGTCAGGCGCACGATATACCGGCGGCGGGTGTCCATTCCCCTCCGGCGGAAATCTTACAGGAGCCGGCTGCGTCGGCCGCGGGGCGGGGGCGACGGGCTGAGGAGCAGATTGCCCCCCCCGCGTCTCAGGCGGGCGTAGCACAGTCACGCCACCGGAATTTACACCCGGACTAGTGCGCGGCGGATTGCTGCCATAAGCGTCACCGCGAATAGCAGGATTACCTCGCATATCAGGGTTACCGCGCACCTGCGAATTACCGCGCCCCACAGGTAGGGCTCCACGCGCGCCAACGACATTAGGGGAATTAAAGGCACCGGCGCGAGGCGTCGCCGCAATGCTGGGACGCCCCTGGTTAGTCGTAGCCAAAAGGGCCGGATTAACACTCGCGGCTTGAACATGCTGAACCTGCTGGATGGTCGGCTGCAAGTGTGGGTCACGCGCAATGACGCGTTCATGCGGCGTCGGTGCCGCAGCGATGCCACCGGCACCCCCGTTGTAACTCACGTTATTAACGGTGACATTGTTAATGACCGTCTCGTGGTAGGTATTGTTGATAATCGTGGTATTGACATTATTAACAGCCGTATTGTAGGCAAATCGATTGTTCACCCAACGGCCTCCGGCATATCCAGAGCCTATGTAACCACCACCATAATTAACGCCACCATAAAAGCCCACATGGGCACCCCAGTAGCCCGTATGAAATAAGAACGCGCCCTCACCCCAACCCCAGTATCCAGGCGTCCATAAAAACCCGACCTGTGGCGGCGAAACCCAAGTACCGGGTATCCAATAATAACCCCCACCCCCAAGACCCCAGTATCCAGGCATCCACAAATAGTCCGGCTCAGGACATGGCGGCTGCTCGTAGTATGGCAACGGCGGCGGCGCTTCATACGCGCGCCACTGCACTTCAGCACGCGGAGTTTCACCTTGAGAATATTCCTGGTCTGACCGTTGCTGCTCATACCCCTGCTGATCGTAATTCTGCGGCGTTGAGTAGGCTTGCTGAGGGGGCGGCGGCGGATCGTACTGTCGCGGCGGCGGGTTATAAACACGCGCAGGCGGATCATACGGATCCGAAATAACACAGCCCCCAAGTGTCACAGCGAATACGGCTGTAACTAACGCCGGACCAAGCCGGGATAATGACTTTAAAGCGACGGGCATCAACATAGTAACACCTCGAAAAAATGACCTACTCATCACTATATAACGCTGCAATTGAGTGCTTTCTACCAGTGTGAAGCGACTTTAACCCAATTAAGTATCATCCACCCCGCTGTGTGCGCATGTAAAGCAAATGTCGTCGATAATCAATGATTAAAGTATCTAATAATCCCAACACATCCATGCCGATCAATATGGCGGGTTCGGTAGTAAATTTCCAATGCGTAAAAATATACATATCTGCAAAAGTAACGCCCGAATGGTTGATATTAATTGATCCAAATTCTATCGCAGGCGTTGCAATAAGTTCCCCGCTTTGAATTTCTTTGGTCGCGCCCATAATTTCGTCGGGCCTTCCATGCAGTGTACGGTGCCGCCGCAACGCATCCCGCAGGCTCAGATTAGCGATCGACCCCTGCCCTCCCGTGTCAATAATCGCTTTGACGCGTACCCCATCCACCCGCGAGTCCACGACGATCAATTGACCACGCAAGGTACGAAAAGGAATTTTGACTAAATCACGGTCTTCCGACTCGCCGCGTGAATAGGTAATCGTAATTTTATCGTGGCGAAAATCGATGAATACGCGCTTATCAGCAAACCCTGCTGTTCCCAAAATACCCTGCGCCCCGCCCAAGGCGTCGGGGATGATAGGTAATATTGCAGGTTCCAACATCAGATCGCCCATACTCAATGAGCTGGCACGAATCGTTGGCACCGTGGCAAATCCCGTCACACCGCGCAGCATTACTGGAGGAGATTGATCTAATGACATTCCTAACACCGACGCCACGTTGGCTGTCACCCCGGAATGGCTAGCACCAGAATCCAGCACCAAGCGAAATGGCCCCCGTCCATTGATCATTACTGGAGCCCAAATGCGACCAATTTGATCGCGCCGTGTTGGAGCCACAAATCGCGGTCCGCGTCCCTCCACAACGATTTCATTTAACGCATCCGCCGTATCCGCATCCGACAAAGGTTGCGCCGCGTGGGCGCCGGCTATAAAAGCCAAGGCGCTCGCGATAAATACCCTACCGATACAACCCACACCCAAATAGCCCACAAAAATTTTGAGCCACTTGGCATATTGATTATTCACCATAATGGAATATTACACCTAAGCACGCTAAAGGCGGCTGAGCGCGCTAAAACATCTCATGGGCCATGCCTCCGACTCGCCATTTTCGCGGTATAATTTGCGACTACCATGTCTACAGCAAGCACACGACGCGTCATTCCCATTAAACTCGAGAAATCCGCTGCATTAGATACGCACGCTCGCGGCGCGGTCCTGTCGGCATGCCAAGCACTGAAATCCCTCCCAGGAGCGCTACTGCCGATTTTGCACGCCGTTCAAGCGGCTCTAGGATTTATCCCGAAGGGCGCGGTCTCCGTGATTGCCGACCAACTCAATTTATCCATAGCTGAAGTACACGGGGTGGTAACCTTCTATCATTACTACCGCCAATCTCCACCTGGCAAACATGTCGTACACCTATGCCGAGCCGAAGCCTGTCAAGCGGTAGGCGCGGTCGCGCTAGAAGCTCACGCGAAACGCACATTAGGTGTAGATTTCCACGGCACGACTGAGGATGGCGCTATTTCGTTAGAGCCTGTTTACTGCCTAGGTAATTGCGCGCTCGGTCCCTCCATCATGATCGACAACCGTTTAGTAGGGCGCGTCACGCCGCAAAAATTTGACACTTTAATGCTTAGCTCAAGAACTCCATGACGACAATCTCGTGAATAGTGCCAGCATCAAGATTTTTGTACCCTGCGATGCCGCCGCGCTTTCCGTAGGTGCTAATGAGACCGCGCTCGCTATCGCCACCGAGGCTAAACGACGCAATATTCCTATTCAAATCACGCGCAATGGCTCACGCGGCCTTCTGTGGCTAGAACCACTGGTTGAAGTTCAGACAACTCGAGGGCGCATGGCCTATGGACCTGTGCAAGCGGCAGACGTCGCCGATCTTTTTGAAAGTGGCTTTTTACAAGGCAACACTCACATCCTCGCGCAGGGGCTCACCGCAGAGATCCCCTATTTCAAAAATCAGGAACGTCTCACGTATGCTCGCGTGGGCCTTACCGATCCGTTGAGCTTAGTCGACTATAAACAACACGGCGGCTACAAGGGCCTTGCCAACGCGCTTGAGCTGAGCTCGGCTGAAATTATTAAAACCATCACCGCATCGGGTTTGCGCGGTCGGGGCGGCGCGGCATTCCCCGCCGGCATCAAATGGAACACGGTCTTAGGCGCGCCGGGCGAGCAAAAATACATCGTCTGTAATGCAGACGAAGGTGACTCCGGCACCTTCTCAGACCGCATGCTCATGGAGGGGGATCCCTTCGTTCTTATTGAAGGCATGACTATCGCTGGAATCGCTACCGGTGCCTCGCAAGGCTATATTTATTTACGCTGGGAATATCCAGAAGCCAAGCTTGCACTGGATGCTGCGATTGCGCTTGCCTATTCCAATGGTTATCTCGGTCAGAGCATTGCAGGCAGTAAATTCCATTTCGATCTCGAAGTGCGTCTCGGTGCGGGCGCCTACATCTGCGGCGAAGAAACCTCGCTGCTCGAATCACTGGAGGGTAAGCGCGGTCAAGTACGCTTCAAACCACCACTCCCCGCGATTACCGGCTTATTCGGCAAGCCCACCGTGATCAATAACGCGATTACCTTAGCGTCGGTGCCCATTATTTTGGATCGTGGCGCCGACTACTATCAACACTTTGGGATGGGTCGTTCACGCGGGACGTTGCCGTTGCAACTGACCGGTAATATTAAACGCGGTGGCTTGATCGAGAAGGCGTTCGGTCTCACCTTGCGCGAGGTGCTCTATGACTTTGGGGGCGGATCACTGAGCGGTAAGCCGATTCGCGCGGTCCAAGTGGGTGGTCCTTTAGGCGCATATTTACCCGAATCACAATTTGACACGCCCCTAGACTATGAAGCCTTCGCTCAAATCAAGGGCATGTTGGGCCACGGCGGCATTGTCGTATTTGACGATAGCGTCGATATGGCTGCACAAGCCCGTTACGCCATGGAATTCTGTGCCATAGAATCCTGCGGTAAGTGCACGCCCTGCCGAATCGGCTCAACCCGCGGCGTAGAAGTGATCGACCGCCTAGTGACGGGAGAGAATGCCGTACAGCAAGAGGTCTTGTTGCGCGATCTGTGCGAGACTTTGACTCAAGGTTCGCTGTGCGCGCTTGGGGGCTTAACGCCCTACCCGGTATTATCCGCTCTAAATCATTTTCACGAAGATTTTACCAAGGTGGCGCTAGGCGCGGCATTAACTCGTTAGGGGATTGCATCATGTTGTCGATTGCAGAAAAAGATTTGGGAACTCCGCTACGCGACAACACGGAGCTGGTGACTTTGAGCATTGATGGCCGTGAAATCACAGTGCCTGCAGGCACATCCGTCATGCGCGCCGCAGCGCTCTCGGGCTGCAATATTCCGAAGCTTTGTGCCACTGAGCAACTAGAAGCATTCGGCTCGTGCCGTCTGTGTTTGGTACAAATTAAAGGCATGAAGGGCTTACCGGCTTCGTGTACCACTCCGGTAGTCGCGGGCATGGAAGTCATTACGCAGAACAAGCAATTGGCCGATGTGCGTCGCGGTGTAATGGAGCTTTATATCTCCGATCATCCCCTGGATTGTCTTACCTGCCCCGCTAACGGCCATTGCGAGCTCCAAGATATGGCGGGCGTTGTAGGTTTACGTGAAGTGCGTTACGGCTACGAAGGTGCGAATCACCTGAACTTAAAGAAGGACACCAGCAACCCGTATTTCACCTTTGATGCCAGTAAATGCATTGTTTGTTCACGATGCGTTCGCGCTTGCGATGAACAACAAGGTACTTTCGCTCTTACCATCCAAGGGCGTGGCTTTGAGTCTAAGGTTGCGGCGAGCCAAAACAATTCATTTATGGATTCAGAATGCGTTTCCTGTGGCGCTTGCGTCCAAGCGTGCCCAACAGCAACACTTTCTGAAAATACTCTGATTCAGAAAGGCCAAGCCGAACATAGCGTAGTCACTACGTGTGCTTACTGCGGCGTCGGGTGCTCGTTTCGCGCCGAAATGCAGGGTGAAGAACTTGTACGCATGGTGCCGAACAAAGACGGGCATGCCAATCACGGTCATTCGTGTGTGAAGGGACGTTTTGCCATCGGCTATGCCACTCATTCAGATCGTATAATGAAGCCGATGATTCGCGCTAAGATTACCGACCCGTGGCGCGAGGTTTCCTGGCAAGAAGCGGTAGGCTATGCAGCCTCTGAACTTAAGCGCATTCAACAAAAATATGGGCGTGACTCCATTGGTGGCATCACCTCATCGCGCTGCACCAACGAAGAAACCTATCTAGTTCAAAAACTAGTGCGTGCAGGTTTTGGTAACAACAATGTCGATACGTGTGCACGAGTTTGTCATTCTCCTACCGGATATGGACTGCGTCAAACCATGGGTGAATCGGCAGGCACGCAGAATTTTGATTCAGTGATGCAGGCTGATGTCATATTCGTGATCGGGGCTAATCCCACCGATGGACATCCTGTATTCGCCTCGCAAATGAAGCGTCGCTTACGCCAAGGCGCGCATCTCATTGTTGCCGATCCGCGTAGCATTGATTTAGTACGGACTCCTCATATTGCGGCCGACCATCATCTTAAGCTTAAACCTGGCACCAACGTCGCGCTGATTAATAGCATCGCACATACCGTAGTGACTGAGAATCTAGTTAACGAAAGTTTTGTGCGCGAACGATGCGAGACCCCTTCCTTCGATAAATGGCGTAATTTTGTTAGCGAAGCGCGCAACTCGCCAGAAACCATGGAAGCCATCACCGGTGTCCCGGCCGCGAGTGTACGAGCCGCTGCACGTCTGTACGCCACCGCTGGGAACGGCGCTATTTATTATGGTCTCGGCGTTACCGAACATTCTCAAGGCTCCACTATGGTCATGGGCATTGCTAATCTCGCCATGGCCACGGGCAATATTGGTCGGGCAGGCGTGGGAGTGAATCCCTTACGCGGCCAGAATAATGTACAAGGTTCCTGCGATATGGGATCTTTTCCGCACGAATTTCCAGGCTATCGTCATGTGTCTGATGACCAGGTACGATCCAGTTTCGAAACTGCTTGGGGCGTGCCGCTGCAGAGCGATCCGGGGCTGCGTATTCCGAATATGTTTGAGGCGGCGCTAGACGGCGAATTTAAGGGCCTGTACATCGAAGGCGAAGATATTGCTCAGTCGGACCCAAACACTCAGCACGTGACTGCGGCACTGATGGCGATGGAATGCATCATCGTTCAAGATCTATTTTTGAACGAATCAGCCAAGTTTGCGCATGTATTTTTACCGGGCTCATCGTTCTTAGAAAAAGATGGAACGTTCACAAATGCTGAACGACGCATATCCCGCGTGCGCAAAGTCATGCAGCCAAAATCAGGGTATGCCGATTGGGAAATAACCCAATTGCTTGCAAATGCCGTGGGCTATCCAATGGCATACACCCATCCTGCCCAAATTATGGATGAGATTGCAAGCCTCACCCCTACCTTTACCGGGGTGAGCTTCAAGCGTATAGATGAATTGGGGAGCATACAATGGCCGTGTGATGCGGTTAACGTGGCTGGCACCCCGATTATGCATGTCGATCAATTTGTACGGGGAAAGGGTAAGTTTCTGGTCACGGAATATGTTCCCACCAGCGAAAAAGTCAACGCTAGGTTTCCTTTAATTTTGACCACCGGTCGCGTTTTAAGTCAGTACAACGTCGGCGCGCAAACTCGGCGCACCGAAAACAATCAATGGCATGACGAGGATCGCTTGGAAATACATCCGCATGATGCTGATGAACGCGGTATTGTCGATCGCGATTGGGTTGGCGTTACGAGTCGAGCGGGTGAAACTGTTTTGCGTGCTCGCGTGACCAACAGAGTTCAACCGGGTGTTGTTTACACCACTTTTCATTTCCCAGAATCCGGTGCTAATGTCATTACCACCGATAACTCGGACTGGGCTACTAACTGCCCAGAATACAAAGTCACCGCGGTCCAGGCCACGCGAGTCAGCCAACCGTCGGAATGGCAGAAGCGGTTCCGCGAATTCAGCGAGTCGCAAGAGAGTTTGTTAAAAGTTGCGGCGGGCAAAGGCACAGTGATGTCCACCAAATAAAGGGCGCCATGAGTACCGACAAGCTGGCCAAAATGGCTAACGATATTGGCGATTTCTTTCGCGCAGAGCCCGTACATGAAGACGCTGTAGCCGGTATAGCCAATCACATTGGAAAATATTGGACACCGCGCATGCGCGAGAAAATTTTAAAACTCGCTAATCAAAACGGGCACGGCATTGACGAATTGCCGCGCGAAGCGCTGCGACGGATATCAGCGTAGAACTAGCTAGTAAAGGGTGCCAGACCGTCCCTAGCCTCGCAGCCCCCACCCCCACAGCACGGGCCACGCCCGAACACGGCGTGGCCTGAACTCAGGCCAGGTCTGAGCGCACTCTCTAGTGCTTAAGCACACCCGAAGCCTTCGCTACTTGGGTTGCAATAAAATCCATCAAGCCGGGCGATAGGCAGTCATAAGGCTCAAGTCCTTTGGATTTTAAGTGACTGCGCACAGCGTCTTGCTTGGCGGGGTCTGCCCCCGATTCAATAATTGAAGATACAAACGCGGCGAATTCAGGCGGTGACCAGCCGACGTCTTGGGATAGTTCAGTGTGTATAAAATCGAACCCGTACAACGGATGTTTTTCATTTTCGATCCGGCCGTACATGTGGACGCCACATATCTTGCAAGCATGACGTTGAATAGTCGCCTTAGGATCAACTACGGCGAGCTTGTCGGCGTTCTCGGTCACTTTAAGTTTGTCGCGGCTCACGACCGCGACCACCGAAAATTGCGCAGCTTTGGGCTTCCAGCATTTGGTGCAACCGCAGGCATGATTATGCGCAGATTGCGAACTGATTGAAACTTTGACGGGCTTTTCCTTGCAATGACAAACGAGCGTACCGCCGGTGAAGCCCTTTGCAGCGGGTTTGGTGCCATTGTCAATCGACGGATGAATGGAAATAGTGTTGCTCACGAATTTCTCCCCCTCGTTAGTGTTTCGGAAAATTAAATCAGTTATTTTCAGTAAGCGCGATTCTAGCGCTAAAACCTCGTCATAAGCGAACCTAGGCCGATAATCCTCGCTCCAAAGCATCTAGTAGCGGCCCCAGTTTAGGGGGACTGGCCTCCAAGGTTGTCCGAATGCCGCGCGCCATGAGGGCTTTTGAGCACACGGGTCCGATTGAGGCGATTACGACTTGATTGAGTTGATCAGCCAGAGAGCGATCGCAGCCCAACAATTCGGCAACGTTAAACAGATTTTGCAACTGCACGGCGCTGGTAAAGACTACTGCATCGACCGATGAATTCGCTAACGCCGCCAACAATTGCTGTAGCGGTTTTACATCCTGAGGTAAGGCCCAGCGATAGGTTGCAAGCTCGACGATGCGCGCCCCTCGAGCGGCAAGTATCTCCGTTAACCCTACGTTAGCGGCTCCATAGCGTTGCACTAAGACTCGTTGACCTTGTAGAGGAATTTGAGAAATACCTTCTGTCACCGTTTCAGTCGTAAAAGGTGATTTCGCACGAATATCGATCTTCACGCCACGACTATTTAACTCACCCATAGGCTTAGGTCCGCGCACGACCACGAATGCCCGCGTCAATAGCTCGATAAGTTCACCCGTTAAATCGAGCTTATCAGTCGTATCAAACAGCATGCGGGTGCCTACCCCGGTTTGGAAAATAACCACTTTGAACGGCTGTTCATGCCAATCATTAATAAGCGTTTTAAGTTCCTGAGGATTGATATCGGGTACTTCTTCTAATGCGGGTGCCCACAAGGGCACGCCGCCGCGACGAGTAATCATTTCCACCATGTGCTTGCCGGTGCGTGTCTCTAGTATCGCGACCACTTTGTTATGCATAAGCCACTTAGATCTCAAGCATAATCTTGCCGACATGTGTCGAACTTTCCATCAGTCGATGTGCCGCTGCAGCCTCAGCTAAGGGGTAAGTGGTGTGGATAATCGGCCGCACTTTACCCGCGTTGAGTAAAGGCCAGATTGCGTGACGTGCGGCCGTAACGACCGCCGCCTTCTGTGCCAAGGTTCTAGGCCTTAATGTTGAACCGGTGAGAATTAAGCGTTTCCTCATAATGATTGCTAAGTCGATCTCGACTTTTGCGCCACCGATGGTCGCGATGGTAACGATTCGTCCGTCCATTGCTGCCACTTCCAAATTGCGTGTAACATAGCCACCGGCGACCATATCAAGCGTTACATCAATACCCCGGCCACGGGTAAGTTCCATGATGACGGCGCCAAAATCTTCTTTACGATAGTCAATACCGCGAACAGCGCCAAATCGTTCACAGGCGCGAGCTTTCTCGGATGAACCGGCGGTTGCGTATACGCTGGCACCGAAGCTGCTCGCCAACTGAATCGCCGTCGTGCCGATACCACTAGTACCCCCGTGAATTAAAACACTGTCCCCCGCTTTGCATCCACCCCGTTCAAACAAATTAGTCCACACCGTAAGATAGGTTTCCGGTATGGCAGCGGCTTCCACCATGCTGAATCCCGTTGGCACCGGCATACACAACACCGCAGCTGCCACCGCATATTGCGCGTAACCCCCGCCCGACAACAAAGCGGTAACGTAATCTCCAATCGCAAGCTCGCTCACATGAGGACCTAACGCCACGATCTCGCCTGCAACCTCCAGGCCCGGTAAATCAGAAGCGCCCGCGGGAGCCGGATAGCGACCCATGCGTTGCATCACATCGGGACGATTGACGCCCGCGGCACATACCCGCAATAGTACTTCGCCATCCCCGGGTGTAGGCAGGGGTCGTACACACAGACGTAGTTGCTCAGGACCGCCGGGAGCGGCGATTTCAATCGCTGACATTTCGAGAGGTAAAATCATTTAATTCGCTCCGTTTCAACTCGCTCCAGCCGATCCTAAAGGCAAAGTTCCCAGCAATTCAGCAGCCCCATTCCAAAATACTTGGATGCCGATACAGAACAATAAAAATGCCGACAAACGCACCACAATGGTGGTGCCGGTAGCCCCAATGAAACCGGCCAACCGCGCGGAATGTCGATAAAATAGGTGTATTAGGAGCGCAAGGAGTACCACTGCCAACATGGTGGCCACATAGAACTCCAGAGTTGCCTTATGAAACCCGGTCGGTCTGCTCGCTCCCAATGAAATCGCCACCGAAATCGTACCGGGCCCGGTGGTCAAGGGCATAGTCAAAGGATAAAAAGCCAGACGACTGGGTGGGACATCGATCGACACAGGTTTAGGGGTCTCACTACGCCGTTGTTCAGTCGCATCAGGTTCGGTCAACATGCGCCACCCCGACATCGCTACGATAATGCCACCAGCAACGCGTAGCACTGGGATTGAAATACCAAAAAAGCTCAAGACATAAGCACCGACATACAAAGACACGGTCACGATTGCAAAAGCATAAATTCCCACCCACCGCGAAACTTGAGCTCTCACTCGTGGTTCGAGACCCTGAGTTGCACCAAAGAAGATAAACGCACCAGAGAGTGGGTTAACAATTGAAAAAAGCGCTCCGAAGCTCAATAAGAAAGTGGCCATTCCGGTATCTTGCCACGATGCGCACGCTGTGGCTCAATGGAATGAATAAGGGGTATAAAGAAATGCCGGACGCTATTAATTACCGTTATGTCCTGTTCTTGGCGGCGACCGCAGCCACTGGAGGACTACTATTTGGGTTTGATATCGCCATCATTAGTGGCGCGGGTCCTTTTTTAAGGCAACACTTCAGTTTGAACGATTTAAGTCTAGGTGTCGCCTTTAGCTCATTGCTCTTCGGCTGTATCGTCGGGTCTGCGGTTGCCGGTCGGATCACTGATAAATACGGGCGTCGCAGTATTTTGATTTGGGTCGCCGTTTTATTCGCCCTGACGTCGGCCGCCACCGGGCTTGCATGGAGTTTTAATAGCTTTCTGGTAGCGCGCTTTTTAGGCGGACTTGCGGTGGGTGCAGTCTCACTGGTATCACCCCTGTATGTGTCAGAAATCTCGCCCCCCGCTGTGCGTGGTCGCATGGGCACGCTATACCAGATGTCCATTGTTACCGGAATCCTGATTTCATACTGTGTCAACTATCTATTACGAGACGTGGGTCCCGACAACTGGCGCTGGATGTTTATGACTGGCGTTATTCCTTCCCTCATTTTCTTAAGCCTATTGCTCGTTGCTACCGAAACGCCGCGCTATCTTGTGATGGTCGGACGACGTCAGGAAGCGTTTACCATCATGGAGCGCATCGGAGGTCGCGCGAGCGCTGAATTATCGATGCATGAAATCACCGCGTCGCTTACCGTGCAGCGCGGTGCGTGGCGCGATTTATTCCGACCCGGAGTGCGTCGTGCAGTGATCGTGGGCTTTTGGCTAGCTATTCTGATTCACTTCTCCGGCATCAATACAGTGATCGATTATGCGCCAACAATTTTTCAGTCCGCCGGCTGGAAATTAGATGCAGCCTTACTCTCGACCTTCGTAGTGGGTTTAACTAACTTCGCTTTCACCGCCGTTTCTTTTTGGACCATTGATCGTTATGGACGTAGGCCCCTCTACATTGCAGGCTCTCTCGGAATGACGCTTACGCTACTCGCGCTCACCCTCGCGGTATTGATGGGTCAATTTCATGGGATGCTGGTGCTAGTGTTAATTCTTGCGTACCTGATTTGCTTCTGTTCCTGTATAGGCCCGGTATTTTGGACCTTAGTACCCGAGATATTCCCCAATAATATTCGCGGCACCGCCATGATCGTGCCGGTACTGACCCAGTGGGTCGCCAACGCCATTGTAGTGTTACTGTTCCCCTATGCCTTACACCAACTCGGCCAAGCGGCTACCTTTGGTTTTTTAGGTGCGGTATCCTTAGTCCAGGCGATTTTTACCTGGCGCTATGTGCCGGAGACAAAAGACCGTCCGCTTGAGGATATCGAGAAATTCTGGGCTGAACCGGTAACATAGCAATGGTTGTAAGGTAAAAATGGCCAAGGGCGTTATCAGCGAAGCGAATGTAGCAGCATTCAATGCCGACGGATTTGTGCTAATTCGAGAAATGCTGGATACCGACGAAACAACGTTATTGCGACGCGCCGCGCGCGAGGATCAAGTCCTCGACCAACATTCATTCGGCAGGGCCGATGGTGAAGGGGGAACGGTGCGGCTCTCACTTTGGAACCATCCGACCGAGACAATCTACGGCATGATCGCCTGCTGTGAATCCATTGTAGGCTCCATGGAAAAATTGCTTGGAGGCGAGGTCTATCACTATCACTCTAAAATGATCATGAAGGATCCACTGGTGGGCGGTGCTTGGGCGTGGCACCAAGACTATGGCTACTGGTATCAAAATGGGGCGCTATTTCCGTGGATGGCGAGCGCCTTTATCGCGGTCGATCGCGCCACTCGCGACAACGGTTGTCTACAAGTCATTCGCGGCTCCCATCACATGGGTCGCATAGAACACGTACTCACCGGCGAACAAGCCGGTGCCGACATGGAACGCGTCACGGAAATACTAAAGCGCCAAGAACTGGTTTACCTCGATATGGAACCCGGTGATGCCGTGTTCTTTCACTGCAATACCCTGCACCGGTCCGATCAAAACAAGTCTGCTAATCCGCGCTGGTCGATGATCTCTAGCTATAATGCGGCCCGCAACGACCCCTACAAAGAAGCCCAGCATCCCCGCTACACACCTCTCGTTAAAGTACCCGATGCGAAGATTCGTGAATTTGGAATGCAGCGTTTCTCTGCTGACGAGACAAACAACGTTTGGCTAGTCGAGAATCGCGACACTGCCGCTAAATCCCTTGGGGCCCAATCCCTTAATGTTCAATCTGTTAATGCTCACTCCGTTAGGAAATAATCCGCTATGGTTAAATTCAACCCTCAAGCTACTGTGACCCGCTACACGCAAACAGCCATTGTCTTTCACTGGATAATTGCGGTATTCGTTATTTTTAACGTGTTTCTCGCCTGGAGCTTCGACTACTGGCCCGAGAAAAACGCCCAGATCGGGAGTGACCTGCATAAATCTATCGGCATCACGGTATTTGGGTTGGCACTTATGCGCATCCTGTGGCGCTTGAGCCATCAGCCACCGCCACTGGCTGCATACGTTAAACCCTGGGAAGCACGCACCGCTCGAATCGCGCATATCGTGCTCTACGTATTAATTGTCATTATGCCGCTGTCCGGTTGGTTATATGACTCGGCCTGGAAAGACGGCGCTGCTCACCCTATTCATTATTTTGGTCTGTTTGATTTCCCTCGGTTAAGCTTCATCGTCGATCAACCCGCCAATATCAAAAAACAATACGACGCTTTTTTCGGCGGCATGCATACTAAATTTGCTTATGTTATTTATGCGCTTGTCTTGCTACACATTGCCGGGGCGCTCAAGCACCAGTTCATAGATAAAAAACCCGAATTGCAGCGGATGTCACTCAAAGGTTAAGAGTCTCACACCTAGCCAATCGCTGGACGCCGCGCGTACCAACCAAACGACATGATAATGGCATAGCATAGCGCTGGCACAATCATCGCGAATTTCAAACTAGTCCAATCCGCAGCCTGGCCCGTAATCAGGGGAACGATGGCCCCACCCACAATTGCCACACAGATGATCCCCGACCCATCAGCGGTACGATCTCCTAGCCGCTCAGAAGCCAGCGAGAAAATAGTCGGGAACATAATCGAATTGCACAAACCAATCGCAAGAAGTGCCCAACCTGAAACCAATCCGACACTGTTAGCCGATATCAACAACAACAGTATCGATCCCGCATTAACGCACGCCAATACCTTACCTGGAGAAAAAACTTTCAAAAAATAAGCCCCAATGAATCGACCCACCATCGCACCACCCCAATAGAACGGCACCAGCTTTCCAGCCGCTTCAGCTCCAATTCCCATCACGCTAGATTGCATCAGATAGTTGACGATCACAGAGCCAATCGCGACCTCAGCCCCCACGTACAGGAAAATACACAACGTGCCGAAACCAAAACGTGGGCGCGCGAGCAAGGAGAAGCCGTCTAACAGGCCCCCGGCAGATACTCGCGTCTCAACCAATCTTTTTCGGTTTAACCAAACCACAATCGCCACAATTAACAAAGCAGCGGCGAGCCCCAAATAAGTATGTTCAACTACTTGAGTTTCAACGCCCCTAAATGCGTCAAGCGCCGCACCGGATAGCTTGGACGAATCCACCGTCCCCAGCGATCCTAAAATAAGGATAGATCCGACATAGGGAAACACGGTCGTTCCCAGCGAGTTAAAAGCCTGCGCAAAGGTCAGGCGACTATGAGCGGTCGCCGGATTGCCGAGGATCGAAATCAAAGGATTAGCGACCACCTGAACCGTCGTTATGCCCGCCGCGAGGATAAACAGCGCAAACAGGAACATCCCGAACAGTCCAGTGCTCGATGCCGGCACGAACAATAGGCAGCCCACCGTCATGGTGATAAGACCAATGACTGCTGTACGCATGTAGCCAAACTTCTTCACTATCTTGGCGGCAGGCAGTGAAATAATAAAGTAGGCAGCGAAAAAGGCCGACTGCACTAACATCGCTTCAGCGTAATTCAGGGTGAATAGCGCCTTGAGCTTCGGAATAATGACATCGTTAAGGCTTGTAATCCCACCGAAAATGAAAAACAAGGCGAATACAAAGACCCGTAGATCTTGTCCTGGAGCAACCGTAGCCGTCTCCGCTTTTCCTGTCATTAACGCCATAATCCGACCCTCCCGTTTGATTACACGAGTATACCCATATAGCTGCTTCAGCGAATTTCGACGACCGCAATCCCCATAATAGGAATATCCACGGCAAGCTTACCATTTACTAACATACGCAATTCAGGAGCGGTCATATGCGCCGGCGCACGCAACTCCGAGATTTGCGCACGACTGGGAAGTGCTGGTCGCCCCATTTTATCGAAGGACTTAATTACATTGCCATGATCGCAGTCCACCCGCCATATTGTGCAATTATTTTGTTTAACGCTATGCATATCATTTGATAGGGTTAATACGAAGTGTTTCCAGGGCATTGAACGCTGGCTTAGGAATATCATGTTCAGCAACCAGGCCAAATCCACCATAAAACGGTGTTTTGACCACACGATTTTTCTCAAACACATAAGACAAAGTTGTACGACACCTGGCCCTTATCGTTCCTGTTATAGAGACCTACCTCATCATGAAAAATGGCATGCGCACGCACATACTTAAAATCGGTCACCGCTTTTACCATACGTAAATCTTTGCGATAATTCTCGCGTAGAGCGAGAATCGCACGCCCCGAACCAAACATGCTCTCCCAAAATTGCGGGAAAGGTTTACTTTCCTGATATTGTAAGCGAATTCATTGAACACGCAATCGATGACACGAAGCTTAAGCTTGGGAGATTATCAATGTTTCGAATGATGAATTTGTGTATCGGTTATCGAACGCTTTCTGGATTGACTGCGGTGATTTTAGGCATAGGCCTATCCAACATAAGCCTCGCACAAACGAATTACTACCGTCATGTCGTTTTCGATAACAGTCAGCAACTCAATTTATACTGGCATAGCACGGCCTCCGCCACTGCGCCCAGTACGCTAGAGGGCAAGGACTATCGGCTGCCGGTTGAAACTAAAATATTTCACTCCCCGCCGAATGCGCTGCGCCTTGAATGGCAATCACAGCCCAAGGGCAGTTGGGACGCTGAAGTTCATCCCGTCAATTTTCCCAATCGCTATCCAGAACTTACCGGTCATACGCTCTTTTTTTGGGCGTTCGCACCGCAAGAAATTGCCAGTGCCGATTTGCCGCAAATCATGCTGTCCGACGCCAAAGACGGACTCCAGGTCGCCACCACACCAGGTAGCTTCACCGAAGCTGAACCACTCGCCAAATATTCCGGCGACATTCCCGCCGGCCGTTGGGTCCAGGTCCGCATTCCCTTAGACAATCACCGTTCTGCATCGGTGTACCAATTTCATCCCGAGCGATTGCAAAGTATTATTTTTCATCAATTCCGCGCTGACGGCGCCAAACACATACTGATAATTGACGACATACGGGTGGACGACGAACCCGGCGCTGAAGGTACAGGGCATGCGGTACCCGCGCTCACAACTCCCCAACATATTGTAGCTAAAGGCTATGACCGCCATGTAGCAATCACCTGGACTGCTGACGAGACCAATGCACTAGATCATTACGTAATCTATCGCTCACTAGATCACAAACCCTTCGAGCCTATCGGCATTCAAGTACCCGGTATCCACCGCTACTCCGATTTCATCGGCAAGGCGAACATCAAAGCTCAGTACAAAGTGGCGGCCAGCGACTGGCAAGATCACTCGTCCCCCCTATCCACCGCCGCCAGCGCAGCCACGCGCGACCTCAACGATGAGGAATTGCTCACCATGCTGCAGGAAGCCGCGTTCCAGTATTATTGGGAAGCGGCGGGAGCTAATTCAGGAATGGCGCATGAAAACGTTCCCGGCGACGATCGCATCGTCGCCACCGGTGCCAGCGGGTTTGGCATCAGCGCGCTTATCGTCGGCGTCGATCGACATTTCATTACGCGCGACCAAGGTCTCGGTCGACTCGAGAAAATCGTCACCTTCCTGGAACACGCCCCGCGCTATCACGGTGCGTGGTCACATTACATGAACGATGTTACGGGGAAAACCATGTCGCTATTCGGCATGTACGACAACGGCGGCGACATGGTGGAAACCTCGTATATGATTCAAGGACTGCTTACCGCGCGGCAATATTTCAATGGCGCCGACTCGCGGGAAAAAGCCTTATACCAGCGCATCACGCAACTCTGGGAAGGTGTTGAGTGGGATTGGTATCGGGAAACATCTGATAGTCCGTTTATTTACTGGCATTGGTCGACACAATGGGGTTACCAAATCCATCACCCACTAATTGGTTTCAACGAATCATTGGCGACTTACTTATTTGCTATCGCCTCACCGACTCACTCGGTGCCTGCTGATATGTACTACTCGGGCTGGGCCAGCCAGAACCCAAGGGCGCTGGAATATCGACAAGGATGGTCCGGCAGTCCTGATGGCAAGCTATTTGGCAACGGCAAAAGCTATTACGGCATCAAGCTCGATGTCGGTGTTGGCAGTGGCGGCCCGTTGTTTTTCACGCACTATGTATTTATGGGCTTTGATCCGCACCAGCTACACGATCGCTATACCGCTTCATATTTCAACAATAGCCGCAATATCGCCTTGATTAATCGCGCCTGGTGTATGGAAAACCCCAAACGTTTTGCAGGCTACGGACCCGATGCGTGGGGCCTTACCGCGAGCTTCGGTTTTAATGGATACAGCACTCCAGCACCCGACACTGCCAACGACGAAGGAACCATTACGCTGACGGGTGCACTGTCCTCCTTCCCGTACACGCCCGAGGCGTCAATGGCAGCGTTCAAACATTACTATCGCGATCTTGGCACGGAGCTATGGGGAATCTACGGACCTCGTGACAACTACAATCCCTCCCAACACTGGGTGTCGTGGCACTACATGGGTCTCAATCAAGCGCCCATTGTGGCGATGGTGGAGAACTACCGTACTGGCCTTCTGTGGAAGACCTTTATGTCGAATCCTGAGATCCCGAGTATGCTCAAAAAGTTAGAAGTGGCGGGTAAGTAGCGACTTCGACAATATCCACGGCATCAGCTCAGATTCAGCATACGCGTTCTCCCAAGAAGCGTGGCCGACGCCCGGATATTCCGTATATTTAACGTCAGCACCCAGTGCTTTTAATGCCTCGTACATACGCCGCGATTCAAGTACTGGCACGGTCGTATCATCGCCTCCATGAAATATCCAAACCGGAGTGCGCGATCCGATCTTTCGCGCAGCTTCAGTGTAAACACTCATATCATCCGAGGCGTGGCTTCGAGCTTCTTCAGGCTTCACTATACCGCCGCATATGGGTACGAGCGCGGCGAATCGGTTGGGATATTCGCCAGCGATACGCCATGCACCGTAGCCCCCCATCGATAGACCCGACAAGTAAGTATGCGCAAGATCGCCGCGAAATTCTTTCGAAGCTGCGCTCAAGGCAGCCATCGCCACCGCCGTCATTGACGGCTCAGTCCACCACCCATCTGCGCGGCTTTGCGGCATGACCACGATGGTGGGAAAGCGGGCACGATCGCGACGGATTGCGGTGCCAATGCCCACCTCCGTTTGAACAAGTCCATCCTCACCCCTTTCAGCTGAACCATGCAGAAAAAGAATCACCGGCCATTGCCTGGCAGCGGTCCAATTTTCGGGCACGTAGACCTGGTACTTGTAGGAAACAGCGTTAACCACCACCAAACGATCCAGAAAACCAGTTTCGTGCTTCGCCTCAGCAGGACCCGTAACGACGATACAAATTAAGAACGTCAGTACAAACCGATTAAGGAGTAGCATTAAAATACCTCATGCAGATGATTCACAACGCGGCTTTGAGCATAAAAGGTACTATATCAAAACGAGGAATTCACGCGATGTTTGATGAAGGGCATGCGACACAGCCAATCGATAATCGACGCCGCTTAATTCTGGGCGCAGGCCTTGCGATTGCCAGCGGATGTGCGCTGCGCAAAAGCGATGGCCGTTTTACCATATCAGAACCCGTCTCGATTCCCTTCGAGCCCGAGCAATTGATAGACGACCTCGCTCAACGGGCCTTCAAATTTTTTTGGGATACTACTAACCCGGCCAATGGTTTGGTATGCGACCGGTGGCCAAATGAGGAATTTGCCAGCGTCGCGTCGGTCGGATTCGGACTCACGGCATATCCGATTGGTGTTGAACGTGGCTATGTATCACGTTCCCAGGCAGCAAATAGAGTTCTTGCAACCGCGCGATTTTTTCGTAACGCGCCGCAGGGTCCCCAGGCCACCGGCACTGCGGGTTACAAGGGATTTTACTACCATTATTTAGGCATGCAGACCGGGACGCGCGTTCGGCAATTCGAGTTGTCGACGGTCGATACGGCCTTCCTGATGGGCGGAATGCTTTTTTGTCGAACTTATTTTGACGGTTCGAATTTAGTCGAGTCGGAACTCCGTAACTTGATCGATGAGATCGAAGCGCGCATCGACTGGAAATGGGCGCAGCCGCGCGCGCCTGCCATCTGCCATGGGTGGCGACCGGAATCTGGCTTCATCAAGCACGACTGGCTCGGCTATTGCGAAGCCATGCTAGTCTATATTTTGGCGCTGGGATCACCGACGTTCGCCGTCCACCCCGCGGCATGGGCCAAGTGGTGTTCGACTTATGATCGATCTTGGGGTACTTGGCATGGCCAAGAACATTTGACCTTTCCGGCTTTATTCGGTCACCAATTTTCACACACGTGGATCGATTTTCGCGGTATCCGCGACACCTACATGCAGCGACGAGATCTGGATTATTTCGAAAATTCTCGCCGGGCTACTTATGCGAATCGCGCTTATGCCATCGCCAATCCGAAACGCTGGACAGGTTACGGCGAAAACGTCTGGGGCTTCACGGCCAGCGACGGTCCAGCCGACGTTAACATTCACAAATCCGGTAGAACCCTGCAATTTAACGCCTACAGCGCGCGCGGTGGCGGCATCTTGGGCATTAATGATGATGGCACTATCGCGCCGACGGCTGCCGCCACGTCGATCGCCTTCGCCCCCGAAATCGTGATACCCGCTCTACAACAAATGGGCAAAGAGTACGGAAAAACCATCTATAGTCAGTATGGATTTCTAGACGCCTTCAATTTAAGTTTTGACTATGACAAGCCTTTGCGCTACGGACGACTTGTACCAGAGTTTGGGTGGGTAGATATTGATTATCTCGGCATCGACCAAGGATCAACCCTCGCGATGATCGGCAATCATCGCACCGAACTCGTGTGGCGCACGATGCGCAACCATCCCACCGTGCGCCGCGGACTGGAGCGAGCGGGTTTCTCGGGAGGCTGGCTGGCTCAAGCGCCCGCCGGTCAAAGCTAATCCGTCGTGCACAGCGCACTCAATCGCTGTTAGTAGAACGGCAGGTACGCCCTGTCAATAAATGTTTCGCCAGCAAACAATTCTTGCGCTTGTACTTACCCCCGATTCGATTGTGGCAAAAATACAACGATTATGTACTGCCAAAAAATAAAACGCAAAATTTTCCTTTCGTCCTACAGACAATTGACGTCACTAAGATTGTAGGCGTAATCTATTTAAAGTATTGCTGTGTAAGTTCGCGAAGCGAAAGGTTAAGAATTCTCGGTTAATTGAGACGTTGCGTATGAGGCACAGCCATGAGACTTAAGCTATTTGGACTTGAAACTTAATTAATTTAGTCGAGTAGGGGAAATGAGAATGAAAACGCGATGCACCCGGAAATCAATTAACCAGTCGCTCCTCGCTACCGCCATAGCGTCGATCCTCGCGTCGCCCACAACTGTTTGGGCGCAAACGGCCGACGCAACCCTAAGGGGTAAAGCCGCGGCCAACGTTGAGGTCACTGCAAAGAATGTCGCCACCGGTACAACGCGCCGCACCAAGGCGAGTGCCGAAGGCACCTATACGCTAGTAGGTTTGGCTCCCGGAACGTATCGAGTCGATGCAGGTCCTGGCACGGAGGCCGCCGTTACATTGACGGTCGCTTCAACGGCTACTTTGGATCTTGCGGCCGGTGCGGCACCTGCAGTCGCCGGAGAATCGTTGCAAGAAATTACAGTTAGCTCGAGGCGTCTGGTTGAAGTCAAAACATCCGAAGTCGGCGGTACTGTATCGCTGCAGCAGATTCAAACGGTGCCGCAACTCACGCGCAATTTTCTGGAGTTTGCAGATACGGTACCGGGTCTGGCATTTAGCGTAGATAACAAGGGCAACGGTTCCCTACGCGGCGGCGCACAGGATAAGAGCGCTACCAACGTCTTTATCGACGGTGTGGGCCAAAAGAACTATGTGTTCGGAGGAGTCAACGGCAATGGCTTCACCCAGGGCAACCCCTTTCCGCAGCTAGCCATCGGTGAGTATAAAGTCATCACCTCAAACTACAAGGCCGAATTCGATCAGGTTTCGAGCGCAGCGATCACCGCGGGAACGAAATCCGGCACTAATGAATTTCATGGCGAAGCGTTTGGCACCTATACCAGCGACGGGCTGCGGGCTTACACGCCTTCAGAGCTGAATGCCGGGGTAAAAACCAAATCTCAAGATAAAGAATACGGCGTCGCCTTTGGCGGCCCCATCATCCAAGACAAACTGCATTTTTTTGTAACCTACGAAGGCAAGAAATACAATACGCCGATTACCGTGGTCCCCGGGGTTTTGTCCGTGAATGGGACGCCAATAACCCTGTTGCTTCCCGCGAATGCGGTCGCGGAGTTGGGGCCGTCAGACCTACCTTTTAAGGAAAGTCTGTATTTCGGCAAATTGGACTGGGAATTATCAGAATATGATCGTTTTGAATTCAGCGCCAAAATTCGCGACGAGAAACAAGTTGATGGCATCGGCAACCAAAGTGCGCCATCATCTAGTCAAAACATCAAGAATACTGATACCCGCCTTGCCGCGCGCTGGCAGCATAGTGCCGACCGCTGGTTCAATGATGCGTTGTTTACTGATGAGGATACTTTCTACAATAAGGTCGGTCAAAACATCGGCAATGGAACGGTTTACGCGATTCGCGATAAGAATGACCAAACCGTGCTCAGCACAGGTGCCCCTGACCCGCGTGCAAGTCAAAACAAAGGTCAACGAGGACCGGGTTTTCAGGACGATCTGACCTTTCACGATCTCCATTGGATGGGCGATCACACGCTGAAGACCGGCTTCAAGTACAAAGAAATTAAATTGACCGCAGCGGACGCTTTAAACATCAATCCGCAATTTACTTTTGATCTTAACGCTACGCAGACGGGCTTTGCAGGCTCTCCATACAGAGCCTTGTTTACAAACCCGGTGGCAGGATTGGACCCGACCGCAAAATCGAAAGACAAACAATTTGGCCTGTATTTTCAAGACGATTGGGTGGTTAATGAGCGCTTAATCTGGAATTTAGGCGTTCGCTGGGATGTGGAAAAAAATTCCTCCTATCTTAATAATGTAACGCCGGCTAATGTGGTGGCCGCTTTAAACAACCTAGATTTGAACGCGCAAACTTTGTTTCCGGGTCAGACCTACGCTCAGACGCTCGCCAAGGGCGGAGTCAATATCAACGACTACATTAGCACCGGACACAATCGCAGTGCCTACATGGGTGAATTTCAACCGCGCTTAGGCTTCTCCTTCGATATCAACGCCGATCAGCAGCATGTAATATTCGGCGGTTATGGACGTTCCTACGATCGGGATCTATATCAGAATCTGCAGGTTGAGCAAACCAAGACTGCGTTGCCGCAGATCACGGTGTACTTCGATCCCCCTACCGGGTGTACCAGTGTGAAAGGCAATACGGGTTCGCCGTGCTTCGCCTGGGACCCGAAGTATCTTAATGGCATCACCAATCTCCAGGCACTCGTCGCGGGGACCAACGTCGGGCAGGAAGCCGATTTAATGAACAATCACATCAAACCTCCGCACTCTGATCAGTTCAGCCTAGGTATGCGCAATAAGGTAGGCGATTGGAATACAAGCGCAACCGTTTCGCGAATCTTAAGTTACGACGGCTTTGCCTTGACGCTTGGCAACCGGTATCCCGACGGCGCGTTCTGGGTAAACGGCGGTCAGCCATGGGGGAACGGCATTCCAGGCTTTGGTTCGCTGATCTTGGGAGGCACAGGCTTCGAAAGGAAAACCACACAAGTATTGTTGTCGGCAGAAAAGCCCTTCACGATGGAATCCGGCTGGGGTACCACTATTGCTTATACCTTCACGGGCGCGAAACAGAATCATATCCATATCGACGATTGCTGCGCATTTGATGAGCGCACAGTCGCTCAATATCCCCAAATTGCGTCGAGCGCGGCCCCCCGGCATCGTATTGTCGCGACTGCTTCGATCAGTGGTCCCTGGGAAATGATTTTCGCCGGCAAGCTGAGCGTGGCTTCGCCTCTACCGGTTAACGACTTAGCCTGCGGGATTTTGCCTGACAAAACGTACTACGCGACAGGTAGCGGTTGTACGCCGGTATCCAACACACCTTTAGATGCGATAGGATTTAGTTCGCTCGATCTACAAGCCACTAAAAACTTCACCGTGTATGGGGAACAAACGGCGTATATCCGTGTAGATTTGATCAACGCGCTTAACTCGCATAATTATACAGACACAATATCCAGTTATGGTTCGAACGGGGTAGCAAATCCAAAGCCAGTCCGTTATAACGCCACTGGAAATATATCAGGCGCTCCTCAGACCTTGCGCTTGACGGTGGGCTATAAGTTTTGAGGTGCGATGCATAGCCGAATAAGAAAAATTGTCATCGTCGGCGGCGGCACCGCGGGTTGGATGGCCGCCGCGGCCCTTTCGAAGTTACTGAGCCGGGACTACTCGGTTCAGTTAGTAGAATCGGAGGAGATCGGTACAGTGGGCGTGGGCGAAGCGACGGTGCCACATCTAAAGTTATTCAACCAAATTCTCGAAATTGACGAAATAGAGTTCGTTAAACAAACTCAAGGAACCTTTAAGCTCGGCATAGAGTTTGTTGATTGGGCGCGAATAGGTGACCGCTATATCCACGGCTTCGGCACCATCGGCCACGACCATGGTCTCCTGCCGTTTTATCAGTATTGGCTTAAACAATATCTCGCAGGTTCAGCGCAAGGCATCGGCGCTTATTCCCTAAATGCAGTGGCCAGCACACAAGGTAAATTCATGGCGTCGGCAAGTGACGCGCCACCAAACTCGCCGCTGGGCAACATTGCCTATGCCTATCATTTCGATGCCGGATTGTACGCGCAATACTTACGTCGCTATGCCGAAGCGCGCGGCATACGTCGTATTGAGGGCAAGGTAGTTGAAGTCAAATTACGTAGCGAGGACGGTTTCATAGAAGCCGTGCGCCTCGAGGCGGGCGAGTTGATCAGCGGCGATTTATTTATCGATTGCTCCGGCTTTCGCGGATTACTGATTGAGCAGACGCTACATACCGGCTACGAGGATTGGACTCATTGGCTGCCCTGCGACCGGGCAGTGGCTGTTCCTTGCGAAAACGTCGGGCAACCTACTCCGTTCACGCGCTCTACCGCACGTGCGGCCGGCTGGCAATGGCGAATTCCGCTGCAACACCGCACCGGCAATGGCTACGTGTATTCAAGCGCCTATGTAAGCGATGACGAGGCCGCTGCGACTCTTTTGCAAAATCTTGATGGACGGACTTTGGCGGACCCACGCACACTCAAATTTACTACAGGAATGCGTAAAAAATTCTGGAATCGAAATTGCGTTGCAATTGGGCTAGCGAGCGGATTTTTGGAGCCACTGGAATCCACCAGTATTTTCCTGATTCAGTCAGGCATAGCGAGGCTCATCAACCTACTCCCGGATCAGGGCTTCAGTCCCGTGCTCATTGAGCGCTATAACGCACAGTCCGCATTCGAACTTGAGCGGATCCGCGATTTTATAATTCTGCACTATCATGCGACCTCACGAACCGACACACCGTTTTGGAACTATTGCCGCACAATGAGTATTCCGTCGCAGCTTGAAAGCTATACCCACTTATTTAAGGATAGCGGCCGCGTATTCCGCAATGCCGAGGAAATGTTTGCAGTCACTAGCTGGGTACAGGTGATGCTAGGTCAGCGCATCATCCCGAAAAAATACCATCCCGTCGTTGATCAAATGCCCGACGCGCAGATCGGCGAGTTCGTTGACGGCGTGCGTAAAGTTATCGCCGCCTGCGTGGATGCCATGCCGATGCACGCGCAGTTCATTGCACGCTATTGCGCAGCCGCGCAGCGCTAACACTTAGGCTCTATCGCTTGCAAGCGATCTAAGGACCGTTCAGTGCGCAGGCGGCGTCCATTGGTAGATCCATGTTTCGGTAAGCGGTCGACCATGCAGCCGCAAGTATAACCGCAGGTTGATAGGCTCTACGCTGTCATCCGGCGAGAGGATTTCAAATAGCGCTCGGTAGCCGTTGAATTGCGGCACGTAATGCGCGGTCACAAACTCATCGACCTGACCGCGAGACACACTGACCACCGCTTCGACCAAAGCATTTTTTGCGATAGTTCCAAGTTCGCCCCCCGCAAAATCAACGGCGAAACGTCCCGCAGGATGTGTCAGCATTTGGCCAGGCATGCCGCCGTTGGTCGCACGCGTCGCAATCGTTTGCCCTAACGACGACGCAAATGGCATTTGCATGCCCCAATGCATTCGATAACTGAATAAGAGTTCTTGCCCGGGCTTAGGTGGGTCGGTCGGCACCCAGAATGCAACGATGTTATCGTGAAATTCGTCACTGGTTGGAATCTCAACCAACTGCACGGCGCCCCTTCCCCACCCTCCGTCCAAGCCCGACTTCGGTTCAATCCACAAGTTTGGACGTCGATCATACAAAGCACCATCGTCTTGATAATGGTCGAAATTGCGGTCGCGTTGGCTTAGCCCAAAACCGCGAGGGTTACTATCGACATACGCATTTACATGCAAGTCCCGGGGATTTGTCAGCGGACGCCAAATCCATTCACCGGCCCCTGTCCATAATGACAAACCGTCGGAATCGTGAATCTCCGGGCGCCACTCACCGGTGGCGGGTCGGTCACCCTTCCCGTAATAGAACATACTAGTTAGAGGAGCAATACCAAAACGCTCTATCGCCCTGCGGGGGTAGAACGCCACATCAGTATCCATGACCTGAGTGCCCCCAGGCGTTAACGAGAGCCGCATCGCGCCTGCGACGCTGGGGGAGTCAAATAGCGCATACAACGTCAATGTGCTCGAATTCTTATCGGGTCGCTCGAACCAGAATGCCGTGAAGCGCGGAAATTCTTCCGGGCGATTCAACGCCGTATCGACAGCGAGCACGCGTGCTGAAATTCCGTATTGCCGTGCATCGCTACCCACCGCGCGAAAATACGCCGCTCCCAAGAATGCAGCGACGTCCACTTCCCAGTTAGAGGCGAACTGCACCCGAAAACCCGCAAAGCCAGCTTTTCCTTTCATATATCGAGTATTGATACCACTATCATCCAAATCAAACATTGTAGGGTCGTAAATAATCTCAGTTGCTTTGCCCGCATTGACCTCAAACATACTTACCGGCTGCATAAATCCACTTCCCACATGGAAAAATCGCAGTTGAAACCCAAGGTCAGCATCGGACCAAAGGGATCGCTCCTCACGAAAGTGAATCGACTGGTATTGGTCATATCCCATCTTAGAAAATTCAATGGGCAAAGTATTGGGAGTTGCAATATACGGACTACCGGCGAGCCAACGCGCATGCCCTTTAAGCCAGGCAAAATCAAAGAGCTGTCCGGTAGCGCCGCCGTGTCTAGCGGCGGCTATTGCCAGGGCATCCACGCAACGGGAGAACACTAATTGGCTCGTAGACACCAGCAGAGCTGATTTTAGAATTTGACGTCGAAACATGTTTCATTATGTGAACGACTGAAGCCCTAGCGCAAGATGTCGGCAGTATGTTTCATGAAAGGATTGCCGCTTGCGACTGGATGCGCGACACTGGCTTACTATGATTGCATCGCTAATTCGACGTGCGAGATGACCTTGCAAAATATCTGGCCAAGCGTCGCATTCGTATCGTTGATTAACCTATCCGCGTGTGTTTCGCTAAACAAACCCGAGTATCCCTCTGCTATTTCAGCATCCACGTTAGTCCATGCGAACGATCCGGCGTTGGTTGATGATCTCGAGCGACGCACTTTTGATTATTTTTGGCAGACGGTTAATCCTAGCAATGGCCTCATTCCAGATCGTTATCCAACGCCGTCTTTTTCGAGTATCGCAGCAGTTGGGTTCGCACTGACCGCCTATACCATCGGTATTGAACGTGGCTATATCTCCAGGGAACAAGGTGCCGCGCGGACGCTTACCACTTTAAAGTTTTTTCATGGTGCACCTCAAGGTCCCGAATCACGAGGTCGAAGTGGTTTTCGGGGCTTTTTCTATCACTTCCTCGACATGCAAACTGGCTTGCGCTATCGGAACACCGAATTGTCCACTATAGATACTGCCCTTTTAATATCTGGCGCGCTCACGAGTGCCGCATATTTTGACGCGAGTGATCCCATTGAGGTCGAGTTACGCACCCTCGCCGATGATCTGTACCGGAGGGTTGACTGGAACTGGGCGTCCCACGATGACGGCGGGGTGGCGATGGGTTGGAATCCTGAAACCGGACTCATGCAAAAAAGTTGGTTGGGATTTAACGAGGGCATGTTGATTTATCTGCTCGGTCTCGGCTCACCCACGCATCCCCTGACTGACTCTTCGTGGCAACTTTGGACCACCACTTATGAGAAAAATTGGCGCTTCGAATTCGGTCAGAATTACCTCGCTTATCCCACACTGTTCGTGCATCAATTCACACCGCTGTGGGTGGATCTACGGGGTGTCCAAGACGCGTTTATGCGTGCGAAGGGAATCGACTACTTCGAAAACGCGCGCCGTGCCACCTATGCGAATCGCGACTATGCCATTGCCAATCCAAAATCTTGGAGCGGTTTCAGTGAAAATCTCTGGGGACTTACTGCCTGCGATGGGCCAGGTCTAGCGTATCGACCTCACGGCGGAAAGATTCGACGCTTTTTGGGATATGCGGGCCGAGGTATCGCGTTGTTCGACGATGGCACTTTGGCTCCGAACGGTGCCATTGGCTCCCTGCCTTTTGCGCCGGAAATCGTTTTACCCGCGATAGCTGAAATGCGCAATCGATACGGCGGATATTTATACTCCACCTACGGATTTCGCGATTCATTCAACCCTAGTTTTTCATGGCTACCCAAAACGGGTAAATTCGTACCTAGACTCGGCTGGTTCGATGTCGACTATTTGGGGATCGATCAAGGTTTAATCATAGGTATGGTTGAAAACTATCGTAGCGGGCTAATTTGGAAACTGATGCGCGGCAACCCCTATCTGCGGCGGGGCCTCTTGCGCGCCGGGTTCACCGGTGGGTGGCTCGAATCACAAAAATAAAACCTGGCGCAGGTTTTCTTTTCGCGCTCTCGCTAAGTACATCTGTTTGTATCGGGCAGCGACTCTTTCCGGTCACGTCGATAGCAAATGCACCCACTATTGCTGGAAGGACCGTTCAGCTGGATGACCAGAGAAAATTGCAGCCATGGCCAATAGCTGACAACATTGGATATTCCTACTCCGCCTATTTTCTCTCGCAGTGGACTATTCTGTGGGACCAGTACAATCGCCAGCGGCTCCCCTACTTTTATTGCTGCTTCGATTTTGATCGTGTCACCTTTGAAATGAAGCCGGACGAACACTGGGCAAATTCCACCGGCTATTTGCGCGCTATGTTGCAGGGTTTTGTCGAGCGTCTCTACCCCTACACGGGAGATCCTAGAACCCTGGAATTCATTCGGAATTTCGTTGATTACGAACTCGACAATGGTCTTACACCAGAAGGGTATGTCTGGGCTCAGGTCCCCTATGCCTCTGCAAATCCGGGTGCTCATCGCTACACCGGCTGGAGCGAACACGGCGAAGACTATGTAGAACCCCATGTCGTGGGCCAGGACGGGTACGGATATCTTCGGCTCTATGAGATGACCGGAAACACTCGGTATCTCAATGCTGCGATTCGCTGTGGCGAGGCACTCGCAAAAAATTTTAAAGAAGGTGATGCATTAAATTCACCTTGGCCGTATCGAAATTTCGCACGCGATGGTCAAGTCAATGGCAAAGGGATGTTTGGCTATTCAGCGAATGTAGTCGACCCGATCATATTACTGGATGAACTCATTCGCCTTGGTGCGGGTAATACTGCTTCGTATAAAACCGTGCGGGATGGCGCCTGGGCTTGGCTGATTAAATATCCGCTGCGAAATAACGTCTGGGTCGGATACTTCGAGGATGTCCATCCGAGCATGGCAAACATGAATCAGGTCATCCCACTAGAGTTTGCCCGTTATGTACTGCTGCATCCTGAAAAAGACACCGATTGGCGTGAACATTCTCGCAAACTAATCGAATGGGTAAAAACCACGCCCAAATGGCCCAAGTACATCGTACACGGAGCAACCGTGACGACTGAGCAGGGAGATGGCAAGGAATATTGTTGTAATCCCCCGCCCCAGTGCTGCGATAGCCATAGCGCACGGCTTGCCGCTGCAGAGGCGCTTTACTACGCGAAAACCGGAGACCTGTCCTACAAAGAAGAGGCTTACCGCACCTATAACTTTGTCACCTATTTTCAGGGACTTCCGGGAGCTGCCCACGCCCCTTTCGTGAACCAATGGTGGTTTACCGATGAGTTTGCCGATGGCCCGCGCCGCATGATGGATGCTTTTTGGGCAGTACCCGAATGGGCTCCCGCCGATGAGTCGCATTTATTGGGCTCCGTTTCGGTCGTCACGAGAATAGCGTACGGCGAAAATTCTGTTACCTATTCGACTTTCGACACCCAATCGACCGACATACTCCGTTTAGCCTTCCTCCCAAACTCCATCACCGTCGGAGGAAAGTCGATCAGCCGACTCAAGGACTTAGAGCATGGCGCATACGAGGGTTACGTCTTCGACGATAAGAATCGCACTATTGTAATTCGTCACGAAAATTCTCGAGACGTCGATATTCAAGGCCGCAAAGGACCGTTAGTGCCGTCCTATATTACCTTCGACGATCCTCACCTTGCGGCGGGGACATTGTTACTAGGCGAATACCCTTCCGGCGTCATTGATTGGAGCCCAGGCGCGTGGCGAATTGGAATACCCTACGGGAAGTTCGGAACTTTTAACCTCACCCTTGCCGAGCCAAAAACTCGCCACGCAGAGTTCCGGTTTTGCAGCCCACGCATCTTTGTGGGTATCGATGCCTATAACGATGGCGACATGGACGCCACGATTGTTGTTCGTTCGCCGGAGAGTCACGATCAGAATTTCACTATTAAGCCAAAGGAACTCAAGCGATTAAGAACCGCGTGGCGTGACGCAACTTCCACGGTGTCGTTCGATCTAAAAAATGGCGAGGCGCTACGGTTTGATAATGCTGCTTATGTGCACCCGTGAGCAATCACTAATACAGGACAATGTCGTCGCCAACTATTAGACTAAACCGTACAGAATTTACCACCTAAGGCGCTAATCATAATGAACCCAATAGACATCGAACGCCGAATCATCGTGCTTGCAGGTCTCGCGGCTGGAACTCTGACAGCCTTGGGAAAATCAGGTGCCGCCGAAACTACTGCATCGCGGAATGAGCACGCCGCTCTCATCGCCCGCATGACCCTCCAAGAGAAAGCGGGTCAACTCAATCTCGAAGGCATCCAATCGCCCACCGAAGACCCTTGGGGTGTAAAAGCCGTCAATCCGGTCGAGCGAAAAGCCAATCTCGCCGCCGCTATAGCAAACCATAAAGCCCAGCTTGTCCGCATTCGAGCCGGCAAAGTTGGGATGGTGATGTCGCCACTGACGCTCGATCTGATGCGGCTTGCGCAACACGCTGCCGTCAAGGAGTCTCGCTTAGGAATCCCCCTACTCTGTGCAGGCGACATCATTCACGGCTTTCATACCGTCTTCCCGGTGCCGGTCGGTGAAGCGGCAAGCTTTGAACCTGATCTTGCCCGGCGTACGGCGCGTGCCTCGGCAATCGAAGCCAGCGCGGCGGGACATGATATGACCTACGCGCCCATGGTCGATATCGCGCGCGATCAGCGCTGGGGCCGTGTCGTTGAAGCCGCCGGAGAGGACGTGCTGCTAGGAACACTGTTTGCGGCTGCCAGAGTGGAGGGCTTCCAAGGGACCTCGCCCAGCAATGCCGACAGCCTACTCGCCTGCCCCAAACACTTTGCCGCCTACGGTGCTGCCGAAGCCGGACTCGACTATGCCGGCGCACCCATCACTGAACGGATACTGCACAGTGTTTATTTGCCGCCCTTTGCCGCGGCGTATAAAGCGGGTGCCATGATGACCATGGTATCGTTTAATACGATCGACGGGGTGCCTAACACCGGCAATCATCGACTACTCACCGGCATCCTGCGCGATGAACTGGGATTCCAAGGTGCGGTCGTCTCCGACTTCGAGAGCGAAAAAGAATTGGTCAAACACGGTTTCGCAGTCGATGAACGCGACGCAGCCCGCTTGGCGATACTCGCCGGTTGCGATGTCAGCATGATCAGCGGCATATTCCTGCATTATTTACCTGAGCTTGTGCGCGCCAAACTAGTGCCCATGGAAGTACTCGACCGCGCCGTTGCTCGACTCTTGAAAGTCAAAGAAGCGGCGGGTCTATTCGACGATCCGTTCCGTCGCCTGGATGGCAACCGCAATAGCGAAGCCTTGCACATTAAGGCGCATCGACCGTTAGCTCGTGAGGCTGCGATTAAATCGATTGTGTTACTCAAGAATGAAGGCGGTTTATTGCCGCTCGCGAAGTCCGGTCAACGCATTGCATTGATCGGTCCATTCGGCACAGGCGATTTACATCTGAACGGTCCGTGGCAACCTATCTTTACAGGTGTCAAACCTACCGCGTTAGACGTTGGAATTAAGGCGGCTCTTCACGATGGCGCAAGCCTCACTGTGGTGGCCGGTTCGGATATTGAGAAACCCCTGCCCGGTGGTATTGAGTCTGCTGTAGCTGCTGCCACTAATGCCGACATCGTATTGCTTGCTATCGGCGAATCCAACGATATGTCTGGTGAGTCCTCCTCACGCCCTGAGATTATAGTCCCCGCTGCTCAACAAGCACTGGCAGAGGCGGTGGCAGCCACCGGCAAGCCCGTCATTGTGATTTTGAAAAATGGCCGCGCGCTAGCACTGACCGGCGCGGTGCGTAACGCCCAAGCCATCCTTGTTACTTGGTTTTTAGGCACTGAATCGGGCAGTGCCATCGCCGACCTATTATTTGGTGACGCCGCCCCCTCCGGCCGCTTACCCATGAGCTTCCCGATTGTTCCGGGCCAAGTCCCCTACTATTACTGCCACGAATCTTCGGGTCGTCCCACCGATTCTGCCACCGAACCTTTTACTTCGCACTTCATTGGCATACCCAACCAAGCACTCTACCCCTTCGGCCATGGCCTAACCTACGGTGAGATTAAATATAGTACGCCCAGCGTCGATAAGATACAGATGCAGTGGGACGGCAAAGTCACCGTCAGCACCACACTCACCAATCACGGCAAACGCGATGCCGAAGAAACCGCGCAACTCTACATCCATGATCGCGTCGCAAGCATCGTGCAGCCCGTGCGGCTCCTAAAAGCGTTCCGCAAGGTTTCATTATCGTCTGGGCAAGCAGAGACGGTACAATTTGATTTAGGGCGTCATGATCTCGAATTTATAACTACCGACTTGGCTCGCATTGCGGAGCCAGGTATGTTCGATGTGTGGATATCATCGTCTGCGACGACCGGGACGAAGGCGAGCTTTGAGTTACTGGCTGGATAGCCAGAAGACTTTGTGGAAGCCGCAGTTGAACGCCGCCCGCGCCCCTTTGCGAAGCCGCGGTAGGCATTGTTAGGGCCGCGGCAGACACGCCACCGCACAAATAGCATGCGCGACATATCCCGCCGCAGTAGCAAAGGCCCCACCCGCAATATCCATTTTCGCCGTATCAGGGTCAATTCCTTCTGAGATAATCCCAGCATCCCACGTGCTCGCGAGCAGTATGCTCTGCGCCCGCTCGCGTGAACGCTTGAGCAACAACTCATCAGCAATCACCCACGATGTGGTAATGGGAAGACGATAACTTCCCGGTATTCCATAGCGCTTATCGTAATACGAATATGCATAATTTACCGAGTGCAACCAATTATAGGTTCGCACAAACAAGGGATCGTCTTCAGAAATAAATCCTAACGTCGGCAATTTCATGAGCGACCCCGGCGGGATATCGGTATGCACAAATTGACTTCCATCCGTTGCGGCCGCAAATACCGACCCCGATGCACCCGGCACTGCATCCACCGTATGAGCGAGAATAGCGATGTGCAGTTGCTTCGCGCGGCGATTCATCTCGGCCGCACCTGTAGAATCCTTCAGCCGTCGAAACAACACTCCTAAATCCGATAATGCACGCCACGCCAACACGTTGTCGTAGGTCAAAAAAGGTGCTTTTTGAAATTCATCCTGCGAGTCTTGTAGGGACGAATACATACCGATATTAGAATCATAGCGACCTAGAAGTCGATCACGAAGAAAATAAACTGCATCACGATGTGCGGTCAAAAAATTTACGTCATTAGTAGCGCGCATATAGGAACTCAGTGCAATAATCGGCGCGACACCTTCATCCAACTGAAATCCATCCTCCAGCACTATCCCATCAATAAATCGACTATGGGTTCCCGTGTTCCGCAACTGAGTGGTCAGTGCATAATCTAAAGCCTCTCGTGCCGCAGGCGTGTCCACATCCAATAACCCCGGAAAGCTCCACAGCATCGCGTCCCGATCCCAATACGCAGCCGACACATAGTAGCGTGGACTGCGCGAAGTGACCCCGACTAATTGCTCTGTATCAATGGTGCGACCCCAGGCGTAGAGCTCGGTGAAGAGAAAATTGCGATTCATTACGAGATCAAGATCTGCATGACCCGTGGTTCGAGTACGCGCTTTGCACCATGCGGCAGCCTCATTCAGTACGGCATCAGATCCCGACCGATCTAATATCTCGCGCAACGAACGCGCGTTATGCGCCGAACTGAATTCCTCAACCCCCACCGCCAATACAAATAAAGCTTCGGTCGCCTCACCTGTCTTAAGTATCTCTGTATGAGCAGCATCCGCCTCAGGCGACAGCGTAAGCGGTGGCGATCCTAATGTGGCCTTGGATCCTGGATGGACAATCGCCCATGAAAATCGCGTGTCATTGGTGATATAGCTATACGCCTCTCCCGGCTCAACCCAAGCGGTGGGTGCCACACTGCGCTCGCCCCTCAAAGCAACCGGTACATAAGTCACCCGACTTAACCGACCGAAAGAAGACTTCATCCCAAGAGTGACCGGAACCGGCTCCAGCCGGTGATTGGTAACAGTCAACCGCACAAATGCAGCACGATATCCATTGGGTGCGCAATACGTTAGGGTTAACTCTAACCCGTCCACAGTTTCTCGCGCCTGAGGTATCCAGTATTCCAATAATGTCCACGACAGATCGTGCAGCTCAAGTTTTTTATCACCCACCTTGAAATAGGGCTCCAGCACCGGCCGCGACTCACCACTAGCCTGCAATAAACCTCGATCGCGCATTGATAGGGCATTAAAAGTTGCCAGCGCTCCGTCCGAAACCCGAATATCCGGCAGAGAAATCCATTCGTTACCCGTAGCAATCACATCCGTAGCGCGCAGAGTAAGCGAGGAGTGGACGAAAGAATCAGCCGCCTTACTCATAGCAGGAGCAACCACCACGACTATGAGAGCGGTCAAACGCATCAAGTGAGTCATTTTATTGCCTTCGCTAGAACGATTTTTGTTGTGACATGATAGTACACTCATGACATTAAACCAGTAAGAGCCTCTTATGACCCAAATTCGCAAACGTCATCTAGGAATGGACCAGCCCATCACGCGGCGTGATTTTTTAGACGGCGTAGCGAGTGCTGTGGTGGGCACGACCGTAGTGGGTGCTGCGATGAATAATGTCGCCGCAAAACAAACCCAAGCGACTCAGTCTGCCGCCACCTACCCACCCGCAAAACTCGGTGACCGGGGCCAACACCCGGGTGCCAATCGGGTAGCTCATCAACTGCGCGATGGCACCTTCTGGACCAAAGCCGGACCCATTGAAGATACTCGCGAACACTATGATCTAGTGGTGGTAGGCGGCGGCATTTCAGGTCTCGCCGCGGCCGTACTCTATCGTCAGCGTGTCGGAAAAGATGCTCGCGTACTCATTCTCGAAAATCATGACGATTTTGGCGGTCACGCGCGGCGCAACGAATTTGAAGCATCAAACGGCCAAAAATTAATCGGCTACGGTGGCTCAGAATCATTGCAAAGCCCGAGCTATTTCTCCCCCGCGGTCAGCACCCTTCTACAAGACATCGGTCTAGATCTGCAGCGATTCAAGACGTCATATTACGATACCACCTGGAACGAAAAACGTTCACTCCAAAATGCCTGGTTTTTCTCAAAGGAAAAATTTGGCACCGATACTCTTGTACATCGCACCGGCAAAGCGGCGGAGTGGGTTCCGAAGACTCCGCTCTCGGCCCGCGCAAAAATCGATCTCATTCAACTCATTGATCATCCGCCTGATTATTTACCAGGACTTTCGCGAGCCGAAAAACTTGATTACCTCTCTCAAAAGACCTACCAGGAATTTTTATTGACTATTGCTAAAGTCGATCCGCAACTGGTTGACGTCTACCAAGAATCCACCGTTGGTTATTTCGGGGTAGGGATTGATGCAACCGGCGCGCTGGACGCCTGGGGAAACGGTAACCCGGGATTTTCAGGCATGGATCTTGGGACTACGCCTCACAAGAGCATGAGTCCTACAGGGCGGCTAGCGCTCACCGATCCCGATCAATATATTTACCATTTTCCCGACGGGAACCATGGGGTCGCCAAAGCTTTATTGCGAGCCTTAAGTTTTGAGTCTGTGCCGACGATGAGCATGGAAACACTCACGACGACTGCAGTAAATTATCAGAAACTTGATGACCCGAAGTCTCCAGCACGCATTCGTTTAGACTCTACCGTTGTCAACGTCGCCCACGCGGGCAATCCCGCTAGCGCGACAACAGTCGCAGTAACCTATGCCCGTCATGGCAAACTCGCCAAGGTAACCGCCAACCATGTAATTCTTGCTTGTTGGCACCGAGTCATCCCGTATATCACCAACGAACTTTCCGAAGTGCAGATCACGGCGCTCAAAGATCAACACAAAGTGCCGCTGATCTACACCAATGTACAAATAAGAAATTGGACCTCCTTCGATGCCTTAAAAATTTCCAGTATCTCTACGTCGGGTAGCTTTTGGCGTGAGGTTCGAATTGATTTCCCAGTCTCGATGGGCACCTATCACTTCACGCAAAACCCGCAAGAACCCGTCATTCTGCACCTCTCAAAAGTGCCACTGTCTACCCACCTGGGGCCGTCACCGCGCGAACAGGCCGATGCCGGACGGGCGCTGCTACAAAGCTTGAGTTTTGAGAAAATCGAATGGGAAGTACGTGACCTACTGGACAGGACGTTATCAAGTGCCGGATTTAGCGCGGCCCGCGATATTGAGGCCATCACCGTGAACCGTTGGGCGCACGGCTATGCGTACGAATATATGCGCCCGTGGGATCAATTCTGGCCTGATGGTCCGCTGCCCATTGAAACGGCCCGCAAAGGATGGGGGCGAATAGCAATCGCGAACTCCGACTCAGGTGCTTATGCCTATGTACACTCCGCCATCGACCAAGCAGTACGGGCGGTTCGTGAATTGGTCGGAGCTCACGCTGGAGCCCCCGCCTTTGCCGATTTTCCGGGTCCACCGCGAAACAAAATTGGATTAGGTTGACGGACAGTTTCGGCGCCCTTTCGGCTCGCTTTCGGCTCGCTTTCGGCTCGTGCTTGGCGCCTTAAAAATGAAAAATGGCGTCAGCAGAAAACATAAGTTGCGAATGTCGACCCCCGCCCGGCGTAGCTGACGGATTGTCATACGCGTCTACTTCGCGCGAATGCTCGAACCGCAATTCGGGACGAAGCTCAAGCATGTCGCCGACCCAGTGGGTATAGCTTAAATCAAATTCAAAATACCGGGTCTTGAAACCCGTGCGCTACCCCCGTGCGTCGTTCAGGTAGTCTGTGCGCCATGTGACCATGTCACGAGGTCCAGCCTGATAATTAATGTAATTGACGAACGCCCACTCATAGGAATAGCAGAACGCCACAGCGGGATTGCACTGAGCCCCGCTCGGAGCGCCAAATTTGAGATAGGAATAGGCTTGAGCGAGGTAGGCCGCACCATCGACATTGTTGACGTTCGGCGTATGGCTTTGCCACATGTACCAAAGCTCACTATCGGTATGCCACTGAGAGTTGAATTTGTGATACCACGTTACCACCGCGTGCTGCACATTGTTCCAGCGCCAGCGACTATCATTCAGAGTATTCATGCACGGGTAGATAGTATCGTTCCCGGAATTCGAGGTCCAAACGACGCACGCCGCAGGCGTCCATTGCCGTTCACTTTTGACCCATGGTGCCACGTCGTTACCCGATGAAATTTCAGCCTGTATCTGCCAGTTCTTGCTGAGTTTGGTAGTGCTGACAATTCCATTCTTGGTGTAGGGATCGTAGCTATAGAGCAAAGAATGACTATAGGTGAGATTGTTGGGGGCGAGCTGTGCTTCGATGTCAGGAATCGAAATGTAGCGGCCGATACGAATATTTTCCCCTTGTGCAATTTTTGGGAACCATAGATCAACGTAGTACATTACTGGATCAAATCCATACTGCTTGGCTCTGTTTGTATATTGATTGCTTAAGATGCCGTTGCTAAACGTATATTTATAGTCGGTTCCGTATAGTCCGGTGACACGAAAGCCCCAGTCGAAGTGATCGCGCTGAATCTCATCCGGCGTACGCTCCAAATAGAGGGCCATCTGGTCCACCTGCAGAGTATTCGGCTCAAACGAATATGCGGCGGGATAGTTTCCGCCAGTCCCAGTACTATAGTTGTACCGAGTGTGAGAAGTGCTCAGATTGCCACCGGGCTCGACCCATCCATAAACCGTGAAGCGGCTATCTTTCAACTTCTGACCGCTTTTACCGCAATACAGCGCATCCATCAGTGCGTTGTAGGACATGTTCTCGACGCCGATAGCCTCAGTACCGCCGACATTCCAGGTGGCATAAGGCCAAGGCGGGTTGGACTCCGGTATCTCCGCTCCTCCGACTACTTTTACAGCAGGCGCGGTGACATCGCCACCATCCCATGCATAGTGGGCGGCATAGCTGTCTTTCAAGCGACTATAGAAACTCTCGTTCTCTGAACCACTCTTGCACCCCTGAATGGGACTGTCTTCCTCGGCCGCATGTGCGTTCCACGTCGCGATGGATATCAACACAAGTCCAGTCAATCGCCGGATCGTACATACTCGTTCGACCATCATTCTGCCCTCAGACTCCTACCCGATAACAATTCCTTCTTGAACTTACAATATTTGCTGTGAAGATGTTGTGAATAAATATCCACAGCAAATCACTTAGCGCGTCCGAATGCGAGCACATAAGTTAAGCGTAAAGGGAAGTGGTGGTGAGAGAGGGACTCGAACCCTCGACCTCGGCATTATGAGTGCCACGCTCTAACCAGCTGAGCTACCTCACCAATTATCCTTATAAAACTATCCAGAACACGTCCAAAAACCCTATCAGCAAACTTAGCAGCCCAAACGGGGTCGCGATTGTCCTTAAGCATCCCTGCTCGTGTCAAGCGACTGTGACTGCCTCAGGCACAAAGTCCCTCAAACGTTAAAGCGAAAATGCATCACATCGCCTTCACGCACGACATATTCCTTGCCTTCCAGGCGCAATTTCCCCTTATCTTTGGCGCCCGCTTCACCTTTACAGGCGATGAAATCATCGTACCCGATAACCTCGGCTCGAATGAACCCACGCTCAAAATCCGTATGAATCACGCCGGCAGCCTGCGGCGCGGTAGCTCCCATATGTACAGTCCAAGCCCGCACTTCCTTAATCCCAGCCGTAAAATAAGTCTGCAAGCCGAGCAGCGAATAACCGCCGCGAATGACCCGATTGAGTCCGGGCTCATCCAATTTCAATTCTTTTAAGAAATCCGCTCGATCCGCCTCTTCCAGCTGCGCAATCTCCGCTTCAATCGCTGCGCAGACGGGTACCACAATAGCGCCTTCAAGCTTCGCCAACTCGCGCACGTGATCTAACCGTGGGTTATTGGCAAAACCACTCTCATCCACATTGGCGACGAACATTACTGGTTTGTCAGTCAACAAATGTAAATCGCGCAATAACAGTCGCTCGTTCGTATCAAGGTTTAGCAAACGCACTGGTTTCGCCAAATTCAATTGATGGCGCACTTTTTCCAACAAATCACGCGCCTTAACCGCATCTTTATCCGCCGTCTTGGCTGATTTTACGGCCTTTTGATACGCACGGTCCACGCTGTCCAAATCCGCCAGTGCCAACTCTGTATTGATTACTTCGATATCATTCGCCGGGTCGATCTTCCCAGCCACGTGAATAATGTCGTCATTCTCGAAACATCGCACCACGTGCGCGATCGCATCCACCTCACGAATGTGCGCCAAAAACTTATTTCCCAAACCTTCACCTTTGGAAGCGCCGGCGACCAATCCCGCAATGTCTACAAACTCTACTGTGGTAGGCAATATCCGTTCAGGGTTCACGATAGCCGCCAAACATTGCAATCGCGGATCGGGAACCGGAACCACTCCCACGTTTGGATCAATGGTACAAAACGGATAATTCTCAGCGGCGATTTGTGCCCGTGTCAGCGCATTAAAAAGCGTGGACTTCCCTACATTCGGTAACCCAACAATTCCACATCGTATAGGCATTAAGTTTTCCCAGCGCGGGTGTGTAACTTCAGCATCACTCTTTCAGCACCGTGTTCTAATAATAAGGGTATGCAATCGGCGGCGGCCCCAACGGCTTCCAAAATCGAATCTTCTTCGGCGCGTGGAGCACGAGTCAAGACATAATCAATTACGTCGGCCTTATTCCCAGGATGGCCTACACCTAAACGCAAGCGCCAAAAACTTTCGCCAATATGCGCGATCGCATCCCGTAAGCCATTATGTCCGCCATGCCCACCGCCCTGCTTCAGGCGAGTACTACCCACCGGCAGATCAAGCTCATCATGAACTACCAAGACCTCTTCGGGTGCTATTTTATAAAATTCACTGAGCTGACGAATCGACAGACCACTGCGATTCATGTAGGTCGTGGGTTTTAATAAAACCAGTTCTCGGGCACCGATGGTCACTCGTGCGGTCTCGCCCGAATATTTCCGATAATCTCGGAACTCACCGCCATGTCGCCGGGCCAATAAGTCCACAAACCAGTAACCCGCATTGTGGCGAGTCAACAAGTGTTCGGGCCCTGGATTTCCAAGACCGACGATTATGCGTATTGGTAGTCCCGACATCCACTCACCCGTTCAAGCAACGCACCGAAAAATGGAAAAAGGCCGCCACTGAAACGGCCTCACCGCTAAGTTGCACGTGAAAAATTACTTCTTCGCGTCTTTCTTAGCGGGTTCCTTCTTCGCATCATCCTTCTTAGCAGGGTCGGCCTTCTTAGTTGCATCACCACCCGCTGCTGCCGCTGGCGCCGCCGCCGCACCATCCGCAGGGGCTGCCGTCGCTGCGGTTGCCGTGGGTTCGGCCTCCTCAGCACGTGGACTATGAATTGCCACGACCGCCGCATCTTCCTTAACTAACTCCAGAAGTTGCACACCCTCCGGAATTTTGAGCTGCGATAAGTGGATACTTTCATTCAGTGATAGTCCCGAAATATCGACTTCGATAAACTCAGGTAGATCTCGCGGCAGACAGCTCACTTCGACGTCGTTGCGCATATGCGAGACAATTCCACCTTGGGTCTTTACGCCTGGCGATACCGCCGCCCCCTTAAAGTGCAACGGAATACTGATACGAATCCTCTCGTTCTCTTCCACGCGCTGCAAATCGATATGCGTAATCGCATTCTTGTACGGGTGGCGCTGCACATCTTTCAAAATTGCAGCCTGCGACTCATCGCCCACCTTAATATTTAAAATGGTGGAATAAAAACGCTCATTTTCGAGCATGATCAAAAGCTTCTGATGGCTTACTGCCAACGTACGGGCAGCCGCTTGGCCGCCATATAAAATCGCCGGCACTAATCCTTCGTGACGCAGGCGGCGGCTCGCACCTTTGCCTTGCATCTCGCGGAACTCGGCGATGAGTTCAAAAGAGGTCTTCATAATCTTCTCCAGTTACATCAAAAACAACACCCTCACACCGCGACCAGTTGCAAGGACACCCACCAAATTCTTAAAAATAAGCTCAATCTATATAAAGAGAGCTCACCGACTCTTCATCGCTGATACGTCGAATGGTCTCTGCTAACAAGCCCGCTACGCTAAGTTGACGAATTTTTGCACAAGCATTAGCCGTGCTTGATAGCGGAATAGTATTGGTTACCACCAATTGATCAATGACCGAATTCGAAATTCGTTCCAGCGCAGCGCCCGAAAGCACCGCATGAGTAATGTAGGCGACCACTTGAGCAGCACCTTCCTCTTTTAAGGCTTCTGCGGCATGACATAAAGTCCCCGCGGTATCCACCATATCGTCAATCAGCACGCAGTTTCGGCCGGCGACTTCACCGATGATATTCATTACCTTAGACTCATTTGGTCGCGGCCTGCGTTTATCGATAATAGCCAGATCCGCATCATCCAAACGTTTTGCTAGCGCCCGAGCGCGTACCACGCCACCGACGTCGGGTGATACCACTACGATGCGGTCAAATTTTTGTCGCCAAGCATCGCCTAATAGCACCGGCGAGGCGTACACATTATCCACTGGAATATCAAAAAAACCCTGAATCTGGTCCGCGTGTAAGTCCACCGTTAATAATCGATCCACGCCTGCGATGGTAATCATATTAGCCACCAATTTGGCACCAATCGCCACGCGCGTGGCGCGCGGCCGCCGATCCTGCCGGGCATAGCCGAAATAAGGCACCACCGCCGTCACGCGCTTCGCAGATGCCCGCTTGCACGCATCGGTCATCATCAACAACTCCATTAAATGATCATTGGCGGGCGGACATGTCGATTGCACAATAAAAACATCACGGCCACGGACATTTTCCATGAGTTCAACATTCACTTCACCGTCGCTAAAGCGACCGACATGTGCACGGCCCAAGGGCAACCGAAGGTGACGCGCTATTTCCTGGGCAAGCGCAGGATTCGCATTACCCGCGAATAATGAAATCGACAGTGAATCTAATTCAGTAGGTCGTGACATAGCTTACTCAAACTGGCTGGGGTGGAAGGATTCGAACCTCCGAATGGCGGGATCAAAACCCGCTGCCTTACCACTTGGCGACACCCCAACAAAAAAACAATCATCTAAAAAATGATACCAAATTCAACCAGCGGCCAGTCGTGCCTGCAGGGGTGAATTATTTAGCCCGCGAACCACGAACGCCTCAAACGCTGCCGGCACTTCCCGCGCGATCGCACGAGCTCGATCGCGCGATTCGCAAGTTATGAACACGCAAGCACCGGTACCGGTCAGGCGCGCCTTACCGAAACCCGACAACCAAGCGATTGCGCCCGCCACTTCACTGTAACGACCCACAACCCCCAAACAATCGTTGGGGCCACCGGACGCCATAAAACCGCTAATTGTGATGGGCGCCGAATTTCTTGTCAATTCAGGAGCAGCAAACACTTGCGCAGTACTAATGGCAATATTAGGCTTTAAAATCAGATAGTTATCTTCTTTTGGAGCCATTGGCGGATATAACGGCGTCAAACGCTCGCCAATTCCTTCCGCCCAAGCGGCCCGCCCGTGCACGAAAACCGGCACATCCGCACCTAATCGTAAACCCAACGCCGCCAATTCTTGTACCGAACGGCGCAATTTCCAGAGGTAGTTAAGCGCAACTAGCGTAGTTGCCGCGTCCGAACTACCACCCCCTAATCCGGCTCCCATCGGGATGCGCTTTATCAATTTAATATCTGCACCCAAATGACAACCCGTCGCCTGCTGCAAGGCCCGCGCCGCGCGCACGCACAAATCCGACTCGTGGGGCACACCAGAGCTTACGTCAGAGCGATGAATCTTACCGTCGACGCGCACTGCAAAGTGAATTTCATCACACAGATCTACAAACTGAAAGCAAGTTTGTAGCTCGTGAAAACCATCCGGCCGCCTGCCTAATACAAGCAGAAACAAGTTGAGCTTTGCTGGTGCCGGCCAACAGGACGCTGGACGTTCAATCACCGCGTTGCGGCTCACGGGGCTAAAGTCCAGCGATCAACGGAAATTCGCACACGAACGCCCGCGTGTTGCAAAATTAAATGTGCCGGCAGCCAGTCGCCATGCAGCGCTCCATACCGATCATAGTCCATCGTCCAATCCGCCTGCATCAAATGCTCCACTCGACCCACGGCATTCATCGACATTTCAAACGTTGTCGAAGGATCAGGCACACCCAGTAGCCAAAACTTCAAGTGTTCTAAGGGTAGTTCGAATCCCAAGCGCTCCTGCAACTGAGTTACATTAAGGTCACTAGGTGGTGCACCGTCGATTGAAAGACCTGCCGGCGTGTTTCTTAAACTCATGGCATGTAACCCCAAAGGCCCCGCAAGGTGCAGCTCGCTCAAGGTCGCACGCTGCCGCCAATCTAGAGTGGCTTGCCACCCTTCGGTTCCAACGGCAACAGCCACTCGGCCACTTAAGTCCCACGAAGGGTTGTTTTGAAGCGCAATAACGCGCTGTGACCAGGATATAGGCGCCCGTACGGGCCGCAGCGCCACACACGCGACCAGCACCCAACCAAAGGCCAGACCCAGCAGCAATTGGCTCGCCACTTTTCGAGGTTCTTTATGCATAAGGGCTATCTCGGCCGCGACAGTATAAAATACCCGAGAAATCGACGACACGGTCGCACTATAGCGAATATGGCATTCAATATCCTTGGCATTAATCATAAGACGGCCCCCGTCGAAACACGAGAAAAGGTCGCCTTCAGCGACGAAAGGCTGCTTAGGGCGTTGCGCTCGTTGAAACACGCCGGTGGCGTGGCGGAAATAGTCATCTTATCAACGTGCAATCGAACCGAGCTATATTGGGCTGGCACGGCCGGCGGAGCAGATTTATCAAAATGGCTGGCGCAGCATCACGATAGTTGCGATCTATCGGCAAGCTTGTACCACCATCAAGAGCATTACGCGATAACCCATGCCTTTAGCGTGGCTTCGGGTCTTGACTCAATGGTATTGGGGGAAGTTCAAATTCTTGGTCAACTTAAAGAAGCCTATCGTATTGCCCAAGAGGAAGGAACTACCGGACCCGTTCTCAACAAGTTATTTCAAGCTACTTTTTCCACGGCTAAACGGGTGCGTACCGAGACCCGTATCGGGGCCAATGCAGTATCGATTGCCTCGGCAACAGTGAACCTCGCGAAACGTGTTTATTCAGATTTAAGCGCACGCAGCGCGTTGCTCATCGGAGCTGGCGAGATGATTGGTCTGACCGCAAGGCATTTAGCCTCGCAAGGTGTCAAGCGCATGGTCATCGCCAATCGCAGCTTAGGGCGTGCCCAGACGCTGGCCGAGGAGTTAAAGGCCCACGCCGTCAATCTAAGCGATATCGATGGTGAATTAATAGCCGCTGACATCGTCATCAGCTGTACCGCTAGTCCTACACCTATCGTCACTAAACGCGCGGCGACCGCGGCAATTCGTGCCCGTAAGCACCGTCCCATATTCATGGTTGATCTTGCAGTACCGCGCGATATCGAGCCTTCCGTTGCTGACCTTGAAGATATCTACCTTTTTTCTATCGATGACTTACAGCAACAAGTCGATGAGAACCGTCAACAACGCGAAATAGCGGCCGACAGCGCCAAGATTTTAATCGAAGAAGAAGTTGCACGATTTCTCATCGAATCAAGAGCCAGCGATGCAGGACCCGCTATTCGCGTGCTACGTGCTCAAGCGGATAGCATCCGATTACAAACATTAGAGCAAGCGCGGCGTCTGCTTGGCTCCGGCAAAAATCATGACGAAGTGCTGGAGTATCTCGCCAGTACCTTAACCAATCGTCTGCTCCATTCGCCAACACAGGCGCTGCGTAAGGCTGCCGAACTGACCGACTCAAGCCTGGCCGAGGCTATCACCCGACTATTGACCGACGAGCGTGATCGCTAATGAAAGACTCTATCCGTCGAAAACTCGAAAAACTCGACGAACGCTTTGAGGAAATCAGCCGGCTGCTTTCGGATCCGGGCGTGATATCGCGTCAAAATCAATTTCGTGAACTGTCGATGGAGTACTCGAAACTAGGCCCATTAGTAGATGGCTATCGACGATTTATTTCTTTGGAAGGAGATATAGCGATTGCTCATGAGCTTTGCGCGGACTCCGATTCTGCCATACAGGCTATGGGTCTCGAAGAAATTGCCGCGATAACGCCCAAGATTGCTGCCGAAGAGCTTCAGCTACAACGCTTACTCGTTCCCAAAGACCCTAATGACGACAGCAATATTTTTCTCGAAGTACGTGCTGGCACGGGTGGCGATGAAGCCGCTATATTTGCGGGCGATTTATTCCGAATGTACACGCGCTATGCAGAATCAAAATCTTGGGCAGTGGAAGTATTAAGCGAAAGCTCCGGAGAACATGGTGGCTATAAAGAAATAATCAGTCGAGTGATTGGGCGAGGAGCCTATTCGCTACTGAAATTCGAATCCGGCACGCATCGCGTGCAGCGCGTTCCCGCAACGGAAGCTCAAGGCCGCATTCACACCTCGGCCTGCACTGTGGCAATTTTACCCGAACTCGACGAAGTTCAGGCGGTGGACTTAAATCCTGCCGATTTACGCATAGACACTTTTCGCGCCTCAGGCGCCGGTGGCCAGCACGTCAATAAAACGGACTCTGCTATTCGCATCACTCATATACCTAGCGGAGTCGTGGTGGAGTGCCAAGATGAGCGCTCGCAGCACAAAAACCGTTCACGCGCCATGTCCCTGCTAAAATCGCGTCTACTCGCGAGTGAACGTGAAAAGCAGCAATCTCAGCAAGCCCAATCGCGCAAACTTCAGGTGGGTTCGGGTGACCGCTCGGAACGAATAAGAACTTACAACTTTCCGCAAGGCCGCGTGACCGATCATCGTATTAACCTCACTCTGTATAAATTAGACGATGTCATGGGTGGTCACGTGGATGAACTCATCCAAGCATTAAACCAAGAACATCAGGCCGAAGAACTCGCGCATCAAGTCGAATGATCGAAAACCGCAGCGCCAGTACGACAGTGACCGCCCCCTCTTGCGCGGCCGACGAGGTCACCGTTAACGAGGTACTCCGTGGAGCTACTCGCCAACTGCAGGCGCACAGCGATTCGCCGCGGTTGGATGCTCAATTGCTGTTAGCAACTATCCTCGGAATTTCACGTTCCGCATTAATCGCACGTAGCCTCGACTCTATTTCTGACAGCACGCAACAGGCCTTTTCCAGGCTTGTCGTCCGTCGCCAGCAGGGCACGCCGATTGCCTATTTGACGGGCACCCGTGAGTTTTGGTCGATGAACCTACGAGTCAGTCCCGCGGTACTCGTTCCGCGACCGGAAACCGAGACTTTGGTGGAAGTCGCGTTACGTCTATTGCCGCCGTATGCCAACGCAGCCGTTCTCGATCTAGGCACGGGTAGCGGCGCCATTGCACTGGCCATTGCGAACGAAAGGCCTCAAGCACACATCACCGCTGTCGATATATCGATGAACGCACTCGCCATCGCTCGCGAGAATTCCAGGCAATTCGGATTCACCAGAATTCATTGGCGCCAAGGATCGTGGTTCGATGCCACGCCTGGCCAACGCTTCGACCTCATTGTTTCGAATCCGCCCTATGTCGCTTCAAACGATCCGTCATTGAAGCTGTTGAAAGCGGAACCTTCGATCGCTTTATCGCCCGGCCCCAGCGGCCTTGAGGCTTTCAATCTGATCGTTGCGGGCGCGGCCTCACATCTCAATAAATCAGGATGGTTAATTTTGGAGCATGGTTGCGCACAAGCGGGGGATATCGTAACGTTATTAAAAAAACACGGCTTTACAGCAATCGAAACTCATTTAGACTTCTCGAACAAACCCCGCGTCACGCGCGGCGCTATTTAGTCAACCGTAGGACAAGTTCATGATCCGTGTCGAAACCTCCCTAGGAAATTTTACCGTAGAATTTTTTGAGAAAGAGGCGCCGCTATCGGTCGCCAATTTCCTAAAATACGTCGATGATGGCTTCTTCGATGCCAGCATATTTCACCGAATAATCCCCGGATTCGTTATTCAAGGGGGCGGGTTTCTGGAAGATATGACCCAAAAAAAGCCCCGAGCATCGATTAAAAACGAGGCTGACAATGGTTTAAAAAATACCCGTGGTAGCCTATCTATGGCCCGCACCAACGATATTAATAGCGCCACCTCCCAATTCTTTGTCAACTTAAAGGACAACAATGCTCTTGACAACCAGCGCGGCAACTTTGGCTACGCGGTATTTGCTAAGGTCACGGATGGAATGGATGTTATTGATAAAATTGCTGCGGTAAAAACCGGCAATAGACGCGGCTTCGACGATGTTCCCCTTGATCCGGTCATCATGCGCAGCGTGCGTAGAATCACGCCATAAAACCTACACCAAGAAAAAAAATGTCGCGCAAGAAATCTTGGCTAACAAGAGTGCTGCGCGCCTTTTTTATTTCCCTTATTGCCCTGCTGGCAATCTCCACGACGCTGGTATTCCTATGCAAACGAGTCAATCCATCCGTCAGCGCATTCATGCTCGAATCGCGGGGCGCCGCTATATTGCGCGGCGATAACACTTACGTGTTCCGTCATGCCTGGGTAAATTTAAACGAAATATCACCTAACCTCGCGTTAGCAGTGGTGGCATCCGAAGACCAAAAATTTCCTGCGCATTGGGGATTTGACGTGCAGGCTATTGAAAAAGCCTATGCTCTAAATCAGCACAGTCACAAAATCTTGGGCGCAAGCACCATCAGCCAACAAGTGGCAAAAAACTTATTCCTCTGGTCAGACCGTAGTTATCTACGTAAAGGGCTAGAGGCGTACTTCACGGTGTTAATTGAATGCTTTTTACCCAAGCGTCGCATATTGGAAATATACCTTAACGTTGCGGAATTCGGCGATGGGATTTACGGCGCCGAAGCTGCTTCCGAATATTTTTTCCATAAACCCGCGTCACGCTTGACACGGCAAGACGCATCATTAATGGCAGCGGTATTACCCAATCCGCAACGTTTTTTTGTTACCAAACCCTCGCGCTATATTCTGCAGCGACATGATTGGATAATGCACCAGATGCAGGCGTTGGGTGGACCGGAAATGCTGAATGAAATTGATGCGTATCCGAACCGGAGATTAAGGTGATGGCATTAACTACCCTATTATGGCAAGTATGACTATTCCCTCGTTATTTCACATCGTATTCTATAAATTCGTGCGACTTGCCGACCCTAAAGCCATAGTCAACGATCTAACTACGGTCACGGAAAATCTTACGGGCAGTATCTTGGTCGCCAGTGAAGGCATCAATGGCATGCTTGCAGGAACTGCCGCGCAACTCGATGCATTTATCGAGGCGTTGACTTTGCACGCTAATTTCCACGGAATGTTCGCGGGTATTACCTACCAACGCACACGCTGCGCTGTTAAACCATTTGGTCGCTTAAAAATTCATTTAAAGAAAGAGATCGTACCACTAGGGATTGAGAGCGTAGATCCCACGAAGAAAACAGGTATTAAGGTCAACCCTGAGGCTTGGAGGGAGTTAATTGCGCGTGACGACGTCGTGGTGATCGACAATCGCAATAGCTTCGAATATCAAATGGGGCACTTTAATAATGCCGTGAACCCACAAGTTAGAAATTTTCGTGACTTCCCAAAATATATTGAACAAAATCTTCCACGATGGCGGGCAGAGGGGAAAAAACTCGCTATGTACTGTACCGGCGGCATTCGCTGCGAAAAAGCCAGCGCCTGGATGGCAGATTTAGGCGTATCCGTCTACCAGTTGGAGGGTGGCATACTCAACTATCTGGCGCAAATGCCCAACCCACAGGGCGAGTGGCAAGGCGAGTGCTTTGTGTTTGACAATCGCGTGAGCCTTGACGCCAACCTTAAACAAACCGGTGCTACTCCCGACGAGGTTTACGCTAGCGAGCCCGATGCACAATGGCGTATCGCGCGAGCACGAAGATTGGCCGCGATCTAAGCCCGAGCTAGCCGGCGCGTTCGGGATCTTAAAGCTCAACTACTTAGATAAGTTTGTGCCGCCGCACGACGGCGGCTGGCGCGCACGCCGACGCATCACGAACCGCTCTCACGCGTTGTTAGGCGGCGCAGAGGCGCGGTTGGGCATATGGTTACTTTGCAATGATTTGTCCGATGCGTAGAAGATTGCCATCGGGGTTTACTACGGCAAACTCTCTAAGCCCCCATGGGTTGTCTTCCAAGGTATCCATGCGCGGGATACCTGTACGCGGGAGCTGGCTGGCGCAGATAGAGCGATAGACGCTCTCGACATCTAGAACGCGAATATAGCAGCCGGCAGATGACTCGGCTGGCACAAGTTCGTTATGCGTGAAAAAATGAATTTCGATAGCCCCTCGCTTTAGTATCGCGTACTCGCTATTAAAATCATGTGCGCCGCCCTCGAAGCCGAGGCGGTTGTAGAACTCAACAGTGACGCTCACAGAGCGGCACGGTAGGGTTGGGATTGCGAGATCGTCGGGTTGCATCGCTGGTACCTCGCAGCTAACGGGTCGCCTCAACGCGACCGTTGAGTGCCGCGGCACTGTGGCCGGTTCATGACACTTTACGCCTGCCGCCGACCCCTCGAACGGCTAATTATCTGTGTACTTTTGCATTCGCCTCATAGATCTTTTTACCTCAGCGCTAGTAGCTAAGGGAGCGGCTCCTAGTACCGTCTAAGGAGCCCTAGCATCCGCTATCAACAACCGCCCCGCCACCGAGCCGGTAAGTCGCGCGTTCACCTCATTGCCACCGCGGGGCCAACTCGCTGCTATCTTTGCGCTAACTCCATCGTCGGTACGGACATCAAGTCTGACCACTCCACCATCACCTTGTAAATCGACATCTAAATTGCCTGTGACCTCAAGATCATGTGTCCAGCGAATTCGATCTAAGGTCGCATGTAATCCGAGGGAATCATGGCGTACGGTAAAGTGCCCTCCTCTCAGTCCCACCCCTTGACCGCTCGTATTTGCGACTAAGCGCGCCAACAAATCACCACAGGTCGCAAGCGATGCCGCTGCAACTTGTAGTCCAGATTGCGACACTTGATTGCCCACCAATGCGGTTGCGGGCATAACCGCCGCGTAATCCATCGCAAATGATGGCGCCAGTCTCAGCGGGGCAATCTCCTGCGCGCAGGTGATATCGCCAGGTTGCAGTGAGCGGATAAATTGGCGCGCAATCTTTACGCCACAATCGCTGCGCGCATGAGGCAATGCGTTTACATGAAAACTATTGCGTAACACGACCTGATGGCCCAGAGAAAATTGCGCCGCGGCGGCCGCCCCCTCAGCCACGGAGGTAATATTATCGAACTCGCCAGAAAGAACTAGTATCGCGATCCTTGGAAACCCGTGAACCTCTCCCTCACGAAATGCGGGCAACTGCTCGCCAACCCTGGGCCAGCTAACACACTGCTCTAGATATGCGTAGTCCAACGGCATGCCTCGATACTCATCCAATGTAAACGGTGCAAAACTATCCGGATTTGCGCGTCTATGTTTGTCGAAAATCTGATCGCGTGAAATAACGCGTTGCGCAGGAGCCAACCGCATATCAAAAATCTGCGGCATATCCTGGCAGGTAACCGCTGCTGCAAGTCCCTCACTGTACTGCTTCGGATCTTGGGTGGCATCCCGCGAATCGACCGATACACTAGACTCTGCCATCAGGCGAAGGAGCGGTAGCGCATCCCCCAATGCATACGCCCTCGCGGCAGCGTCTCCCTCCCGTAATGTGGCTAGCGGTGGAGCTGAACCAAACAACACGATCGCCAAAGTAGATGCATTGACAGTAAAGTGTCGAGTAATACCATCAGCGTCAGGCCCCTCCCCTAGACCTGCATGAGTACGCAATCGATCCAAAGCCAACTGAATATGCTCCATCGAAGGTCCCGGAATATTCTTGCAGACCACCGAGCGTTCGCAGGCTTGATTGAATTTATCGCGCATCGCAGGTGCGTAGTTTTTATACCACGCCACTTCCGGCCCATTGAGTGGGTAAGCGCCATCCAATACCACGGAACGCAAACGCAGCGGGTGACGCACCGCAAAAACTTGCGCGAAAAATGTGCCATAAGAATCGCCATACAAATCCACTGCACCCTCACCCAGCTCCGCCAACACCGCCTCAAGATCATCCACCGCGTAGGTAGTACTAAAAAACGCTGCGCGTGCTCCCAATTGCTCACCACACTCGCCGATATTCTTGATGCTAAGACTTGGCGCTTTCTGCAAGGCAGCACAATCGATTGCCGCAGATTTTCCCGTCCCGCGATTGTCCATGATAATGACATCGTGGTCGGCGCGAAATGGCTCGAAAAGACGTAAATATTCATCGCGTGACTCAGTTGCAGGATAGCCAGGTCCCCCTTCAGTCGCCACCAAGGCCTCGTGTTTCGGATTCGTTCCACGTGCGACATAGTATTCAAAATAGATATCAAGGGTGCCGCTGATGCGCCCACTGGGATCAAGTGCACGAACCAAGCGGCCGCAACGGGCGCCGCTTATTGCACAAGGCATGAACCGCATAGAGGTCACGGATTGCGCAAAGTCAACATCCCCGAAAAAATACAGTAGCGTTACTACGCTAATTGTGGTCAATTTGCCCATGGGTTCCCCCTTTCGACAAGACACTATATTCTACTCGCCCCATGACCAAACTACGCTGCACTGCATTCACCCTTCTCGCCCTTGCCTTCACACTGCCTAGCACTGCCACCCCCCTGAAAACGCGAAACGTAGTTCTTATCGTAAGTGATGGACTTCGTTGGCAAGAAATTTTTTCCGGGGCAGATCTTGAACTTGTTAATAATGAAAAAGCGGGCGGCAGTTGGATGTCCGTTGCAGAGTTAAGGAAACGCTACTGGAACGATGATCCTATCGAGCGACGCAAACTATTGTTTCCGTTCATATGGAACACCCTCGCGAAACAAGGCCAACTTTACGGTAATCAATTGTTGGGTAGCGCGGCAGAAGTAACTAACGGATTGTGGTTCTCTTATCCTGGTTATAACGAGATGGCGAGCGGCGTACCCGATCCAAAGATTAACAGCAATGAATTCGGACCCAACCCGAATTCCACCGTATTTGAATGGCTGAACAATCAAGCGGAGTTTAAATCGAAAGTTGAAGTTCTTGGAACGTGGCAAACTTTCCACGATATATTTAATGGGTCGCGTAGTGGCCTTCCGATATATTCTGGTAAAAGTTTTTTGGACTCGCTGCAAGAGGGTCCCACTAAGCGTTTATTAACCGAACTTTATCTGACCACACCGCGGCTGGAAGATGACGATCCCGCAGATGCATTACTTGCAGTTACGGTGCGTGAGCATCTCCGAGGCACGCACCCGCGGGTATTGTTTATAGGATTCGGTGATACTGACAATTGGGCCCACTCAGGACGCTATGATTTAGTCCTGCAAACAGCGCATAACTTCGATCAGTTTGTTGCAGATTTTTGGCAGCAAATACAATCAATACCGCAATACCACGATCAAACAACGCTTATAATTACCACGGATCATGGCCGCGGCAGCGGACCTGAGCTATGGAAAGACCATGGTACCGAACAGCCTGGATCTGGCAATATTTGGATTGCGGTCATGGGTCCTGATACTCCGCAGCTGGGCGAACGTCACGACTTACCAAGAGTTACACAAGCGCAGATTGCAACAACCATTGCCGCTCTCGTTGGTCAGGACTACCGCAAAGCAAAGCTTGGAGCGGCGGCTGCTTTACCGATTTTTCAAAATAAATTAGGAACTCCATGACTAACCAAGTAACTCGGCGAGATTTCATGGATGGAGTCGCATGTGCCGTCATTATCAGCGGTTTAAATTCCAGAAGGGGACTCGCAAGCGAAAGTAGCTCTTATCCTCCCGCACGTACCGGCTATGGCGGAAGTGCCCCCAAAGATTTTGCAATTGCCCACGGTATTCGCGACGGTAAGCGTTACGACTTAAGTGGCCAAGCCACTACTGAACACTATGACATTGTCATCATCGGCGCCGGGATCGGCGGACTCGCGACTGCGCACTATCTGCGAAAAGCCAGGCCGAATGCACGTATTTTAATACTCGACAATCATGATGACTTTGGCGGCCACGCTCGTCGCAATGAATTTAATGTCGATGGAAGGTTTTTATTGGGTTACGGTGGCAGCGAATCATTAGAAGGACCTAATCGACGCTGGACCCGTGTCGCTCTTGACTGTGTTTCAGACATCGGCATTAATCTGCAGCGTTTCGAAACCGCCTTCCATCAAAGTTTATATTCCAACATGGGACTATCATCAGGGCTGTTCTTTCCACGCGAAGTCTATGGAACCGATCGATTAATCACTGGAGACCCCGTACGCTCGTTACCCAGCGATGTCCCCGCCAATCGACACAACGGTCGCACCCCTGCCGCTTTCATTGCCGACTGCCCCGTTAGCGAACCGCAAAAAGCCGCCCTACTTAAATTATTTACCGACACTACCGATCTTTTTCCGGGAAAAAGCGTAGCGCAAAAACTAGACATACTCGCGAAGATATCGTACCGCGACTACCAACAGCATTACTTTGGCCTAGATGATGCGTCTTTAGCGATGTTCAGAGGTCGCACCCTTGATCTGTACGCGTGCAAAACTGAAGCAGTGCCGGCCGTCGCCGCATGGGCGGTGGAAATGCCAGGGTTTCAGGGACTAAATCTACCTGTGCCTGCAGACGGGGTGCTGGAAACCGATCCCTATATTTATCACTTCCCCGATGGAAACGCATCGCTTGCACGACTATTTGTACGCGAACTAATTCCGGGCGTAGCGCCAGGCCACAGCATGGAGGATATAGTCACTGCACCGTTCGACTATTCACGTCTTGATCAGACCGGCCAGAATATTCGTCTGCGCTTAGCATCGACTGTAGTCGCGTTGGGTAACCGCACTCGCGGCCAACATGGGGTCGAACTGCTGTACTCGCAAAACGAAAAACTCACTAAAATAAGTGCTGGACACGCGGTCTATTCTGGATATTCTGCGATGCTGCCATACATATGTTCTGATTTAGGAGGCGCCCAACGCAAAGCCGTCGCAGCCCAAGTCAAAGCGCCGTTAGTTTACGTGAACGTGGCGATTCGAAACTGGCGCTCGTGGGTCAAACAAGGCGTGCACTACGTAAACAATCCCGCCGGATTCTACAGTCACTTAAAACTCGACTATCCGGTAAGTCTCGGTGATTATCGTTTCCCGACAAACCCCGATGAGCCCATGATTCTGCACCTCATTCACGTGCCGTGGCCGGATGGTCCCATCACAAACTTACGCAGCGCGTATCGTGCCGCGCGGGCACTTGTCTATAGTCGTAGTTTCGAAGAATTTGAGATGCACGCCCGCGATGAGCTTGGTCGGATTCTAGGTCCGGGTGGCTTTAACGCGGAACGCGATATTGCGGCGATTACCGTGAACCGATGGGGGCACGGCTATAGTTACGATTTCGACCCTCTGTTCGATACAGCCGAAGAAGCAGAATACAGCAAGTTAGCAGCGAAACCGCTGGGCCGCATTCATTTTGCCGGTGCAGACAGCGCCTGGGACGCCTACGCCCATAAAGCCATCGACAGCGCTCACCGCGCTGCAATAGAAATTTCGGGTTAGCAACGATCGCTTCAAGAAAATGGTTGGAATTATGTAAAACTCGAATAGTCGCCTTTCTATATGCAATCATATAGCCTTGAAGGTTGGCTGTTGGTGATTGAGAGGTGTTTATGGTCGATTATGTCGGAACAACGCGTATCGCAGAACTTCTAGCTCACGTGGGCACAGCTTCATTTATGGAGGCCCTCGCTGGAGAAATTGAAGTCGACTTTTGTCGCTGGCATGACTTTGATAAATCACCGCGGCATGCGGCACACTCGTCGGTAGGCGTCATCGAGCTGATGCCTATTAGCGATTCCAAACTTTATACATTTAAGTATGTGAATGGACATCCTAAGAATACCCACGATGGCCTTCTGACAGTGACAGCTTTTGGTATTTTGGCTGATGTAGCAACCGGTTATCCCCTCTTATTATCCGAGATGACGTACATCACCGCGCTGCGAACAGCGGCTATTTCAGCATTAGCAGCACAAAAAATGGCCCGTTCTAACAGCCGCGTCATGGCCATGATTGGTAACGGTGCGCAGAGTGAATTTCAGATCTTGGCTTTTCATCGCATGCTCAGAATAAGAGAAGTGCGGCTCTTTGATACCGATAAAGCTGCCACCGAAAAATTGCTGCGCAACCTGTCGGCGTTAAAAATTCCTGATCTGAAAATAATATGCAGCAAATCAACCGCCGAGGCGGCACGGGGGGCAGACATTGTTACGACCGTGACTGCGGATAAACGAAATGCGCTCATTTTGACACCGGAAATGGTTGAACCCGGCATGCATTTGAACGCGGTGGGCGGCGATTGTCCTGGGAAGACCGAGCTTCACATAGATATATTACGGAGATCCGACGCACGTATAGTGGTGGAATATGAACCACAAGCTCGTATCGAGGGCGAGATTCAACAACTCAAAACCACTGAGCTCGTCATTGAATTAACTGATGTACTGTGTGGAACTAAGGCGGGCCGCACTTCTGACCACGAGGTAACGATTTTTGATTCGGTGGGATTCGCACTCAACGATTTCTCGGCACTGCGTTATGTGTACAAACTCAACCGGGAACAATCCGCGGGACGCGCACTCATTGACTTAGTGCCGCTGCTGAATGATCCGAAAAATCTCTGGGGTGGATTGACTGGCACGGAAAAACCTCACCCTGCGGCCCTGGTTGGAAAAGTACCGACTAAGCCTATCGCCTTGGTATGAGCAGCGTGATATGAAGGCTGGTATGCCAATTACGGCAAGCCTCATTGGGGCTCCCACTGATGTCGGAGCGGGCGATCGCGGCGCGTCCATGGGACCTGAGGCACTGCGAGTGGCTGGAATTTATTCGGCCCTCACACAACGCGGCCTTAAGGTCATAGATCAGGGAAACATTAGCGGACCTGCCAATAGGGGCGGTCCAGCCGTCAACGGTTACCGGAATCTAGGGGAGGTCACCGCCTGGTGCCGCGAAATTCACGACACCGTTTATCGCGAACTTAATGAGGGTCGGCTTCCTATTTTGCTGGGCGGCGACCATAGCCTGAGCATCGGATCGATTGCCGCTATCGCGCGCTATTGTCATTTAAACGCCAAAAAATTGCGCATCCTCTGGTTAGATGCACATGCCGATTTCAATACTCGCGAACTAAGCCCAAGCGGTAGCTTGCATGGCATGCCGGTAGCCATCTTATGCGGATTTGGTCCTCCAGATTTACTAAACATTGGTCATCGCATCCCTGCAATCAAACCAGCCTGGGTACGTCAAATTGGAATCCGCAGCGTCGATCCCGGCGAGCGCGCCTTTGTTCACGAACAAGGGTTGGACGTTTTTGATATGCGCAGTATCGATGAAATGGGCATGCGTAAGGTGATGGAAATTGCACTTCAAGACATAGATTCAGACACTCATGTGCATGTGAGTTTTGACGTCGACGGTCTTGATCCCGAAATAGCACCGGCAGTCGCAACCACGGTATCCGGCGGATTGTCTTACCGTGAAGCTCAGCTTTTTATGGAAATGATTGCTGACACTAATAGTGTTGCATCGGTCGATGTTATGGAATTAAATCCAGCTCTGGATGTGCGCAATAAAACCGCGATCTTAGCCGTCGATTTACTAGAGTCGTTGTTCGGAAAAAGCACTCTCATGCGAAACCCCGTAGCGAACCCGTAGCGCCCCATGGACCCTAGCACCACACTCGATTCAATGCGAAAAGTCATTCGCGACAACGGCCTAATTGCCGAAGATACCTCGGTAACCCAGCTGTTACACCGCCTTGAGCTTACGGGCGGAGCCCGGCATCGCGCAGTGGCAGTGGCCATTGCGTTAGTTGAAGGTGCCCGGTCGCGCCGCGATGAGCGTCCTTTTCTGGATGCCTTTTTGCAAGAATTTGGCTTATCGAATCAAGAGGGCATTGCCCTTATGTGTATTGCCGAAGCCTTACTTCGCATTCCGGACGACGCAACCGCTGATCGCCTAATAGCGGAACAATTATCTAGCGGCGATTGGTCGGCCCACGCCGGAAAATCAGAATCCCTTTTCGTCAACGCCTCGACCTGGGGCTTGATGCTGACCGGCGGCATTCTAGACCTTGATCCGTTGATTAAATCAGACGCGCCGGGTTGGATGCGGAAATTAACCCGTAAGGCCGGCGAACCTTTAGTAAGGCTAGCCGTAAGGCGAGCAATGCGGATAATCGGTGGGGAATTCGTGGTAGGACGTACCATAGAAGAAGCATTGGCGCGCAGTGCGCGCGAGCCAGAAGTTGCGCTTTGCTCATTTGATATGCTGGGTGAGGGCGCTCGAACTCGTAACGATGCTGAGCGTTACTTGAAATCCTATGAACATGCCATTGACGTGATTGGCGCCGCGGCGAACGGTCGAGCTGCGCACCAAGTTTCAAGTATTTCTATTAAGCTCTCGGCACTGGAGCCGCGCTACCTCTTGTTGCAACACGCTCGTGTAGTTGAGCGCTTAGTACCATTAGTTACGAATTTGGTACGACGAGCGGCCAAACTTGGCATTCAACTGACTATTGATGCTGAGGAAGCTAATCGCTTGGACTTGTCGCTAGATATTATCGAAGCATTAGCCCGCGATAAAAGTACTTTGAACTGGCCAGGGCTGGGGCTTGCCGTGCAGGCGTATGGTAAACGTGCCCTCAACGTTATCGACTGGGTTGCGGCGATTGCCAGGCAGTACGGTCGCCGCATGAGCATTCGCTTAGTAAAAGGTGCCTATTGGGACAGCGAAATTAAAGCGGCCCAAGAGCGTGGATTGGTTGAGTACCCGGTTTACACTAGAAAGACAACCACCGACGTATCTTATCTCGCGTGCGCCGACACGCTACTACGCAATCTCGACGTGATATATCCGCAATTTGCGACCCACAATGCTCACAGCATTGCCTCCATATTAGAGCTTGCACCGCGCGGAGCCAGCTTTGAATTTCAGAGACTTCACGGGATGGGGCGACTCCTTTACGCAGAAGCCGCACGACAAATAGCAAATTTTCCTGCCGTTCGAGTATACGCTCCGGTCGGCGAACACAAGGACTTACTGGCCTATTTAGTGAGGCGGCTCTTAGAGAACGGGGCCAACACATCTTTTGTCAATCGGTTCATGGACGAAGAGATCGCAGTCGCGGAAATCGTTGGGGATCCGCTGCTAGCAACTGAGCGCCTTGATAGCTATGCTCATCCGCGCTTATGTAAACCGACCGCCCTCTTCAGCGATCGGCGCAACTCGCTTGGCGTTGACCTCGGCAATCCAGACGAGCTGCTCGCGCTATCAAAAGTGGCTGCCGGCCCGGGATCAACGGAAGCTTATGCGGGCCCAATCATCAGCGGGGTTCAATCGCCGGGAGCTAATCAACCGGTGACTAATCCTGCCGATAGGCGTGAACGCGTCGGTACCTCGCGTGATGCAACGGCGGCGGAAATTTCGGCAGCCTTTAACGCTGCGGACGCCGCGCAAGCTGATTGGAATGCGCAAGGCGGTAACTTGCGAGCCAATTTTCTAGAACACGCGTCGAATCTACTCGAAGCACGGCGTAGTGATTTTTATAGTCTATTAGTTCGAGAAGCTGGCAAGACTTTACCGGATGCCATCGCTGAAGTTCGCGAAGCCGTTGATTTTTGTCGTTATTATGCCAACCGTGCGCGCGAGGAGTTTGCAACATCGCTACGCCTGCAGGGACCCACGGGCGAGATTAACGAGTTATCACTTCAGGGACGCGGCGTATTCGCTTGCATCAGCCCGTGGAATTTTCCGCTTGCTATTTTTGCAGGTCAAATTACCGCAGCGCTTGCAGCGGGTAATTCGGTGGTGGCAAAACCCGCCGAACCCACTCCGCTTGTTGCAGCACGCCTGATAACTTTGCTGCACGAAGCGGGAGTTCCCCCGCATGTCCTGCACCTAGTGCCCGCACCGGGTCGACTATTTGGTGAAGTTGCCTTTGCACATTCAAGCCTTGCCGGCGTCGCTATGACTGGATCAACCGCGACAGCGCTCACTATAAACCGCTTATTGGCAGCCCGCGATGGCGCCATAGTCCCGCTCATCGCTGAAACGGGTGGCATGAACGCCATGATTGTTGATTCTACTGCGTTACCAGAACAGATCGTCGATGATGTGGTCACATCGGCATTCATGAGCGCGGGTCAACGCTGCTCGGCACTTCGAATATTATTTTTGCAGGAAGAAATTGCTGATACCGTGATTGAAATGATCGTCGGCGCTATGGACGAACTAGTGATTGGCAACCCAGCGCGGTTAGCGACCGACGTGGGGCCGGTTATATCGCTAAGTGCGGCGCGAATGCTTGCTGCACATGTGGCCAAGATGCGAGTGGAAGCCCGTATAATCAAAGCGTGCGAGCTAAATGATACTCACGCATACGGGAGTTTTTTTGCACCACACCTGATCGAATTAAATAACGCCGCACAATTGACCCGCGAGGAATTTGGCCCCATCTTACACATCGTGCGCTACAAATCCTGCGACCTACAGCAAGTGCTACGAGATATACGCAATACCCATTTTGGCTTAACGCTTGGCGTCCAAACTCGCCTGGAATCATTTTGGCGCGAAATATTTAAAAATACGGTTGTTGGCAATACTTACATCAACCGCAATATGATCGGCGCGGTAGTCGGGGTGCAACCTTTTGGTGGTACGGGACTTTCGGGCACGGGACCTAAGGCGGGTGGTCCTCATTATTTAACCCGGTTCGCCAACGAACGAACGCTTACTGTGAACACCACCGCAACCGGTGGCAATGCCGCATTGCTTAATCTAGGGTAAACCATTAACTCCGGCGAGCGGGGATTACAATTCGCGCGTGTGAGAAAACTCCTAGTTTGGTACCGGCACTCGGTTCACTTAGCCCTAAGATGATCTCAACCGAGCGTTTGCGCGCGACGTTAGGTAAGATTTTTACAAACAATTTAGCCGAGTGACTGCCTTTCAAGAAAAACTGCCTCATGCGAGGCTGTACTACAAAATCTAAACCGGGTATAGCCGAGCTCGCTTCAGTCCACCAGACAAAGCTATCTTGCGCCGCGGCTGCGTTTGAGCGAATTATGCGTATCTCAGCGAATTTTCCAGAACCTGTGACCCGAAATGTAGGCGCAGCAAAGCTAACGGTACTGATCGCATTGGCCGCCAACAATACTTTTTTGGGTGTAGCTTTTGACACGACTCGAACTCTAACAACAGATTTTGTTCTGACCCCTGATGTGACCTCGTTTGCTACAGGACTCCTCACCGCAGCTTCAACAGTGCTCACTATCTGTGGGGCTGGCGCTTCTGGGAGCGCAGGCATCACGAGTGGAACGGGCAGCGCTGCCTGGGGCTTTGAAGGGAGCAAGTTTGCAACCGGCGCAGCCGTCCTCCCGCCATTGCCGACTATCAGCGGCGTGTTTTCTGATTTTCGATTAACGGCCACGCCGATGCCTAGCACTGCCACTAACACCGCCAATGCGGTGGCATAGCGCACAGTGGGAAGATCCCACATAGGCGTGTGCCGGCTCCCCAGCACTTGAGGCGCCGGCAGGCGCTCAAGGCCTGGCTTAATGTCAAGGCCTACGATCCAATCCTTAACAGAAATCGATCGATGTTCTCGCGACCACTGCAACCCTTGCAATAACATTTTCCATTGCCGCGAATTGAGACCTAGAGGTCGACGCGGCACCATTCCAACATCTCGAGCCTCGGTCGCACGACGCCGCCTAAAGGGATGTGCCCCCGCCAGCAATTCATATGCAAGGCACGCCAGAGCGTATAAATCATCACGCGGGTCGGTACCTTGACCCTCCAACAATTCACAACTTGCGTAGGCTGCTGTGACAGACGGGGGCTGAACTTTGGTTACTGTAGGGTTGGACACACGCGACCGCAACGATTTACTGGACGCACCAAAATCCAATATCCGGACCTCACCTAAATTGGTAATCATCACATTTTGCGGTTTTAAATCGCCATGTACGACCTTGTGCAGATGAGCATGCGCCAAGCCTGCGCCGACATCTCGAATAATTGTCCAAGCGTGATCGCGGGCCAGCGGTCGCGGCTGCATGCGTTCAATCACACCACTCAGTAGCTCACCCTCCAAATATTCCATCGTGAAAAAAATCACGTCTCCGTCATGATCAACTTCATAAACATTGACAATATTGGGATGCGATAATGCTTGTGCACAATAAAATTCACGCCGCAAATCTGAGAATATCTCGGGGCGTTGACTGACTTTTTCATGCAAAATTTTTATCGCGACATGGCGACTATCTTCCGGTAGATCAGCACGGAATTGATCGACCGCTTTATACACCGAACCCATTCCGCCTCGACCCAAAAGTTTTTCAATAATGTAACGATTACGTAACACACGGCCGTCGGGACTGTGCGGCGTGGCAGATATCACACGTCCATTTGGGGTAGCGCCGAGGACCGGATTAGCGGGAAGCGGGCGATCAAGCGGCGCTTTTGCTACCTGTGCGACAAGTCTTTCAATCATGGTGGGCACTGGCAGGCTTGCTGGTGCTGGAGCTGTTATTGAAGCAGGAGGAGCCGCCTTCACCGTCGAGTCTAGGCGTACGGTCACTCCATAATTTTTATCGTCTACTTCCCATTGTTCAATTTTTGCCTTAACGGAACGCAACTGAGTCGGTGAAATTTGACCGCGAGTACAACGCTGATCGAGCAGATCAAGAACATTCCAATCGGGCTCCGGTGTCGATTTCCTTAATATGGCTACATCACGCACAAAATCGTGCTCACCACATTCCCCACGCACCAAGGATTCAACCAGAGCTTCTAGCGCGACATCAGGCGCAGCACTCACGCCAGTTTTAGTGCGTACGAAGGGATCATTCATAGCGATTCGTCAAATACTCTAATGCCCAATGATAAATTGCGGCAAAACTGCAGTAAGTGCACCGTGCGCATTTCCAATAAAAATATGTTAAATATAAATAAGTTTATACTGAAACGTCGCTTTTTAAGCACTGACTAAACTAGTGCACCGATTGCCTTTTCGCAAAGGAAGTAGCCGGATTAAACAGTTTCTCTACGTCTACCGAGTCCAACACATAGGTGCGATTACAAAAATCGCAACATATCTCTACAGTACCACGCTCAGCCAAAATAGAACGAGTTTCGACCTCGCCTAGCCCCTGCAGCATGCCGGTCACCCGTTGAACCGAACATCGGCATTTAAAAAATACCGGTGAATAATCATAGACGCGCACATCATCTTCGTTAAAAAGAAGATGTAGAATTTCCGTATCGGGCAGTGTGGCCAATTCTGCGGGTGTCAAAGTGTCAGCAAGTAATTGTACGCGTCGCCAGGCGTCCTCAATGTACGGCTCAGAATTCGCGGCAAATGGGCCAGACAATCCTTCGGGTAAACTTTGTAGCAATAGACCCGAGGCACCTTCGGCATCAGCGTGTAGCCAAATACGAGTTGGAATTTGTTCGGAATTCTCGAAATACACTTGCAACGAATCCGCCAATCGTTTGCCCGTTAACGAAACAATACCCTGATAGCGCTGCGCTTGATCTTCTGTATCTAACGTTACGGTTAAGCGACCGCTGCCCAATAAAGCGCCAATGTCAGTTTCAACTAAGAAGCGTTCATCCTGCAACGCTTGTTCACTATGACGCGCCAATCCCCGAACAGCCAAGTTATTAGTACACTGCGCAAGCAACAGGTGTACCGGGCCGTCACCGCGTAACTCCAGCGACAACGCGCCCTCAAATTTAATCGTGGCGCCTAGCAATAACGAGGCGGCTACTGCTTCACCTAATAAATTTCGAATTGCCGGCGGATAATTTCGATGCTGTATTAATGCTACCCAAGCGGCATCGAGATGCACCAAATGACCCCGAATTGGGTATTGCTCAAACATGAAACGGCGCAGTGAATCGCGGTTATGCACCTTAAGCACCACCGCTTTCGGATCTTGCAAGCTTGGCTTTCAATAGTTCATTGAGCTGCCCCGGATTTGCCTTACCTTCGGTCACTTTCATCACCTGGCCCACAAAAAAACCGAACAATTTGTCTTTACCTGCTCGGTAGTCAGCTAATTGCTTTGGATTCGCGGCTATCACTGTATCGACTACACCCTCAATGGTGCTTGTGTCGGTAATCTGGGTTAACCCTTGAAGGGCGATAATGCTATCTGCCGACTGACCATGCAACCACATGGCTCCGAATACCTCTTTCGCAATCTTTCCGGAAATTGTCTGATCCACAATGCGCAATAACAAGCCATTTAAAGCCACGGCTGTCACGCGCGCGGCGGAAATATCTAGCGCCTCCCGATTGAGTGCACTGGATAATTCACCCATGACCCAATTCGCTGCAAGTTTAGCGTATTCCGTATTCACTGCAGCGGGAGGCACTGCACCCGCGAGAGGGGGCACTACACCCGCAGGATTCACTATCGCCTCGAAATAGTCGCCAAGATCCCGGCTCGTGCTCAGCACGCCCGCATCATAAGTAGACAAACCAAAATCTCGAGCGAACCGCGCAGCCTTGTCATCCGGCAACTCCGGAAGAGTGTTTTTTACCGCCTGTATATAATGCTCATTAATTTCAACGGGCAAAAGATCGGGATCGGGAAAATACCGATAATCGTTAGCCTCTTCTTTAGAGCGCATTGACCGCGTCTCGTTTTTATCGGAATCATAAAGTCGAGTTTCCTGAAACACTTTAGCGCCACTCTCTAACAGGTCAATTTGCCGTGCAACTTCGTAGTTAATAGCTTTTTCCACAAAACGGAATGAATTTAAATTCTTGATTTCAGCGCGAGTGCCAAATTTTTCTTGGCCCAAAATACGCACAGATACATTGGCGTCACACCGAAAAGATCCTTCCTGCATATTGCCGTCACATATATTCAAATAGCGCACCAAAGTATGTATTTTCTTCATATAGGCGACCGCCTCTTTTGCAGATCGCATATCGGGCTCAGAGACTATCTCCAACAGAGGCGTACCGGCTCGATTCAAGTCAATGCCGCTGGCATTGGCGAGACCCTCGTGCAGCGATTTTCCCGCATCCTCCTCCAAATGCGCGCGCGTTATACCGATAGTCTTACGCGAGCCATCTTCCAACATCACTTGTATTTTTCCGCGCCCTACGACGGGGAGTTCATACTGACTAATCTGATAGCCCTTTGGCAAATCTGGGTAAAAATAATTCTTGCGTGCGAACACCGAACGTCGCGCAACTTGCGCACCAATTGCCAGACCGAACTTTACCGCCATGCGAACCACTTCAGCGTTGAGCACCGGCAACACGCCGGGGTAAGCCAAATCGACGAGACTAGCCTGGGTATTAGGTGGCGCACCATATGCGGTTGCCGCAGCGGAGAAAATTTTAGACCGAGTTGCGAGCTGAGCATGTATCTCAAGCCCAATCACCGTTTCCCATTCACTCATTATTCGTACCCATGCGCCACGTGGCGATGCCAGTCGGTAACTTGCTGGAATTGATGAGCGGCGTTCAATAACCGCGCTTCCGCAAAATGAGGTCCCACTAATTGTAATCCCATCGGTAGTTGATCCACATATCCGCAGGGCAGTGACAAAGCAGGGAGTCCAGCCAGATTCGCGCCAATGGTATAGATGTCGTTCAAATACATAGTCAACGGATCATCAACTTTGGCTCCAATGGGAAAAGCCGGGGTCGGCGTGGTCGGTCCAACCAACAAATCAACTTGAGCAAACGCCGCCAAAAATTCATCCGTTATAAGCCTGCGTATTTTTTGCGCTTTCAAGTAATAAGCGTCGAAATATCCAGCGCACAACACATAGGTCCCGGTCATGATGCGCCGCTTAACCTCGGTACCAAAACCCTCACCTCGCGAACGCTTGTATAAATCCATCAAGTCCTTGGGTTGTTCACATCGATAGCCAAAACGAACCCCATCGAACCTCGATAAGTTAGACGAACACTCCGCAGGAGCCACCACATAATAGACGGGTACCGACAACGGCAAGCTCGGTAAACTGACATCAACCGTGGTTGCGCCCAGCGAGCGATATATTTTTAGCGCGTCTTGAATCAACATTTCATTGCGCGGCTCTAACCCTGTAAAAAATTCTTTCAATAAACCAATTTTTAGACCCTTGAGCGGCGTCGACAGGCTTGCACTGTAATCAGGCACCGGCACATCGACGCTGGTTGAATCGCGAACGTCAAATCCGGCAATCTCCCTCAACACGAGAGCCGCATCGGCCGCCGAGCGAGCAAATACCCCGGCCTGATCGAGACTGGAGGCAAACGCAATTAAGCCGTAGCGTGATACCCGCCCATAGGTAGGCTTTACACCGGTTACACCCGTTAAAGCCGCTGGTTGGCGTATAGATCCGCCGGTGTCCGTACCGGTTGCAAAAGGCGCCAATCGCGCCGCCACCGCTGCCGCGGAACCACCGGACGACCCCCCTGGCACTCGAGTGGTATCCCAGGGGTTTTTGACGGGTCCGTAAAAACTGGTCTCATTAGAAGACCCCATAGCGAATTCATCCATGTTCGCCTTGCCCAGCATAATGGCCCCCGCACTTTTCAGGCGAGCTACCACAGTCGCATCGTAGGGAGCGATAAAATTATCCAACATGCGCGATCCGCAACTAGTACGCACCCCATCGGTACAAAAAATGTCTTTATGAATAAGTGGAATGCCTAGCAGCGGAGTCCGCTCCCCAGCGACCCGTCGGCGATCAGCGACAGCCGCGTCCTGTAGTGCTTGCGGCCCGGTGAGGGTAATCACGGCATTGAGCCCGGGGTTCAGCCGCTCAATTCGGCTTAAGAAATGCTGGGTCAGTTCGACGCTTGAAACTTCACCCTTGGCGAGGCGGGATAAAAGGTCGCCAATAGATAGGTCGTGCAAAATGCTGTCCTTTATTTAATTTCAGTAGTCCTACTCGATCACTCGCGGTACCACGTAAAGACCCGCTTGGACCTCAGGGGCATTTACTTGGTATTTCACGTGCTGGTCAGCCTCTGACACCTCATCCGCTCGTAAACGCTGAGATTGGCCTTCAAGCGGATGCGCCATGGGTAGCACTTGACCGGTATCGATACTCGATAATTCTGCGACAAAATCCACAATATTAGAGAGACTGGTGACGTAGGCGGGCATTTGCTGCTCGGTGATTGACAAGCGCGCGAGGTGCGCTATTTTTTCGACGTCTTGACGGGTTAGGCTCATAGCTTGAAAAAGATGATACACGTTGCCTTGCTGAAAGTCGTGTCGGTTGTTACATTAGCTACACTTTTTTCACCATCCGCACGCGCAAAAAATACCCTATGTTCAAACGCCTTAGAGGTTATTTCTCAAATGATCTCTCAATCGATCTCGGGACCGCTAACACGCTTATCTACGTCCGTGAGCGCGGCATTGTTCTAAATGAACCGTCGGTGGTGGCTGTTCAGGACGAACCCACCCGCGGCGGCAAAATAATCGTGGCAGTCGGCAGGGAAGCCAAAAACATGCTCGGACGTACTCCGGGCCATATCACGGCCGTAAGACCCATGAAGGATGGCGTCATCGCGGATTTCACCTACACTGAAAAAATGCTGCAATTTTTTATAAAAAAAGTGCACGGCAACCGTTTCTTAAGTCCGAGCCCACGTGTATTGGTTTGCGTACCCTTTGGTTCCACGCAGGTCGAACGTCGCGCTATCAAGGAATCCGCAGAAGGCGCCGGGGCCCGAAGCGTAGACATCGTTCCTGAACCTATGGCGGCAGCGGTAGGCGCAGGGCTCCCGGTGCAAGAGGCTCGCGGGTCAATGGTGCTCGATATCGGCGGAGGTACCTCTGAAGTCGCTGTAATATCGTTAAACGGTATCGTATACGCTGCCAGCGTGCGAATCGGTGGCGATAAATTCGACGAGGCCATCACGAACTACGTAAGGCGTAATTACGGCATATTAATAGGCGAGGCTACTGCCGAACGTATAAAACTCGAGATCGGTTCGGCCTACCCCGGCCAACAAGTACGTGAAATTTCAGTTAAAGGTCGAAATCTTTCCGAAGGGGTTCCACGTAGCTTTACGCTCAATTCCAATGAAATTTTGGAAGCCCTTCAAGAACCTCTTCAGGGTATTGTAGGCGCGGTAAAACAAGCGCTAGAGCAAACACCACCCGAACTTGGGGCGGATGTCGCCGAGCGCGGCATCGTGCTTACGGGCGGCGGCGCACTGTTACGCGACGTCGACAAGTTACTGATGGAAGAAACGGGTTTGCCCGTGGTGATTGCCGACGACCCGCTCACTTGCGTTGCGCGCGGTGGCGGACGGATTCTGGAGCTCACCGAAGAGCATGGTCCTGGTATATTCGGACTGGAGTAATGCAAGCGCCTAGGGAACCAGCAGCCTATGGTCGCATTTCGTAACACCGACTCTTCCGGTCGAACGGGACTATTGCTGCGTTGCGTGCTTTTCGCGCTGCTGGCGCTCGGCCTAATCATCGTCGATAAACGATACGATCATCTGCAACGGATTCGCCGTGTACTGTCGGTAGCAGCGTATCCCGTCCAGGTTGCGGTCGCGAGTCCATTTGAGGGTTGGGCCTGGTTTAGAGAAAGCGTAACCACCCGCGACGCGTTAAGAATCCATAATAGCGAATTAGAGCAGGAACTTCGTTTGGCTCAATTTAGGCTACAACGTTACGAGGCGTTGGAAGCGGAAATTCAACGCCTGCATGCGTTAAGGGATAACACAACCGGGGTTGCTGCACGGTTTATTATCGGCAATATGATGGATGTAGATCTCGATGCTTTTCGGGAACGAGCACTCATGAATAAGGGAGCCAGAGACGGCGTGTTTGTGGGGCAAGCGGTTCTCGATGCTGGCGGTGTCTTTGGACAAGTGGCGCGTGTGAGTCAACTGACCAGCGAAATCATTTTGATTAGCGATGCGAGCCATGCCATTCCCGTACAAATTAATCGCAATGGCCTGCGCACTGTCGCGCTGGGCACCGGTAATGTGGGTAGACTCAAGCTTCCCTACCTACCCACCAGCGCCGATGTACGCACCGGCGATCTGCTGGTCACCTCCGGCCTAGGCGGCGGATTCCCCAGCGGCTATCCGGTCGGCACTATTGCGAAAGTCAAACGCGAACCTGCTCAGTCACTGGCCGACATTGACGTGAAACCCGCTGCAGCCCTCGACCGATCTCGTGAGCTTATGTTTGTTTGGCCAAGTCCTGAGCCTGAACCCTCGACTTTTACGCTGCCGGTCAAAGCACCCAATGGAGCCGCGCCGAAATGATGCGCGAAGTTCGAATACGCCGCTTGCCAATGGCATTGTCAGCCTTGGTCGCTCTCGCTTTAAGCATAGTGCCTCTGCCTGCATTATTACAGCCCTTCCGTCCAGATTTTTTAGTTCTAGTAGTATTTTATTGGTCAATTGAAGTGCCGCAGGCAGGTGGCTTATCTCTTGCGTTTTTTGCAGGGGTAGCTCTTGATGTGATTAAGGGAGTGGTGCTAGGCCAACATGCGCTTGCACTAACTTTGACGGCCGCGTGGGCCACTCATTTAAGATTACGTCTACGCGTGTTTTCAGTACTCTCGCAATCGCTCACTATTTTCGCCCTATTGACTGGTTATCAATTTATTTTATTCTGGGTAGACGGGGCCACGGGCAATCCGGTGACTAATTTCGCGCGCTGGCTTGCCCCTATTATCGGTGCACTTATCTGGCCGCTCATGGTAGGTATCCTAAGGCGTCTCCATGATCGCCAGTGAATTCGCACAATCACGGACCCGCCGGACGCTCACCTCTGGCGGGCGCACCCTGCGTGCGCTTGGGCTTGACGGTCCATTAACCGGTGTTCTTGCCATCATTTTATGCATTGGCGTACTGGTGGTATACAGCGCGTCGGGTCAAAACATAAAAATGGTCGAACGCCATTTAGCCAATATGGGCATCGCTGTGGCCGCGCTTTTAGTCCTCGCACGTCTCGCCACGCCGCAATACTTACGACTATTTGCGCCCTTTGCTTATGTTCTGGGCGTGCTGTTACTGATCGTGGTCGATATTTCAGGTCATGTTGGTAAAGGCGCTCAGCGTTGGCTTGATATTGGATTCATGCGCTTTCAACCCTCCGAAATTATGAAATTGGCGGTTCCGATGATGTGCGCCTGGTACATGCACGAACGGCCGTTACCGCCCAGCCTCAAAGATCTGTTGGTCATGGCTATTTTAATAGCCATACCCACCGCAATGATTGTGGTTCAACCCGATCTTGGCACCGCATTACTGATTGCCGCCTCAGGCCTCATCGTGATGCTGTTTGCCGGCCTTCAGATTCAAATCATCCTGCTGTCTATTCCTCTACTGGGTGGGGCGGCCTGGGCTGGCTGGCACTATATCCACGAGTATCAGCGCCAGCGAGTACTTACGTTTCTAAATCCGGAAAACGACAGGCTTGGTACCGGCTATCACATTATCCAATCGCAAATAGCGATAGGCTCCGGCGGCGTATTCGGAAAGGGCTATATGAATGGTAGTCAGGCGCAGCTAGAGTTTCTGCCCGAGCGCTCCACGGATTTTATATTTGCGGTTATCGGCGAGGAATTTGGCCTACTAGGTCAACTATTAGTACTGACACTGTATGGCATTGTAATTTGGAGAGCCTTGTACCTTGCCATGCAAGGTCAGGACACATTTTCACGTCTAACCGGCGGTGCTATAGCCTTAAGTTTCTTTGTTTATGTGTTCGTCAACTCGGGTATGGTCAGCGGAATTCTGCCGGTGGTGGGCGTACCGTTGCCTATGATTAGCTATGGAGGTACATCCATGGTCACTTTACTTGCAGGTTTCGGCATCCTCATGTCACTACATTCCCACCGCAAATTAGTGGGCTCGTAAAATGGAACAGACAAGATATCCTTTCCTAATCGCTCTTATGGCAATGGCAGCGCTCTCGTTCACCCCGGCGATGGCTTTCGATACCCAACGCGCTGATGTATCGCAATTTATCGATCATATGCACGAGAAGTATGGGTTCAATAAGTCTGCACTGCGTCACTTGCTAAAAAACGCCCAATCTCAACCCACGATTATCACAGCCATGGATCGACCTGCGGAAAAAGCCAAACCTTGGCATGAATACCGCAGTATTTTTTTGACGGAAAAACGTATCGCTGCTGGCAGTGATTTCTGGATCGCTCACCGAAACGAACTTGACCTCGCGACTCTTCGTACCGGAGTAGCGCAGGAATATATAGTAGCGATTCTTGGAGTGGAGACTTTCTACGGTCGATTAATGGGTAATTTCCGCGTTCTCGACGCGCTCGCCACGCTGAGTTTCGATTATCCTGCAAGAGCCAAGTTCTTTTTGGAGGAGCTTGAACAGTTTCTGGTGTTAACGCGCGAAACTCCCATCGATCCGAGAACCGCATTGGGCAGCTATGCGGGCGCCATGGGAGCGCCGCAGTTTATGCCCTCTAATTACCGAAAATTCAGCGTTGATGCGATGGCTGACGGCCATATCGATCTGTGGAAAAACTGGCCAGATGTGTTTGCCAGCGTCGGCAATTATTTTAAGGAGCACGGCTGGATTTCCGGACAACCCGTGCTTTCCGAAGCGAATTTAAATTCGTACAAACCAAGCGATTTGGACGGACGTCAATTAGCTTTTACGCAAACCATCGGCGCACTTAAAGCTCAAGGCATCACCTTCGACTCCAGTCTTCCTGACGAGGCGCCAGCGATGCTTATTGCGGCGGATGAGGCCGACACCATTCGCTGGCGAGTTGGATACCAAAATTTCTATGCGATCACTCGTTATAATCATAGTGCGTTGTATGCCATGGCGGTATTTGAATTGGCTAACACCATAAAGGAACGGGTTGCCCTGCTATTGCAAGCACCAACAGGCCCGTGATGGCATACCGAGTAGGAACCGCCCTTGCGATTGCAATCAGCCTTAGCCTTGCTGCTTGCCATACCTTACCCCTGCCTCATGCCTGGCCCCCACCGATCAGTTCGCCTCCGGCCACGCCCCCTGCAGCATCGATTCCAGATGCTATACCGCGTTGGGAAGCGCACTCGCACGATGGCAATCCTCCATTTTATGAGGTGTACGGCAAGCGCTACTACGTGCTTTCAACAAGCAACGGCTACATCGAACAGGGAATAGCATCCTGGTACGGGCCAGGGTTTCACGCAGAACGCACCTCAAGCGGTGAACGTTACGACATGTACGGTATGACGGCTGCGCACAAAACTCTTCCCCTACCGGCCTATGTACGTGTCACGAATTTAGAAAACAATCGGAGTATCATAGTACGTGTCAACGACCGCGGTCCCTTTGTCGGCAATCGCCTAATTGATTTGTCCTACACGGCCGCCGCTAAGCTCGATATGCTGCAGGCTGGTACAGCCATCGTTGAGGTGCGCGTAATTGATTCAGCCCAGCGTACCGTCACCCCCGTCCCTATGGTTAATCATCCGAGTTTTTTCGTACAGGCAGGCGCGTTTTCTGAGCCTGCCAATGCCGAGAAATTAGCCCAGAAGCTGCGTGCCGACGGTTACGGCCAAGTACTCGTACGCGCGCCTGAGAATGGCCGTCGAGTGTACCGCGTGCAAATCGGCCCAGTATCCGGCGTTAACGAATTCGACCGCATTGTTGCAGCGCTTGAACACGCCGGCATTACCGATGCGCGCCTGGCTCCCAACTAATTCCCCAGCGCGCGACCCTGTTGCTCCGGCCTAATCGTCGGTAGACTAAACGACTTTTAGCCAGGTACTCTTAAGTTATGTTCCGTCATTTGTTTTTCATTGCTTCCCTAGGTTTTTTTTGGGTAAATCCGAGTTATGCGGCAACGCCTATTCCCACCGCGCCTAGCGTAGATGCACGCGCCTACATTCTGGTGGACTACCGCACCGATACAGTTTTGGCAGCAAAAAATGCAGTTGCGCGAATGGAACCGGCGAGTCTCACGAAACTGATGACCGCTTACATCGTATTTCAGGAACTTAGCTCCGGCAAACTCAAACTTGATGAACCTGTCATGGTTAGCGAAAAAGCTTGGCGATCAGAAGGATCGCGAACCTTTATGGAGTTAGGCAAGCCAGTACCACTTCGGGTTTTAATTTTCGGAATGATTGTTCAATCAGGCAACGATGCAACTATCGCGCTGGCTGAACGAGTTGCTGGCAGCGAAGAGACCTTTGTGCAGATGATGAACTCGACTGCTCAGCGCTTAAAGATGGTAGATACTCATTTCGAAAATAGTTCAGGTCTTCCTTCGCGCCAACACTACAGTACAGCGCGCGATTTAAGCTTACTCGCAACCACAATGATTCGTGAATTCCCGCAGTACTACCCGTGGTTTTCGGTACGCGAATTTGAATTCAACGGCATCAAACAACAGAATCGCAATGGATTGCTCGGAAGAGACCCTAGCGTCGATGGACTAAAAACTGGCCATACCGATTCGGCAGGATATTGCCTGGTTGTATCCTCCTTACGCGACGGTATGCGGTTGGTTTCGGTAGTCCTCGGTTCGACCAGCATGAAAGCGCGTGAAGATGCCAGCACATCTCTCATTAATTACGGGTATGCTTTTTACGAGACTAAGTTGATAATTAAAGGTGGTTCCAACGTCGCAACGGCACAAGTCTGGAAGGCCGCAATCTCTAAAGTTGAGGTAGGCCCGATCAACGATCTCTACCTTACGCTTGCCCGTGGCGAGTCCAAAGACATCAAGACAGCGGTTGAGTTACAACCACGGCTCATTGCGCCGCTGAGCCTCAATTCTAATGTCGGCCAGTTGCGCATTATCGTTGCCGGGCAGCCAGTGCAAAGCGTTCCACTTCATCCGTTAAAAACTGTCAGCGCTGGTAGCTGGTGGCAACGCATATTCGACACGGTCCGCCTTTGGTTCGCCTAAATTAATCTCGAGAGACCCAAATGCGCGTTGACACCCTTGAATTTCCATGTGAAATTCCGATTAAGGTGATGGGCAAACCGGATAACCTGCGTGCCATTACGCAAGCCATCATCGAGCGTCATACAGGTCCTTTAGATGAATCAAAGGTGCGCATCCGTCCAAGTGCCGATGGTAATTATATTGCTCTCACCTACCTGGTACGAGCTGAAAGCCGCGCAGAAATGGACGGTATTTATCGCGAATTGAGTGCCTGCAAATCGGTTCTAATGGCGCTATGAGCGATCCCGTAGCCCAAGGCCTGAATCAAGTGCGGTGCAAGACCTATAGCTGCTGCCAACACATCGATAGGGCCACACAGATCCGTTAGACGAACCATCGCCTGGCCCTGCTTGCCGCAGACATTGATACGTTCGAAGGGCTGTAAGTCTAAGGCCACGTTCAGCGAAATCCCATGATAACTTGCGCCACGGCGAATTCGTAAACCGATGCTGGCGAGCTTAGCGCCGTTGACATAAACCCCTGGAGCGGCACGCGATCCCATCGCGGTTATCCCTAACTGAGCCACGTAGGTAACGATAGCAGTCTCAAGCGCGACCACCAAATCACGCACCCCCATCGCACGTCTTCGCAAATCTACCAATGGATACACTACAAGTTGACCCGGTCCGTGGTAAGTCACTTGACCCCCGCGGTCAATTTTAAGCACGGGAATATTTCCGCGATCCAGCACATCTCTAACGTTAGCGTTAAGTCCCAAAGTAAATATCGACGGGTGTTCAACAAACCATATTTCATCCGGGGTTAATTCATCACGCTCATTGGTAAATTTAACCATTGCCGCCCAGGTCACCTCATAAGCAACCAACCCTAAATGCCGCAGCACCGGGACGTCAGTCATTTAACTAAGCGCGACAGTGCTTGCTCGGCTCGATAACTCGAGCGTACCAAGGGACCTGCTACACATTCCAAAAATCCCAAAGCTAAAGCCTGATCGCGATAATCATCAAATTGTTGTGGCGTCACGAAACGCTCCACATTAAGATGGTACCGCGTAGGTCGCAGGTATTGCCCTAAGGTGAGAACATCTACTGCAGCCGCCCGCAGATCGCGCATAGTCTGCAATATTTCGGCATCTGTTTCACCCAAACCCAGCATTAGACTGGTCTTGGTAAGAACGCGGCTTTGGTAAGACTTGGCTCCTCTGAGCACGCGGATTGTCTGCTCGTAACCGGCGCGGGGATCGCGTACCGGATGAGTTAATCGCTCTACCGTTTCCACATTTTGTGCGAATACATCTAATCCTGAATCCAGTACGGTTTGCACGTCTGGCATAAGTCCCTGAAAGTCCGGTGTCAGCGCCTCAACTGCGGTCCCAGGATTGACCCGCTTAATGGCGCGGATCGCTGCGGCATAATGCCGAGCACCCCCATCGGGTAAATCATCCCTATTCACCGAGGTCAGCACCACGTAGCGCAATCGCATCAACTGCACCGATCGCGCTACATTTTCAGGTTCTTCTGAGTCTAACCAACCGCGCGGATTACCGGTATCCACCGCACAAAAACGACAGGCGCGCGTACATACGGCGCCCATTAACATAATTGTGGCAGTACCGGCATTCCAACACTCACCAATATTTGGACATTTAGCCTCCTCGCACACGGTACTCAAACGATGCTCGCGAACGATTTGTTTGACGGTCTCATATTCCCGACCTAACGGCAGCGACGCGCGTAACCAAGCAGGCTTTTGCGGCAACAACCCCGTAGCCAGCATTTGTTGACGCGACTTTACGCCGTCTTTAATGGCGGTAAAACCTTGCGCCGTCGTATATTTCTCACCGCTATTAATGGTTCTCGCCATATTAATATTGTACTCTAGCGTTCAACTTTAATAGTCTCTCCGGAGTGCCGACATCAGCCCATAGTCCCGCGTAGAGTTGTGCGCTGCAGCGCCCTGCCGACATGGAACGTAGCAATAGCGGTTTCAACGGAAAGGCTCCCTCGCTACATCCTGTAAAGAACGTTGCACGGTAAAGACCGATACCTGAATAAGTGTATTTTTCAGATGCAACCTCAACCGCCAACCCCTGTTGCAGCCCAAAATCCCCGCTGGTATGTTGCGGCGGATTGGCCACCAGAACTAGGTGCGCATCACTGCCTGCGCTGATTTGTAGTTCGCGCAAGGATAAGTCGCAAAAGATATCGCCGTTGACGACGATAAAAGGCCCCGGCAACAAAGCGGGCAACGCTTTAAATATACCGCCGCCTGCGTCTAGCGCCTGCGGCGACTCCTCGCTGTACGTAATTGCCACGCCGTACCGCCCTCCATCGCCGAGATAGTCTCGAATCTGCGCTCCCAACCAATGAAGATTAACGACAATACGCCGAATTCCTGACGCAGCGAGAGCGCGCACATGATATTCGATAAGCGGCGTACCACGAACAGTTAGCAAAGGTTTGGGGACGGTGTCGGTGAGCGGCCGCATACGCTCACCGCGACCCGCAGCTAGTATCATGGCGGCTTGCGGACGGTCCTCTTCAGTGCGCATTACGAGCCTTGCCTAAAACCTCCGTGTCAGCCTTACGTTCGGCCCGGGCACGCGCAAATGCAGGCGCCAAAATTGAATTAAAAAACTTTGAGAATTCAATAGTTTGCGGATATTTGTTAATAACGTTTTGAACATATCGAAACACCAGAGGCAGATCTTTTAGATACTGTGATTTCCCGTCTCTATAGAAAAGTCGTGCGAAAATTCCCAGGACTTTAAGGTGACGTTGCAGCCCCATCAGATCGAACCAGCTAATAAATTCTGCGTCGCTGGCTCCAGCAGCAAGGCCGTGCGCCAATAAACGCCGACGAAAATTTAAAGCCCAATGGTGAACGGTTGGCTCGGGCCACTCGATATAACAATCTTTAAGCAGCGAGACGAGATCGTAAGTAATTGGCCCCCAGACCGCATCTTGAAAATCCAAAATGCCAGGATTTTGCTGCGCGCATACCATCAAATTTCGCGAATGATAATCTCGATGTACGAAACCACACGGCTGCTCTAAAGCCACTTGCGTCAGCCGCTCAAATAATGTTTTAAGTAGGGAACGCTCCGCAACACTTAGCTTAAGACCTAAATACTTGCCCAGAAACCATTCTGGCATGATATCCATTTCGCGCTCCAGCAATGCCGCATCATAGGCAGGCAAGAAATTTCCACTCCCAGCACCTGCTGTTTGAAGTGTTATCAACGCTGCGAAAGCATCCGCATACAGGCTATCGGCATTACTTGCGTTAAGCACAGTGAGATAGGAGGTTGACCCCAAATCTGACAACAACAACAACCCTTGGGGTAAGTTGCGAGCCAGCAGCAAGGGTACATTCAACCCCATATCCGCAAGGCTTCCTGCCACCTGCACAAAAGGAGCCAAATTTTCTTTTTCCGGTGGCGCATCCATGACGATATAAGTATCGTTACCACTGGACAGTCGAAAATAGCGTCGGAAACTCGCGTCGGCCGAAGCCGGTGCAAGCTCACTGCCGGCAAAACCGAGATCATCAAAGACCCAGCGGCTCAACGCCTGAAGACGAAAATCAGAAGATTCTTTTTCCAACATAATTAACTATTGGTACGCCGCATATGCGGTGTTGGCAAGTATACCGACTATAATAAGAAGGCTTATCTCTTCCCTTAAGGCGCTATCCAATTCATGGTCTGTGATGTTCGAGCCACTGTGGCCATTTTGTGCCTAAGCGCAATTCAAGTAGCGAATGCGGGTGATTTATGCCCCACTCCAGCACCGCATACCCCGGTATTGGTTGCGCCTGACGACCACCGCATATACATCGACAGCGATGCAGCGACTCTCGGTACCGCTGATGGTAGTGGCCAATTGCAAGGTCGAGTCGTAATTCGTCAAGACGCCCGTAGTATAACCGCCGACTCCGTTTCTTATGACAAAGCTGGCCGTATGGCGGTCAAGGGCACAGTCGATTTTGAAGACCCCAAAGTAAGGGTTCGCAGTGTGGCGGGGAACTATGATGCCCGCGGCAGCGCAAGTTTCGATGAGGCCCAATTTCAATTACTGGAGCGCAATGGTCGAGGTTTCGCGCACGAACTTGCGGTTCGGCCCGGCAGCATAGCTTTAACCGATGTTCGCTACACCAGCTGTCCAGTAGGCAATCAAGATTGGATGATACAAGCTTCTTCTATCACCCTGGATACGGAACTCCATCAAGGGCGTGCGAGGGGAATGGTGCTGCGCTTTAAAGGAATTCCAATCCTGTACACCCCAATATTTACTTTCCCGGTCGGCAACGAACGCAAATCTGGATTTTTATTTCCAAATTTTCGCCATTCTGGAAAGAGTGGTTATGAATTATCATCTCCCTACTACTTCAATCTCGCGCCGAATTACGACATCACGCTCACCCCTGGCATTCTTACCGCACGTGGCGTGTATTTAAACTCAGAATCACGCATCCTCACTAAAAATTCCAATGGTCAACTCGACATTAGTTTACTGCCTAGCGATGCGCTAGCGATGCGCCAAAGAAGCTACCTACACTTACACGAAATTACTGATTTCAAACAGGGTTTGCGTTTAGACACGGATATTGCGAGCGTCAGCGACAGCAATTATTTTCAGGACTTTGCCATCGGCTCCGAGCAAACCAGCGTAACCTACCTCGAACGGCGCGCTAATTTGTTGTACTACGATAATAGCTGGCGAGTTAGAGCACAGCTTCAGAATTTTCAAACTATTGACACTTCAATTTTGGCCGCTGACCGTCCTTACGCGCGTGTTCCTGGCATACAAGCCCAAGGAATTTGGCCGCTTTTGCACCACTTTGAATTGGCACTCAATAGCGAAGCCATAAACTTCTTACGCAATATTGGCCCTAACGGGGTACGAGTGGATCTTGCTCCGGAATTACGCTGGTCGACTCGCGCAGCAGGATATTTCTTTGAACCCGCCATAGGCTGGCGCTTTACGCAATACGATTTGCATGACACGGCAATAGGCAAACCTTCCGCGCCAACTCGATCTCTACCTTTTGTTCGCCTAGACGGTGGTTTAGTATTCGAACGTGCAGCGGGATCTGAGGGACAACGCACTAACACTCTCGAGCCACGAGTTGTCTATAGCTATATCCCCTACCGAAATCAAGACGCTTTACCCATATTCGATACCGGATTGCCAGATTTAAATCTTACCGAATTATTTCGGACCAACCGCTACGTAGGAGCCGATCGCATTAGTGATGCTAACCGCTTGAGCCTCGGTATAACCACCCGCCTATTTGATCACCAAAGCGGGCAGCAATATCTATCGGCAACCGTAGGCCAAGTTCGTTATTTCCAAGACTCACGGATTGTTTTGCCGTGTACAAACCTGCCATGCGAGACTCCCGAACATCACAATTCAGACCTAGTCGGACAAATTTTACTGACCGCCTACAAAAATTGGAGCGTGAATGTGGACCACCAGTGGAATCCAGACCATGCAAAAACGGAAAAATCTGAATTTTCGATACGTTACAATCCAGATTCAGAAAGACAACTCAATTTGGGTTATCGGTACCAACCCGATGTTCTTTTAAAACAATGGGATGGCTCTTTCGCCTGGCCTATCGATTCTCACTGGAACACGGTCGGCCGTATGGTGTATTCCTTGCAGGGCAATCAAACCATCGAGCGCGTGGCGGGGTTCGAGTACAAAAGCTGTTGCTGGCGCATTCAGGTAGTCCAGCGCCGTTACTTGAGCTCTCGAGCCACTGGTACAAGCAATCGCGCCGGAATCGACACCTCGTATGCATTACAATTCGAACTGACGGGCTTAAGTGCGGTCGAAAGGCCCAGTGACTCCTTTTTAGAGCGCTCCATTCGCGGTTATGCGAGCCGTGACTAGTCAACCGTAGGTATCTTGATATATGCATAAATATGGTGTTTTTTTCGCAATTTTAGTTGGGTTTTTGCCCTTCCCTGTGACTGCGCAAACCCGCGATATTGGCGTTCACGGCCAAATGCTCGACCGGGTTGCCGCCATCGTAAACGACGGGCTGGTGCTTAAAAGCGAATTAGACGCCCAGATGGACGCCGTGACCAAGCGGCTCCAGGAGCAAAAAGTCGACCTTCCCTCTCAAAGTGTACTCAAGCAACAAGTCCTCGAGCGGCTAATTGTGCAAGAAATTCAGGTTCAGCATGCCAAACGGGTAGGTCTGACGATCACGGATGAGCAGCTCAATAGTGCGCTCCAAGAGATTGCTGGTCGAAATAAGATTCCCTTTGACCAATTACCTACGACGTTAGCTTCTCAAGGAATCGACTATAAGCAGTATCGCGAGTCAATGCGGCGCGAGTTGACTTTAAGCACGCTTCGCCAGCGCGACGTAATCGCACACATTAACGTCACACCGCATGAACTCGACCAATCGTTAGCGCGCCAGCAAAATTCCGCGGCCAACGATGAATTTAATGTCTCACATATTTTATTGTCACTGCCATCAGCGGCCACACCTCAGCAAATTGACGAAATCACGCATAAAGCCTCTGATCTTGCAGCGCGCGCCGCCAAAGGCGAGGATTTCGGGCAGCTGGCCATCGCAAACTCGAACGGTCAAACAGCTTTGGATGGGGGTCAGTTGGGGTGGCGTAAAGGTACTCAACTCCCGCAATTTATTTTAGAGCTGGTTACCAAAATGAAACCAGGGGAAGTCAGTGCGCCCACACGTACACCTAGCGGATTTCACATCGTTCGACTCAATGAACGACGCAATGGCGAAGCCCAAGTCATAGTTAACCAAATCCATGTTCGGCATATCCTAAAGAAGCCGAACGAGCTTGACGATGATGAGACCGTTCGGCAAAAACTCAGCAAACTGCGCGAGCGAATCTTAAAAGGTGAGGATTTTGCTGGCATTGCTTCTACTAACTCCGAGGATCCAGGATCTGCGCCGGATGGTGGCGACTTAGGCTGGAGCGGTCCCGGAACATTTGTTCCAGAATTCGATAAAGCGATAGCCGATCTTAAAGACCACGAAATTTGCGAACCCTTTAAAAGTCGCTACGGTTGGCACATTGTTCAGATGCTCGGCACGCGCACTTATGACAGCACCGACGATGTACGCCGTCAACGTGCATTTGCCGCCATTCGGGAAAGCAAAGCCGACGAAGAAACTGAGTTATGGCTACGCCGACTACGCGATGACGCGTTCGTCGAAATAAAAATGTAGTGTACATTCCGCGAATCGTCATTACTTCGGGCGAGCCCGCGGGTATCGGGCCCGACACCTGCGTCATGTTGGCGGAACGGGATTGGCGTGCTGATATTGTAGTCGCCGCTGACGAATCTTTGATAAAAAATACTGCGGTCATCCTCGGCGCGCGGCTAGCAGTCACTAGCTATGATCCTAGCGAGCCGGTCATTAGGCACGTCGCGGGTTCTCTAAAAGTCCTACACATTCCGGCACAACCAATCATTGCCGGGACGCTAGATCCGCGCAACGCGCACTACGTAATAGCTATGCTGGACCGTGCCTGCGACGGTTGTATGAACGGTGAATTTGCAGCAATGGTCACGGCGCCGGTGCAAAAAAGCGTGTTGTTAGATGCTGGGTTCGAATTTAGTGGGCACACCGAGTATCTTGCAGCCAGAACCCGCGCCGCGCTTCCGGTGATGTTATTGCAATGCGACACTTTACGAGTTGCCTTGGTGACCACTCATTTAGCATTAAAAAATGTTCCCAGCGCTATCACTCGCGAACGTCTGCTCACGACTTTGCGCATTGTGCATATGGATATGCAACGGCTTTACTCTATTGATTCACCCCGTGTTACCGTCCTCGGTCTCAATCCTCATGCGGGTGAGTCCGGTCATTTAGGGCGTGAAGAAATCGAGATCATTGAACCGGTCATTCGACTTTTACGCGCCGAAGGGTTAAATTTATTAGGACCCATACCCGCCGACACTGCTTTTGCACCGAAATTTCTATCCAATACGGACGTCGTTGTCGCTATGTACCACGACCAAGGACTGCCCGTACTTAAAGCGCTAGGATTTGGTAGAGCAGTTAATATTACGCTGGGGCTACCCATATTGCGGACCAGCGTGGATCACGGCACGGCGTTGTCCCTGGCACGCACCGGCAAAGCCGACCCCAGCAGTCTGTGCAAAGCATTGGAGCTTGCCATAGAGTTGACGTGCGCCGACGCTATCCATGCCAGTTCGTAAGCGCTTTGGTCAGCATTTTCTACACGACCCAGGGGTCATACGGCGAATTATTGAGACTGTAGCGCCGCGTCCAGGGGAGCGGATAGTCGAGATAGGATCCGGGCGCGGTGCATTAACCTGGGGTCTGTTAGATCGCAGTAAACAATTGGATGTTATTGAAATCGATCGCGACCTGGCAGCGGACATGCTAAATGATCCACGCGCCTCGAAAGGTCTGAATATTCATGTTGAAAACGTACTCGATACCGATTTTTCGGCCCTACGTGGCAACGGCGCAGCACTACGCATCGTCGGCAACCTACCCTACAATATTTCGACCCCCCTAATGTTTCACCTATTGGCGCAACGGGGTGCGATTACCGACATGCATTTCATGCTGCAAAAAGAAGTGGTAGAAAGAATGGCGGCGAGTCCAGGCGGCAAAGACTATGGACGTCTAACGGTGATGCTTGCCGCTTATACGCAGGTAAAACACCTGTTTGATGTGGGGCCAGGCGCTTTCAAACCACCCCCTAAGGTCTGGTCGGCCATTGTGCGTCTAACCCCAAGTGCCAAGCCACGGTTTGACATCGGTCGCGACGGGGTCCTGCGCACCCTGGTGACCGCAGCGTTTTGTCACCGGCGCAAAACACTACGCAATGGACTCAAGGGACTGTTGTTACCGCAGCAGATCGAAAGTTGTGGAATTGATCCAACACTTCGCCCGGAAGCGCTAGAACCTCGCCAATTTGGTAAGCTTGCAGCGTACTATAGTGAGCTTTCTTTATGACCCGCAAAGCCAACCAATCCAATATTTGCGTCGAGGTGGTAACTGCCTATCTCGAAGTTCAATCGGATCCCCAAGATCAGCGCTTCGTGTTTGCGTACACCATTACTATTCGCAACGAAGGACTGACATCGGCACGTCTACTTACCCGACATTGGATCATCACAGATGCAAATGGCAACGTAAAAGAAGTGCGCGGCGATGGCGTCGTCGGAGAGCAACCTTATTTGAAACCGGGCCAAGAATTTCGCTACTCCAGCGGCGCGGTATTGGAAACACCCGTCGGTACCATGCAAGGTAGCTACCAGATGGTAGCGGATGATGGCAGAAAATTTGATGCTCCCATTGCACCTTTTCGCTTATCGATTCCTGGAGTTTTACACTAAGGTTTCGTATGGCGATTTATGCAATCGGTGATGTACAAGGTTGCGACAATGAACTCGCAGCTCTACTCGAGAAAATCGATTTTCAATCACGACGTGACCAACTGTGGTTTGTAGGGGATCTCGTCAATCGCGGCCCACATTCGCTCCAGGTGCTACGCAGAGTGCAAGCCATGGGCGATAGCGCAACGGTTACCTTAGGCAATCATGACTTGCATCTCTTGGCCGTCGCATTGGCAGGCGCGAAGCTCCGTCGCGGGGACACCTTGGAGAATATTTTGGCCGCGCCGGATCGAACTTCTCTTTTGGACTGGCTGATAAGCCGTCCGGTGTTACATGAAGATCCCACGTTGGGTATAGCTTTGTTACACGCCGGACTACCTCCGCAATGGGATATGCCGACCGCTCGAGCCTTAGCTCGCGAACTTGAAAAAGCGCTTCAATATGACCCGGAGGCATTATTTGTTGGAATGTATGGCGATCAACCAAATTGCTGGAGAGCCGATTTAGGAACCGCAGAACGTTTACGATTCACTACTAATTGCCTGACGCGACTACGCTTTATCAATGCCCAGGGTCAACTCGTACTAGATGCCAAGTCGTCGCCTAAGAGCGCTGCGACAACGAAATTGGTGCCGTGGTTTGAAGCGCCCACGGCGCTTTGGCGAGGGGGCAAATTTGTTTTCGGCCATTGGTCTGCGCTAGGGTATTTCAGAAATAACGAGGTTATTGCCTTGGATACTGGCTGTGTTTGGGGCGGCAGTCTAACCGCTCTACGGTTAGACCCGCTCGCGGTCAACCCCGTTCAAGTCGCTTGCGCCCGAATATGATCTCTTTGCCTCGCTAGGACTTTGCATCGTTATAATGGGAGGATGCTAACTCCCATGCCCTTTAATCTGCACGCCTGGCTTGATCTTAATCGCCAATTTTTAAAACCTCCGGTCGGTAATAAAGTGGTGTTCCAGGATAGTCAATTCATTGTGATGGCGGTGGGGGGACCCAATTCGCGACAAGACTTCCATCACGATCCTAGCGCGGAGTTTTTCTTCCAGATTGAAGGCGATATGGTTTTAAAAACCATTCAAGAAGGCCAACAGAAAGATATTCCTATTCGCGCCGGCGAGGTATTTTTACTACCCGCCGAGATCCCTCACTCGCCACAACGTCCCGCCGGTAGTGTCGGCATTGTAGTTGAGCGGCAGCGAACGCGTCATGAGCTGGACGGCTTTTCTTGGTACTGCGGGCAATGCGGTCATTGTCTGTATTTGGAACGAATCGCGATCAACAATATCGAAACTCAACTTCCTGAAATCTTCTCGCGTTTTTATTCAAATTTAGGCCATCGTACCTGCGGGCACTGCGGCACTATTTCGCCCCTTGCCAACCGCCCGGCCCATTAAATGAATTTCGAAATGCTGGCGCGCCAGCACGACGCCACCGATCCACTCGCAAGCTTTGCGCAAGAATTCCACCACCCCCAAGATGCGAGCGGCCAAAAACTTACATACCTTTGCGGTCATTCGCTGGGATTGCAAGCAAAGTCGGTAGCCGAATATGTCGAACAAGAGTTAGCCGATTGGCGCCGCCTGGGTGTATTAGGACATCACAGCGGTACGCGACCGTGGATTCATTACCACGAGCTTGCCGCGAGCGGCCTGGCTGAATTAGTCGGCGCTAGCGCCACTGAAGTCGTCGCCATGAACTCATTAACCGTCAACCTTCACCTAATGATGGTGAGCTTCTTTCGGCCAAATGGCGCACGCAATTCGGTACTCATCGAAAAATCAGCTTTCCCTTCGGATCGCTACGCCATCGTGTCACAACTTGAATTTCATGGTTTGTCCGCTGCAAAACATTTGGTTGAAGTCGCGCCGCGACCGGGCGAGCACTTGTTACGTACCTCAGATCTAGTTGAAAGTATTGAACGCGAAGCACCTCGATTAGGGTTAGTGCTTTTACCGGGAATTCAATATCTTACCGGCCAATTTTTAGAATTGGCGCCAATCATTGCCACCGCGCGCCGCAACGGAGTCACGGTGGGCATTGATCTTGCCCATTCCATCGGTAACAACCTCTTGCAATTACATGATTGGAACGCTGATTTCGCCGTTTGGTGCCATTATAAATATCTTAATGCTGGGCCCGGCGCCATCGGTGGATGCTTTGTACATCAGCGACATACGGGGCAGAACACCTTACCCCGGTTTAGCGGCTGGTGGGGAAATGAGCTTGAGACCCGCTTCCGAATGGCGCCAGAATTTAACCCTGCGCCCGGTGCCGACGGTTGGCAGCTCAGCAATCCGCCGATCTTATCAACCGCACCGCTACTTGCCTCGCTGGGGTTGTTTCAGCGCGCGGGTGTGAGTCGATTGCGGGAAAAATCCATCGCTCTAACAGGGTATTTAGAGTTTTTAATTCAAGAGCTTATGCCCGAATCCGTAGAAATAATCACGCCCATCGAACCTGAGCAGCGCGGCTGCCAACTGAGTCTACGCCTTAAGCGCAATTCAGTAGACGCCAGTCTTTGCCAGCAACGCCTAATTGCCAATGGTGTAATCGGCGATTGGCGGGAACCGAATATTCTGCGGCTCGCCCCCACACCACTTTACAATTCTTTTAGCGACGTGTGGAAAACAGCCACCGTACTGGCTCAAGCATTGCAAGCGTGATCATAAACCCCACACCTATCAGCATTATCGGTGCGGGTCCCACTGGCGCATTGTTAGCAATCCTTTTGCAACGCCACGGTATGCGCGTTAATCTCTACGAGAAACGGCCAGACCCTCGTAAGGATCTCGAAAATTCGGGCCGATCTGTTAACTTAGCCTTGGCGGACCGCGGCTTACACGCGCTGATACAGGCGGGCGTCCTCGCAGAAATTAGCCCTGCGCTCATGCCCATGCGCGGCCGCCTCATACATCATCTTGATGGCACTACGATCTTGCAGCCTTACGGCCAAAAACCGGATGAAATCATTCACTCAGTGTCGCGGCTTCGGCTCAATCAAATACTAGTGGAAGTCGCCGCCCGCCAACCCGGGATAGAAATTTATTTTGAGCACAGTCTTGAAGATGCAGACTTTCGAATGGGCATCGCGCAGGTTCGCGCCCTTGGCCAAAAACGAATAATTGACGTCAGGATGCAACCCTTACTCGCGACCGATGGCGCCGGATCCACATTGAGGAAGCAGTTGATCCGACAGAAGCTTATTGACGCACACGAAATAGAGCTTGATCACGGCTACAAAGAATTATCTATCCCCGCTGGCACCAGCGGGGAGCATTTATTGACGCCTGACGTACTCCATATCTGGCCACGCGGCTCGCACATGTTAATTGCATTGCCCAATACCGACGGTAGCTTTACTGCGACTCTGTTCCTGCCCAAAAACGGTGCCGCAAGCTTCGCGAGCTTAAATGCCGCGACAATCGATCGCTTCTTTGCCGATACTTTTCCCGATGTGCGCGCGTTGATGCCGAATTGCGTTCGGGAATTTAGTGAACATGCTGTAGGCTTTCTCGGTAGCGTATATGCGAATCCGTGGCACTACCAAAGTATGGCCGCTATGATTGGCGACGCAGCCCACGCAATCGTGCCGTTTCACGGGCAAGGCATGAATTGTTGTTTTGAGGATTGCGTTGAGTTCAATTCCTGCGTTAGGCGCAATAACACCTGGGAAGCCGTATTTTTAGAATTTGAATCCATCCGCAAACCGAATACCGACGCGATTGCTACCATGGCTTTAGAAAATTATCTAGAAATGCGGGAACACGTGGCTCACGCGAAATTCCAGTTGCAACAATCTTTGGCATTAGAACTGGAAAAGCGTTACCCGCAAAACTTCATACCACGTTATTCCATGGTCATGTTTCATCATGAAATTCCATACTCCGTCGCCCTTAATCGAGGGCTCATACAATCAAAATTGTTAGCCAAGCTTACCCTTAACGCTAACAGTCTAGCGGAAGTCGATTTTGCCGAAGCTGGACGTGAAATTAATTCGCAATTGCCACCTCTCGCTCTAGCGTTATAAAACTATAGGCATACGCGTGACGTTCGTCAGGTTCATGGTGTAAAACGTGGGTCTGGCGCCATTCCGAGTTGCGCCACGCTGCAAAGTGCGTGTCTCCCACTATGTGAGTGTGGATCAGGGTCAAATGTATGCGCGTTGCGAGCGCTAGGGTTTGCTGATAAACCTTGGCTCCACCAATAACCATGAGGGGCTGGGGCCCGGCCGCTGCCACCGCCTCGGCAATGGTATGCACTAGAATACTGTCTGAAGGCTTAAACAGGGGCGATGCACTTATCACTAGATTGGTACGGCCAGGCAATGCCTTCCCAATAGACTCGTAGGTCTTACGTCCCATCAGCACGCATTTACCCAGCGTCAGCGACTTAAAATGTCGTAAATCAGCTGGCAAACGCCAGGGAAGCTGATTTTTTCGCCCAATAACATTGTTTTCTGTGACCGCAACCACTAGCTCCAGTTCTGCCATTCACACTCCTCAATCACCTTATCCGTATGCGTGTCTAATCCCGATGGCTACCCTCGCGCGGGCCGTTCTTAAAAAGACTTCATTCCATTTTGACCAGAACGCGGTAAACTCTTAATATTGTGTGTCATAACGTGTAGGGGAAGGACAATGAATTCCAGAGTTATTTCGATCATGTCGTTCGGCGTCCTCCTAGGGGCCGGATCAGTTTACGGACAAAACGCCGCTGGCGGTGGAGATTTGCCTCCCAATCCAAAGGCGGGTGAATGTTACGCTCGAATTGTTACGCCGGCCAAATTCGTCGATAAGACGGAAAAAGTAGTAGTTAAGGAAGCGTCGCAGAAAGTCCAGGTCATTCCGGCAAAAATCGAAATGGTAGATGAGAAAGTAACTTTAAAAGAAGAGTCCACGCGGCTTGAAATTGTTCCAGCGGTTTACGAGACGGTCCAGGAAAAAGTCACGATCAAGCCTGACAGTTCTCGCTTGGTTGCGGTTCCGGCTACTTTCAAAACTTCCAGCGAGAAAATATTAGTAAGTCCCGCGCATACCGAGTGGCACAACGGCACCGCCTTGGGCGGCAGTAAGGTTCTTAATAGCCGTCGTTCCGACACCGGCGAATTGCGCTGCCTAGTTGAGGTTCCCGCTGTTTACAAGACGGTTACCAAGACGGTTATAGATCAGGCGGCATCAACCAACGAAGTAAAAATTCCAGCGGAATACCGCATGATTGCCAAACAAGTTATGAAAACACCGCCGACCACTAAAGAAGTTAAAATTCCTGCGGTGTATGGTACGGTCAAGGTGACCAAGGTGGTTAAACCCGCTGAGCAAGTCAAGGTCGATATCCCGGCCGTCTACAATACGGTTAGTAAGCGTGAGCTTGTAAGTGAAGAGAAAGTGGATTGGCATCGAGTGGTTTGCGCCGTCAACTTGAATAACACTAACACTATGGCCTTGCAGAAAGCGCTACAAACCGCTGGATTCTATAAAGGTCCGATAGATGGTGTTATTGGTTCCGGGACGGTTTCCGCCGCCAATCACTACGCAGCGACTCAAGGTCTACCGTCAGGAACCGACTATATTGCGCACGAAGTGGTTGAGAAATTGAACCTACAGTTCTAGGTTTTATTGCTCTTATAGGAAGTCCGACCTTACGGAAGGTCGGATTTTAGTTTCGCACACGAAACCACCCGCTAATACTCAGTCGCGGAGCTAGAGCGGGCATAACGGCATGTTCGCGCCCCTCAGTCAGGAAGCATACTAGACGTCCAGCAATGGGGTCGACGTCGCGATAGCCGCCCTTCGACTCAAAAAAACGGAGCTCTCCTCCAAACCCGGGTCTCCACCACGCATTTAAGTAAAGCGCTAGCGATACCCGACGCTGATTGTGACGCGGGCCGTGTGGCTGATCGACGTGGCGGGCATAGCTGCTCCCAGGCGCATATCTTGCATAGTGCAACTCCAGCTCAAAAAGACCGAGGTATGCGTTACTGTTGAGTCGCAAACGCAGCTGCTCAAAGGCCTCCAATAATGCGACCTCAGCCGCAAACTTAGGCTCAGTTATCCAACAAGTAGAATCACCCCGAATTGCACTGTCTTTGTGCAAACTGGCACCCACGCCTATTTTTGCATCACAAAACTCACCCTGCTGACGCCGTTGCTCCGCCGCTAGAATCAACGCGTCGACCTCGCTTAAACTTAAGAACTGATCTTGAACCGCAAACGCCTGGCTGATCAAGATTTCGGCGGCAATCACCGAGCACGCGGCGGCGATTTCTTAAATGCTTTCTTTGCTTTCTTTGCTTTACTTGTACGCGCTAGCTGATATCTCTTAGGAGCCGGCTCAAGCATGCTGCCACGGCAACTCTTGGCTCCACATCGACAGGCAAATACCTGATCGACATCGTCAGCGTCATCTGAATCGCGTTGGATCTGGTAGTCATAAGCCAACTCTTCACCCGGCACAATGGTACGAATCGCTTCTATGTAAATGCGTTTTTGCAGGGTAGTACTTTCGCAATTGGGATCGCACCCATGATTGATATAACGCGCCTCGTTGCCCCGCACACCACCGTCTATTACCGTTTTGCTATCGACTGTGAAGAGAAACGTATGATTGTCGTTGGCATGTTTATTCTCATAGCGAGAGTCGGCCTCCGCATGAGTGACTCGATCCCCTAAGTACTCCATGATCGTGGTACCTTTGCGAATTCGCCGTATCGCGAACACTCCACGACCATGAATCTTAGAGTTACGGACTTTAAACATAGGCAATCGAACCGCAACTTTCTTCATAATTTCCTGTTTACCCGTCAAATAACATGCAAACCGTAACTAAACGGCGATAGGCGCTTTAATGGCTGCATGACTTTGGTAGCCGATAATGTCGAAGTCATCAAATTGATATTCAAAAAGACTAGCCGGTCGCCTACGAAACTCTAAGCGTGGGAGCGCCAACGGCGTGCGGGTGCGCTGCAAATCCGCCTGTTGCCGATGGTTGAGGTACAGATGACAATCTCCTCCCGTCCAAATAAACTCACCAACCTCTAGATCACACTGCTGCGCGACCATATGGGTCAATAAGGCATAGGAGGCAATATTAAAAGGCACTCCCAAAAGCGCATCAGCGCTACGCTGATAAATCTGACACGAGAGTCTGCCACCCGCCACGTAAAACTGGAATAAAGCATGGCAAGGCAACAACGCCATTTGGTCCAATTCGCCAACGTTCCATGCGCTAACCACTAATCGACGCGAGTTAGGATTTTGTTTCAATTGATCGACTATTTGCGCTAGTTGATCGATGCGACGCTCTTCTCCCTGCCAGCTGCGCCACTGCTTCCCGTAAACCGGACCTAGATTTCCGTCGCTATCCGCCCACTCGTCCCAGATCGACACCCCATGATCGCGCAAATACTTAACATTTGTATCTCCGCTCAAAAACCACAACAACTCATAAATAATTGAACGCAAATGCAACTTTTTGGTCGTTACCAAAGGAAATCCATCACCGAGTCTAAAACGCATTTGATAGCCGAACACACTCAAGGTACCGGTTCCGGTACGATCATCTTTATGCGCGCCCTCCTCGACTATATGCTGTAAGAAATCGAGATACTGCTGCACTTAAATCTAAAGCCTACTCATGTTGCCGCTGCTAACATTGTACTGGTAAGCATAAATCAGCATACCGGCTCCGATAAGTATCATTGGAGTTGTCAGTAGCATACCCATAGTCAACCAATTGCCCACTAAGTATCCTATATTCGAGTCCGGTAGTCTGACCCATTCCACGACGAAACGTCCGCATCCATACACCAACAGAAACAATCCGCTCGGACTCAATCGCGGTCGCGACGTAGAGGTAAACCACCATAACACTACGAATGAGACCAATCCTTCAAGAGCCGCCTCGTACAATTGCGATGGATGGCGCGCAACCAACTCGCCTAACGCATTTGGCACTCCAACACCCCAAGGCAGGTCAGTAGGTTTACCCCAAAGCTCGCCGTTAATGAAATTACCGCAGCGCACAGCCATAATTCCGATGCCCGGCAGGGGTGCCAAAAAATCAAATACATCCGGTATATTCTTCAGTTTTACTCGTGCAAAAACCATAGCGGCTACCACTACGCCTAGCAAACCGCCATGAAATGACATGCCACCATCCCAAACACGGAAAAGGTTCAGCCAGTTCTCCGCTATGACATCACGACCGTAAAACAGACACCAACCCAATCGGCCGCCCAGAATAACGCCCATAGCGGAATAAAAAATAAGGTCGTCTATATCCAACGCGTTCCAAGTAGACCCCGCAACTCGTGCGCGTCGTTTTGCCAACCACCAGGCCGCCGTGAACCCGATCAGATACATAATCCCGTACCAATGAATCCGCAAAGGGCCAACACCTGCGATTGGACCGATCGAAATAGCGACGGGATCAATATGTGGATAAATTAACATGGACTTTACTGCAAACTACCGGTGACTCGGCAAAAATAGGCCTTCAAATAACGTGTTTCCGCAATGGCAGGATGCGAGGGATGATCGGATGCTTGGCCGCCCACTTCCAATATCTGCACGTGCTTGTCTGCCGCCCGCGCCGCCTTTGCTATTGCAACCTGCAACTCTTCGGCGCTCAGATGATACGAACACGAACATGTCACCAGAATAGCGTCGGTAGCCAAAATTTTCATTGCCAACTGATTTAAACGCTTATAGGCCGCTATGGCCTTGGGAAGATCTTTCTTTCGTTTGGCAAAAGCCGGCGGATCTAAAATAACAATATCGAATTGCTTACCTTGTGTCCCCAGCTCTTCCAATACATCAAAGGCATCGCCCTTACGCGTCGCCACAGTAACACCGTTCTGTATCGCATTGGCTTGGGCAAACTCTAAAGCGCTCGAAGAGCTATCGATACACAAAACCTCAGCAGCACCATTTTTGCGCGCACGCACTCCCCAGGCACCCACGTAGCTAAAAACGTCCAACACTCGGGCGCCGGGGCGCATGTACTTGAGCAACGCTCTCCGATTCGACGCTTGATCAAAAAACCAACCGGTTTTTTGGCCCTCTGCTAACGGCACCTTAAATTCCAAACCATCTTCAATAACCTGCAAGGTGGCGACGAGCTCACCGAAACCCGCCTCTACAGTGCTCGACAGCCCCTCCATTTCTCGCGCAGCACTATCATTTTTGAAAACAACGGTCTCGCAATTCACAACCTTCAACAAAGCCTGTTGAATGATAGGCTTCATAGCCTCCATTCCTGCTGTACCAATCTGCACCACACAAGTTGCTCCATAACGGTCCACCACTAATCCAGGCAGTCCGTCAGATTCACCGTATACCAATCGATAATAAGGTCCCGCGTACAAACGTTCGCGCATATTTAGCGCAATTTTTAATCGAGCGACCATCCATGCGACATCCGGTATTTTCCAAGTACCCAGCAATCGTGCGCAGATTAACGACTTCGGGTTAACGTAGGCCAACCCCAACGCGCGATCGTTGTGCGCCAAAACCCTTACTAATTCGCCAGCGGCAAACTTAGGAAGAGCTGTTTGTTGGGTATCCACCTCATTGCTAAAGATCCATAAATGACCAGCATTCAAGCGACGATCTTCATTGCGTTTTATACGCAGAGCGGGCAAATCCGCTACAGCAACAGACTCGGACATAGATGACACTTTCAGGCTTGAGAGCCAATATTCTAACTTATTTTCCCTTTGCGGTTAAGCTCGCTCTCAATGCGGCCCCTCAGCGCGCCATAGCCAAGATCCGAATACTTAGGTGCCATCGTCCAATCAGACGCCCAAGGCTGGGCGTTTTTTGAGGCTAGCAGTTCGTTCGCATATCGCGGAAATATGTGCGCATGAAGTGCCGGCTCCATATTACCGAACATCGCGTAATTGATGCGCAGCGCATCGGTAACCTGTAGCAACGCATCACCGACCAGTGCCATGTCGGCCAGGAACTGAGCACGCTCCGGAAGACTTAGCCCATTTAAGTGGGGTACAACCGGATCTGGCAACAATAAACAATAACCTGGCAATACCTGTTGCTCACTCATCACCACCCAACCGGATCGAAGTTTACTGATCAGTGCAGGATATTTCCCGGTCCTACAACATTCAACCAACGCATGTATTTGTGTTGCGGGCACTCTAATTCTCAATCAAACGACCGTGATCTAATGCCAATATTGTAGCGCGCGGGAAAAAATTAAAATTTGAAGCACACGCCCAGGTATATGCCCCCATGCTACGCCCAAGGATAAGATCACCCACGCGCAATATCGGCAGTAATAAATGTTCGTTGATCACATCAATACTGTCACAGGTAGGTCCCGCTAACACCGAAGGGAATTGCTCGCCGGGCGGCACTAACGCCTCCACCGCATAGGTCACATGATCGTACAATTGCCCGCTGTAGCTGCTGTAAATGCCATCATCCAAGTAGTACCACCATTTTCCATCGCGTAGAGCGCGACCGATTACTTGAGCCACTGCCACTACGGCAGGTGCAGAGAGGTAACGCCCTGGTTCCGCAATAATGCGAACGTTGGGTCTAATTCGTCCCAGAGCTTTAACAATCGGCGCACAAAATTCCTCTATCGGGAGCGCTGGTTGCGCATAGTCCACCGGAAATCCACCCCCAATATCAAGGGTGCTCAATTGATGACCGTGTATGCGCTCATTGAGTACAGATCGACAATAATCGATTGCTTCGACATACATTTGCGGCTCCGCTGTTTGGGAACCCACATGGAAAGACAAGCCAATTACTTCGAGACGCAACTCTGCGGCAAGCGACAGCATCGACGACACTTGCGCAGGATCGCAGCCGAATTTGCGCGATAGGTCACACTGCGCCACGGGACTACGAAAACACACTCGAATCAGTAGTTTGGCTCGCCTGAACTTTTCGAACTTGCGTAATTCATCGGGGTTGTCGACTACAAACGTATCGACGCCAAAATCTAAAGCGGTGCGAATATCACTGTCGCGTTTAATGGGATGAGTATGAATGCATCGCTGTGGCGCAATTTTTAAGCCTCGAACCAATTCGACTTCGCCATTGGATGCAAGGTCAAAATAGGCTCCTTGTGCGCTCAAAATTCCAACCAGCGCCGCATGTGGCAGCGGTTTCAAAGCGTAATGAAGCACTACGCCCGGCAGTGCGGCTGCCAACCGCTGATACTGAAGCCGCACTCGCTGCGCATCGATAATGAGTAGCGGCGATCCATAACGCGCTACAAGATGATGAATTGATTGCCGTGAAAACGGATCGGCGCCCCCAGGCAGCTCTAATCCTGGATCGGCCTCAACGCCGCTACGCGGGTTAACCAGCGCTGATCTCAAGCGAATCTTCAAGCAAACCACTCGCGCGTTGTAGGCGATCCAAAATCGCAGCCCATTTTTCGTCTTGCGGTGGCGCTTGAACCAGTATTCTTAAAGTGGCCGCACGGTCCAAGGTTCGTAAATGATTATATAAATTATGTGCGTAGGTGTCGGGTTTCTTTCCCGCATTAATCCAGGTCATATGACGTTGAGTTTGCAGGGGTGGTCGCATGGCAAGTACGGCTACTCGTTCCTGACGGGCGGTAATTTCGGCTGCCCTACTTTCCAATTCGTCCGATGACACCAATTCCAAGGGTGTTGTGGGAGCATAGTGTTGTTTTTGATCGCCCGGCGTTCGAGGCGCCGTACCGCCAATCAGTAGCTCTCCGACCACGTGCTCCAACTGACTTCGCGTGATGAACCCGGGCCGCAACAATCGAGCCTCATTGTTGAGACACGAGACAATTGTGGATTCCAACCCTATCTGCGACTCGCCTCCGTCTAATATAACCTTAATCGCGTCCGAAAATTCGTCACGGACATGCTCTGGTTTGGTCGGACTAAGGCGTCCGAAGCGATTCGCCGAGGGAGCAGCAATCCCACCGCCAAAAGCCGTTAATAACTGCTGCGCCATGGGATGTGAAGGTATCCTGATCCCAATGCTACTCTGCCCACCCGTCACGCTATCGCTTACGTTATCGGCTTTAGGCAAAATAAGAGTCAGTGGCCCAGGCCAAAATTTCGCGGCCAATTTTTCAGCAATAGGAGGTACCGCCGAAACCCAGCGGTGCAAATACCGCGGATTGTCTAAGTGGACAATGACTGGGTGATCAGCAGGCCTATTCTTTACCTCAAAGATCTTGCGCACCGCAGCTGGATTAGCCGCATTTGCTCCTAGGCCATAGACGGTTTCAGTAGGGAACGCGACCAAGTCCCCGGCCCGCAGCGCGGATACTGCCTCTTCGATCTCAGTTTGTGACGCTCTTACCACGCCGTCATGATATCAAGACTGACAGAATTAGTGCCGCAGTAGCACTAGTCGAGTGTGATGCGCGTCCAACTACCGTCATTCTGGCGATCAAGTTCATAGGCAGGCCAGTAGTGATTGTCTAATTTTAAAGTAATGACGTCTATTTGACCGTTCCAGCTCACAGTTTTCAAGCGTAACGAGGCTCTATCGGGTTTACCTCGCACCGCCTTGACGAACGCGTCCAAGTCTGCTGTTGGCAAACCGTCCACTTCCACGATACGCCGACCGGCATAAAGCCCATAGTGAGTGGCCGGCGAGCCGTAGGCGAAATACGCCACAAAAACCCCGTTGGGCAAAATTCCGCGCTGAGCTGCCATCGCACGGTGCGGTGCTTGGAGCGTCGCACCCGCCCATACTAGTACACGATCAAGGTCCCGGCCATCGAGAGCAACGGTCTTAAAATCTAGGATTTTTTCGGCATTGGCACGCCAAATTGTCACGACAACCTGGGGCTTTTGCACGGCAGTCTCTACTTCGCGAAAACGATTTACTACCTTACCGTCAATCGCTAGCACCAAGTCACCCGGTTCCAACAATTGCGCCGCCGGAGACCCTGCCACTAAGCGCTCTACGGATAGAACCTGTCGTCGCCGCGAATTATGATCTTCGAGGCGCCGCACCCAACTATCCGGCAAGCCCAATTTGCGCGCGCTGGCTAATGATTGGAGGGTAAATTCCGCCTCAAAAGAATACAACGGTCTCTTTTCGGCGACCGCAGCGATCATCTCTACGACCAAATCAGCTGGAATACCGCGAATCATCTGGTCCACATCGCGTTGCGTCTCGAACGCAAAACTCGACCACAAACCCAACACGTCGCCTCGTTCATTGGCCAATACCCCGTCAAAGTCGCCGGGGGCGTTAACTAAACTTACAGCTTCAAGATTACTATCGCGAAAGCGTAGCGTGCGCGATAGCGGAAAAGCTAGTACATCTAAACTTGCAACCTGGGTTTTTTGCGACATGATTTTAGAATCACTACGCTGTCCCACCACCCATACGTCATCACCTGCAGCGAGCTCCCGCGTTAAAAAAGCGGCTGCACGCACCGGAGTGTTGCCAATTAATTTAGGATCATACGAGACTACTGCTAAATTGTGCTGCGGATGAATAAACTCCACTTTGCCCGGAACTTCAACCGAACCCCCAAAAGTCAAACGTACGTTACCCATAGCTATGGGCACGGTGTTGCGGTCGATCACCACCAAACCGCGTTGGGTATCCACGATCAAGCCGGTTCCGTGGTAATTTTTCTCGGTGACTCCTGAAGCAGAATAGGGCATATCAAAGGTCACCAGCACTAATGAGGGTGCAAGCCGGTCAATGCGAGGATCTCCAGTGGTAACAAACTTAGTCTGAGCAGGAATTGAGGCGGCTAAGCTCGGTCCGTCACTAATACTCACGCAGGGCCAAGTACCGAGAGCATCATCCCGCTTACATTTGCGCGCCGGGAACCAGCGCCTATCCATGCGAATCACCTTAAGTTGGGTGGCGCGCGGATCCTCAAGCGTTACGTAGCGCACCGAGGCACGCGCTCCATCGGCAAGATCAGCCAATGCCGCCTCAAAATCCGCTAATTTTTCAATGCTCTGACCATTGAAAGAACTTATAAGGGCAGCTCTCGGGATTCCCGCACTGCCAAAAACATAACCGGGATTCGCAACGTAAACGCCTTTAATGGGCAAGTTAAAGTGCCGCGCTTGTTCATAGGATAATGTATGCACGACCGCCTCACCAAACTCAAGGTACTCGTCGGCGGTAATAGCGTGCAGACTCTTAACGTCCAGCGCATGCCGCAAAGTCTGGCTACCACGCTGTATCTCAATACTAATTTGTTGACCAACCTTCGTATCTAATACATTTTCTAAGGCAAAGAACTCAGGCACGGGGTGACCATCAATCGAAATTAGAATATCGCCAGGCGCTAAAACGCCGTCGGCAGACGAACCAGGTTGTACTTCGGCCACTACCAACATACCCGTTAACTTCGGAAATATGCTCCGAGTTCGCGCTTCTGTAGTAGAGTCAAGACCCAGCCGCCGCAATTCATCGTAAGCCGTATATTTGAATACAACCTCAAGAGTGCCCCGCGGCACAGGCTTACCGACTTTAATGAAATCAAGCGCGCGCGTTATCGCGGTCAGCGGAAAATAGAAACTTGCTGCCGAACCACTTGATCCTCCCGCATTGAGCGCAACTACCCTGCCGTCGATATCAATAACCGGAGACCCTGAGGAACCTCCGGAGGTGCTCGATGCTGCTTGAAAGTAGAACGTATTAAAATCGTTGTACTTACCATAGCCATATTCGGGCGCTTCGCGGTCCAGCCGCGCCAAGGTTCCAGCGAGAATAGACAATTGTTCACCCGCATCATTTCCAACAACGCGAATTTCACGACCAATTACCGCGCCCGCCGGATATAACGGCAACTCGGCTGGCTGAATAAATTTTAGCTTAAGTGGATCGTAATGATAGATTCCGAAATCGTGCACCGGATCGCGATACACCGGATAGAGCTGAACCTCCTCATGATTTAAGAAAATAGCTTGTGCCGTGACTGGCCCAGGAGTTACGACATGGCGATTAGTCAGGATCAAGCCCCGCTTAGCGTCGATTACAAATCCAGTGGCTTGGGCAGTGGAGTTCCACTCGGTATCGAATGCTCTTGCGCTATCTATTTGAATAGAAACCACCGCTGTGGAAATTCGCTCCAGCGTCTCCGCCCAATTGGCGGTGCTCGTAACCTTCGGTAACGGTGCTAAACCTAAGGCGTCATTGCTCGACAATATCATCAGACCGACTAACAACCAAATACGGGGCATGCCTATCCTTAAGAGTGATACTAGTTAAAACAACATTGTAGGCGATGCTTAGCTAAGAGTAACTGTAACCACCCGATTTTTTGTATTTGATCCTTGGTTTAAGGAGCTGACCTGAGCGGCGTAGTACAATGCAGGGATGATACTTCGTCGGAAATCGCTCAGCGTAAAAATAGGTAACGTATTTCTAGGGGGCGGCTCTCCGATCGTAATACAGTCGATGACCAATACGGATACCGCCGATATCGAATCAACGGTAAGCCAAGTGATCGCCTTAGCGCGTGCCGGATCTGAACTGGTGCGTATTACGGTTAATAACGACGCCGCTGCTGCGGCGGTTCCTTTTATTCGTGACGCCCTGGATAAACAGTCAATCACTACCCCTTTGGTAGGTGATTTTCACTTTAACGGTCACAAACTGCTGAAATCTCATCCAGCCTGTGCTCAAGGTCTGGCCAAACTTCGCATTAATCCCGGCAATGTGGGGCGTGGCAGTAAACGAGATTCACAATTTGCAGAAATGATTGAAATTGCGAACCAATACGATAAAGCAGTGCGTATTGGCGTAAATTGGGGCAGCCTTGACCAAGATTTATTGACTCGCATGATGGACGAGAATTCCAAATTGACGCAGCCTCTAGCGGCTATCGAAGTCATGCGAGAAGCCATTGTAGTATCCGCCTTGCAAAGCGCCCAGCGCGCACAAGAGTTAGGCCTTAAATCCGATAGGATCGTCATTAGCGCCAAAGTTAGCGGTGTCCAAGACCTTATTAGCGTGTATCGAAATTTAAGTAAGCGTTGTGAATACCCCTTACATCTGGGACTGACTGAAGCAGGTATGGGCAGCAAAGGTATCGTCGCGTCGACCGCCGCCATGAGCGTGCTTTTGCAAGAAGGCATCGGCGATACTATCCGCGTCTCCTTAACACCGGAGCCGGGCGGCGATCGCACCCAAGAAGTGATTGTCGCGCAAGAAATACTGCAGACTATGGGACTTAGATCTTTCACACCCATGGTCATCGCCTGTCCCGGCTGTGGCCGCACGACCAGTACTTATTTCCAAGAATTAGCGCAAAAAATCCAAAGCCATATCCGTCATCGTATGCCCGAATGGCGTAAACAGCGGAGCGGCGTCGCCGATATGACCGTGGCCGTCATGGGCTGCGTAGTCAACGGACCCGGCGAGAGTAAGCACGCCAACATCGGTATCAGCTTACCCGGGACTGGCGAGAATCCCGTGGCTCCGGTTTACGAAAATGGCAAAAAAACGGTTACGCTGAAAGGCGCATATATTGCTGAGGAATTTCAGGAATTGGTCGAGCGATATATTGAGCGCACCTACCCAGAGCATTTGCGATCGAGTACCCCATCATGAAGAAACTTAACAACGACCGCTGCACGCCTTACACCACCCAGTCGCAACCCTTGACCCTCACTCAAGCCAAAAATCTGTGCGAAAAATTGCATAAAGACTGGAAAATTGCGAGGGATGGTAAAAGCATTCGGCGCTCACTCAAATTTAAAGACTTCTATCGCACCATGAGCTTCATCAATGCCCTCGCGTATTTGGCCCACAGCGAGGACCACCACCCCGATTTAGAATTGGGATATAACTACTGCCATATTACCTTCGCAACTCACTCAGTAGGCGGTCTTTCCAAGAACGACTTCATTTGCGCCGCCAAGGTCGATCGACTGTAAAAATGGCGGCAAATCCCCATCTAAACCCATCGCTCGACGAGCGAACTTAAGTTTCAAAAAAAGGTTTTTATCAAGCGCCGCAAGACCGAATGCTGTTAAACGGGTACTTATCGGATTCACGCTCGTAAATAGCCTATCCAAACCGTCTAAAGCCGTCGCGAGCAACATATTCTCGCTTTTGCGCCAGCGCTCATAGCGGCGTAACACTAGATTATCGCCAAACGCGTGCGCTCCGCCTGCTTCACTCAGTACTTGAACTAACGAAGCAGCATCCATCAACCCCATATTAAGCCCCTGGCCGGCTAGGGGGTGTACTGTATGCGCGGCGTCACCCAGTAAAACAGCCCGCGGCTTCAAGTAGGTCGATGCATAGTGCATCGCTAATGGGAAGCTTGCTAATTCCGTAGTTAACTCGACGTCTCCGAACTCACCGCCGCTAGCCTCGGTCACCGCAATGCCAAAGCCTCGAGTATCGAGCGCCCGCAACCTCGCTGATTGCTTGCAGTCAACGCTCCACACTATGGAGCACCGCCCGTCCGGAAGCGGCAAGAATGCAATAGGTCCTGAAGTTAGAAACCGCTGCGATGCCGTACTGGCATGAGGCTTAGCGGTACGCACATGCCCCACTAGTGCCTCTTGATGATAATGATGGCCGGCAGTCCTGATCCCGAGCAGCTCTCGCGTCTGAGACCCCGCTCCATCTGCCGCAACCAATAAGGGAGTACGTAGCTCTCGACCGTCGTTTAAGCGAATCGTCACGGCAGCCTCACTCATCACAAGCTCGGCAATCGATGCCTCAATAATCACAACGCCGGCGCGACGTACGGCAGCCCAAGACATTCTTTGCAGCGCGTTACCTTCCACGATATGACCGAGATTCGCCTCCCCTAGCGCAGCGCTATCAAACGTCAAATATTCTGCAGCGTCCGATGGCATGCCAGCCCAAACGCACATACGTTCAAAGCCAAAAATACGACTGGACGGTAAACTTTCCCATATCCCACAGTGCCGCAATAACACCTGCGACGCTCGTCCCAAGGCAAAAACTCGCAAACCCCACCCCGAGTCACCTGACTCCGCTATCGCGTCACTAGGCAAAAATCGGTCGGTAACCACCGCAATCCGAGCGCCTATTGACACCCTTCGCGCCACCAATAAACTGGCAACGACGGCAGCAGTGATACCACTACCTGCGACCACCACATCGAAGTCACAGCTCGTACCAGAGTCACGATTCATACCAGCCTCACTCCTCGCGCAAGCTTAGGAACCCGGGTGGCCATACCCGCGCTTAAGCGCGACAACGCTGACTTAGCCGGCGGCAACAAGTCAAAGGCTAGCAGTCCAAAATTACGCAATCCTTGTACCGCTCTAAGGGGACTAGAAAAAGTCCGCACCAGTGTATCCGTGAAGGCAATGATTCCGTCACGATCCGAGGCCCGCCAGGTATCGTAGGCCGCCATCAACCCCGAATCCCCCAAATTCCAAGTCCCCTCCTTATAACGCTCCGCAATCAACTCTGCCAAGCATGCCGCATCCCGTAAGCCCAGATTAAATCCCATGCCGGCTACCGGATGCAGACCCTGGGCAGCATTACCCACGATCACGCATCGCCCGGCACTGGTGCGCTGTGCTTGCGTTAACGAAAGTGGATACGTTACCCGTCGACCTACTTGCAAAAAACGCCCCAATCGAAAACCAAAGCGTTGCTGAAGTTCGCGCAAAAACTCAGCGTCCGACCAAGTAATTGCCGCCGCCGCCGCCTCAGGACTTAAGGTGAGCACCAAAGTACAGCGACCGCCTTCCAGCGGTAGCAAGGCTAACGGGCCGCTGGCAGTAAAGCGTTCGTACGCCACGTAGTCGTGAAAGCGTTGCGGCAGCACCGTGGTAATCACCGCCGTTTGACCATAATCGCGTACTAAAGCTTCTATGCCGAAGGCCTGCCGAACGACCGAATTCACGCCATCGGCCGCCACCAGAATCTGCGACTCAAGCTCACTCTGAGCAGGCCCAACCGTTATCTTAAGCCGACAGGAGCGCTCACCGGGTGCGACGTGTTCTATAGAAGCCGGACAATACACTGTCAAGTTCTCACTCGCCTTTAATGCCACCCCCGGCAATCTTCTCCACAAGGCGGCTCCCAATACTCGATTAGGTATCACGTACCCCATCGCCACAAGTCCGCGCTCCTGAGCATCCACGCGTGCGAAACCAAAGTGACCTTGATCCGATATATGAATTTTGGTGATCGGAGTCGCGGCCATTGATATTGCGGACCAAATACCGAGTCCTTCCAAAATACGGCGACTGCCGTTAGAAATAGCCGTGGTGCGTTCATCGAAACTAGGTTGTGCAGCAGAGTCATAGGGTATGGCCTCGACCAACGCCACGCGAAGGCCCAACGGCATTAGCGCAAGCGCAAGACTTGCACCCACCATGCCACCGCCTACAATGGTAACGTCGTACCGGTTGTTCATATAGGCCTCATAACCTGCATGGACGCTTCTATCGCCTCCGGTGTCTTCTCTAACGCATCACTCAAAACCTCAGGAATACCCTCTGTTACCAACACATCATCCTCAATACGGATACCAATATTCCAAAAATCCTTAGGGATGTGCGCGGACGGCCTTAAGTAAATCCCAGGTTCGACAGTCAAGCTCATTCCGGGCTCAAATATCCGCCATTCACCACCGACCCGGTAATCTCCGACATCGTGTACATCCATCCCCAGCCAATGTCCGGTACGATGGCCGAAATATTCAAGGTATGCCTGATCCTTAATCAAACGGATCACGCGACCTTTGAGTAAACCTAATTTCACTAACCCGTGCGTAATAACCCGAACCGCTGTCTCATGGGGCTGATTCCAATGATTGCCAGCGCGTACCATTTCGATGGCAGCAAGTTGCGCCTCAAGTACCACGTCGTAGACGGCCCGCTGGGTGCTGGTAAACCGCCCGTTAACTGGGAAGGTTCGAGTGATATCAGAGGCATAGTAATCGTGCTCACACCCGGCATCGAGCAACAGCAAATCCCCATCGCGCAAACATTGGTCATTGTTCCTATAATGCATAACGCAAGAATTTGCCCCAGCGCCGACGATCGGCGGATACGAAAGATCGGCATTATGCGAACGAAACTCATGCAATACTTCAGCCATGACCTGGTACTCCATAACGCCCGGGTGCGCGAATCGCATAGCACGACGATGGGCGTTTACACCGATCGCGGCCGCGCGGCGCAAACAGCGCTGCTCTGCGGTCGTTTTATAAAGACGCATATCATCCAATACCGACCTTAGCGCAACGAATTCGTGAGCGGCCCCGGTGCTACGCACTTGCACTCTTAGGCTGTTGACCCAGCCCAACACGCGAGGATCAAAATCAGCGTGTTGCCCCATGGAGTAGAAAATCCGCGTACGGTGTTCCATCAGTCCTGGCAATATCTCATCGATATCCGCAATCGGAAAAGCGTCGTCGGCAGCGAACTGCGTTACTGCGCCGTCCGGTCCAGCGCGAGCGCCATCCCAATATTCACGTAGCGCATCATGCTCGCGAACGAATAATAAGTATTCGCCTTGCGGACGCCCGGGCATAAGCACCGCAACCGCTTCCGATTCCGGGAATCCAGTCAAATAATAAAAATGACTATCCTGGCGATAGGCGTACTCAATATCGCCATTGCGTCGGTGAACGGGCGATGCGGGTAATATTGCAATGGCATCCCTGCCAATCATGCGCATGAACTGTTTCCGCCGACGCGCGAATTCCTTAACTTCCACTGCTAAGTGACTCAGTGCAAGCGCGTAGGTGGGAAAAATTGCTGGCGTAAGGGTTGTAGCTCTTCGAATACGAGCTGTGCCGCCACTCGAATAAATTCGACTAGCTCGGCATAAGCGAGCTCGCTAGACTCGTCTGATTCCGCTTCATCGCCTGTGGCCTGAGAGATCTCGGTAAAGTCCCGAACAATTTCTCCCACATCACCCTTAAGCGCACGCAAATCACTTATTTGACCGGTTCCTAGACCGTATAAAAATCCAGTGCACCAAAGTCCCAAAGCATTTGCGCGGCCGTTAAGCGGCTGGTCATCATCAGGCAAGAGCGGCTGGAACGCCATCCCCTGTCCACCAAAACAAGTGGCCGTTGCAGAAAATACTTTCTCCATCATGGCGGCCGACTCGTCGCAGAGCGAACTTTGGTCAGGCAATAGCTCATTAACCCAATCCTGCAGTCCGTACGGGGTCATAGAACAAAGCGCACCACACAAGGAGCCGTGGGCCTCGGCGGCATCGGCTAAACTGCCGGCGGCATCCAGTACGTCCTCAAAATCCTTGAATCGGATATCAGCCATCATAATTAGTTAATAATACCTCAAGCCACCCCCTATTTAGGGGGCAGATGCCCTTTGCATTGCGCCATCACCCGCTCTATATTGGCAGTATGAACGAAGCCAACCCGAAATCCGCAGTAGTCCTTGAACTGAAGCGTTTAGAGAAACGCCTCGAAGATCTCATCGCAACTGTCGGTCAAATCAAAGAAGAAAACCGTGCCCTTCGCCAACGTCAGGACGCACTCACGTCGGAACGTGCCAATTTACTGCAAAAGAATGAGCAGGTACGTGCTCGTGTCGAAGCAATGATCGGCCGACTTAAATCTATGGAACAGGCATGAGCGAAACTCACGCAAGAGTCAGTGTGCGAATTCTTGAGAAGGAATATCACATTACCTGCCCACTAGACGAACGAGCCGACTTGCTCGATTCCGCTGAATTTCTTAATGCGAAAATGCGTGAAATCCGCGACAGTGGCAAAGTAGTGGGGCTGGACCGTATCGCGGTGATCGCTGCGCTCAATATGACCAATGAATTATTAAAGATGCGCAATCGTGACACGCATCTCGAATCTGATGTCGGCGGACGCTTGCGTATCCTGCGCGAGCGCGTAGAGTCTGCCTTAGAGAAAGGGCAACAGCTTGAACTTTGACACCCTCTTCTCGAACATTTAAGTTTGGCGCTGCCTGCGGTGTTCGATGCGGATCGGGTTACCTCTCGACCCTAATTTGTAAACCCCAGGGGCCATTGCTTGCTGGCAACATTGTGCAAGTCCGCCTTGAGCGGGAAGCCTTAATTGCCGCAGTTAGCCCCACCTGTTGCTCAGGTCGGGAGCAACGGTCCAAAACGGCATTGCGGGTAGCGCCATCTCCCTTTAAAGCATGAAAGCTACCTTACGTAAACAATTACGCGTAAGACGGCGTTCCCTAGGGATCGTAGAACATCGGCGACTTTCACGTCTTGCCTCCAAGGCAATCAAACAGTGTGCAAGGTTTTCGTTTGGTAAACGAGTCGCTGTGTATTTACCTTTTGATGGTGAAATCAATACGAGCGCGCTCGTCAAAGCCGCCCGTGTTCGAGGTGTGAAGCTCTATGTCCCGATTGTGGAAGACCTGCGCCATAGCAGAATGAAATTCTACCCGCTCACTACAAAAACAACTGTAGGGGCATTTGGCATCGCCATACCTCGAAGAGGTCGAGCGGTCATGCCGCGCTGGTTAAATCTTATTATCGTCCCTTGCGTGGGCACCGACACGGGTGGTCGACGACTCGGCATGGGTGGCGGTTTTTACGATCAAGCATTTAACTATCGACAGGTGCGCAACATTTGGCGTGGTCCGCAGCTCATCGGCTTAAGCTTTGACTGTCAAAGAGTAGACTCCATAAGCCCAGATGTTTGGGACCTGCGACTGGATTGTCTCTCCACCGAATCAGGACTTAAGACATTTTCGTAAGGTGATTTATGAACTATTGGTTATTCAAATCAGAGCCCGCTGCTTTTAGCATAGATCATCTAGCAGCAGCGCCAAAACACGTTACCGCCTGGGACGGGGTGCGCAATTTCCAGGCGCGCAATATGCTCCGAGACCTAATAAAAAAAGGTGATTTAGGGTTTTTTTACCATTCAAGTTGTGCGACCCCTGGTATCACCGGCGTAGTCAACATTATCAAAGGCGGTTATCCGGACAAAACCGCATTTGATCCAAACCATCATCACTACGATATAGATAGCGAGCCACTTCAGCCTCGTTGGTTCGTAGTTGATATCAAGTTAAAAATTAAATTTAAACAGATCATCACACTGGATCAGTTGCGTAAATATGAGAATACTTCCTTGCGTGATCTTTTGATATTGCGGCGAGGGAATCGCCTATCGGTGACACCTGTTTCGCAGAAGAACTGGGAATTCGTTCTCACTCTTATATAAGTTTCTTGGGTTCGCTAGCACATCGATGAGCAAGAAGCGCGACGTATTACTTGTATTTTGATTAATCGTGTATATACTCGGTCCCCGGACTAATCCGATTATGGAGTTTTTATCATGGCAGCAAAAGCAAAGAAAGCGAAAAAGAAAGTAGCAAAGAAAAAGGCCGCTAAGAAAAAGTAAGCCTTCGCAAGTAAACAACTGTGCCCGCGTAAGCGGGCACAGTTGTTTAAGAGGTTCGGAAAATCCTTAACTTACAAGAAAAAAAATATCAAGCGGCACTGGCTGCGATCCCCTATATCCAAGAAGGCATGATCCTGGGCATCGGCACGGGCTCCACCGTAAACCTACTCATAGATTTGATAAAAAGTCGTAAAATACAGCTCGAAGGCGCGGTATCAAGTTCGCGCCAAAGTTCGGAGAGACTAACTGCGGCTGGTATTGAGGTACTAGATTTAAACTTTGCCGGCCCTCTGAGTCTGTACATTGACGGTGCCGACGAGGCCACCCTCGGCGGCGATCTGATCAAAGGCGGAGGCGCCGCGTTGACCCGCGAAAAGGTCATCGCAGCCGCTAGTGCAAAATTCGTTTGCATTATCGATGACTCCAAACTAGTTGAGGTCTTGGGCAAATTTCCCTTACCCGTCGAAATTATCCCAATGGCTCGCTCTCATGTTGCCCGTCAAATCGTGGCTCTCGGCGGCCAGCCGGTATATCGTGAAGGCGTAGTAACCGACAATGGCAACGTAATTTTAGACGTCCATCACATAAGCTTGAAACGACCGCAGCATATGGAGGCCACGATAAATAGCATCGCCGGTGTCGTTACGGTCGGGCTATTTGCCCAGCGCGGCGCCGACGTCCTTGTAATTGCCACAGATGAAGGCGTTAAAACAAAAATCTTGAGTCGGGCCTCAAATTTCGAGTCGGGTTCCGATTTCGATCACACGATTGGGCGGTAGACCGTAAAAATCAGCTTTGACTTGGGCGTTAGCTGCCATCTGCATAAAAGCCTTGCGGCGTAGCGGAGTCAAATCGGAACGCTGTCCGATCATCAACTCTTCGCGGCTTAAAAAGAAAGTGGTTTGCTCTGGCAAGTAGGCTATCCCATGCCTCTCAGCCTCACGTAAGATTTCAACGATATTGGGTTTCTCCATGAAACCTAGCTGCGCCACTACTCGGATGATTCCGTCGCCCACAATGGTGACCGCCAAACGCTGCGATTGCGCCACTCGTGGCTGCTCTACGGTCACCACAGTCAGCAACAACACTCGTTCATGTAAGACTCGATTGAATTTCAGGTTGTTAAGCAAAGCGCGCGGAATACCCGAGGCTCGAGCATCCAAAAATATCGCCGTACCTGCAACTCGCACGGGGGGATCGGTCCTAAGATCGTTAAGAAAATCTCTCACAGGCTTTTGGTCCCGCGATAAACGCGACATCAGTGAGGCGCGGCCACGTTGCCAAGTCTGCATCAACCAATAGATGATAAGTCCCGCCACGAGCGGCAACCACCCGCCATCTGATAACTTGGTCAGATTAGCGAATAGAAAGACAATGTCCACGACCAAAAGTGATGACATTAGTATCAACAAGGGCAAGCGTCTTTTCCCGCCACGTGACTTAATAAGACTCAAAATCATGGGCGTCACTATTGTCATAGCACCCGCCACCGCCAGTCCGTAAGCCCAGCTCAACGAAGCGGCACTACCAAAACCGACCGTTAACCCTATAGAAATCACCATCAATATCCAATTCGCGCTGGGTACGTAAGATTGCCCGGCATATCCCGAATAAAGCCTATCGACGCGGACGCGAGGCAATAATCCCAAACTTAATGCCTGAGTGACCACAAAAAATACGCCGGCAATACTTGAGCGAGTAGCTATTGCGGCGGCAGCAATCGCAAAAAAAATCAGCGGCCACAAGAACCATGCGGGTGCCATCAAATAAAATGGATTGGCGACCGCATTCGGATGTTCAATCAAGAGCGCGCCTTCTCCCAAATAATTCAAAACCAGAGCGGGCATTACCAGCAACCCCCACGCGACACGAATGGGCGTTTTCCCGAAATGACCCATATCGGCGTACAACGCCTCACCGCCAGTAACCGCCAGGAAAACACCCCCAAGCACCGCAAGTGCCATCACTTGATGTTCCATCAGCAAATCCAATCCATAGAGGGGATTCAGCGCGTACAGCACCTGCGGCTCCCGCAATATCCAAAACGCGCCCATTGCCGCCAAAACCGAAAACCATGCCAACATCAGCGGACCAAGCAAATGATTGATAAAACCCTTGCCATAACGCTGGGTTACAAACAGAACCGTCAAAATGACCACCGCAATTGGTAACACAGGGAGGTGTCCCGGTTCTACTAATTTCAGACCCTCTACTGCCCCTAGTACAGTGATTGCAGGCGTGATTGCACCGTCCGCTAAAAATAACGCGGCGCCCAAGATACCTAAAGTCGCATAAATCTTTCGACGTGGACTTGTTCGCTCGGTGTTAATCACTAGCGCAGTGAGCGCCAACACACCCCCTTCGCCTTTATTGTCTGCATTGAGCACGACCACTACGTACTTCACCAGAACCACCAATACCAGAGACCAGAATATCAACGACAGTACACCGAGAATATGTGCGGGCGTGACGGCCAAATTAGGACCAGTAAAACAGGCCTGCAGAGCGTAGAGGGGACTCGTTCCGATATCACCAAACACCACCGCGAGCGCCGCGATGCAAAGGGGCGCAACACGTTGAGTTGAAGGGTGTTCGCTCAGCATTTTAAGTTTTAGGTGGAAGCTATAGGGCCCACCTATGTGGGCCCATTTTTGGCTGGGGGACTAGGATTCGAACCTAGGTAAACGGTGTCAGAGACCGTTGTCCTACCGCTAGACGATCCCCCAATACTGATCGCATACCGGAAGACGTATTCGCTTAACGCTTGGAGAACTGGGTTCCGCGACGCGCCTTGCGGCGGCCCACTTTCTTACGCTCCACTTCACGAGCATCGCGTGTTACAAAACCGGCTTTTCGCAACGGCGATCTTAGGGTCTCATCGTAAGCCATCAAAGCGCGCGTAATCCCATGACGAATCGCACCGGCTTGACCGGTAATTCCGCCCCCTTCCACATGCGCGCTGACATCGAACTTGCCTTCGAGTTGAACTGCCCCGAATGGTTGTTGAACAATCATTCGCCCGGTTTCGCGGCCGAAAAATTCCTCGATCGTACGGCCATTAATTACCACCTTACCCGTGCCTTGGCTCATATAGACCCGCGCACTGGATGTCTTGCGGCGACCCGTTCCGTAAAAAGAATGCTTAGTGGCGTTTTGTGCCATTTTTTGTGCCATTGATAATGTACCTTGCGATTAAAACGCTAGCGCTTTGGGCTGTTGTGCTTGATGGGGATGGTCTTTGCCACCGAAAACGTGCAATTTTCTAAACATGCGCCGTCCTAAGGGACCTTTCGGCAACATCCCCTTAATAGCAAATTCAATGGCGCGTTCGGGATGCTCCTTAAGAAGCTTTCCCAATGAAATACTCTTTAAATTGCCCACATAACCGGTGTGCTGGTGGTAGAACTTATCAGTCAGCTTCGCTCCAGTGACGCGCACCTCACCAGCGTTTATAACAACTATATGGTCTCCCAGATCTTGATGAGGGGCATAATTAGGCTTGTGCTTGCCCTTAAGGCGATGCGCAATCTCGGAAGCCAAACGGCCCAGAGTCTTGCCAGCAGCGTCAACTAGAAACCAATCGCCACGAATTTCATCGGGCTTTGAGAATACGGTATACATGGAACTACTCAGTGCACGGCTAGGGTGAAAGGCGCGAAAGTGTACAGAAGCCCGGACTCAGTTGCTAGTGTTACTATAGTAAGGTGAAAACTCGCGAATTTAGCCGTGCAGATCAATTTATCGGCACAATTGACAAGGCAATCAAAGTCTTAACTGTACAAAGCCGCGCGGCCAGACCAACGCCGATTGGCGTAACGAGCCTCCAACACTCTCTAACTGAGTCGGCTCGACTTACTTCTAGCCGGTATCTTAGGGTCAATCATGCGGGTGAAGTGGCAGCTCAAGCCCTATACCAAGGTCAAGCCCTCACGGCGCGCAGCCCCACGGTGGCGGCTGCCTTGCAAAAAAGCGCCAATGAAGAATTAGATCACCTAGCCTGGTGCGAACAAAGAATTCGCGAATTGAAGGGTCGAACTAGCTGGCTAAACCCCCTTTGGTACGCCGGTTCCTTCGCGCTAGGAGCTTTAGCCGGAACCTTCGGCGATGAGCTAAGCCTAGGCTTCGTGGCCGAAACAGAAACTCAAGTGGAAGCCCATTTAATGCGTCATCTAAAGGCGCTTCCGCCGGAAGATGGAGCTAGTCGCGTTATTTTAGAACAAATGACTCAAGATGAGATTCAGCATGGATCGATCGCTACGGCTTTAGGGGGAAAACCCTTGCCGGAATTGCTGCGTAAGGGAATGTATTTAGTCTCAAAAGTCATGACCAAGACCTCATACTGGGTTTAGAAAACTGCCTTAGTGCTTGCGATTCCTGGGGTTATGTAATAAAACGTCGCCTTAGGTTACACTTTTCGTTAAATACAATTAATGGGGGAGACAATGGAAGAAGGGGCAAAAGCCTTAAGCGATATCCCAGCGATCAATCGTTTCTTGAGCTACTGCCGGATACGGACAGTCCCTTCCAAGACCGTGATCATTCACGCGGGCGACCTGCCGGACATCCTTTATTACATCATTAGTGGCTCGGTCGAAGTAATGATCGAAGACGAAGATGGCAATGAAATGGTGCTGGCGTATCTTAATAAGGGCCAATTTTTTGGTGAAATGGGCCTGTTTTACGAACAGCCCACGCGCAGCGCGTGGGTACGAACGCGGCAGCAATCAGAACTTGCTGAAATGACTTATCCAAGGTTTCGGCAAATTGCCGCAGAAAGCCCCGGCTTGATTTTTGAACTGGCGACTCAGTTAGCTACTCGACTAGATCGAACTAACCGAAAACTCGGTGACCTGGCGTTTGTGGATGTGACCGGCCGTGTTGCGCACGCGATTATGGATTTATGTAGCGAACCGGACGCGATGACACACCCGGAGGGAATGCAAATTAAAGTAAGCCGTCAAGAATTGTCGCGCTTAGTCGGGTGCTCGCGTGAGATGGCGGGACGGGTTCTCAAAGTATTGGAAGAACAAGGTTTATTACGCGCGACGGGGAAAACAATCGTAGTATTTAATGCCAGACCCAAAGTCAAGACAAGACCGCTAGTGGTTCCGAAGACGGGCAGCACCGCTTCAGTGTTGACAAAGGGTAGGACCCCTGCAATCGAACGCGATGATGATGACGACGAGGACGATGACGAAGATGATGACGAATAGCTAGACCTGAGGAATAGCTAGACATAAGGAATAGCAGGTCTTTCGCTTACACCGCCGCTCCCCTACCGGTGTCAATTTCTGCTCGCATGGCGGCTATAGTCTTCGCATAGTCAGGGCTATTAAATATGGCAGATCCGGACACAAAAGTGTCGGCACCCGCGGCAGCGATTTCCCGCGCGTTCTCTGTTTTGACTCCCCCATCTATTTCCAATCGGATATCACGGCCGGAGGCCTTAATTCTAGCGCGCGCTGCCCTAAGCTTAACAAGGGCTTCCGGAATAAACTGCTGGCCACCAAACCCGGGATTGACCGACATCACTAGTATTAGATCGATTTTGTTTATTACATGATCCAGCCAGCTTAAGGTAGTCGCGGGATTAAAGACTAGCCCAGGCTTGCAGCCTGAATCTCTAATTAGCTGGATGGTGCGATCGACATGTTGGGTGGCTTCTGGATGAAAACTAATATAAGTTGCGCCCGCCTTGGCAAAGTCGGGTATCAGTCTATCAACCGGCGAAACCATGAGATGCACATCAACGGGCGCTTTAATACCGGCTTTACGCAAGGCTTCACACACCAAAGGACCAATGGTGAGATTTGGGACATAGTGATTGTCCATGACATCGAAGTGGACCCAATCGGCACCCGCCGAAAGTACGTTTTTTACCTCCTCGCCTAGACGCGCGAAATCCGCAGACAAGATCGACGGAGCGATAATAATACTCATAAAAGTATCTTATCATTGCATACCGCGTGCTGCGCGTAATGTCTCGTAAGCCTCTTGTATACGTTGGGTTTTTTCTTTGGCAAACTGTGCCATAGATTCGGGGAGGCCATTAGCGACCAGTTTATCTGGGTGATGACGACTCATTTGCCGACGATAAGCCCGTGTTAGCTCTTTATCGCTGATGTTAGGCTCCACTTCAAGTTCCTGATAGGAATCAGCCAATCGCGACTGCGAACTCTTTGCAGCGTGCGAAGCGTACGAGGTGCGCGACTTCAGGGTAGCCTCTAAATGATCAAAATAGCGTGCAGCTATGCCAAGTTCACCCGCCACGCGGATCAATACCGCGCGAGCTGGCGGCGAGAGACCGTTCCCCGCCAGAGAGGCCCGCAATTGTAACTCCATGAACGCGCCAAGAAGATCTACCCGCGCGCCGCACCCCCGCCTTAACCGCGAAAGTCTACCCTGCAAATCATAATTCGACGCTTTACCAACCCGAAAACAATTGATCGCCATGGCGACTTCATTCGCGCCGAGGTTTAACTCCCGCATCAGACCGCGCGCGGCATCAATCTCGGCCTCAGATACTCGACCATCGGATTTGGCTACATGCCCGAAGACCTCAAAAGTCGTTTTAAAAAAAAGCTCAGAAATGGATCCACTACCGGCAGAACGACCTGCGCTCCAATTTTGATCCAGTAAGTGACCCATTGAAGCACCCAAGAGAGCACCCCACACAGTGTGCGTGGTTAGCAACCCAATCAGCCCACCTAATAGTTTGCCTGCCCAAGTCATTCGCGTTGACCAATCCCATCGGCACAGCGACAATTGCTAACCGTAATTTCGCAATGTTATCAGTCTGTCTACTTCAACATGTCACTGCATTCTCAAACACCATTGTTCGAATCCAAGCTTGTTAGCCTGAAGAAAATTCATCAAGGCAAGGTACGTGATATTTATGAGGTGGATGCTGATCATTTATTAATCGTAACAACTGACCGACTTTCGGCGTTCGATGTAGTGCTTCCTGACCCGATTCCCGGCAAAGGCGAGGTCCTAACGCAAATCTCCTTGTTTTGGTTTGAAAAGACGCGCTCTATCACGCCTAATCATCTTGCAGGCGTTCGCATGGAAGAAGTCGTGTTAGACAAGGAAGAGCGACAACAACTGACTGGGCGATCCATGGTTGTAAAAAAATTAAAGGCATTGCCAATCGAGGCGGTAGTTCGTGGTTACTTAATAGGATCTGGCTATAAGGATTATTTACAGCATGGGTCGGTATGCGGGATAAAGCTTCCTAAAGAACTTAAAATAGCCGATCGCTTACCCGAACCTCTCTTCACGCCCGCCTCAAAAGCCCCCGCGGGACAACATGATGCAAATATTAATTTTGACGAAATGGTAACTCTGTTGGGACGGCAACTCGCTACGAATATTAAGCGGGTGGCGCTTGAGCTGTACAACTTTGCCGCAGCCCATGCGCGTGCGCGCAATATTATTATTGCGGACACAAAATTTGAATTCGGGCTTGACCAGAACGGCGATTTAAGTCTTATTGATGAGGCGTTGACGCCGGATTCCTCGCGCTTTTGGCCGCTGGCTACTTACCGTCCCGGCACTAGCCCTCCAAGTTTTGACAAGCAATTTGTGCGTGACTATTTGGAATCTACGCCCTGGAATAAGCAACTCCCGGCACCGCATCTTCCTCGCGAGGTAATACAACGGACGAGTGATAATTACTGCGAGGCACTTAGACTCTTGACCGCTTAAGATGCTGCGCTGGGTGGAAGCTCTTGAAGACGGCTTATTCCGAAAATCGCGGACCCTTGCCCCACCTTGGGGACCGATATTGCGTCAAATACGTTACCCCGTAGCCATTATCCGCGATTGGATCACGGGAGAGATAAATGTACAGGCGATGAGTCTCGCCTACACTACTCTGCTGTCCCTCGCTCCGCTGCTGGTGTTTATTTTCTCCGTGCTCAAGGGTTTCGGAGCGCGTGACGATTTACGCATCGTGGTATTCGAATTCTTTCGCCCCATGGGGAGCCAAGCCGCTCAGTTAACCGGAAATGTCATGCAATATGCCGAAAATTTACGCGGTGGCATTGCCGGATCGATAGGTTTTGCATTACTGCTGTATAGCGTGACGACGACCGTTCAAAAGATTGAGGCCAGTTTCAATTTTGTGTGGCGTGTTTTAACTCCCAGAAATTTTGCGCGACGCTTCAGTGGATATTTAAGCGTTATGATCGGAGGTCCCGCATTAATCGCGGCCATATTGGGCTTATTGAGTTCCGTACAACAAGGTCCGATTGCAAGGTGGACGGGTACGATGGCGCCCGCTGTGCCGTATGCACTCGTGACTCTGGTTTTTGCTTTCATGTATTCCCTCATCCCCAATACGCGCGTTAAACCTTTTGCCGCTATGGTCGGCGCACTTGCAGCAGGTATTACCTGGGCTCTGGTAAGCCAACTATTCGCCGCTTTCATTCTATATTCGTCCCAAATGCTAGCGGTCTACACCGGATTTGCGGTAGTACTCACAGCCTTGATCTGGATTTATTTGAATTGGCTCATTCTGCTACTCGGAGCGCAATTGGCCTTTTATGTCCAATATCCACAGTATTTGCGCCACGGCCAAGAATCCGTCGAGCTTACTGGCAGTGCGCGTGAGCAGGTCGCTTTCTCGGTCGCGATTTTACTCGCCCGCAATGAGCGCGGCAAAAATTTTTGGACCAGCAACACCCTCGCCAGTGCACTCGATATACCCAGCACCGCACTCGCTCCCGTACTTGGCTGCCTTGAACGTGCAGGCCTTTTGGTGGCCACGCCCAAAGAATATTTCATGCTAAGCCGTGATCCGGTCAATATCTATCTTTTCGAACTATTAGATGCCGTACGTTTACAGCAACCCGGTCGCTTATTAGTCACCGTTCACGCGGATGCTTTGGCGACTAACACTATTTGCGAAATTGAATCTGCAATGCGTCAGCAACTTGGACAACGCACATTAGAGGGATTAAGTGCCAGCAATAGTCATCGAGTCGAGTAATATCGAACCTACTCGTACCCCGCCACGGACGTCGATATCATCGCCCACCGCGACGATTCCCCGCAACATTTCTCGCAAATTACCGGCGATCGTGATTTCGGCCACCGGATATTGAATAACTCCATTTTCTACCCAGAATCCGGAAGCGCCGCGCGAATAATCTCCCGTTACGGTATTAACTCCCTGACCCATCAGTTCCGTCACCATAAGCCCCGTATTGAGTTTATTTAACAGAGCGGGCATTCCACCTGCGGTATTCGCGCTCACCAATAAATTGTGGGCACCGCCAGCGTTGCCCGTACTTTTGAGCCCCAATTTGCGCGCCGAATAGCTCGACAGAAGATAGCTCATTAGAATACCGTCGGTGACAAACTCACGGTCACGCGTAATGACCCCTTCATCATCAAATGGTGCACTGCCTAAAGCTTTAAGAATATGAGGTCGCTCGGACATCGCAAATCCTGCCGGAAATACTTGCTGGCCCACCGAATTTAACAAGAACGAGGACTGTCGATACTGACTACTGCCGCGTATAGCTGCGATGAAATGACCCACCAGACCACGGGCAATTTCTGGCACTAACAGCACGGGAGCACGCTGAGTTTTGAGTTTGCGAGGGTGCAACCTGGCAAGAGTACGGCGCGCACTTTCGCGTCCAATCGACTCAGGCTGGTCCAATTCCTGCCAGTCACGCGAACTGCTATACCAATAATCCCGTTGCATTTCATCGCCGCTACCGGCAAGCACTACGCAACTAAGGCTATGCGAGGTAGTGGGGTATCCACCGACGAAACCGTGGGTATTCCCGTAAACATGCAATCCCTGATGAGAACTTACTGACGCACCTTCTGAATTGCTAATTCGAGCATCGAATGACAAAGCGGCCGCTTCACAGTTTTTTGCAATTTCAATAGCTTGATCTGCACTAAGATCCCAGGGATGCGATAAATTAAGATCAATCGCGACTTTAGCCATTAGCTCAGGCTCCGCTAACCCGGCGCAATCATCGAGTGCCGTGAATCGTGCGATACTACAAGCCTTCGCCACGGTCGCACGCACGGCCTGCAAGGAGAAATCCGCTGTACTGGCTGAGCCTTTACTCTGCCCAAAATACACGGTTATCCCCATGCTTCGATCACGTTGCTGTTCCAAAGTCTCAACTTCGCCTAACCGCACTCCCACCGACAGACCGGTATCCTGGCTGACTGCGGCCTCTGCCTGCGTGGCGCCTAGTGCTCGCGACTCATCAAGCGCGCGGGCGATAATCGCTTCAAGGTCGGTTTGCGCGAGTCGGGCCGGTGTTTTTGTCAATAACATCATTAATCTCCAGCATCGTCCAGAATGCAAAGCGGTGATTCTACCGGCCCTAGTGATAGCATGGGCAATATGACGACAGAGAACTTAATGGAAAACGCTGAAACCGAAGAACAACGCCTCAGTAAAAGCGCCCGCAAGCGCGAAGCGGCTTCCCTGCAGGAGCTCGGGGTCAAGCTATCGGCCCTCCCTGATCAAGAAATCAAGGCCTTAGGCTTACCCGACGGCCTATTCACGGCACTACGCGATTTACGTCGATTGCCCTCACATGGCGCGCAGGTGCGGCAACGGCAATTTATTGGTAAATTAATGCGGGACATCGATCCAGAACCGGTCCTTGCCAAGCTTGCCGAACGAAAACAGCGTCATGATCTAGAAATTCGGCATTTCCAGCAAATAGAACAGTGGCGCGATCGATTGCTATCTGAGCCCTCACAATCTGTCGACGAGTTAATCAAGGAACATCCCAAGGGTGATCGTAGCTTGGTCGTGCGATTACTGGCGAAAGCTGATCGTGAACGTCTAGAACAACGCTCGCCGGTAGGCGCGCGCGAGCTGTTCGCGTACCTCAAGCAACTGATCGGATAGGGTTTTTGCTAGACTATGTGGTTATGAAAGCCTTAGTTGGAATTATTATGGGATCGGCCTCCGATTGGGAAACGATGCAGGGGGCGACTGAGACGCTGGTCACTTTAAACATACCCTTCGAGGTGCAAGTGATCTCGGCACATCGTACTCCGGATCTATTATTCGAATATGCTGCGAGTGCTCGCGATCGAGGTCTAAAGGCAATTATTGCGGGCGCTGGGGGAGCCGCGCACCTCCCCGGCATGACGGCCGCCAAGACCTCAGTACCGGTTTTAGGAGTGCCGGTTAAGTCGAAATTTCTGGATGGCCTCGACTCCCTGTTGTCTATTGCCCAGATGCCAAGCGGTGTACCTGTCGCCACCTTTGCTATCGGAATTACCGGTGCCAAGAATGCAGCATTATTTGCAGCTGCATTGCTAGCCAACGAGTCGCTAGAGATACGCGCAGCCCTGGACGGTTTTCGATTAGCGCAAACTACTGCTGTCTTAAATAAACCTGATCCGCGTCACCCTTGAAAGTCACCCGTGTTGGCATTGTGGGCGCGGGCCAACTGGGACGGATGTTGGCTTTGGCCGGTTATCCACTAGGGTTGCGGTGCATATTCCTAGATAAAAGCGCCGACGTCCCCGCAGCCCAGGTGGCTTCTATTCTGATCGGTCAACTCGAAGATGCCTCGACACTAAAACAACTTGCCTTACAAAGCGATGTAATCACCTTCGATTGGGAAAATATTTCAGCGGCATCCCTTGAGCCACTCGCCAAAATAACGGCTATTAGGCCTTCTGCGGCTGCCCTGCAAGTGTCTCAAGATCGGCTACTAGAAAAAGAGTTGCTTAAGCGGCTCAAGATCCCCGTAGTTGCTCACGCACAGGTCGATAGCAAGGAAGACCTAACGCGTGCAGTAAGCGACATAGGATTGCCGGGCATACTGAAAACCCGACGCTTAGGTTACGATGGTAAAGGTCAACGCATCATTCGCAATAGCAGCGAGATCGCGGATGCCTGGCGTGAGCTTGGCAGCCAAGCGTTAATCTATGAAAAATTTCAAGTCTTTTCACGCGAAGTGTCGCTCGTTGCTGCACGCTCACTCTCGGGGCAACAAGTGTTCTATCCGCTAGCGGCGAATACTCATGTCGATGGTATCCTCCGGTACAGCGTAGCACCGTATATCAATATGGCGCTTGCCCGTGTCGCCAAAACTTACATGAAACGCGTTCTGAGTGTGCTCGATTATGTAGGAATCCTGACTATCGAGTTCTTTATCGTGAAAGGTAAGTTGGTGGCTAATGAGATGGCACCGCGTGTCCATAACTCAGGCCACTGGACCATCGAAGGCTGTGTAACCAGTCAATTCGAAAATCACCTTCGTGCTATTTGCGGCCTACCCTTGGGTAGTACCAGGCCTTTAGGATTTGCAGCGATGGTAAATTTTTTAGGACAAATGCCCGATCGAAAGCGACTACTTGCGATCGAAGGCCTTGCTTTTCATGATTACGGCAAATCCCCTAAACCCTGGCGCAAATTAGGACATTGCACCATTTTAAGTAAAAATGAGCATCGCCTTAAGCAAGCGTTAAAAGATGCTTTAAAATTAATTGAATGGAAATAACACGGCCTGATCCATGTACTTAGAACTTTTCAAGCTCCGTGAATTGCCTTTTCTACTGGGTCCGGACCCACAATTCCTATACCTCAGTAAGCAGCACGCCCGCGCCAAAGCCTACATGCAGTCAACGGTCTGGTTTACGGACGGTTTCGTAGTGATCACCGGCGAAATTGGGGCGGGCAAAACTACTCTCATTGAAACATTTATACGCGAGCTACAACCCGACGTGGTAGTCGCCCAGGTCAATCAAACTCAATTGACGCCGACCGCATTTCTACAGGCGGTTCTCGTTCAATTTGGGTTTTCACCTTTCGACATGAAAAAAGTCGAAGTGCTCACCACCCTGAACGAATTCCTCTTAGATCAACAGGCAAGCGGTCGCAAAGTTTTATTAATTGTCGACGAAGCACAAAATTTAAGCCCGCGCGTGCTTGAAGAAATCCGCATGCTCTCTGGGGTAGAGAGCGCAAAAGAAAAATCACTTCGGATAATTTTGGCAGGGCAGCCAGAGTTAAATGAAAAACTTAATTCAGCTGAACTAGTGCAGCTAGCTCAACGGGTACGGCTCAGATTTCACTTGGCGGCACTTACTAAGGCGGAAACTGCTGCTTATATCGACCACCGACTTGAAGTCGCGGGCTCTCAAGGGCGACGCATTTTTGGCGAAGACACTTACAATACAATATATCGCTATACCGGTGGCGTACCGCGCCTCATCAATACCCTATGTGATAGCAGCATGATGACTGCGTTCGGTAAGGACCAAGATCATGTAACCGCTGCTAACCTTGAGGCTGCAATTCGCGAATTACAATGGGTTGAATTTGCTTCCAGCACCAATCGCATGCTCATACCCAATTTTGAAGCCGACATGGCAGCGCCGTTAGCCAATAGTGCTGCAACTATTTTGGGACGCCTATTAATCGCTCACGGCGGCAAAACTGCGTTAGAGCGCGAGCTGAAACCCGGTCGGCTTGTGATTGGCCGAACACCCGACAACGATCTGCAAATCGACAGTAAGTTCATTAGCCGACACCATTGCCAAATCGTAACCCAAGCCAATGCCTGTGTTGTAGAAGATCTAAACAGCACTAATGGAATTTTTGTGCAATCGAAGCGAGTAAGACGCCACAATCTCAATGACGGCGACGTTGTTCAGGTGGGTGAACATGAAATAATGTATATCGACGAGCGCGTACCCCGCCTGAGGAGTTCGACTACTACTACCGACACGGCGGTGCAGGAAATAACCTAGCAGCTAGTATTAAGGGATTGGCAAGTCACTCCCGTTTTCAGAATACTCGCGCTTGAGTGATCGATAATTTTGACGTCGCAACACCAAAGTCAACGCCGCCACTTCTGCAGCGAGCGCAATAAATAATGCGATGGTCGCTTGAGCACCGGGCGCCACTAAATAAGATAACCAAAGAGCCGCCACGCCCATTAGAAAATAGATGGCAGGTAGAATTTCGTATATTGTTTTACTTAAGCGCATAGTTTAATAGCCCACATCTCTACTTTAACGCTAACGCGAGCATTGCACGAGTGGGATTTTACTTAAAACACGGCCGATTATCGGTTAATCTAACCTGTGCCACCCACCGTCAGTGCGTCTATGCGTAGCGTAGGTTGGCCCACCCCGACGGGCACCGATTGGCCTTCTTTACCGCAAGTTCCGACTCCCGCATCGAGTTTCATATCATTGCCTACCATGCTGACCCGGGTCAGCACATCAGGTCCATTGCCGATCAATGTCGCACCCTTCACGGGTGCCCCAATCTTCCCGTTTTCAATTAGATAGGCTTCACTTGCCGAAAACACAAATTTCCCTGAGGTGATATCCACTTGACCGCCTCCAAAATTTGCGGCGTACAAACCTTTGTCAACCGAGGCAATTATTTCCTCAGGTGCACGCGAGCCGGAACGCATATACGTATTGGTCATTCGCGGCAAAGTCATGTGCGCAAAAGACTCACGCCTACCGTTCCCGGTCGCCGGTTGCCCCATCAGTCGTGCATTCAACTTATCTTGTATATATCCACGTAGAACACCATTCTCAATCAACACGGTGCATTGCGTCGGCGTACCCTCATCATCAATATTTAAAGAGCCGCGACGCCGGTCCAAAGTACCGTCATCAACTACCGTAATATCATCGGCAGCCACCTTCTGTCCTAACCGATTTGAGAATGCGGAAGTCCCCTTGCGATTAAAATCTCCTTCCAAACCATGCCCAATGGCTTCGTGCAGCAATATGCCGGGCCATCCTGATCCTAAAACGACCGTCATAGATCCTGCGGGTGCCGCAACCGCTTCGAGATTTACTAGCGCTTGGCGTACCGCCTCACGTCCATGGGCAAAAGGTGCCTCCGCAGACAATAATTCATTTAATCCAAAGCGCCCACCTCCGCCACTGTAGCCTTGCTCGCGGCGGCCCTTATGTTCGACTATAACCGATACATTAAGGCGAACCAAAGGACGCACGTCCGCGGCTAACGTGCCATCACTAGCGGCTACTAAAATGACCTCGTGTACCGCTGCAAGAGAGGCCATCACCTGTTTAACTTTAGGGTCAATACGCCTGGTGTCCGCGTCAATACGCATTAGCCAGTCCACCTTATCCTCGTCGCGCAGGGTGTCCAGCGGATCGATCGGAAGGTATAGGCGGTGAGTCATCGGGCGCTGCCATGCCTTTACCGCATTACGGCCGCCGCTACGCGAAATGGCTCGTGCTGCATCTGAAGCCTCTATGAGAGCCGGTAGCAGGACTTCATCCGTGTAAGCGAACCCTGTTTTCTCACCACTAATGGCTCTTACACCCACGCCCTGCTCAATACTGTGCGAACCCTCTTTGACGATGCCATCCTCCAACGACCACGATTCTTCACGCGACAGTTGAAAGTAAAGATCAGCATAGTCAACGCCGCGACTCATTACACGGTCAAGTACGCTGGTAAGCCGGCCCTCGTCTAGTCCAGAGGGAGTCAAAATCACGCGTTCAGCCACGTCGAACATCGACACTCCTAAAATAATCTAACAGCGATCCGATTTTCGATTCTGTAGCACCGGAAAATGCTCACGGGTTTCAGCTAATTTTACCAAATCCATATCCGCCATCACGATCCCAGCGCCCGATACAAGCCTGGTAATCACCTGACCCCAATAATCCACGATTAGAGAATCACCATAAGTCTCACGACCACTACTATGCATGCCACTTTGTGCAGGAGCTACCACGTAACAAAGATTCTCGATGGCACGAGCACGTAGTATAACCTCCCAGTGAGCGCGCCCTGTCGGCACAGTAAAAGCGGCCGGCATTGCCAACCACTGCGCTCCCAGAGTAACCAAGCTTCGATAAAGTTCCGGAAATCGCATGTCATAGCAGACCGACATACCCAAGCGACCCACCGGCGTGTCAACCACCACCGCCTTAGTCCCCGGTACAACGTGAGCGGACTCTCGATAAGATTCGTTACGACCTGGAATATTGACATCAAATAGGTGAATTTTATCGTAGCGGGCAACCCTTTTTCCCGCAGCATCGAACACAAGCGACGCATTGGCGACTTTATCTGACTCAGAACTTCGAATATTGATTGTACCCGCTAAAATCCATAATTTTAATCGACGGGCCGTATTGGCTAAAAAATCTTGGATAGGGCCATCCCCGTCGGACTCGGCAACCCGTAACTTATCCGCATTCAATAACCCCACGAAGGAAAAATTCTCTGGCAAACACGCGACTTCCGCCCCTTCTGCCCTAGCCTGATGGAGGTATTTTTCTGCGACACGTAAATTTTCCTCTACTATATGGCCAGACGTCATTTGAATGGCAGCGACTTTACCCATCTATCAATATACCTCTATCACTTATGCGCCTCGACCGCTGTGGCCGAATTAGAACTTTTTATCCGCTCAACGATTGGATTATCCCATCCACCGCTTATGCGATAGTACCCCCTCGCGAGGCCACTGAGCGTCTGTTTAAACACCTGGGTAAACACTAACACGGCGGCGCCGACTACCGGCCCCCCGGCAAGGACTCCAGCCCACGGCAACGAATTTCCCACACTTCCCGTGACTACCGCGGTCTGATCATAGTCCCGGTTTCTCAAGCCAACACGTCCAACTAAGCCAATTTCAGCCGCCGGACCTTTCAGAAGTACATTGTCTGTATAGGCATTTCCACCGCGTAACTCAAAGTCTCCGCGCACGGTATCGAATGCCAAACCCGTATCAGTGAGATCACTAAAATCGAATGCAAGGTGACGTGGCAACGCAGCAACACTCGCAAGCCCCAATACGCGGCCCGCCCCCGGACGTATCCCGAGGACTTGGCCATTATCCAGTGCGACCTGGACCTGCCCTTTTGACTCAGTCAATGCCTGCGCAGTTGGCGGACCCAACCAATTCATTTTAAAACTTAAGGTACCAGACTTTGCCGCAATGGCATTGGCATATCCAAGCTGCGTCAATGTGCGTTCTACGTCGGTACTATTTAAGAATCCTTCGATGTGTCCTATTCCTGCATCGGCTCCTCGCCAGCCACCTTGCACAACAATTTCAAAACTGGGAGCAGCGATCTTAAGTTGATTCAATCGCACACCATCTTCAACTTTGGATAGATTCATCTGGACATCGCCCAATTGACGATCACCCCAATTAAATTGGCTTATATGCAAATCGATGGCGGGTACGTCTCTAGGACTCAACCCAATAGCGGAATTGCCGCGCAATTCTGCACCCGAATCGCTGGACAACGATAAGTGTGAAAACCGCACATTCCAAGGCTCACTGGATTTTAACGACGGTAAAATGACCATGCCAGCCTGATTGGGTCCCTCGAACCCGATCCTCCAATGATCGTCCAACCAGCGAAAAGCAATGCCTAAATCGCGAAACTCTAGCCCCAAATAATGTAACTGGCTCACCTGAAATTTAGCGTTCGTTAAATAGTGCGACAGAGGCATAGAGTCGGCGGGAGGAGACGCTAAGCTTTGCCAACCGGTCAAATCCAACGTTGGAATCATGCCCGTGATATTCACAAGCTGTGTGTCACTAAAAGTAGCTTCGGCAGTACCAAAATTCACAGCGGCGTGGGCTAATGTAAGTCCATTAGCACCTGAATCCATTGTCGCAGCAGCGCGCAACAACGACGCCAAAGCAATCCTTGTCTCGAGATGCCCCCCTGATAACCACCGAAGCTCCACGCTAGTCGGCAGCGCTTGACCCAGTGGCTTGTATAAGGGCTGCGGGAAATTTAGTTCCAATCCCGACAGATTGGTACTGATGTGCACACTGCGCTCACGCTCGGGGTCAGGCGCTAATTTAACCAACGCGCGCCAATCCGTCTGACCGTCTAATCCCACGCCTGCTGGCAACCCCAAGGCATTGCGTAATGCAGGACCACTCGCTACTCCGCGAATCATTAATTGGTTATGAGTGGGTTTACCGACCGGAGCGCGCGATTGCACCTGAAATGGTCCACCCAATAGTTGGCCGCGTATATCTGCGGTCGCAACTTGAACCCCATCCAAATTCACGTTACCCATTAGATCAGTAGCCACAATTTGGGCGCCTCGATAGCGCAGATGTACATTCCTTAAATCAGAATGCACCAACACTCGCCGTTGCTCAAAGTGCTTCAGGGGCAGAAAAAGATCCACTGATGCGTTGAGCGGACCGCTTGCTTCAACGCTTGAAAAAGCACCTTCAGCCAATACGTCCAGCGGTGTCGCAACCAGAAAATCCAATACTGCCGCGGCATCAGTACTAGCGGATCCACGCACTTGTAGTTCAGCATTCCTAAAATCCACAAACCGCGCAGCACCCTCGCTGACACTCACATGCCCGATCCGGGCATGCGATGTGTGAGCCGTCAACCCCTGGTTACGAAACTCAACATCTGCAGCCAAGTCCTCTATACGCGGCCAGCCTGGATAAAAGTCTACTGTGGTGTTCTCAAGTGCGCATCGCGCCACAAACTCTCCGCTGTGATCGCGAAAAGGGAAATTCCGAAGTGGCCCGCGAAATAGCACATCGGCGTGTGTCAAGTGCCCGGCGACAAGCCCACGCTCCAGCCAATCCAACGTTTGCGGTGGTATGACCCCGTGCGGTAAATAATCGCGAGCATTCGCTACGTTACCGTCATTAATACGACTCACTAATGTTAGATAGGGTGCACCGCCATCAACGCGTTGCCACGCGAATTGAGTCAAGGTGCGACCATCATGATTGCTCGCTTCGACGCTAACAGTAGAGACTAACCACTGCTGCGGCGTTCGCCGCCAATAAATTGTCCCTTTTAAGATTTCCACATCAATGGCTTTTGGAAACTGAGTCGGCCAAATAATACCAGCGTTGCGACTCTCTAAAACTACACGACCACCCGAGTCAGTGCCTGCTACCGTCCCTGTTAAACCAGCTAAACCGGGCATCCCCCCTACCGCACCGAAACCCAGACCGCGAAATTTACCCACTAATTGCATATGCCACAAATCAGTACTATGCGTCCGCCAGAGCTTAAGAAAAGCATCAAAACACTCGCCCGATGGCGCGATACGACGCAGCTCTTCTTTTATGTCGGGGAAGGGTAACAATCCAGCCAAAGGCAAAAGACTCTGAGCGCGTAAGTAGCTCGCGCGCACGGCAACGTTTAACCCACCATTCTTATTCGCGCGCCAAATCACATTAAAATCAGCAGGTGGATCACGGCGACCCAATTCCACTGCGCGCACGTCCCGACCTAGTAAAATCCACTGATTGCCCTGCCGATTGACCGAAAGATTCCCAGAAATTTCTTGAAACTTAGCGCTGGTGCCATCGCGCAAGTGAGTACCGACTTGGCGTGCTAGAAACCCCAAAGTAGCTTTTTCGAATTGCTGCCCATGTCCATTAAGCATGAGTTCAAACGCACCGTTACCAGATTCCAGCGCGTCCAAATATTCCGGAAGTAGTTGTCGCCAACCGGAGAACGCAATGTCAGAAGCTTTGGAGTAAAGAGCCCAATCTAGCAATTTAATATCACCTGACCCGTGCGCCCAACCGGTAAGGTTAAGTGTGCCGCCTAATACCGATGGAAGTTTTGCACTAGCCGCAAATCTGGTGCTCGATTCACGCTTCAGAACAATATTTACGTCCTCAAAAAGCAGCCGCGGTAATGCGGAATTCCACTGACGCAAAGCGATATGTCCACCTCGAATATCAAGTCGACCTGCCGGAAAATCGTCGAGATTTAAATAAAGTATAGGAGCATTATCTTGATTTAACTCAATTTCAGCGGCCAGCGCAAAGCTACTGGGGCCCATACGCACAATCGTAATATTAGGTGCATCAAGCTGAATTCGACCTGCCAATAACTTACCGCTGCGCAATAATTGCCAAAAATCAAATGCCAACCGGCCACCTTTGGCGTGCGCTAGAACGCGCTGATCATCATTCGAGCGTAACTCCAATTGTTGAAAATAAAGTTCCGGTCCGTACCAGCGTAAGGTCGGTGTTACATGCTCAAATAAAATGTGGAACCCTGTCTTAGCAAACATCCAATTCTTTATTTCAGACTGATATTGGGGCGCCCGATCAATTATCAGTTTCACAGACAGGGTCGCGAAAAGCGCGAGCGTGATGATTCCGATCAAGCTTAAACCTAAGCACTTGCCGATTTTGCGAAAAACTTTTTTGACGTTCATTACATCAGAACAACGTCATACTGATCAACTGAATACAGCGCTTCGGTCTGCAAACGAACGGGTTTACCCGTCATTAGTTCTAATTCAGCTAGTGCCGATGACTCTTCGTCAAGCAAGCGCTCGATGACATCTTGGTGCGCTAGCACCATAAGTTGCTGGCAACCAAACTGCCTGGATTGCCTTACTACTTCGCGGCAGACTTCAAAGCAGACCGTCTCAACCGTTTTAATAAAGCCGCGCCCGTCACAGGTAGGACATGCGGTACAAAGCAAATGTTCCAAACTTTCCCGCGTACGCTTGCGGGTCATTTCAACCAATCCTAACGGTGAAACAGAAGATATGTTAGTTTTTACATGATCATCACTTAACGCGCGCTCCAGAGCTTGAATTACTTGACTACGGTGCTCTAATTCTTCCATATCAATGAAATCAATGATGATAATACCTCCCAAATTCCGCAGCCGAAGCTGCCGTGCGATTGTCACGGCCGCTTCCAGATTAGTCCGAAAAATCGTTTCTTCAAGGTTTCGGTGGCCGACATACGCCCCGGTATTTACATCTATAGTTGTCATTGCTTCAGTTTGATCAATCATCAAATAACCGCCGGATTTCAATAACACCTTTCGATCAAGGGCTTTCTGAATTTCTTCTTCAACATGGTGCAATTCAAAGATCGGCAAGCTTTCAGTATAAATCGCGATTTTCGGTACTATTGCTGGCATGAAGGAATGAGCAAACTCCAACATCTCGCGGTGAGCGCTATTTTGGTCAATAAGCACTACATTCACATCCGGCCTTAATAGATCCCGCAGAATGCGCAAGTGCAACGGTAAATCGGCGTGTACCAAATGCCCGGCCTGCGTATGCAGTCCCTTCTGACACACAAACTCCCACAGCTTACGCAAATAGGTCATATCCGCTTGCAGCGCTTGCGCCGACGCGTCCCCGGCCGCAGTACGCACAATATATCCCGCTTCCTCACCGGAAATTAGATTCTGCTGGACGATTACGCGTAATCGCTCACGCTCGACTGGGCTCTCGATGCGTGCCGACACACCAATTCCGCTGCTCTTAGGCATATAAACCATGTGCCTAGACGGTAGAGTGATGAAAGTTGTAAGCCTGGCGCCTTTTGTGCCGAGAGGATCTTTCACAACCTGCACCAAGATTTCTGCGCCCTCACTCACGAGTTGACGTATGTTCTCTGTGCAAGGAGATTCTATTCCGGTGTCCGCGTATCGTGGGTCAAAAATATCTGATGCGTGCAGGAATGCAGTTCGTTCAAGACCAATTTCGATGAATGCCGCTTGCATACCGGGCAAAACCCGCGAAACTTTTCCCTTATAAATATTTCCTATTATTCCGCGGTGACCGGCGCGCTCCATAAACACTTCTTGTAGTACGCCATTCTCGACCACAGCCGCTCGCGCTTCATGCGAGCTTGCATTAATTAATATTTCGGCACTCATGTTTTTTGCCAGCGCGGCACTCCCACTTGATCCAGTAGCTGCGCTGTTTCAAATAACGGCAAACCCATTACGCCGGAATAGCTGCCCCGTAAACTTTCTATAAAAACTGCCGCATACCCCTGAATCGCGTAGCCTCCGGCTTTATCTTGAGGTTCATTGGTATTCCAATAGAGATCCGATTCGGCAACGCTGATAGGGCGGAAAACAACTTCGCTGTAACTTATCCGGTGTAAGGTTCCAGATGATGTGGTCACGGCGATCGCGGTGAGTACCTGATGTGTTTGCCCCGATAACGCGTGCAACATGGCAGAGGCGTCGGATCTATTGCGAGGCTTTGCGAGAATTCTCTCTCCCAAAACTACCGTCGTATCGGCTGCAAGAACCGGTGCGTCAGGAGTTTTTTTCCAGCCCGCCTCTGCCTTTGCGGCGGCCACGCGTGTAACGTAACTCAGTGCGGTCTCGCCCGACAACACTGCCTCGTCCACGGCAATATCAACGATGCGGTACGGTACGCCGATCTGACGCAGCAAATCGCGCCGTCGAGGCGACCCGGAGGCTAAATTTACGAACTGTGTGTTCATGCTCGGTGATACGGGTGACCGGCCAAATAGCTTATCGCACGATAAAGTTGTTCGGCCACGATTACGCGTGTTAACGCATGCGGCAGAGTGAGCGGTGATAGCGACCAACTAAAATTGGCTCGAGCGCGACACGCCGGGGCCAGTCCATCAGGGCCGCCAATGAGTAGCGCCAACGATCTACCTTCGCGTAACTGCCCAGACAGCCATTGGCTCAATTGTTCTGTGCTCATAGGGTTACCCTTAATCTCCATCGCGACTACAAAATCGTCGCGTCGCAGCGCGGCTTGCATAAGTTCACCCTCGCGGATAACGGCGCGCATGGAGTCTTCGCCTTTGCGGCGAGTGGCCACAGCAATTTCCTCAAGCTCAAGACATAGCGGCGTTCGCAGGCGCTTTTGATATTCCTTAAAACCCGTGTTTACCCATTCGGGTAGACGAGTGCCAGCCGCTAGCAACCGGCATTTCATCAGAATTACGCCTATATCGTTAGATTCGAGCTACCGTACGTTTACTGATCGTGAGATCCCAAAGCTTTTCCAGACCATAAAATTCGCGCACACGCGGTAGCATCACGTGAACGATTACTTCATGTAAATCAATCAATACCCAATCACTATCCTGCCGGCCCTCGACCCCATAGGGTCGAAACCCGGCCGCCTTGGCCTTTTCAACCACGCGTTCGGCAACAGACCGTACATGACGATCAGAAGTTCCACTGGCAATAATCATCGTATCGGTAATATCAGTCAATCCGCGCACGTCGAGGATCTTCACTTCGTGAGCTTTCATATCAGCCAAAGCATCAAGCACAACCGTTTGCAGCGATGCGTCCAGCGTCATTTTTTTTCGAATTTTCACCGCTCTAGATTTTGCCGGCCTTTTTGATTTAAGTACCGACTTAGGTTTAGGTACCAACTTAGGTTCTTTGGCTGTACTGCGTTTAGCAACTGCTTTTGATTTGACCGTCTTTTTTATAGGCACTACGATATCCGTGTTTTAGTGTAACAATTGGCTTCAATAATCAGTTTACGTACCGCATCCGGCATTAGAAATCGCGGGTCGCGTCCGACGGCTACCAATTGCCGGACATCGGTAGATGAAATCTCGAGCTGCGTCACCGCGTGAATATAGATACATCCAGCTCGCGCCTCGTGCAAATCATTAATTCGCCCTGTACCGCGGTCGACCAGTAATTCGCCCAAAGGTCCCATACCCGGCGCACGCCAGCCCGGTCGATGCGCCACCACCAGATGAGCTAGTTGCAATAGTTCACGCCATTGGTACCACTTGGGAAGACTTAGGAAAGCATCCATACCCACAATCAAGCAAATACTACGGTTTGGATATTCATGACGTAACTCGGCCAACGTTTCTACGGAATAACACGGACCAATCTTACGTACTTCACGGTCATCCACCACAAAACCCGCTTGACCCTGCGTCGCAGCACGTACCATTTCTAAGCGCAATTGTGCTGTCGCAATAGGCTGATCACGATGCGGTGGGTTTCCCGCCGGGAGAAACCGTATCTCGTTAAGCCGAAGCGCCTGTTGTAACTCAAAAGCAGTACGTAAGTGACCGTAATGTATAGGATCAAAGGTGCCACCAAAAATACCCATAGGATTCATGATGCTACCCTGCCTGAAATAGCGGACTCTTGCAAAGTACCCGCTAAGCCCGCCGTCAGACCCGTGATTGCAGTCCACGGGTCGCCTAATGCCAAACCCTTAATTATTCGATCCGTTTGACTCGCTTTTGCGATCAAGCCGGCCAACGGTAGTCTACCTATACGAACAAGGGCGCGTGCCGACGGCGTGTTTGCCTGATTCCAGCCACTGCCGCGGGATTTTACGTGTAATCGTTGGCGTTCGCGCGCCTGAAATAGGCCTCGCAATTCACGCACTAACGCCCACAGTATTAGCACCGGTTCAACACCTTCGCTCTTCAGTCCCAACAAAATATGCAGCGCACGCGTCGCATCTCCCTCAGCAGCGGCCTCGGCCAATTGGAATACATTATAGCGGGCGCTATTTCCCACCGAAGAGCGAACCAAATCGGCATTAATAGACGCTCCAATAGCCAGTAGTGCCAGTTTTTGCAGTTCTTGATTCGCTGCCAGTAAATTGCCCTCCGCTCGATCAGCAATCATTTGCGCCGCGTTAGGTTCGATCACTAGATTGGCTCGCATTGCTCGTCCCTGCAACCACGTAGGTAACGCCGCCCTCTCAACAGGCCAAATAGGTACCCAAACCCCGAGTCTTTCGAAGGCGCGAACCCAAGGGGATTCAGTGGTCTTCTTATCAAGTTTGCCAGTCACCACCAGACAAAGAACATCCGGTGGCGGTTTTTCGATCAAATTCATAAGCTGCGACGCGCCTTTATCAGGTTTACCGCTCGGCATACGCAATTCAAAAAGTCGCCGCTCGGCAAACAACGATAATGTTTGGCTTTCATAATACAAGTCGTCCCATGCGAAACTGCGATCAATAAAAAATACCTTCCGATCAGCGAATCCCGCCGCACGAGCCGCGGTCCGTATCGCATCTGTAACCTCGCTCACCAACAAATGCTCGTCACCCGATACGAGGTAGCCTTTGCCCAAACCGCGAGACATGCTCGCCAATAATTGATCGGTGTTTAGGCGCATTGTGTGGCCAGTAGCCGCGCACGCGCCGTTTCGTATTCAGCAACCATCTGATCGATTAGAGCCGACACCGGTTCAATACTGTAAATGCCACTGACGCTCTGCCCAGCGCTCCAAATATCTTTCCAAACCTTGGTTTGGTTGTTGCTACTGAAATTCATTTTATTTTTAACCACATCAACCAGATTATCGGGGTCCAGCCCAGAGCTCACGATACTGGGGCGCAAATAATTTCCTGCCACGCCGGTAAAAGCGCTGGTGTACATTATATCGGCGGCGTCACTATCCACCAGCATTTGCTTGTAAGCTCGGCTGGCATTCGCTTCCTCGGAAGCAATAAATCGAGTGCCCAAATATGCGAGATCGGCACCCAGGGCCTGCGCCGCTAAAACATCTGCGCCGGTGCTCATTGCGCCCGATAAAGCAATGCATCCTGGGTAAATTTTGCGGATTTCCTTTACCAGCGCAAACGGACTAAGTGTACCCGCATGGCCACCGGCCCCAGTACATACCGCTATGACGCCATCAACTCCCTGCTCGATCGCTTTCTCGGCATGCCTAAGATTAATGACATCATGAAATACTTGCCCACCATAGCCATGTACCGCCGCAACTACTTCCGACGGTGGACGCAGACTGGTAATCACAATGGGTACTTGGTATTTCACACATAGAGCAACGTCGTGTTCCAATCGATCATTACTAGCATGCACAATTTGGTTAACCGCAAAAGGGGCAATTTTCATCGCAGGATGAGCCGCCGTGAAATTGGCGAGTTCCTCAGTAATTTGGCTAAGCCATTCATCGAGTTGGGCAGCTGGCCGCGCATTCAGGGCGGGAAATGAACCAATCACGCCAGCCTTGCATTGTGCTAATACCAATTTTGGACTAGATACAATAAACATGGGTGCAGCGATTACCGGCAATCGGAGTCTGCCTTGTAAATTAGTGGGTAGGCTCATTTTGAATCCGTTATTTTAGAACGTCTAACGGCAATCAATCTGTTCACGCCGCCGAACCCAGAATCAGAGAAGATAAGCGACCGTACGGCGCATTGTATAAGCGATTGAAAGCAGTCGAATCGGCATCATTCATCGCCCTGGCGGGCACAGAAGCGCGATCGCCTCGCGCTTGTTGCGTCGATAGATATTGAAGTCGGTGCGATCTATTGTGATGACAGAGTGCTTTGGGAATAATTCGCTCATCCTCACCAAGCACAAGTCGGCAAGATCTGGGTTTTGATCAGCGTATCGCGCGGCCAGACGTTCAAGATGAACGAGATTTTCACGGCAGTTAAAACTGAGCGCGATCAGCTCCTCATTGATCATCGCTAGAGCTACCGCGGCACTCTCGAGGTGAAACGCAGTCTCCGCAAGCACAGCCTCGCAAGTAAGAAGCGGTTCCGTGAGATCCACTGCAATCTGGGTAGCCCACCTATGGTGCCTGTCGTTGGCATTCGCAAATGCCACCAAGAATCCCGTATCCGCAATGCCCTTCACTTGACAGAGAAACCCTTGCGCGCCGAGAGATCTCGCGCACCTCGCACGGAACCCGCGAGTCTCATATAAGAAGGAGATTTTCCGGTCTTTCGCGCTTTTTCGAGTTGTTCCCGGACAATGCGCCCTTTGGGAATCCCAGATTGCTTTGAGGCCTCGTCGAGCCAAGACGCGAGATCTTTGGTAAGCCGAATAGTCACTGTATTACTCATTTGCCATTATTGTAACACAATTTCTTGATTCGAGCGAAACGCGACATTACAACTCAGCATTGCAGCGTGAATTGGCGTCGAGTTGCTGCACTGCACACTTGATGGGACTAGGCGGCCGCTGAGATCCTGCTAATCTTAGGACCCCAAAGCTTTCCGGAGGCATCTGATATGCCTACGATTTTTGAAAAAATTATCGCTGGCGAGGTGCCCGCAGCTGTTCTATACCGTGATGAGCGAGTGATCGCTTTCCTGAACATTAACCCGATGGCCCCCGTACATGTGCTTATCGTACCGAATAAGCTAATTCCAACGGTCAATGACATTTGTAACGAGGATGAGTCGCTCATTGGTCACATGGTTATTGTCGCGCGCGATATCGCGAAACAACAAGGAATTGCAGAAAACGGCTACCGTTTGATCATAAACTGCAATGCTCACGGCGGACAAGAAGTCTACCACTTGCACATGCATCTCATCGGTGGTCGAGCCTTGGGACCGATGATTCAGCGAGTTAAGTAATCAAATTATAAGGATAAGGATGATGCAAAAGAAAAAACTCCCGGCCGCCAAAAAGAAGGCAGTCTTAAAACCCCGGCGAAAAACTAGCGCGCACGTTAAATCTACGCATACCAAACTGGTCAACACGAAATCACCCAATATTGACGCTGCGCTAACCGAAGCAGCATCGACAATCCGCAAGCTTTATCCGCCCATTGAACCGTTTCGACAGGGGTATTTGCGCGTCTCCGAGATCCATGAGATCTACTATGAAGAGAGTGGCAATCCCGCTGGCAAACCTGTCGTATTCCTACACGGCGGTCCAGGTGCAGGCTCCGATAAGCGGTCGCGGCAGTTTTTCGACCCACACCACTACCGTATTGTCGTATTCGATCAACGCGGGTGCGGCCGTAGTCGCCCAAGTGCCAGCCTCATCGAAAACACCACTTGGCATTTAGTCGCCGATATCGAACGCCTCCGCAAACACTTAGGTATCGAACGTTGGTTAGTTTTCGGAGGCTCATGGGGTAGCACTCTGGCGCTAGCCTACGCGGAAGCCCACCCAGAACGCGTCAGTGAAATTGTTCTACGCGGCATTTTTCTACTGCGCTACGGAGAAATTCGCTGGATGTACCAACACGGTGCTTCGGAAATATTTCCAGAGTATTGGGAAGCTTACCGCAACATTATCCCGCTTGATGAGCGTGATGACTATTTGAGCGCTTATCACAAGCGCCTAATCGGCAGTGATCAACGTGCCGCCGTAGCAGCCGCACGTGCGTGGTCGGTTTGGGAGGCTTCTACCAGCTTTCTATACAGTAATCCCGACAGTATCAAAAAATGGAGTGAAGACCAGTTCGCCCTAGCCGTGGCTCGAATTGAATGCCATTATTTTGTGAATCGCGGCTTCTTGCGCAGCGAAACACAGTTACTAGACGACGTGGCGCGAATTCGTGCTATTCCCGCAACTATTGTCCAGGGTCGGTACGATCTTGTGTGCCCTGCCACCAGCGCATGGGACCTCCATAGGGTTTGGCCTGAGGCCGATTTTAGGATAGTGCCGAATGCCGGGCACTCAGCTTTTGAGCCGGGCAATACCCATGAGTTGGTGCTCGCCACTGATCGGTACCGAAGTCGCTAAATATGCCGCTACTCGCGACGCTGGAACTTGCGCGGGCTTCTGACGCGGACGCTATCGCAGAAATGTCACGTGATCACATAGAGGCGGGATTGACCTGGGCGTGGACACCTGCCCGCGTCCAACACTTTATTACCGCTGAAGAATCTCTAGGGGTCGTCGCACGCCGCGAGGACCAACTAGCAGCCTTCGCCATCATGCATTTCGGCGACGAAGTCGCGCATTTAAATTTACTTGCCGTTGACCCTCGATATCGACATCAAGGATTGGGTCGACAGCTTGTAGATTGGCTGGTTATCACCGCCATAGAAGCGGGAATATTTCGAATTAATCTGGAAATACGTGCGCACAACGAAATCGCGCGCATTTTCTACCAAAAACTAGGCTTTGAAAGCCTTGGGCTTGTCCAAGGGTACTATCAAGGACGAGAGTCTGCGCTACGCATGGCGCGACGTCTTTAAAAAAATAAATTGTCCCGTTTTTTATGTGCTAAGTAATGCTGCCGCCAGGTATCCAAGCAGTTCCTGCAAGCGGCACGCCGGCCATTGCCGCCGATTCGACAGTCAAGGCGACTAAATCTTCTTTTTCTAAGTGATGCACATCTTGTTTACCGCAGGCCCTCGCGATGGTACTCAATTCCATATTGACGGTCTGCAAATAATTTTTTAGCCGCTTCGCCCCCACCGCAGGGTCAAGCCGAAGCTCAAGCGTCGAGTCTTGCGTGGTGACTCCAACCGGGCACTTTCCGGTATGGCAGTGGTGACAGAAGCCTGGAGCCGTGCCTAATTCACTGTAGTCTTTAAGCGCGGATATATGCTGACCATTTGACACATAAGTATCGCTATTACAGCCCAGTGCTATCAGGACCCCTTGGCCCATAGCGACCGCATCGGCGCCCATGGCTAATGCCTTGGCAACGTCGGCACCGCTTCGGATGCCGCCCGAAATCACCAATTGCACCCTACCGCGCATATTTAAATCATCTAAGGCGTCTACCGCCTGCCGCAATGCGGCAAGCGTCGGTATTCCCACATGCTCAATAAATACGCTTTGAGTTGCGGCGGTACCGCCTTGCATACCATCAACTACGACCACGTCAGCTCCTGCGTGAACCGCGAGCTTTACGTCATTAAATACTCGGGTAGCACCGACTTTAACGTAGATGGGTGTCCGCCAATCCGTAATCTCGCGCAGCTCTTTAATTTTGATGACCAGATCATCAGGCCCAGTCCAATCCGGATGACGCGACGCAGAGCGTTGATCGACTCCTTCGGGCAAGGTACGCATACGAGCGACTCGAGGATTGACTTTCTGCCCCAATAACATACCACCGCCGCCAGGCTTAGCTCCTTGACCTATAACTATTTCAATGGCATCAGCACGGCGCACGTCGTCCGGGTTAAATCCGTAGCGCGACGGCAAGCATTGGTACACCAAAGTCTTCGAGGAGTTACGCTCCTCCGACGTCATGCCGCCATCACCCGTAGTCGTCGATGTCCCCAATTCGGTCGCGGCACGACCCAATGCATCTTTTACGCGCGCCGACAAAGCGCCAAAACTCATACCCGCGATGGTGATCGGGATCGCAAGCTCAATGGGGCGAGACGCAAATCGCGTTCCCAATACTGTCTTGGTCGAACATCGCTCACGATATCCTTCTAACGGATAGCGGGACAAGGACGCTGCGAGAAATAGTAAGTCATCGAAATTTGGGACCCGACGTTTCGCGCCCAACCCGCGTATTTCATACAAGCCACTCGCCGCGGCGCGCTGTATGTAATCGATCGTAAGGCGATCAAAACCTGCTGACTCCTCCATTGTCGGATGTGTCATAAGATCAATACTCCTGATTGGCATCAGCGTGCCAGTGATACATTTTCTTAGCCGACGCTACGCGCTTAAAGTCTGACGCCTCATACTCTAAACCCGCGCTTTTTAGCAATTGCCTTAACGTGTCGAAATCCGCCTCGGTCATAGGTTCAAAGCGCGCGTCCGCCCCTAAGGATGCCACCTTGCCTCGCACGTAAATTACCGCCTCATATAAAGAATCACCCAAAGCATCCTCTGCATCACCGCAAATAACTATTCGGCCCGCTTGCGCCATAAAAGCCGAAAAGCTGCCAACACTTCCGCCCACTACGATATCTGCCCCTTTTAAGCTGATACCACAGCGTAAGGAGGCATCGCCATCGATAACCAACAATCCTCCGTGTGCCGAAGCGCCCGCGGCGGTTGACGCGAAACCCTTTACATGGACCTGGCCCGACATCATATTTTCAGCGACTCCAGGCCCCGCGTTACCCTCGATAGTGACTGTTGCAAGTTTATTCATTCCGGCCGCGTAATAGCCGACGTGTCCAAATATCCTGACGTCAAGTTCGCTGTTCAAACCACAGGCTATCGAATGTGCCCCATTGGGATTACGTACTTGAATTTGGCAGTGAGAGGTAGCAGCACTATGTAAAAACTGGTTAAGTTCGCGCAAACTGTCTTTTTCAAGATCAAACTCTCTTATTGGCCCCGCAGCAATCGGCTTCAAATTCGCCATGAATATATTTCCTCAGGCTTGGGCTCGAATAAAGTGGCATGTGCAATGCCAGGCAAATGAGCCAGCGAGCGAAATTCTGAGGCAATCGCGACAAACTCGTCAGTTTCGGCCACAACCGCCGGTTTGCATGCGAAGGCATCCCGCACAAGCAGCAACTCTTGGTCGGTTCCCATTAAAAAAGTATAGAACCCGTCTAGCTCATTGAATCCCCGTTGCACCGCCGTTTTAAGACTGTCCCCCTCCCGCAGTCGCCACTCGAAAAAACGACAGGCAGCTTCGGTGTCATTATCGGTATCAAAATGAATGCCTAGCGGTTCGAGTTTCTTACGTACCAGATGCGGATTAGACAACGAACCATTGTGCACCAAGCAGAAATCACGGCCAGCTGTGAAAGGATGCGCATGCGCCGGTGTCACGGCCGATTCCGTTGCCATACGAGTATGCCCCACCAAGTGCGAACCCCGAAGAGTTTTAAACTGATATCTCTCAGCTATTTCAGCGGGGGTGCCTACATCCTTATAAAGCGCAATCGACTGCCCTACCGAAAGCACAGCAACTGGCTCTCTTAGTTGAGTAATCCAGGTGACTAAGGAGTCTGGATCGACGCCACTCGTTAAAACCGCTTGGTTGCCCAGCGGTGAAATCTCGTGAATCCCGTCAAAATTTTTTGACAGCCGCCGTAACAAATCCGACCAATCCATCGCATGCTCGCCACTGTATAGACTGAACTTATGCGATGACAACTCAACTGGGGGGCTATACACCGCCAACCCCGCTGAGGACGGGCCACGCTCCGTCATGCCGACTAACATAGGCACCATTAGAGCGCCTAATTGATCGCGCATATTTGGCTTCTTAATCAACAGACCCACAATGCCGCACATAATGTCGACTCCTGACAACTCGCCTAAAAAAACTCAAGGTAACGACGTGACTCCCAATCCGATACATGACGAGAATATTCATTCCACTCCATACGCTTTAGCTTTATAAACTCGGCAGCCAACTCAACACCTAGTCCCTCGCGAATCACAGCGTCACCCTCCAAGGCGTTAATTGCTTCATGCAATGATTGCGGCAATACTTTGATACCTTTCTGCCGAAGCTGTTCGACTGACAGCTCATACAAATTGATATTTTGGGGTGGACCAGGATCAAGTTTTTGATCAATTCCATCCAAGCCCGCAGCAATCAAGGCTGCGGAAACCAGATAAGGATTGCAACCGGAGTCGGGCAATCGAACTTCGAGTCGCCCGTGCGGTACCCGTACGCACGCAGTGCGATTATTATCACCATAAGCGACGTAGGCGGGTGCCCAGGTAGCCCCAGAAAGCGATCGGCCCACTACCAAGCGCTTGTAGGAGTTTACGGTTGGAGCAGCGATTGCACAAAAAGCACTCGCATGCTGCAAGATGCCACCCAAGAAATAATAAGCGATTTGTGAAAGCCCCATCCCAGATTTGTCGGTTGCATCATAAAAAATATTTTTCTGGGTGGCAGATCCCAACGACACGTGAAAGTGCGCTCCACTGCCCGTGCGATTGGAAAATGGCTTTGGCATGAATGTCGCAATCATGCCGTGCTTGTGCGCAATTTCACTCGCCGCCATTTTAACGAAGGTAAAATTATCGGCCGACTTCAACGCATCCGCATAAGTGAAGTTAACTTCAAACTGACCGTTACCGTCTTCGTGATCGATTTGATATACATCGATGCCGACACCACGAAGCGCACCAACCATTTCATCCAGCATTTCCCGCGTTCGATACAACCCTTTATAGTCATAACAAGGCTTATCAAGCGTATCGGTCACATCGGCCGCACCCAGGCTGCCATCTGCTCGTCGCGATAGCAACATGAACTCCGGCTCAATGCCGGTATACATGGTGAGTCCTCGTGCGCTAAGCCGTTCAATCTGGGTTTGTAACGCCACTCTGGAACAAAATGGATACGGTTTTCTATTGACCGTACCATTACAAATTAGGCGCGCATAACCCGGCATCCATGGAATATTCTGTAATGTCGACAGGTCGCCAACTGCCATGTAATCGGGACCTTCAGGTCCCATGCCAAAACCCCACAACGCGAAGCCGGCAAAGCCAGCACCATCGTTAAGAACCATCTCAAGATGCTCAATCGGAACGGCTTTGGCTTTAGCAGACCCGTGGATGTCGACAAATTGAGCTAACAGGTATCGAGTCTTATTTTCCACGAAAAATTTTAGCGCTTGTTCTCTATTCATAATACGTCTCCCTATGCACACCACCGTACTCAATGACTATTGGTTCCAATCCGTCCAATATGTATCGAGCGAAAGTCGGGTCACACCAAACTCTATAGCGACACCCTACGCTCGATTCTTGTGGCACTATCAGCACTGCAACGTCCATCACCAACGTCATGATCACCGGATTAGCTGCAAGCGCGAGATCAGCGAAATTAAAGCTACAAACTTGCGCAAGAACTTCATCGACGTTCGTTCCGCTAATCACAAACGCGCAATCTTCACGTAAAACCGGATAAACACCTGAGGGTTTAACGGTGTTCGAAGCCACTCGTTCTAATATTTCAGTGCCGACCATACCTTCAATAAAAAATTCTGATGCGCCTAATCGCGCAACAATTACCTCTTCTAAATTTTTACCCGAAATCGCCCAGCTATTGGGCTGAGTGGGTAACAAGAGGCCCTGATCGCGCAGCCATTCAACCGCTCGCGGACCTTTGAATCCGCAACATCCGCGTTTATCCAGCACTTGTAGCACTAAATCATGGGTCATAAGGTCGCTCACCCGCCCAAAATCTGTTTTTGCCGAGAATTTTTCGGATCATAAAAAGGTATCGTGGCAATCCGTGCCAACTGCATTTTCCCGGAGTCAGTACGAATATAAATCTCGCGATTAGGAAGAGATTCAGTGCGACTAGCGAAATCGGGATTTAACATCGCAAAACCAATCCACTTCTTCAATGTGGCCGAATACAACGCACTTGTGATGCGACCTGCAATATTCACGCCGTCGATCACTAAATGACTTTCTTTGACCAATGTGCTGTGACTTGCGCCATCCCACTCAATTCCAACAAGTTTTTGTCGTGGACCTCGCTTCTCCAGAATTCGTAGACTACGTTGTCCCACGAAAAATGGCTTACGCATATTCATTGCCCACATCGCATTGGCTTCGTACGGATCGGTCAAACCATCAGTGTCCTGACTCACAATGAAATGGCCTTTTTCGAGGCGCAGAACCCGTTGCGCCTCTACTCCGAAGGGACGCAATCCTCGATCTTGACCGGCGCTCATAAGTGCTTTCCAAACGACGATCCCGGCATTCGCTGCAACATGAATTTCGTAGCCCAACTCGCCGACAAACCCAACCCGCATCAATCGTGCAGCGACCCCGCAAAGCCTTGCCTCTCTGACCCCTAGAAACGGAAATTCGGCTTCGGCAAGGTCAATATCAATCAAGGGCTGTAGAATTGCACGACATAAAGGGCCCGCAAAATTAAATGCTGCCATATGACCCGTAAGATTAATTAACGAACACTCTAGGCCCCATAAAGCATTGAGCCGCAGTAATTCGCGAAATACCGCGGTTGAACCACTGGTAGTGGTGGTGAAGTAAAATAGATCGATAGCAAGTCGGGCGATTACTCCGTCATCAATGATCACGCCGGACTCATCGAGCATTAACCCATAGCGCGTCATACCAACGCGCAGATTCGAGAAATTACCCGCGTATACCCGGTCTAGGAATTCGCCCGCCATTGGACCGTGGATCTCAATTTTACCTAGGGTGCCAACATCTATGAGTCCTACCGCATGCCGTACCGCCCACACCTCGGCCGCGATACTCGCGTCTCGAGTCTCACCGCTTACCCCGTAATATTCGCACCGTCGCCAGTTGCCTGCGGGCATCCACATCGCCCCGAGCGCTCCATGCATGGCATCAACCGGAGTACGCCTAACGGGGTGAAAGCCACGTCCAGCAAGCAACTTCAAAGGTATGGGGTGGTACATGGGGCGAGCGGTGGTCAATCCCAGTGCCGAAACACTCATTGATCGGGCTCGCGCCAAAATTCGCAACGCGTTCATATTAGAATGTTGCCCTTGTGAAGGACCCATTCCGACGGTAGTGTAACGCTTCAAGAGTTCGCTGGAATCAAATCCTTCCTGAATCGCATTTTGCAAATCTTTAACTTGAATATCTTCGTCAAAATCCACGAAGTTTTTAGCGGCTGGATGCTCCACAATGGGATAAGGATGCGAAGGACACCGGGTACTACGCGTCACTTCCGAGCCGCGCGTTTCTCCATATCCTGAATAAGCCGCGGCATCGGTTCCAGCTCGATGGCCATCGTCAAGACGAGAATTAAATTCAAAAACCCCATTGAGTCGACCCGCAACGAAAATACCTGCCGGCAGTTCCTTAGGAACAAACTGCTGTATCTCGGGTGAAAACACCGTGCTGCCACCCGCCTGTGCAAGTAGGTGGCTGGCAGGGGCCCAACCCACACTCATTAGCAAGGAATCGCATTCTATGCGTTTCGCAGCTTGTGAATTAATAGTCCCACTTGAATCAATCGGCCCATAGTCTACTGCCTTAAGAAGCCCGTTCGACGCTGCGATTGCCTGATACGGCGCTGAGGCTGTAAAAATTTTGACGCCAAGATCTTCACATCGTCGAGCGAGTTTCAGGTCCTCCAAGGAGTGCTGCAAAGTAGAACGCAATTCAAGAATTGCCGCAACCCGCAACGAATTTGCGACTAATTCTAAACATGCCTCGTACGCCTCCCGATTCGCAGCAACAATAACAATGGTTCGCCCCGGCGCAATGCGATAACACGCAAGCAATCGAAGCGCCGCTGAGGCCAGCATCACGCCTGGCAAATCGTTGTTGCGAAACACTGCGGGTTGCTCAATCACGCCGGTTGCAAACACCACTGCCTTAGCGCGCATTTTTGTCATTCGTAGTGGCTCAGCAAGTGCTAGCCAATGGTCAGCGTAATACCCTGCAGCTACAGTTGCAGAATAAAATGTAATCTTGTCGGATTGACTTAACTTCCGCAGCAACGCCTCTAACGTTGAGTTTGGCGTTCTCAGTGGTGTGATACCTCCACCTTGTAATGACTCATCCACTAAAGCTACGTGCGCGCCCGCAGCGGCGGCCGCGAGTGCTGCCGATAGACCGCTAGCCCCGGCACCGACGACCAACACGTCGCAAAAAGCATAGCGCTTTGCGGTGAATTTTCGTGGTGCGTCGAGCGACACTCGGCCTAAACCGGTCAAGGCGCGAAACATGCGCTCCCAATGTGGGAAAAGGCGCTTAGAATGAAACGCTTTATAATAAAAACCGACCGGTAAAAAGCTACTTAAACGGTCTAATACCCGCGCCCTATCCTTGCTTAAACCGCCGAAAGTATTAATAGCCGACACTCGCATGCCGGCGCGAAGCGGCGTCACGTCACCGCGAACATTGGGAACCTCTCCCACCTGAAATAACGTATTACTGTCATGGTTACTGAACGACAACAGGCTGCGGGGCCGATGATATTTGAAGCTTCGACCGAGAAAAGGTACCCCGGCTGCGACCAAAGCTGACGAGATAGTGTCGCCTTCGTATCCTTGACATTCCTTGCCTTCAAAGAAGAAGTTCACAATTATCGACCGATCGATCCATTCATCGGCATGAGGAGCAAGGCGGTACATCATTGCGGTCGGACCCGACTAAATCCGGTTTGCACAAACTCAGCTGGATAGGTCGCAATGACTAAGTCAGTGGTGGTATCACGTAGCGCAATAAACCAAAAACCAGAGGCAGCATGACACCACCACTCATATTTTTGACCCGGTGATCCGGATCGGTTAAATACATAATTACCCCATTCTGCATCACTGCAGGCATCCGGATCGGGGCTCACGCGTACTTCACCTCCGTACGCGAATTCCGTCACCGGGCGAGGTCCATTGAGGGGACAAACCAACAGTTTCATGTATTCATACTTTAATGACCGACCGAAGCCGCACCTTTTTCACCGGTGAGCTGGTAACGTGCAAATCGATCTATCGTAAAGCCCTCAATCAACTCGTGATTCCGCCCCGTTGCAAGCGTATGGCTCATCGTCTTGCCGCATACAGGCGTTGCCTTGAAACCCCAAGTGCCCCATCCGGCATCAATGTAGAAACCATCCACCGGCGTGACGCCCATAATTGGGGCGAAGTCCGGGGTCATATCGGCAAGTCCAGCCCATTGCCGATTGACTTTTACCTCACAGAGAAACGGAAACATGTCGAGCATGTGAGCGCTAAGATTTTCAGCGAAATCCAAGGTTGAACGGGTACTATGCAACTCATAGGGATCAAGCGATGCGCCCATCACAAGCTCGCCTCGTGCAGTCTGAGACACATAGACATGTAACGAGCCAGAAACAACAATGGGATCGAGCCAAGCCTTAATAGGCTCAGAGACCATAGCTTGCAACGGATGCACGTAGATGGGCGTACTCAAACCCACCATATCGAGTATTCGCGGAGTGAAACCAGCGACTGCGCATAGCACACGCGAAGTCCCAATAAAGCCGCGTGTCGTTTCAACACCAGCGACCCTACCCGCTTGGACACGAATACCGGTGACCTCCGTCTGTTGGTGAATTTCCACACCGCGCCTGTCGGCTCCTCGACCATATCCCCAGGCCACAGCATCATGGCGTGCTATGGCTCCTGGCGCATGAAACAAAGCGCCTAGAATCGGAGCGTGTCCACCGCAGCTAAGGTCAATGCTAGGTATTGCGCGTTTTACAAAGGCAGCATCTACGGCTTCCGACCGTACACCGAAGTGCTTATTGACTTCGGCACGCCAGCGCATAGTACGCATCGCTGAATCCGTGTGTGCCAGCGTGAAATGTCCACGCGTTGAATAGAACAAATTTAAATCAAAATCTTCAGCCAAATCCTGCCACAAGCGAACGCTTTCATCATAAAACTTAACTCCCTCCGGGGTTAAGTAATTGGAGCGAATGATAGTGGTATTACGGCCAGTATTACCACCACCGAGATACCCTTTATCCAATACCGCCACATTTTGAATTCCATGGTCACGCGCCAGATAGTAAGCCGCAGCCAGCCCATGACCACCCGCGCCGATAATCACGACGTCGTAACCCGGCTTCAAAGTGTCATGACGAGTAAACATCCGTGGTTCCGGGTGTTTCCTGGACATCGCAAACCGCAACAATCGATAGGGCATAAGGCCTTAATTAAAAAACTCAAGTGTGCGAATATAAGCACAAAATTTAACTGTGGAGCAAACTGAATTGCGTATTGTGCAATGCCTACATTGACGCGTAAAACTCGTTCTGCCGGTCAAAAACGCAATTTAAGGCCCATTTTGCGTAGCGCGGCCGCTATTTTGGAGCGCGCTGCAAGTCCCGCCGTAGATCTTGGGCGCACGGCACGCCGATTGCGCGAAAGCCAGAACCTCACACTGAACGACGTTGCACATCGCGCTGACATCAGCAGCGCGATGCTAAGTCGACTTGAGACCGGCCAAGTCTCTCCCAGTCTTGAGACCATAGTTGCGCTAGCCGCCGCGCTTGGCATCACTGCGGCTATGCTTATGCAACGCGTGGGCACCGATGATGGCGGTGCTCAATTAATTCGTGCCGGTGAAGGCCTAGAGACGGTACGTAGTGGCACTCGACGAGGCCATACCTATCACCTACTAGCCGCGCAGCGCGGCCCACGTAAAATTTTTGAGCCTTTTTTGGTGACCTTTAATGATCGCAGCGAAGTGTTCCCAGGCTTTCAGCACCCCGGCATTGAGTTTATCCATATGCTTTCAGGCATAATTCATTATCGACATGGTCGCCACACGTATGTACTGCGGCCGGGAGACACGTTAACCTTTCGTGGCGAAGTTGCTCACGGGCCCGAACTTCTGGAAAAAGTACCCATTAAAATGTTATCGCTGATCATTTATGCGAACGATGAGGATTAAGAAGATGAAGACTCTTTCCTGGCTAACAGCGTTGATAATGGCCACGGCGTCAGTGTCGGTTTCCGTAGGGGTAACCCCGCCAGCACCCGGGGCAGTCGACAACACTCGACTCCAAGCGGCCGCTACTGAACCGCAAAACTGGTTCACCGGCGGTCGAGATCAAGAGGGTAGTTATTTCTCGCCCCTTAAATCCATTGATGCTGGAAATGTTACGAAGCTGGGCTTTGCGTGGGACTACGACCTGGGAAGCCCGCAGCGCGGCCAGGAAGCGACGCCCATAGTCATTGACGGCGTCATGTACACCTCTGGCACTTGGGGCTATGTATATTCCATCGATGCCGCTACCGGCCGTGAATTATGGCGTTACGATCCTAAGGCGACTCAATCGGCAGCACGAAATCCGTGCTGCGATCTTGTTAATCGTGGCGTCGCGGTATGGCAAGGCCGAGTCTATGTGGCGGCGGTAGATGGCAAATTACATGCTATAAATGCCGCAACTGGTCAAAAAATTTGGGAGGCGGACACTATTACTGACCATTCGCTTCCCTATTCCAGCACCGGAGCTCCCCAGGTGGCGGGAAAGGTAGTAGTCATCGGCAATAGTGGCTCCGATATGGGGCGTGGTGGTGTTCGCGGCTATGTCTCTGCCTACGACCTTGAAACCGGCGCATTTAAATGGCGCTTCTATACAGTTCCACCCGCCGTAGGGCAGCCTTTCGAAAATCCAGAACTTGCTGCCGCTGCCAAGACCTGGGATATACATCGAAATGCAGTCTACCAAGGCGGTGGCACCGCCTGGGACGGATTTTCTTATGATCCGGATTTGGATCTCGTGTACTTTGGTACAGCTAACGCCGCACCTTATGACTTAAGGCAATTGGGCGCTGCGAAATTAGACGCGCTATACACCGCCTCCATAATTGCCTTACACGCAAAAACGGGCAGGATGGCGTGGTACTACCAAACCACACCGCGCGACAGTTGGGATTTTGATTCCGTCCAGAAAATGATCCTTGCGCAAATCAGCTTAAATGGGAAACGCGAACCAGTCATCATGCAAGCGTCAAAGAACGGATTTTTCTACGTTCTCAACCGTAAAACTGGCAAACTGCTGTCTGCCAATAATTACACCTATGTGAACTGGGCCTCGGGCGTTGATTTGAAAACCGGTCGGCCGAAGCTAACTTCACAAGCTGATTGGTATTCGTCGCCCAAAAACATTTATCCATCCTGGGCTGGCGGACACACCTGGAATCCAATGTCCTATAGCCAGTTAACAAAGCTCGTCTATATCCCCGCGCTTGACGTTTCGAGCGTTTGGATTGATATGCTACATAACGGCGGTTCAATGAAATATCTGGACGGATTTTTTACCGTCAATGGGGTGATACCGGACGATACCTATGATGCCGCCGATATGAAGCGCTTATACGGACCCGTACCCGACCTCAACGACATTAAGGCTAGTCGCAATGTAAACCCCGTAAGAGAACTCATACGTGCATGGGATCCAGTGGCGCAAAAAACCGTCTGGGAGCACGAGACTTCTACGGGAGTCAGAGGTTACGACGGCGGGATAATGTCAACCGCTGGCAATCTGGTGTTTCAAGGGCGCGGGAATGGGGAACTCTGGGTTTATGCCGCCGACACCGGTAAGGTCCTGAAAACCATTCAAACAGGAAGCCATATCATGGCTGCCCCAATGACCTATGCCATTAATGGCGAACAATTCGTCGCAGTACAGGTCGGTTATGGCGGCGCCGCTATTACGGTGGGACCCATCCCTCCGCACAGCGCCGCACTAAAGTATCAAAACATGAATCGCATCATCGCATTCAAGCTAGGTGGAGCTTTTGTCCCTACGCCAGCACTGCGTATCGATGAGCCATTTTTTCCACCGCCTGCACAAAGCGCCAGCGCCGCCGAAATCAAAGCAGGCGAATTGAAATTTATCGAAGAATGCTCGCGCTGCCACGTTTTAGGACCCAGCAGCACTCCTGATCTTCGCAAGCTAAACGCCGGGCTACATCAGGCTTTTAAAGAAATAGTTTTACGTGGCGCACTGGGCGCAAATGGCATGGAGCGCTTTGACGATTTACTTAGCGAACAAGACGCCGATAACATTCATAGTTATCTGATTGAGCAAAGCTGGCTTGCATACCGAGCGCAGGAATCCGCAAAAAAACCCAACTGAATTCAAGCGCCGACGACTTCAGCAGTATTATGCTGGCCGTTAAATAAGCGGCCTTTCTCGGCGATCATTACACAAAATAGCGCTAACAAACCGCAACACAGGGCGCCCAACACCAGTGGCAACGTAGTGCCATCGAATTGCCAGCCAATAAGAGCGCCTACGCACGCCCCGCCCGATGATGAAATAAAGCCCTGTAAAGCGGCGGCGCTGCCTGCGACCTTGCCTAAAGGTTCCATTGCCATTGCTCCGAAATTGGATACCGAAAGACTAAAGGTTGCCATAGTCAAAGATTGTAACAATACGAAAGTCCAAATCTTCTCAAAACCGAAAAAAGCGACCAGCGAATGCATCGCAGTAACCGCAATAAACGTCATTAATGCGGCGTGCGAAATACGCCGCATACCTAATTTTGCGACAATGCGCGAATTCAAATAAGCTGCCATTCCCATGAATATCGCACACAAGGCAAACATGCCGGGCATCAGGTTGGCTTGATGAAACACGTCGGAAAATATTTGCTGCACAGTACTCACATAGGCCAGTAACGATGCAAACATTAGTGTGGTTGCCAACGTGTAAAATAAAGAGATGCGATTACTAAGCACCTCACCAATAGAGTTGAGGATATGTCGACGATCTAAAGTTAAACGATATTCAACATGCAAAGTCTCCGGCAGGCGCAGATATGCCCAATACCAGACGACGATACCCGCAACCCCACACAAAATAAATATCGAACGCCATGGCAATATCCAAAGAATTAGCTGCCCGAGACTCGGTGCAATAATCGGCACTGTCAGAAACACTACAAAAGTTAAGGACATGACCCGGGCCATATTTCGACCAGAATATAAATCACGAATGACCGAGCGTATGACTACGGTGCTGGCGGCCGCTAATCCATGGGTGAAGCGCCACACTAATAGCACCGAAAAATTGTCCGTTAAACTACACAGTACGGCTGCCAAGATATAAAGAGCAACACCACCCATCAGCACGGGGCGTCGCCCAAAGCGATCGGCCATTACTCCCCAAAAAAGCTGACCAACTCCAACCCCTACTATGTAGATGGTGATAACCCATTGAGCATGATTTGCATTCGCTACCTGAAGTTCCCTAACGATTTCCGGCAATGCCGGTAACATCGCGTCGATTGCGAGCGCCTGAATTGACATCAAAGCGGCGGCAAGAGCCACAAACTCTTTGAAGCCGATAGGATTTGAGGTGATGATTTTAGGGGTTAAGTTCACGGCGAAAATAATTTAGGGGCTGGCTCGGAATTCGGCTTTTCGATCAAACTAGCTCAAGTCACAGCTTAACTGACTTGGCTTCGTACCGATCGCTATGTCGCTGGCAAGCGTGAGTGCTCACCAATCCACAGCCTTGCCTAGATGGTCATAAAATTTGCCAGAATCGTGACTTCTTAGGTTTTCAAGCACCGTTAAGAGTCGCATCGCTGCGACTTCGGGCGATTGGACTTGCGGTTGAGACTTGGCAAACGGCGCAGATAAGGGCGTTGCTACTGTTCCAGGATGTAGCGCGACACAAACTGCGTGCGGCCTAGACCTCGCGAGTTCAATCGCCGCAGTGCGTACAATCTGGTTTAAGGCAGCCTTGGACGCGCGGTAACTATACCAACCGCCCAATCGGTTATCCCCGATGCTCCCCACCCGTGCGGATAGCACTGCAAACACTGATTTCCCGTCCTGGGGCAACAAAGGCAAAAAAAGTTTTCATAAGTACAGCAGGGCCGATAGTATTAACTGCAAAGGAACGTGCAAGCTTCAAAGCATCAAGTTCGCGCCAGCTTTTCTCGGGCAGTAAATCTTCTCCATGCAATAGCCCAGTTGTGACAATAACTATGCGCAGCGGTAAGGCGCACCCAACTACACTTCTAGCCGCGGATTCAATACTGGTCGCTGAAGTAATATCCAAACGTGGTTCAGCGTGCCGAGACAATCCGATAGTCTTAGCAAAACGATTGCTTTGCCTCAATTGCCCTAGCAAGGCAGCTCCGATTCCTCCCGTCGCACCAACGACTAACGCCATTCCACCTGTAGGAAATGACAATAACGAGTTTGTTTCGTTCGACCACTGCATCAGTGCAGGCAACCTTTTATTATGAACCAAGAATGAACGTTCTTTGCACTCTTAACTTGCCAGCAATATACAGGATTTTGATCCATTCAGCGGTGTGGGAGTCATTAACTAGCAGCTTAACCAGCCGATTTGTGATAATATTGAGTTCAATTACAGTTCGTTAATGAAAAATTATGCAGAAACCATTGAAGCAAGATAGCGATCCCAGATCCAGTGACGGGCCTATTTATCGAAGCGGTGCGGTGGCGCGACTCAGCGGAATTCCTGTAGAAACATTACGCGTTTGGGAGCGGCGCTACAACATTGTTGGGCCGCGACAGAGCGCCACAGGACAGCGCCATTATTCAGCTCAAGATGTTACCCGCCTAACGCTGGTCAAGCGCTTAGTGGATTTAGGGCATGCTATTGGTTCAATCGCAGCCCTTGATTTGGATCAGTTAAAATCTATGTTTGAGCATTCTGCGAACGTCGTAAGAACACCCGTAACCGGGAGCCTGCGATCGCAGGTCCCAGGTCTGATACGCGTCGCGATCGTTGGCGAGGCGATGGCCTTGCGCGTGGGGCGTCATCGATTTCCCTCTGCGCAAATTGTATCGAGTGCTCAGAACCTTGCGCATGCGTTAGAAACAATGCAGGGAGTCACGACGGATTGCCTGATAATCGAATTACCCTCACTTCAGAGTGAAACATCGGCCGTAATTCGCTCACTTGCCCAGCAATTAGGGACGCCGCGTGTAGTTGTGGAATACGGCTTTAGCTCCAGACGAGTCGAACAGGAGTTGCGTGCTCTGGGCTGGCATACGGCAAAAGCCCCTCTCGCGATGGTTGAACTTGAGACTATTTTTGCCCAGACCTCGAGTGTTGTTAATACGAATAGTCAGCCACCCCCGCCGCCTCAGCCAATTGCTCCTCGCCGCTTTGACAATAAGGCGCTAGCCGAAATTGCGTTAGCGGCCGTCAGCCTAAACTGCGAATGTCCGCACCACCTTTCCGATCTACTCACGCGTCTTGGAAACTTTGAAATTTACAGCGCTGAGTGTGAAAGTCGTAGTCCAGCTGATGCAGCCTTGCATCAATATTTGCGTCAGATAGCGGGTAGCTCAAGAGCCATGTTGGAAGCGGCGCTGATCCGCGTGGCGGAATCAGAGGGCATTTCGCTACCGGCATACTAAAATGCACATGATATGACCTTGTATTGTCCTGTAAATATAGTGTACAATCCAGGTACAAAATCTTTTAAAGGCGTATATGACTATGCATGCATCCATTCAAGAGCATTTAAAGACACCGGGACTACCTGCTCGTCCGATCCGCTCGTTAAATCGCGGCCTTGCACTATTGGCTGCCATGAACAGACTAGAAAGGGCAACGATTAATACTTTAGCGGAGTCGGTCCGATTACCACGAACCACCACTTATCGAATACTCGAGACCTTGCGTTTGGCGGGCTATCTTGACCGTAATGCGCAAGACAGCTCCTATCAGCTGACCGTTCGGGTCCGCGGTTTAGCGCAAGGATTCGACGATAAAGCCATGGTAGCCCATGTCGCTAAGCCACATCTAGCGTCGCTCTGTACCGCTATTGTCTGGCCGGTCGCCATCTCGACTCCGGCCGGTCCTTGTATGATGATCCGCGAAACCACTGACTATGAAAGCCCGCTAGCCTTAGAGCATTTTGGCGCTGGAATTCGTATGCCGATTCTGACTTCTGCCGCAGGACGCACTTACTTAGCCTACTGCACAGAGCCACAGCGTGAAGAGCTTCTAAAGCTATTAGCCTGTTCATCGCGACCGGAAGATCGGCTGGGTAATAATCGCCAGGAAGTACAGCAAATTCTAACCGAGACGCGTACCCAAGGTTTTGGGATGGCCAGGCGGGCTCGCCGAGTCTCTGAAGAAACCAGTCTTGCGATACCGGTACGTGTGAAGGAACAAGTAATGGCAACGCTGTCGGTGAGATACGCAGCGACCGCAGTCCCTTTAAGCACGGCCGTAGAACAGTTTTTGCCTAAGATGCGCCTGGCTGTTGAGAAAATCGAAAGCGAACTCAATCTTGTCTAAGCCTAATAAAACAATATTCAGTATTCAAAAGTGTTTCGTGCGAAGATTGTAAAAATACCAGCCAAGTGGACAGGAAATTATGACCCTTGCAACGCTTCTGAAAAATACGCCGGACGCAGCTGTAGTAAATATTGCAGGTGCATAGTCCTAGGACGCAAGTTGTCGTGGTGGGAGGCGGTGCGGGGGGCTTAGAGCTGGTCCGAAAACTCGGCTCAAAGTACGGAAAAAATCTACTTGAAATTACCTTAGTAGAGCGTAACAGTTCGCACATCTGGAAGCCTTTACTTCATGAAGTGGCGGCGGGTTCGCTCGATGCGAACATGGACGAAGTAGGCTATCGTGGACACGGTCATCGTTGGCACTATCGCTATTTTCTAGGCACCATGAGCGGTATTGATCGCGAATCGCGGATATTATGCATTGCACCGTTGATCGAAGACGGACGCGAACTTATTGGCGCTCATCGTATTCACTATGATTACTTAGTGCTCGCGACAGGCTCGGTTACCAATGACTTTGGCACTCCGGGTGCGGCAGAGAACTGCTTGTTTCTCGATGAACGCTCTCAGGCGGATCGCTTCCGGCACCGTTTGCTTAATCAGTGTTTACGAGTATCGCGGGCGCTTAGTAGTAACAGGCGTGGCGATGATGCCGTACGTATCACTATCGTTGGCGCTGGCGCAACCGGCGTGGAACTTGCTGCCGAGCTGTATAATTCGGCCGCAGCCTTAGCTCACTATGGATTAGAGGTATTCGATTCGAGTCGACTTAAGGTAACCCTAGTTGAAGCGGGTCCCCGTATTTTACCCGCGCTGCCTGACAAATTGGCACAAGCTGCCCGCACCGAATTGGAAGCTCTGGGCGTACGCGTATTAACCGACGTACGGGTCACCGCAGTAACAGATAAGGCGATAGTGACCCATAACGGCGAGACAATTCCAGCTGATCTTAAAGTATGGGCGGCAGGCGTGCGCGGCGCGCCGATCTTGAAAGAAATTGGCGGTCTTGAGACAACTAAGTCGTGCCAACTAGTGGTACGACCAACACTCCAAGTGACCCGCGACGATCGGATTTTTGCTTTGGGAGATTGTTGCTCTTGCATATTGGCACCAAACTTGAGTCCGATTCCACCCAGAGCACAGGCCGCACATCAGATGGCCAACACGGTATTTGACAATCTCACTCGGTCAATATTAAACCGGCCTTTGGTAAATTTCGTCTACCGTGATTACGGCTCATTAGTGTCCTTAAGTCGCTTCTCTACCGTTGGCAGCTTGATGGGTAGTTTGGTCGGGGGGCGTATGGCCCTAGAAGGCAGGCTAGCCCGTTTTGTTTACTTATCGCTGTACCGCATGCATTTGATTGCCATACACGGATGGTTGCGAGGACTGGCTTTGATCGTAGTCGGTCACGTAAACCGAATAGTTCGTCCCAAACTCAAGTTGCACTAAGCAATAAATGAGCGGAATTTGCAGCGACTACATCTCATTTAATAAATTCGCTTTCTTCTTTTTGAACTCTGCCTCGTCGATGAGGCCACCATCCAGCAGACCTTTTAATGTCATCAACTTAGATTTAATATCGGGCTTGGATTCCGCGGTAGGTTGCCCCATCATCCCGCCCAAATTTAGGCCAGCGAGCAAGCCAACTCCAGCACCAGCGGCACCTTGATTACCAGCGGCATCACGCATTGCCTTCATTTTTTGGTAGTCGACATAGCTCAGCCCCGCCGCCTGCGCGGCCTTCATCTCAGCCTGTGTGTCGGAAATCCCCGCAATACGTCGAAATGTCTCGTCATCAAAGGACGTTCCTTCAATGCGAAAGTCCAATATTTGGAAACCCAACTCTTCAAATACTGTTTGAGTGCGATCACGAGCTTCTTTGGCAATATTCTCAATATTGCTGCCAATTTCGGCATAAGAGAATTTGGCATTAGCTAAGTAGTTAGAAATTGGCTGCCCGATTCGCGATAGAAAAAGCTCCTGTAGATCATCGGCATAGTAGTGCTCTTTACCGGCTACAACGTTAGTAAAAAAGGCAGCGGGCTGGCTAATGCGAATAGAGAAATTTCCGTAACCGCGTAAATTCACAGGAAAGCCATATTGCGGATCGCTGTAGGTAATGGCTACACGGGTGCCCCAACGAATATTAACAATATCAGCCTTGCGGTAAAACCATAGTCCTACTTTATGCTCACTTTCAAACGCGTTCATAACCTTTTTGATGGTTGTAATGAACGGTGTGTTATCGGTGGCTAAATCGTACATGCCCTCATGATCAAAGACCGATCGAATCTTACCCTCGTAGGTAAAAATACAACCTTGACCTGGTTGCAATATGAGTTTTGAGGCATTCTTAAGCTCATCACCGCGATCTGTAAACTGACGAAAAATTTCCCACTGCTCGGGCTTGTCCCACTGAACAATGGAGCGGAATTGATTTAACATTCTATTTCCTTACCGCAAGGCAACCCTTCACCCGACCGAAGTTCCAGCCACGCTTGCAATTCTAATTTCTCATCGCTATTCATATGCAATCCTATTTTCGACCTACGCCATAGAATATCATCAGCGGTGCGCGCAAATTCAGTACTGCATAAATACTGTACTTCATTTTCATAGAGGCCAGCGCCGAAGTGCCGCCCCAGTTCTTTTAACGAGCATACAGCACCTAGAATAATTGAGACACGCGTACCATATGCATGCGCCATTCGTGCCAATTGCGCGAAGGGAACCCATGGATATTGATCAGTTAGCTGGGCGATTAGAGCTGCTGGATGGGAGGCTGAGAAGCCACCGCCCGGCAGAGGAGTGATGTGGGTCCAATTAGGTGCCAGTTTTTCCAGATAGGGTGACAATTTAGTAATTGCTTGTTCAGCGAGACGCCTATAAGTTGTCAACTTACCACCAAAAATCGAAAGTGCTGGGGCCATTCGATCATTCGCCGCATCGAGATCAAATACGTAGTCTCTGGTGACCACCGATGCAGATAAGTTCTTATCATCAAATAACGGCCGGACTCCGGCATAGGAGTGAACGACATCCTTGGGCGTGATATGTTTTTTAAAGCTGCGATTAACGGCCGCACAAAGGTAGTCCACTTCAGCCTCAGATATTAGCGGTTCCCCGCGGCTCAACGACCATTCTTCTTCGGTAGTTCCTATTAGAGTGTAGTCTTGCTCATACGGAATAACAAAAACCACCCGGCGATCCTCCGCCTGAAGAATGTAGGCATGCTCGCCTTCATACAAACGTTTAACAACAATGTGGCTGCCCTTCACCAGTCGTAGGCTATTCCGATCGCGCCTCGGGCTAATCTTGCCAAGCATCACACCCACCCAGGGACCCGCAGCATTGATCACAATTCGAGCCTTTAACTGTCTACTAGAGCCGTCAGCAGCCCGAAGTGTCGCGACCCAATACTTCTCTGTTCGCGCCAAAGCCATGCATTCTGTACGAGTAGCAATCGTCGCACCTCGCTCAGCGGCATCTACCGCATTCAGTACCACCAGGCGTGCGTCATCGGCCCAACAATCCGAATATTCGAACGCAGTCGTTAGACGATCTTGAAGGGGTGCACCTTGCGAACATTTGCGTAGGGCGAGAGTCTGAGTAGCGGGCAGCAACGACCGTTTTGCCAAATGGTCATACAAAAACAGGCCCAATCGTAGGATCCAAGCAGCACGCATTTTCTCTTCGACCGGCAAGACAAAACGCAGTGGCCAAATGATGTGAGGAGCTATTCGTAGTAATACTTCGCGTTCCGCTAAAGCCTGTCTAACCAGACCGAATTCATACGTTTCTAGATACCGAAGCCCGCCATGCACCAATTTGGAACTCGACGAGGAAGTGCCACTCGCTAGATCGCCTTTTTCACACAAAAGAACCTTAAGGCCACGACCCGCCGCATCACGGGCAATTCCAGCACCATTGATACCACCGCCTATAATTAATAGGTCGTACATCAGCAGCGTGCAGCAGCTGCGTAAACTAGGCGCGTCGCCACTCAGTCACTCCTCCGGGCTTATCGTCCAGCAATATCCCGGAGGTGCTAAGTTCGTTACGAATTCGATCTGACTCAAGAAAATTTTTAACTGAGCGCGCCTCGCGACGCGCCTGCATCAATACCTCGATCGCCGCGTCGGTTAACGTCGCTCCCACGCCTCGCTTAGAATATTCGCTGGGGTCTTGCTGCAAGATCCCCAGTGATAACCCCATGGCACGAAGCGAGGCAGCAGCCTCGGCAACGGCGGATTTATCGCCCGCTTCCTTGGCGCTATTAAGAGCTCGCGCCACCGCCTGCATAACCGCTAGCGCCTCCGGTGTATTGAAATCATCATTCATCGCTGCACGAAATTCCGCCATCCACTCAGCCTTACAGACGCCAGCATCGTGCGCATCCTGGAGCGCCCGATAAAGGCCTAGCAAAGTTTCATCCGCTTGAGCTAATTGCGCAGCAGAGTAATTAATGGGTCCGCGATAATGACTGCCTAGCAAGAAAAACCGCAATACTTCGGGATCACGTAGAGTCTTCAGGACTTCACGTACAGTGAAAAAATTTCCGAGCGACTTTGACATCTTTTCATCATTAAGGCGTACAAACCCGTTGTGCATCCAAACATTAACAAAGGGCGAATCGCATGCCGCACAGGACTGAGCTATCTCGTTCTCGTGATGTGGAAATTGCAAATCCATTCCGCCACCATGCAAATCAAAGTGTTCGCCGAGTAAGCGTACCGACATCGCGGAACACTCGATATGCCATCCCGGGCGACCTTCACCCCAGGGCGACGGCCACGAAGGCTCTCCGGGCTTGGCGCGCTTCCATAGCACAAAATCTAGCGGATCAAGTTTACTGTCATCCACTTGAACACGGGAACCGACAATCAAGTCATCTATTTTTTTCCCAGATAACTGACCGTATTGAGCGAATTTTCTAACCGAATAATTAACGTCACCACTGGCCGCGGGATAGGCATAGCCCTTAGCAATCAAAGTCTGGGTCATATCTATTATCTCAGCGATATAATCAGTTGCGCGCGGCTCCTGATCGGGCCGTTGTAATCCCAACTTGGCGCAATCTTCGTTCATTGCCAAAATGAATCGTTGCGCGAGCTCCCGCCAACTCTCACCGTTCAACGCAGCTCGTTCAATGATTTTATCGTCAATATCCGTGATATTTCGTACATAGGTCAGTTGATACCCGAGGGCACGCAAGTGCCGCTGAACAACATCAAACACGGTCAACATACGCGCATGACCCAAATGAACATAGTCATAGACCGTAAGGCCACAAACATACATTCTCGCTTCACCCGATCGAATCGGCTTGAATTCTTGCTTTTCTCTAGTCAGCGAATTATATATTTTGAGCATGTAATTTCAATCGAGTCAGAGCAATGTTTAACGGCATAAGCTTTAGCAACGACGCAAGCTCAGGACCATGAGTTTGTGCTGTTAGTGCGACGCGTAAGGGCATAAACAAATCTGGCCCCTTTGCGCCGGTAAGCTCTTTCAATATTTTTATCAGTATCTTTAAATCACCATTTGACTCAACTAAAGCACCGACGGCCGCTTGAAAAAATTTAGACCCGGCTTTATTAATTATCTGCTGCTCATTCGGTCCAAAGAGTGGCAATGTACCGCGCAACACTGTTAACCACGGAGCAAGATCTGTTGGCAGCAAAATGTTAGGCCTTAACAAATCCACTATGGTCGAATCATGATCTCCCATCCCTTGACCAAGCCAATCGGTAAATTGCGGTACCGACAAGTGTTGTAAGCTCTCCTTTTGCCAATGCATCAGCTGGGCGTCCTCAAATCTCGCCGGTGCGCGGCCTAAATGTTCAGGGCGAAAATGCTTCGGCATGTCGGACTTTGGCAGCCAACCATCGATATCGCTCGCATGGCCTAATCGAAACAACTGATTTAGAATGGCTATACTTAAAAATCCACGTTCGCGGAAGTCATGCACGCTGGTACTTCCATGTCGTTTGGAGAGAGGCGCTCCATCGGTCCCAACGAGAAGTCCAACATGCCCATATCCAGGCCGGCGCAAACCCAATGCATCTAATATCATGAGCTGCCGGGGTGTATTGGTTAAGTGGTCGTCTCCGCGGAGTACGTGAGTAATACCCATAACCGCATCGTCGACTGCATTACAAAAGAAAAACGCGGAAGTGCCGTCCTCGCGTCGGATAATGAAGTCGCCGATATCCCCAGCATCGTAGCGCTGCGGACCATGCACGATATCGACAAACTCAATGACTTCAGGCGGTACCGCGAACCTGAGCGAAGGCCGCAATCCACGTGCTTCGTGTTGCCCGCGCTCGACTGCACTTAAGTGTCGACAGGTCCCCGCGTACCGCGGCGGCTTTCCTGCCATTCGCTGCAATTTTCGCGATAACTCTAATTCTGCAGGCGTACAGTAACAAGGATAGGCCAGTCCTTGAGTTTCCAGACGAATGAATAGTTCTTGGTAGTAGGCACCTCTTTCCGCCTGACAATAGGGGGTGGCAGGCCCGCCAATGTCAGGCCCCTCGTCCCACTCGAGGCCCAACCAACGCAATTGGGCCATCAAGTCGTCGCGAAAACGCGCCTGACTACGCTCACCGTCGGTATCCTCAATGCGTAAAATGAAACGCCCGCCACTGTTGCGCGCCCATAGGTAACTAAAAAGGGCAGTCCGCACGTTACCTAAGTGCAAGGCCCCGGTCGGACTTGGTGCAAACCGCGTAATAGCTGGTAATGACATAGCTCAAGATTGTACCTATTCGAGTAGAATCTCGGAGTATGAAATACCTATTACTAATCTTGAGTCTGTCAGCTACGGGGGTTTTGCCCGCGCAAGCCGCCGAAACCGGACCGGACACCACCACCCGCTCTTCAGCCGCACTGACGCCGGCAGAAGCCACCGGCACCGCAAAATCGCGCACTATTTTTGACGCTCCGAAAGCTACGCCGACTGCTGGAGCCTCACGCGTACAGGTAGTTACTTCGCTGGGAAATTTCATTGTTGAGCTAAATGGTGAGCGGGCACCGCTGACCGTGGCGCATTTTCTGCGCTACGTTGACCAAGGTCACTATTCCGGGACAATTTTCCACCGAGTAATCGCTAATTTCGTGGTGCAAGGCGGCGGTTTTGATACCCAATACCAGCTCAAGCCCGCCGTTACCAAGGTTAACAATGAATCGGGCAATGGACTGACCAATCAACGCGGTACGATCGGCCTTGCACGCACCCAAGATCCCCATGGTGGCGACGCCCAGTTTTACGTCAACCTGGTTGACAATGGCGCACTCGATCCGAATCCCAGTCGCTGGGGGTACGCCGTATTTGGTAAAATCATTCAGGGCATGGATGTCGTTGACCGCATCGGCAACTTATCGACGGGAGCGCGAGGTGCGTTCAAGGAAGACGCGCCGCTACAACCCGTCACGATAGAGCGAATCGAGCGCTCAACAAGTCCGTAATAGGCTGAGGTGACCACGCTTTTCATTTCCGATCTGCACATAGACGCCGCACGACCGGATATATGTACACAATTTTTAACTTTTCTACGAACTGAAGCTGCGACGGCGGATGCCCTATACATCCTGGGCGATCTATTTGAATCTTGGGTTGGTGATGACGCCGCCGACACAGCGCAAGAGTTGGTGATGGAAGGACTTCAACACCTCACATCGCAAGGCGTACCGTGTTTTGTCATGCACGGTAACCGTGATTTTCTATTAGGATCGCGATTCGCAGAGTTTACAGGCTGCCAACTATTACCCGATCCCTCTCTGTTAACTTTATATGGCGAATCGGTGTTGGTCATGCACGGCGATGCGCTATGCACAGACGATCACGCCTATCAGCGCCTCCGAGCCATCGTGCGTGATCCCGATTGGCAAGCGCGTTTCCTACAGTTGTCCAAAGCCAGGCGGCGAGCCCTCGCCAACACGGCGCGTAATGCCAGCCGCGATCATACTTCGAACCTGGAATATGCTATTACTGACGTAAACGCTGATAGTGTGGCGGTGGTATTAAAATCCAGTGCGAACGTGCTCCTACTACACGGACACACCCACCGACCCGCCGTACACGAAATTAAACTAGGGGATCGTCGCTTTAAGCGCATCGTCCTAGGTGACTGGTATACCCAGGGTAGCGTAGTCCGGTGGGATTCTAATGGTCCATCCTTGACTGTATTAAACCACTAATCCTGGTACAACCTCGCAACTTGCAACTTTTACAGTATCAAGCTCTTCTAGCAACTCGCGCGCAGACTGGAATCGATCACTAGGAGATTTCGCCATCATACGCTGCAACACTGGCGAAAATGCTGCAAATTGCGGCGCAATCTCCGGCACTTCAGCACGCTTGTGCTTATAAATAACTTCCATCGCATTCGATCCTACGTAGGGTTTATGGCCAATCAGCATTTCGTAAAACATAATGCCTAAGCTGTATAAATCACTTCGAGCGTCAATGGCCTCTGCGTGCCCTTGCTCGGGACTCATATAATAAGGAGTGCCGAAAATTTCACGTGTTCCGGTTAACTCGACATCAAGCTCATTACCCTTTGCCAAACCGAAATCGATTAAACACACGGTACCATCGGCTCGCAACATTACATTAGCCGGTTTCAAATCGCGATGTAAGACTCCGACGGCATGAATAGCTTCCAGAGAGCTGGCAATCTGTTTCACGTACTGCAGCGCCGTCGCCGGTGACAATGCCGTTTTCATCCGCGTACGCAAATCACCCTGCGGGAAATATTCCATTGCAATGTAGGCATGATCATCCGCAACGCCCAGATCGTAAATACGTACAATATTATCGTGTTTTAAACCTGCCACAATTTCATATTCTTGTAAAAATCGATCAAAGTTAACCATGCGCTCGGAAACATCAGGCACTTGGCTAAACACCTTAAGGACCACCAAAGTAGCTGCGCGCTCGCTTTCTGCAAGATAAACCCTACTCATACCGCCGCTACCAATCTGCTTAATGCAACGATGTCCGCGGATAAGTAAGGTTCCGAAACGATAACGTTCCAAGTACTCGGGACGTGCTCGCAATTGCAATATGTTTTTCTTGCGCTCAAGCGCCGCATCTGTAATCGCATTAAGCAAACGCATACGATCGATTTTTGAACCGTACAAACGCCGTAGCCCGCGTACCACCAACGGTGCGGGTACCGGATCGGGTTGCAATAATATCAACACAATCGGTGCAAATTCACTACGCTGCAACAGCTCCGAACAAAAGTTTTCTACGGCGACTGCTGGCGCAGCGCCGACAACAACCACCGCATCAAATCCGCTTGCAGCGAACTCATGATCCAAAGGTGGGTCTAGCCCAAGTCTGTGTTCAATAATAACGGCATCAGGCCATTCAATTTCCACATGCTTTTGAATTAATAGGCGTTGCTCATTCTGCGCGGCTATCACTAAAAGACGTAACTTCATGACTGGACGGAGCATCGTCCGACGAACAATTAAAGAACTCTAATCGACTTAAGTCCGCGATCGACACCGCGACGTTGCTGTTTCGCTTCGTCTGAGCGCTCAGCCTGAAGGCGCGCCAAATAATCAGGCGTCACGTCCCCCGTAACATATTCACCGGAGAAGCATGAGGTATCAAAGTCCTTAATATTAGCGTTATCGTGTCGCACCGCTTGTTCCAAATCGCGCAAATCCTGGTAAATGAGCCAATCCGCACCAATAACTTTTCGCACTTCGTCGTTGCTGCGCCCCGCAGCTACAAGCTCGGTGGTATTCGGCATGTCGATTCCATAAACATTGGGGTACCTCACTGGAGGTGCTGCGGACGCAAAATACACTTTTTTAGCGCCGGCCTCACGCGCCATATCAATAATTTGCGCAGAAGTCGTGCCACGCACAATCGAGTCATCGACAAGCAGCACATTTTTCCCGCGAAATTCAAGATCAATGGCATTTAACTTACTGCGCACTGACTTTGCACGCTGTTCCTGACCCGGCATAATAAAAGTGCGCCCAATGTATCGGTTCTTTATGAAGCCTTCGCGATATTTGACGCCGAGAAGCTGCGCGACTTGTACCGCGCTAGTGCGGCTTGTATCGGGAATAGGAATAACCACATCGATATCGTGATCGGGTCGCTCTCGCTTTATTTTATCTGCCAAGCGTTCACCCATTCGCAAACGCGCCTTGTAAACTGATATGTTGTCGATGATGGAATCGGGACGCGCAAAGTATACATATTCAAAAATACAAGGTGTGTGGCGTACCGCAGCAACACATTGCTGCGCGTAAAATCGACCTTGTTCGTCGATGAAAACCGCCTCACCCGGAGCCACATCACGCACCAACTCAAATCCCGACATATCTAGCGCCACGCTCTCGGATGCAAGCATCCATTCGCAACCCTTGTCAGTACTGCGTTTACCGATCACTAAAGGCCGAATTCCGTTCGGATCACGAAACCCTAGAATTCCATGACCAATCACCATCGCAACCACTGCGTATCCCCCACGACAACGACGATACACCGCGTTGGCAGACGCAAATATGTCTGCAGGAGTCACACGCGGCGTCCCAACACGTTGCATTTCGGAGGCTAGTACATTAAGCAATACTTCAGAATCCGAACTGGTATTCAAGTGGCGACGGTCCTCGCGCACCATCACTTCCGCCAGTTCGCGCGCATTGGTGAGGTTGCCGTTATGCGCCAGACAAATTCCATAGGGTGAGTTCACATAAAAAGGCTGCGCGCCATGCGCACTATCACAACCCGATGTGGGGTAACGGACATGCCCAAGGCCTACGTTACCTTTCAATTTAAGCATGTGTTTTTGCTGAAAAACATCGCGTACTAACCCTGAATCTTTGCGGATAAACAACTCACCGCCTTCATAGGTCACGATACCTGCCGCGTCCTGACCTCGATGTTGCAAAACTGTCAACGCATCATAGATCCGTTGATTGACCGCACTTACACCCACCATTCCCACGATTCCGCACATACTGTAGTCCTCTGATTAGCTATCGATTTTCGCCCACCATAGCTTTAATCCATCCGGCAGCAGCTTCGCCATACGGCACCAATTTGGCCTGATGCCACCAACTTTCGTGATTTAAGTGCAACAACTGACCGCCCAACGTAAGAAGTCCGACGACTACCGCGCCACGAGCAGCCCCGAAAATCAGTCCAGTACCACGGTCCAACAGCCCTAACCCCACGCTTCGCAGGAGAAATCGCAATAAAAAACCAACTGCGGTACCTGTCAATAAAATAATTACCAGGAGAACAATCCGGGCGACCCAAGAACGAACGCGGGGGTCTGAAAGCAGTCCCCCCAAATGCGGCTCGAGAAGCACTCCAAAACGCCACGCCGCCCAAATTCCCCCTATCCAAAAAACTAAAGATACTGCCTCGCGCACAAATCCCCGCAACCATCCGATTACCGTAGAAATCAAGACAATGCAGAGTATCAAGCCGTCGATAGCGGAGAATCCACCCATTGTCTATTCTACGTCAGCGGGGGGTACGATGCTGCCGGTATGTCTTAATACTTTGAGTTTTGCGAGCGCCCTTAGGGCGGTTTCTCGGTCTTTGTAGGGACCTACCCGAACTCGATAACGTTGGCTTGATCCCGCTCCAATTGTTGAAAGGTAGCCGGGAAACTGGTTTGCGTGTATTTCACCCAACAACTTATCCGCATTGCCGTGGCCTGCAAAGCTACCCAGTTGCACAGACCATGAATGATCCCGGGGGGGCACCGCAACCGGTGCCACCCGCTGGTCAGGGACCGGAAGCGGCACTGGAGCAGAAGTCAGCTGTGGCGTAGGAGCCAGCGGCGCCTGTGGCGCAGGCATGGCCGTGGGCGCGGGCGCAGACGCAGGCGCGGGCGCAGGCGTCGGCGTCGGCGTTGGCGGAGCATTAGCCGACGCCGAGAGATCGACCGTAACATTGCGAACTGGCACCTGGCTAATTTTCGGCACCTGCGCAGGCTTCGGTCCTGACAATATTTCAGGCACGACCAGCACCACTAGCGCAGCCAAAAAACCGGCACCAATAAGGCGCTCTCTGACGCGACGTTCCATGCGTAAAAAAATCCTTACCTTAAGTTTTCGAGACCATTATATTCGGGAACAACAGTGCGCGTGAATACGCCTTTGGCATCAAGCCAGTCCAATGCGGGTCCGACCGTGTGAAACGACCCAAATACTAGAATGCGATCCTGCGGAGCAGCAACCTCTAGAACGGCGGCGCACGCCGCGGCAACGCTGTGCGACACACTAACCGGGGTTAGCAACAGTCCTGCCACACGCTCACGCAGCTCTGCAGCCGTACAACTACGAGCCCCAATCGTAGAACAAAACCACCACGCGTCTACACAAGCGTGCAACTCGCCTACTATTCCTGGCGCGTCTTTATCAGACAAAATACCGCAGATCGCATAGGATTTACCGGTGCATTGATATTCCATTAAGTTGTGTGCGAGCACCTTTGCCGCGTCAGGATTGTGAGCAACATCTAGGATCCAAGTCGGACTAGCCACATCCGGTTTAATCATTTGAAACCGCCCCACGAGCTGTGCCGACCGCAAACCCTGCTGTATCGCCTGCACCGGGATTTCCAGATCTAATAACTCCTCAACCGCAGCCACGGCCGTGGCTGCGTTGTGATACTGGGTGTCGCCTAGCAAAGCAGGGGGATTGAGATTCGGCAAACTCCAACGCGTGCCGCGGTATTGCCAAGTATCGCGTTGCCGTGAAAAAGCGAACTCTACATCTGGCCGTTTGAGCATTGCACCTAACGACAAAGCAACCGTCTCAATACTCTCTGGAAGGTTCGCACTGCCCAACACGGCAGGGCGCCCCGCTCTAAAAATACCGGCTTTTTCACGTCCAATCGCCTCGAGACTGGTACCTAGAAATTCTTGGTGGTCGAACCCAATACTCACCACCACGGCAACGGTGGGGTCAACAACGTTCACCGCATCTAAGCGTCCGCCCATACCGACCTCTAATACCCAAGCGTCAAGTTTGGAGGCTTCAAACAGTAACAACGCGGCCAAAGTGTTGTACTCGAAGAAGGTGAGACTATCGCAGGTGCGCGCAGCTTCAATTTTTTCAAAAGCCCACACGAGCTCATCTCCACTCGCGAGGCGATCATGCAATCGAATCCGTTCTCGGTAATCGCACAAATGCGGCGACGTGAAAACTCCAACGCGGTATCCGGCGGCCGCTAATATCGCAGCTGAATAGGCCACCACCGAGCCTTTACCATTGGTACCTGCAACAGTAATTACCGGAATTTTGGGCTGATTCCATTGCAAGCGAGTAAGGACTTTAGAAAGCCTTTCGAGGCCCATATCAATAGGCTGGAAGTGCGCCTGTGCTTGATAGGCCAGCCATTCTTCGAGATTCCGCCCTAAGCGGTCTCCCTTTAACTTCAAGCGGCTACCGGTCCCTTACCCGTAAGCATACGCAATATGGCACCGATGCGATCGCGCAACTCACGACGATCAATGATCATATCAATAGCACCATGCTCCAAAAGAAATTCGCTGCGCTGGAAACCTTCGGGCAAGGTCTCGCGCACAGTTTGCTGAATAACGCGAGGTCCTGCGAAGCCGATAAGAGCCTTAGGTTCGCCTATATTGACATCCCCCAACATCGCCAAACTCGCGGAAACTCCACCCGTAGTTGGGTCTGTCATCACTGAAATAAAGGGTATACGCGCTTCCGACAGGCGCTTCAGGGCAGCGCTTGTTTTCGCCATTTGCAACAGTGAGTAGAGTGCTTCTTGCATTCGCGCACCACCACTAGCAGCGAAACAAACCAATGGCATACGATGTTCCAAACTATGCTCCACGGCGCGCACAAATTTCTCACCGACCACGGAACCCATTGATCCTCCGAGAAACCGAAATTCAAAAGCACAAGCGACAATCTCCAACTCGGCTAACCTGCCCGCCATCACAATAAGCGCATCACGCTCCAAGGTTTGTTTTTGCGCCTGTACTAACCGATCTTTATAACGCTTCGAATCCTTAAATTTAAGTGGATCTTCTGACTCTACTTTGGCGGCTAATTCCTTGGGTCCCGGATCCAGAAACTTAAGGAGCCGCTCGCGCCCATTGATACGCATGTGATGACTACACTTGGGACAAACATGCAAATTTCGTTCAATTTCCGCGCGATATAAAACCGCATCGCAAACCGGGCATTTAGTCCAAAGGCCCTCTGGAACCGAGCGCGTACGGCGCTCGGTCTTGATGCGTGAAGGCACAATTCGTTCAAACCAGGACATACGTTAGTTTAAACCAAATCACGACATAGGCGGCAACATCAACCCTGGCTCACGGGTCGGAATACCGTACATCGGCGGATATTCCACACGCCACAAGAATAATCCCGCTGCCGGTGCAGTAACACCTGCCAAGTGCCGACTACCTTCAGCCAAAATTGTCGCCATTGCACCAACAGGGTCCGCCATGCTCTGTACTTTAACAAGCGTACCGACAATATTACGGACCATATGATGCAAATAGGCGGTGGCAACGATCTCTAACCACAATACATCCCCTTCGCGCTTCACCAGTAACCGCTCCACGCGCCGCACGGCGGTTTTCGACTGGCACTCGACGGATCGAAAAGCCGAATAGTTGTGTTCGCCGACCAGAACTTGGCCAGCGAGATGCATTGCGTCAGCATTGAGGAGCCGGTGTATCCACGCAGATCTTAAACGCTGCAACGCTGAACGCGCGCTGCAATTTAATATGCAGTAATGATAGTGTCGCAGAGTTGCGCTGTGCCGAGCGTGGAATCCCCCCGAGACATCACCCACCCATTGCAACGCAACGGTAGGCGGTAATTTCGTGTTTGCACCTAACACCCAAGCGCGTGATGTGCGCTTCACTGCCGTTTCGAAGTGAATAACCTGTCCTACTGCATGTACACCACTATCGGTCCTACCCGCACATATCACGGTGATGGGATGACCCGCCACGAAACTCAACGCCTCCTGTACCGTATCTTGAATCGAAAGCGCGTGAGCTTGCGATTGCCAACCGGCAAAATTACTGCCGTCATACTCAACTAGGGCGGCAAGACGTCCAATAAGCGCAGCTCAGCCTGGCAAAGTTTCGATAAGACGTTGGGCTTCTTGCTTTTGACTCGCCGAACCCTCGTGCACCACTTCGTCCAGAATGCTTCGTGCACCCTCTGGATCACCCATATCCATATAGGCGCGAGCAAGATCAAGCTTAGTTCCCACTTCACTCATGGTTACCGGCTCGAGTTCCGGCATAGCCAATTTGTGTGTTTGTATGTTCGCTGTTTTGGCGGCCACATCACCCACGTCCAAGTCTACCCGGCGACTGCGCTGACTAGCTTCAAACACCTCAGTGGAAAACAATTCCTCGGCATGCTGCGGTTGGCTAACGGTGTCGGCCGTGCCAAATGCTTTGCTAAGGTTATCTAGATCCAAATCAACACTATCGCCGCTGAGGCCGCGCAGTCTGGAAGTAGCTTCGATATCCGTATGTGCTCCGGAATCAGTGACGGCTAAACTTGGCAATTTAGAACGCGTAGTATCGTTTACATCCACACGATGAGGTACCAGGACTGTCGGGGCCGATTCTGGGCTCAGGACCGCAGTTTTAAGCTCGGTATGATCAACGTCGAGATCAGCCACAAAGGACGCTTCCAGTTCGCGCTCAAGCTCAGTTAGGTCTTGATCATGAGTAACCGAACTTTCTGCTGCATGCGTTTTGGCATGAGCGTCGACAACATCTGCGTGCGTGCCATCGCGTGCGCTGGCGCTTGCTGCAGCCGCAGCCATCATCTGACGTGAACGTTCGTCGAGGCCAGAAATCATCGTAGGCGCATCAGCGGGATGATTGGTTTCCTCAAGACTCCCGAGGTCCAAACCTAAATCCATTATGGAAACTTCGGCAGTTTGCTCAGAACCCGTTTTCGTGGCAATACCGCGTCGTTCGCCAGTATGCGTCAAAGAAAAATCGGCTATTTCCGATTCTACGGTGGGTTCCTCGCGGATCGGCTGGTCGCGAGTCGGAGAACTATCAGCACCGCGCTCGGGCGCATCCAAAGTGAAGTCTAGATTCGAGGATTTCCCTAGAACCGGCATTTCGCCGGTAACGGCCGAATCAGCCGATTCGTGCGCCAACGGATGATCAAGGCGACTATGCTCACCTTCCGGATCACCAAACAAATCGATATCAACGCGATTCTCTCCACCTTCAAGGTTCAAATCGACTAGCGCTCCGGCACCGCGACCACCGCCGACAGAATTCTTAAAGATCGCTTCATCCGGGCAAATTTGCTTACCCATGATAACAATTTTGTCCCATTCGCCAGCGGGCGCATGTTCACGGCTAGCTTCAAGGGTCTTTGCCGTCTGCAGGAACAGATCTTTATTACCCCACACAAAATAAATTTCTAGCAGCTTTAAGCGCAAATCGCGCCGATCGGGCTCACGCTCCAAAGCAATGCGCACCAGATCAGACGCTTGATCATAAAGACCGTAAGCCATATGGAAATCCGCTTCTGCCAGCGGATCACCTTGATCTAAATTTACCGCGCTTTCGCTGGACATCGTATCGTCCGATACGGATCCTTGCGGTGCTGCATCCGGCAGTTTGTGTTCGCCGGACTCTTCCACCAGAAAAGAATCATCGCCCTTGCGACCCGCCGTAACACGTGACGTAGTGTTGCGTAGATCCGCTACGTCGGTCTCCACGAAATTCGGTAAGTCCCCAAAACCTTCAGCACGTCGCTTTTTAAACGATGCAAAACCAAGGCCGGCCAGTAAAGCGGCAATAGCTGCCAATGGCCACCACCAGTTTGCGGCCACCCAGTCAATCCATGAACCAGTCTCCACCGGCACTGCAACCACAGGCTTAACTTTGATCTTAGGTACAGCCGGTGCAGGTACCGGCTCCGGAACCGGAAATTGCGGTTTTGCGGTATCGACGGGAACCTGTGGGACTTCCGGCTTAATAACCGCCGACGGTTTTACCACTTCAGGAGTCTTCACAGGGGGGGCAACCACCGGTGGCGTCACCGGAGCTGTGACCGGCGGCGTAATGGGCACCCCTAGCTTGCGTTGTAATGCGCTCAGTTCCGCATTACGCACATCAATCAAGCGATGCGATTCCGCCAGCTGAGACTCTAAAATCTTGACGCGATCCTTGAGTGCCTGAGCTTCCACATTATTACCAACGCCTGCCCCGTCACCCGTAGAAGGAGTGACGAGCCGTAAGTGGTGGCCCTTAGCCGCACCTGGAGTGCCGGACGTACTGCGATGAATCTCACGATTGACTTCGCTGACGGCTTCCGATTGGCTCAAGGCCGCAATTTCGGTGGCGCCAGGAACACGCAATACCGAGCCTTTATGCAGTATATTCATGCTGCCGCCGAATGCATCGGGGTTGGCTCGATACAAAGCCACCATGGTTTGATCTATCTTGGCAGCCGACCCAGACTGCAAGCTACGAGCGATTTTTGATAGGGAATCTCCGCCCGCAACTCGATAACTACTCGCTGAGGAAGATAACGGTTTTACCGCTGTGTCTACCGGGGGGGCAATAGTCGCCGCATCTTTTGTAGCTGCAGGCTTACCGCTTGGCATAACTACCGGTGCCGCATTATTAGCGGCTTCGCCAGGGGTGTAAATCGGTGGGTCCAGCAACACCGTGTACTCGCGCATGAGGTGTCCACGCGCCCAATTGACTTCCACTAAAAATGTTACAAACGGTTCCGGAATCGCATCCAGTGACCGGACCTGCAACACCTCTCGGCCACTTTTACCCTTGCCAACCTTGAAAGTTAAAGAATTCAAAAACGGCGGCCGATCGATTCCGTAGCGAGTAAACACTTCGCGGCCAGCAAGAGTCGCCCGCAGGGCCGTTAATTCGTCAGGCGCAGCCGCCACAAGATCAATTTCCGCGCTTAACGGTTCGTTGAGCGCGGAATTTAAATGAATTTCACCGAGACCCAAAGCCACGCTTAAGGTCGGGCAGAACACGTACGCCAAAAGCACCAGTCGAGGCATCATCGCAGACATTTCTACTCCCAGGGTACCAACAAATAAACGTCTAAAGTTCATTGCAACAGATGACGTTATACTCGAATTCTCGACTATAACTTAATGAGACCGATTTACCAAAATCTGGGCGACCGAAAGTGCGTTGTAAGCCGCACATTTTCTAATATTATCGGCCACCACCCAAAAATTTAGAGATTGATCACGGGTAATGTCCGCCCGCAGTCGTCCAACATAGATCCGATCGGGTGTTGCAGCCAGGGCCGCTGGCGTCAACTGGGTTTCCATTCCCGCCTCCATGACACTCAACTCCTTGTTGCGATGCAGCATCTCGATCGCCTCGGCGGTGCGAATGGCACGCTCAAAGGTTGCGTGTACTGCGAAGCTATGGCCAAAAAATACCGGAACCCGCGCCGCAGTAGCGTTAACAGCCAAATGCGGCAGCGCCAACACGCGGCGACATTCATTGAGCAACCGACGCTCTTCTCTCGACACACCGTCCGCATCAATAGCATCAACTTGAGGAATGACATTAAATGCAATTTGAGTACCAAAAGCCTTACCACTTGCCTTAGCTCCGCTCAACATTGCCACAGTTTCGCTCGCCAATTCCTCCATCGCACTACGACCACCACCGGATACTGCCTGATAGGTTACCACCTCGACACGCGCCAAACCCGCCAATGAATGCAAGGGGGCCAGCACCGTGGTGAGCGCCACACTAGCGCTACCTGGTAGTGCAATAAGGCCGCAGTGAGCTATGCCCTCAAGCATATCGGCATTAACATCGGCAACCACCATGGGAACGTCATAGCGATCGCGCAGCGCGCCCGAACAGTCAACTACCCAGGCATGTTGAGCTGCGGCTTCGGCGTAACGTGCAGTCAGCGCTGATCTGCCACAAAAAAATACCAGATCAGCGGTCGAGAAATCAAAGGCTTCCACATCCGATAGCGCATCGTCGCTCACCTTAACTCCCAAGTGACGCGCTTCATCCAGCAAGTACAATTCAGCACAACTAATTTTGCGGATGTGCAGTTCTTCTACCAGCGCTTCACCAATAAGACTTGCTGCACCCACCACCGCTACGCGCGGCTTCAATTGCGCACCGTAATGACTGGGGTAGTCGTCACCACATCAGCGCATTGCGCGCGAAACCGCAAATAATGGTCCATGAGCACAATCGCCAGCATGGCTTCAGCAATTGGCGTCGCGCGGATTCCGACACAAGGATCGTGGCGCCCAGTGGTGATGATTTTTGTGGCATAGCCTCGCACATCAATAGTGTCACCAGGCACGGTAATACTTGAGGTGGGTTTTAACGCGATACTAACCACGATATCTTGCCCAGACGAAATACCCCCTAATATGCCACCCGCATGATTACTCTTAAATCCCTGCGGTGTCAGCTCGTCTCGATGCTCAGAACCGCGCTGCGCCACTGCGCCAAAACCTGCTCCGATTTCGACACCTTTTACAGCATTTATTCCCATCATTGCACTTGCCAAGTCAGCATCCAGCCGCTCAAACACAGGTTCCCCTAAGCCAGGCGGAACACCTTTCGCGATCACAGTTACCCGTGCACCCACCGAATCACCCGCCTCACGAAGCTCCCAAATGAAAGCCTCCAGCTCCTTAACGCGACTAGGATCAGGACAAAAAAATGGGTTGTCGTAGCAACTGGCTACGTCCACCGGGTCAAGCACCTTGGAACCGATTTGAGACAAAAATCCCTGTATGCTGATATTCAATCGCTCCGCTAAATATTTTCGCGCGATGGCACCAGCCGCCACGCGCACCACCGTCTCGCGAGCGGAGGAGCGGCCCCCACCGCGATAGTCACGAAATCCGTATTTCTGCTGATAAGTATAATCAGCATGGCCCGGACGAAATCGGTCCTTGATTTTGTCGTAGTCGCGCGATCGTTGATCCTCGTTCTCCACCAGTATACCGATCGGAGTTCCAGTAGTCTTACCTTCAAAAACCCCAGATAATATCTTTACTTTATCAGATTCGTGACGCTGACTTGTAAACTGAGAAGTTCCTGAACGACGTCGTTCAACGTCTAACTGCAAGTCTGCCTCCGTTAACTCCAGACCCGGCGGACAACCATCCACCACGCCGCCCAACGCCGGACCATGACTTTCGCCAAAAGTAGTTAGAGTGAATATTTTGCCAAACGTATTACCAGCCACCGTTATTTCTCCATGTCCGAAGCTGTTAGCATAAACACTCCACCGCCGCCCATGGCGATTTCTGGCCATACAAAGGGCATACGTGGAAATGCCCGCAACAATGCACCCTCCGTATTACCCACTTCAACAACTAGCAAACTGTTTGCATGCATATAATGACGAGCGGAACCAAGTATCTTACGTACCGAATCCAGACCATCCGCTCCCGCTGCCAGCCCTAACCGCGGTTCATGCCGATATTCACTTGGCAAATTACGCATTTCGGCGCGACCGACATAAGGTGGATTGCTTACAATGATATCGTAACAGCGGCCCTCTACCGCAGCGAAGTGATCCGATTTTAACACCCGCACTCGCTCACTGAGCCGTAAGGCGCGCACATTGCGACGACAGACTTGCAGCGCCGCCACGGAAATATCGAGCGCATCGACGCTGGCCTTCGGGAACGCAGTTGCGCATGCGAGCGCGATCGCTCCAGAGCCGGTACCTAAGTCTAATATATTGCGCACCCGCCGTTTTATCCAAGGTCGGAATCGCGCCAATACAAGTTCCGCGATCGGCGAACGTGGCACCAAAACACGCTCATCTACATACAGTTCAAGACCCGCAAAATAGGCTCTATGGGTCAGGTAAGGTAACGGTAAGCGCTCATGAACACGCCTCAGAAGTAACTCATTCACCCGCGCAATACACCGTGGGGTCAAGTTTTTTAGATACGCATTACTTCCTTTTGAATGTGCAATTCCCGCCACGTAAAACACTAGCTCAGCGGCCTCATCCCAAGCATTATCCGTACCGTGACCAAAATGTACTCGGGCCTGCAACAGCGTTTGAGAACAACGCCTAATAACCGCGCCGACAGTGGTAGCGCCGGCATTTGATGAGGCTCTATGAGATAATTGATGCATGAATTTGCAGAATAACTTTCCGCCGTTATTTGTACTACTACAATATATATTGCCGCAACACGCGGTTTCGCGCTTAGTCCTTAAAGCTACCCGAGTAAAAATTGGCTGGTTTAAAAATTTTTTAATAGCCGGCTTCCTCAAGCTTTATGCCGTCAATATGCAAGAGGCTACTCCAAGCGATCCGTTACGTTATGCCACATTTAATGATTTTTTTACTCGTGCACTGGCTAAAGACGCTCGTCCCATTACTGCCGATACGCATACTATCGCAAGTCCAGTAGACGGCACTGTCAGCGAATGCGGCACTTTGAATTTCGACCAACTCATACAAGCCAAAAATCATTCCTATTCCTTAGCGGACCTGTTGGCTAACCAAACGTGGGCAAGACGCTTCGAAGGCGGTACTTTCGCCACGTTCTATCTTGCGCCTTACGATTACCACCGCATTCATATGCCTATTCGCGGTCAATTGCGCGACACCCTATATGTGCCCGGTCGGCTCTTTAGTGTAAACGGCATAACCGCACAATACGTACCGCGGCTATTCACTCGCAACGAGCGGGTCTTAGCGCTATTCGACACCGCGGGCGGCGCTTTAAGCCTGGTTATGGTCGGAGCATTGAATGTCGGCAGCATGAGCACCGTTTGGGCAGGCGATATTACCTCCACCCGGCGCAAAACGGTCACTCGCCTACCTGAAACTCAACTTGATCTTGAAAAAGGAGCCGAGTTAGGGCGTTTCAATATGGGCTCAACCGTAATCCTACTATTTGAAAAGGATCGCGTACGCTTAAGTCTTAACCTTACAAAGGGATCTCTTGTAAGGTTCGGTCAAGTAATTGGAAGGCTCATTTGAATAGGTCATGGCAACCTAGCGCGACACTCCCGACCCTCAGACGACGTGCGCAATTGCTTGCAACAGTTCGCGATTTTTTTGCAACTCGTCACGTCCAAGAAGTGGAAACTCCGGTTTTAAGTACCGCAGGAGTGAGTGACTGCCAAATCGAATCGCTCACAACTCGAATTAGCGGCATCACCGAAGCGTTTTTCCTGCATACATCACCCGAATCTGCGATGAAGCGCCTACTAGCAGCAGGAAGCGGCGATATTTTTCAAATCTGTAAGGTGTTCCGTGATGCAGAACACGGCCGCTGGCATAACCCCGAATTCACGCTCATCGAATGGTATCGTCTAGGATTTGATGAGATGGCCCTGATGACCGAAGTTGAGGACTTGGTCAATGCTCTACTCTATCCCCAATCAAAAGCGCGGGGGGCGGAGCGCGTGACTTATGCACAAGCTTTATATCGGTACGCGGGCGTCGATGCCCATGGGGCGAGCGAAGTTGAACTATCTCAGGCAGCTGAACAGCATGGAATCGTCTGCGAGGCCGCATTGGATAGAGACGCTAAGCTTGATCTGTTAATGGCATTGGTGGTGGGTCCTAAATTGGGGCGCGAACGTCCTTGTTTTATATACGACTATCCCGCGTCCCAGGCATCGCTCGCCCGAGTGAAACCAGGCTTCCCAGCGGTGTCTGCCCGATTTGAGCTCTACGTTGACGGTCTTGAACTTGCAAACGGATTTCACGAACTAGGCGAGGCTGGGGAGCAACGCGCTCGCTTCAGTCGGGATCTTGCAACCAGACGCGTCCGCGGCCAGGTCGAACCGCCGTTAGATGAAGAACTGCTCGCCGCATTAGCCGCCGGATTACCCGAGTGCGCCGGCGTAGCTCTCGGATTTGATCGACTGGTTGCCATCAGCACCGGTGCCGATAACCTAAGCGAAACGATGGCGTTTTCGCTAGCGCCTCGTTAAAATTAGCTCTTACCTCGTGATAAGTACTCGCCAGTTCGAGTATCAATACGCAACATTTCACCCTCATTGATGAACAGCGGCACCCGCACCATGGCACCCGTTTCAAGCTTTGCAGGCTTGGATCCACCCGTTGCCGTGTCACCCCGTACACCGGGGTCCGTTTCAATCACCTTGAGTTCCATGTGCGCGGGCGGGGTAACTTGTAGCGGTACGCCATTCCACAACGTAATAATACAAACGGTGCCATCTTTAAGCCACTGAGCGCCATCGCCGACCGCCTCTTTAGAGGCAGTTAGCTGTTCAAAAGTCTCCGGTGCCATAAAGTGGAAAAAATCTCCTTCACGGTACAGATATTGCAATTCTGTATCCACGACGTCCGCACCTTCCACTGTATCGCCGGACTTCCAAGTCCGCTCAATCGTACGCCCCGTTTTCAAATTTCGGACTCGAACCCGGTTGAAAGCCTGGCCTTTGCCTGGCTTAACCATTTCGTTCTCAACGATGGAATACGGATCTCCGTCTATCAGGATCTTCAATCCAGATTTAAATTCATTGGTACTGTAGTTTGCCATCGCGGCCTCAGGAATTGCGGGCGCGTATCATAGCTGCAACCCCCACTTTAAGCCAATTTAGACGCAGTTTGGCCTCCTGGTGTTACAATTTGAGCTTATTTTCCGAGGAATTCAACCCGTGCGAGATCAAGCAGCCGTTTCACTCATTGTGATGACCCGATCCGAGGATCATGTCGAGGCTATCAACAGCACGCTGCGCAATGCGGGTCATCCCGTGCACTGTACGTGGCTTTCGGACGCTGGCGATCTCGGCGAGGCGGTGGTTCAGCTCAATCCTGAAATGCTACTGGTCTTCATTGATGAAGTCTGGACGGACCTCAGCGCAATTATTGCGGTCAAGAAACAAAGCGCGCCAGAAATGCCGGTCCTAATCGTACGCGAGCATGTGGACGAGGCTGCGATCGCGGACGCCATGCGCTTGGGCGCACAAGATGTAGTAACCCTTGCAAACCGTAGCCGCCTGCAGGCGGTAGCCACCCGGGAATTACGCTCTTACCGACTAGAGCGCGCCCTTTCCGCCACTCTCTCATCGGCCCGTGAATATCGCGAACAATTACAGAATTTCCTGGATGGATCTGCCGACGCTATTACTCATGTCCAAGAAGGTATTATTGTTGATACTAATAATGCTTGGTCAGAACTTTTTGGCTATTCGACCGACGCTGCCTTACACGGCACGCCATTAATGGACTTATTTGAACTAGAAACGCATCCTGCCCTGAAAGGCGCCTTGGTCGCCTGCCTGCAAGGCAAATGGATCGATCATGAGCTCAAAGTTCAAGCGCTATTATCTGATGGCTCAAGCTTACCCCTTGAACTCCATCTTGCTAAAGCAGATTACGACAATGAGCCCGCCATTCGTATCAGCATTACAGCCGGAAAAAAATCGGTTAATCTTGAAAATCAATTGACTGATGCGGTAAAAAATGATGGCTCCACCCGATTCCTGCAACAACGCTATTTAATTGACGCTATAAATGAGCGCTGCGCGCAAAGCATTAAAGGAGGGGTGCGTCAATTTGCCCATATTAAACCGGATCGTTTTCTCGAAATCCAAACCGCCATCGGCGTACTCGCGAGTGAAGAGTTCATAGGTCAACTTGCCGAATTATTGCGGGTACAAATAGTGCCTGGAGATATCTGTGGCCGATTCGGTGGTAATGCCCTGTTGGTCTTGCTCGAGCGAGGCACAGCGCGGGATATTGAGACCTGGGCGGAAAATATCGTAAAGCGAATCCAAGAGCATATTTTCAGCATCGGCGATAAGACTTTGTCAGCTACGGTAACCGTCGGTTTAGGTTTACTCCCCGCGACAGCGCCGCATATCGATACACCGGTCATTGAGGCAGCCATTGCCGATGCGGTCAATGCAACGCGTCGCGGACGTGAGCAGGGCGGCAATCAGATGTATGTGGTCGACAAAGCCGACACCGACACCCGCGTACTGGCTTACGACAAGATTTGGGTAAAGCACATTAAAAGCGCTCTGATGGAAAATCGTTTCCGCTTAGTTCAACAACCGATCGCAAGTCTGCTGGGCGATGATAAAGGCATGTTCGACGTACTAGTGCGCATGCTCGATGAGCAAGGCAATGAAGTATTGCCGACCGAGTTCATCGCGGCTGCTGAACGCAATGATCTTATGAAAAACATTGATCGTTGGGTCATTGGTGCTTCAATGTCATTTTGTGCTAATCGGAAATCTGGCTGTATATTTGTGCGCGTGTCAAAAGATACACTGCTTGATAAAGGCATAATCGCCTGGTTAGAAACTCAACTCAAATCCCTTAAGATTGACGCGAAGCGCTTATGCATTCAGGTAACTGAAGCAATGGCGACTCAGCACCTAGAGCAAACCAAGCATTTTGCGGCGAATTTGCGTAGATTGGGACTCGGATTCGCGCTGGAACATTTCGGAACCGGACGGGATCCTTTGCGACTATTGGCTGGTATCGAAATGAATTTTATAAAAGTCGATGGCTCACTCATGCAAGGTCTATCCACTAATCAGCTACAACAACAACGTGTCAAAGGATTGGTGGAAGCAGCCAAGAAAAAACAAATCGAAACTATAGCCGAGCGTGTTGAAGATGCTAATACTATGGCAGTACTGTGGCAGCTCGGCATCGAGTTTATACAGGGTTACTTCGTCAATGTGCCCGAAGAGGTCACTATGTCGGGTGACCGCCGCTAAACTAAACTGAAACTTCCAGCCGATCCACTTTCTTGTATGCGCGTGAAAATTTCTGTCGACGCTGGCCCTTACGCTCCTGAAATTGCTTCAAGTCCTCAAATTTAAGTTTCATCGGGGCGCTATTACCGCTGAAAACGGTCAAGATCTCTCCTGGCGCAACGCTCGCCATAGCGACCAAATATTCATCCCGATCGGCCGATTTCTTACCGGGAATACCATAGAAATTCTGGCCTTTACCTGAAGTCATTGTCTCAATTTTTTCGATCGGCAAAGCCAGCACCTCACCCTCATTATTTACGAAAACTGCGAGCGACTGGGCGCTGCAAAGAGCCACAGCGGGTAAAACTTGTGCATTTTCCGGTACTTTGAGTATCAATTTTCCTTTCCGGTTGCGAGAATACAGCTCACTCAAAGCTATAATAAACCCGTATCCGGCATCGCTCGCCAATAACCAGCGATCACTAGGTTCACCGATCAGAACGGCCGCAAAGGTCGCGCCATCCGGCGGGTCAACTGTGCCCGATAAGGGTTCGCCATATCCGCGCGCACCCGGTAGCTGATGCGCATCTAGACTATAAGCGCGTCCGGTGGAGTCGATGAACACTGCCTGCTGTAGGTTGCGGCCCCGTGCAGAAGCCTGAAACTCATCACCGGTCTTATAACTCAAAGCCCTGGCGTCGATATCATGTCCCTTGGCCGCACGCACCCAACCCAAGCGCGACAATACAACGGTCGTAGGCTCAGCTGTCAAAAGATCAATTGCCGAGATGGCTTGTGCCGCTTCACGTTCGACAAGGCGAGTACGACGCTCATCGCCATACAGCTCGGCATCATTTAATAGTTCATCGCGCACTAATTTCGTCAATTTTGCTTTCGACTTCAAAATAGCTTCGAGTCCATCGCGCTCATCACTGAGTTCTTTTTGCTCCGACTTAATTTTCATCTCTTCAAGTCTTGCCAGATGTCGCAACTTAGTCTCAAGAATCGCTTCGGCCTGCTCATCAGACAGTGAAAACCGCTTTATGAGAACTTGTTTGGGATGATCCTCGCTACGCACAATGCGAATTACTTCATCAAGGTTTAAGTATGCAATCAACAGGCCATCCAAAATATGCAACCGAGCATTCAGTTTAGCCAGTCTGTAGGACAAGCGACGGGTGACCGTAGACTTGCGAAATTGCAGCCATTCCAACAACAATTCTTTAAGGCCCATCACTCGTGGCCGACCGTCTAACGCGATAACATTAAGGTTAACCCGATAACTTCGCTCAAGATCCGTCGTGGCGAACAGATGGGCCATGAGCGCGACCGTATCGACGCGGGGGGATTTCGCTACTATTACCAATCGGGTAGGATTTTCGTGATCCGATTCATCACGAAAGTCTTCGACCATCGGTAGTTTTTTTTGCTGCACTTGTGCGCCGATTTGTTCGAGCACCTTGCTACCAGAAACCTGAAATGGCAGAGCGTCTATCACGATTTCGCCGTCATCTACGGTGTACGTCGCGCGCGCCTTGAAACTACCCGAACCCGTCTCATACATCTGCACCAACTCATCGCGAGGCGAAACAATTTCCGCTCCGGTTGGCAAATCCGGCCCTTTGATAAAGGTCATCAGTTTGCGCGTGCTAAGCTCAGGGTCATCTAACATAGCCACGCACGCTTTGACGACTTCCCGTAAATTGTGCGGCGGGATATCAGTAGCCATGCCCACCGCAATACCAGAACCGCCATTGAGCAGTAGGTTTGGCACGCGAGCCGGTAACATGGTGGGCTCTTCGAGCGATCCATCGAAATTCGGGGCCCAATCCACGGTGCTTGATTCAAGCTCTTGCAATAACAAGGTGGCATAACGCGTCAGCCGGGACTCGGTGTAACGCATCGCGGCGAAGGACTTTGGATCGTCCGTGGACCCCCAATTACCCTGACCATCGACCAACGGATATCGATAAGCGAAATCCTGCGCCATGTGCACCATGGCCTCATAACAAGCTGAATCGCCGTGCGGATGAAACTTGCCGATGACATCGCCAACCGTTCGCGCAGATTTCTTATGCTTAGCGCCCGCGGCCAATCCAAGCTCACTCATTGCATAAACAATGCGCCTCTGAACGGGCTTCAAGCCATCGCCCAAATGCGGTAGGGCTCTATCTAGAATGACGTACATCGAATAATCGAGATAAGAACGTTCAACAAAAGATTTTAACGGTTCTTTTTCGATTCCCTCGAAATTAAGCTCTTGATCTTTCATGAACTATGCGCGCTACACATGTGCCAAATTACCTTTACTCTCTAACCACTCGCGTCGGTCCGCAGCGCGTTTTTTTGCCAACAGCATATCCAGCATGGAATCTACATTGTCCTCGGCGTTGACAGTCATTTGTACCAAGCGGCGGGTCTGCGGTGCCATGGTGGTCTCACGTAGTTGTAAGGGACTCATTTCACCGAGACCCTTAAATCGCGTCACTACCGGTTTCGCTCGGCTGTTGTTGGCGCTTATGCGAGCTAACGCTTTCTCACGCTCCGATTCATCCAACGCGTAAACCACTTCTTTACCCGCATCGATACGAAACAGCGGCGGCATACACACGTACACATGTCCGGCAAGCACCAACGGTCGGTAATGCCGCAAAAATAGCGCACACAACAAGGTTGCAATATGCTGACCGTCACTGTCAGCATCGGCTAAAATACAAATTTTGTGGTACCGCAAACCCGATATATCACTTGCTGCCGGCTCTACACCGATCGCAATACTGATGTTATTAACCTCTTGGGATTGTAATACTTCGCCAATATCAGCCTCCCAGGTATTCAATATTTTACCGCGCAACGGCATGATCGCTTGAGTGACTCGGTCACGAGCCTGTTTAGCTGATCCGCCAGCCGAATCGCCTTCAACTAAAAATAATTCGCCGCGCCTGGGGTCTTGACTCACACAATCAGCTAACTTTCCCGGCAAGGCTGGCCCCGCGACGATGCGCTTTCGGGCAATTTTTTGACTATCTTTTAATCGCTGCTGAGCGTTTTCAATCGCCAACATGGCGATCTTCTCGCCCTGGTCTGAGTGTTGATTGAGCCAAAGCGTGAACGCATCTTTAATGACGCCTTGAACGATTCCAGCGGATTCCCGCGACGACAGTCGTTCTTTGGTCTGTCCGGCAAATTGAGGTTCGCGCATTTTCATCGAGAGCACAAAATTCACGCCTTCCCACACGTCTTCAGGCGATAGCTTGAGCCCGCGCGGCACCAAATTACGAAATTCGCAAAATTCACGCACGGCATCAGTAGCCCCAGCCCGCAAGCCATTAACATGCGTCCCTCCCTCAACCGTGGGAATTAAATTGACATAGCTTTCGGTAACGCTATGCTCGGAATCGAGCACCCAAGCAAACGCCCAATCCAGCGAGCCTCCCTCGATCTCTCGCTGCCCGTAAAAGGTATCGCTAGGCAACCATGTGCCTTTCCCTAATTCTTCGGCTAAATACTGATGAAGCCCACCGGTATAGAACCACTCATCGGTTTCACCCGTCGCCTCGTTAATCAGTGAAACCCGCAACTTTGGACATAGCACCGCCTTCGCCCGCAGCACCTGTTTAAGCTTAGGAATCGCGAATTTATCGGTGTCAAAGTATTTAGGATCAGGCCAAAATCTCAAAGTCGTACCGGTTTTTGATTTGGGCGAATCACCCACTACCTCTAATTTAGAAGCAGGACGACCGCCTGCAAAACTAACGTTGTACTCTTTGCCACCGCGGCGTACCCAGCACTCCAAATGCTTTGAAAGTGCATTAACCACCGAAACACCCACGCCATGTAACCCGCCGGAATGCTGATAGGTTTTATCATTAAATTTTCCGCCCGCGTGCAGGCGCGTTAAAATGAGTTCTACGCCGCTGATTTTTTCTTTGGGATGAATGTCTACCGGCATGCCGCGACCATCATCCTCCACTTGCAGCGAACCGTCCTTAAACACCGTAACGCAAATATTTTCACAATGTCCAGCAAGCGCCTCGTCAACGCTATTGTCTACGACCTCATGCGCCAAGTGATTGGGACGAGTCGTGTCGGTATACATACCAGGACGCCGGCGTACCGGGTCTAAACCGCTCAATACCTCAATATCAGAAGCTGTATAAGACGATGCCATCGTTTGCCCTCTCGAAGGCGGCGGAGTTTAGCATGTGAATAGCAAGCGTATCAGCTGGCGGCGGGGGTCTGATTAAGCTATCGTTATCGCCAATGGGAATCGCTAGCTCACACAATTTAGTTCGCACGGTGCCGCAAATGGCTCGCCCGTATGGCGTGCGTGTGCGCCTTAAGCCGGCTGATCCATTCGCTAAACTCCTAGGCGCCGATTGGCAAAGAACTCATTGGTTTTTTAGCGCCGCGGAGCGCGACAATGTAATGCAAAACATGGCGCGGAAACACGAGTATTCTCGTCTTGGAGATCAACCCGCCTTAGTGGTCGAGAAAGTTGAACGCTTGTCGGAAAGTCGCGGGCTGTAACAAGTTAGGTTCATCACCTAAAAAGTCCTGCCGAGGAATAGATAGAACGCGTTATTGCCCGAGTCATCATAGCCACTACCGAAATATACCGGTCCTAAAAAAGTATCCAAGCCGAGAAAAGCTAGGGCGTCTTTGTGAGCCGACCCATAACTAATATCCCCACGCTTATTCCAAGTATTTCCTATTTCCAACGACAGACCCAGATAAGCAGGAAAATCTAACAATCCCTCGCCACCGCGACCAATCTTGCGAAAATAAATCGCGCGGCCAATAGCAAAATGAGGACCTAAAACAGATCCAGGAGACAGGCCGGATAAATTAAAAAATCCACCCAATGAATAAAAATCCTGCAGTTTGCCGGCATTTCCATCTAATGTAGTTCCAGCGGTGCCCCACAGTACCCAAGTATTACGCTCCCGAGAGCGTGCCACCAACCAGTCACCGCGTAGCTTGTCCGCGGCGAAATCTGAGCCTAAATTGCTACGATCCGCATCCCACTGCAAGGAGAAAGTCTGTCCGTCGCGTGGAAAATCTAGGTTATCGAGTCGGTCATAGCTAACTTTAGAAAAATATTGCCCGCGATTAAAAGTGGGTTGTACTAAATTCGGATTTCCAAAACGCACCCTCGCCGCACTGTTGAGTCGATGATATCCAGCACGGACTTCACCCCAATTACCTAAATTCCGTCCGAAATCTAAATCCGCTTCCACCTCACGCAATCTAAAATCAGCGACCTCGATATCGTTTCTATAAATAGGCAAGTCCCGCGCCTCAATTCGCGCACTAGGTGCCACAAACCAACGTCGCTGCGCATCCATAGGTTGATAAAATTCACTCACGAGTTTTGGGTTACTGCCGATTTGTGCATCGGTGAGTAATTCCGCTCCTAACGGGTCAATTTCCGTGAGAATAAAGCGGGCAGCCGCGTTATAGCGGCTATTACCTTGAAAATCGTCCTGCAGATTAAGGCCGAAGCGTAAATAATTAGGTCCCCACGACTTTCGCCGTGCGCGTACTTCCATTCCAGATTTCGTCCCATGATTGGCAAGTACATAATCTAGCGTTTCGAAATAGCCGAGTCCGTACAAATCCGCAATATGATCATCTACTTGGACCAAATTAAGCGTTTTTCCAATCAAGGGCTGCATCTCAGCCGCAATGGTCTTCTCGTAGCGTCTTGATTGCGCATCCACCTGCACAAATTCAATCCTCGATGAATTTGTTTCAGTTGGTTGTCGTCGCAAACGATATTGCTCATACGCCGTATCGTTTAGTCTTAAGCTTGCGAGTCTTGTAGCTGCAACGCGGACCGCAGTTTCTCCCAGGGCAATTGTATTGACGACTTCTCCAAAATCGGTAGAACTTGTAATGCCTAACATTGGCTCAATCAAAATATCTTGAGGCTTTAGAGTGGCGCGTTGCCGATCGGCATCTTTACGCACCAAGATTGCAATCATTTGATTGGAAATGGATAACGCGGATTTCATTTGCTCGCGCGATTGCAACGGAAATCTCACATCGACCACAATCAAAATATCCGCACCCATTGATCGTGCCACATCCATCGGTAGATTCTCGGCAAGTCCACCGTCCACCAGAAGGCGCCCGTCCATTTCAACCGGCGCAAACACCCCCGGCGCCGACATGCTTGCCCGCATCGCTAGCGCGAGATCGCCACTTTTCATCACGACCGCATTTCCGGTTTCCAAATCCGTCGCCACTGCACGAAACGGCGTGGGTAATTGATCGAAACTCGTACTGTTACTAAAGGACAGCGTTAACCTACGTAGTTGCTGTTGTAATTTCTGACCTTGAATGAGTCCTTTCGGCAACAGCACATCACCGTGTTGCAAGCCTAAGGGAAAACGCACTAGGAAATTACGATCATCTTGCTTACGTCGAAAGGCTAGCGCACGACGTGGCGGAGCGTCCCGAAATGACTCCTGCCAATCTACCGAACGCATGGCTGTGTCAATTTGACTTGCGGTCATTCCACTCGCGTATAATCCGCCGACTATCGCGCCCACACTTGTGCCAGCAATACAATCGATAGGCACTTTAAGCTCTTCAAGCACTTTGAGCACACCGATATGCGCCAAGCCTCGTGCACCGCCACCGGACAGCACGACACAGATGCGTGGACGAGCAATCGAGTCTTGCGGTAAATCAGCGGCCCAAACGCAGGTATGCCATCCAATCCCGACAGTTAGTGCCCAACCGCATAAAAACTGTAGCCCGCTTCTTCCCATCCAGGGAAGCCGTCTAAAGCACGATGTCAACGGTGCTAGCAGTGAAAATATTGGTCACCCGATTATAGGTACCTCTAGCTTCAAGTTGCTGGACCGGTGTAGTGATCAGAGTGGTATTTAACTGGGTTACGAAACTTGCGAAGCCGTTATATTCCGTAACGCCATGTGCAGCGCTACCTAAAGCAAACGTCGGCGCAAAAATTGACGTCGTTGCGTCGTTGCTCGGGACGATTTGCGGACTAACTGGCAACTTAGTCAAATCGATACTCTCCGGACCGATTCGAATAACACCGCCATTGTACGTCCCAAGACTTAAGTTGATGGAGAATCCGGCAGCACTAACCGCTGTCAACTGTTGAGAAGCTGCGGCAGGACCATTCCAATTCACCCGCAGACTCGCCGCAACCGCCGCCTCAGCAGTGATGCGCGTCGCACTAAAGTCTGGTGGCGCGCTACCGAACGGAGTCATAAAACCATCGACCCACAGCAACGTACCCGCACCGCCCGCCGGAACCGGGACAGAGCCCACTTGTACATTGTAATTGGTTGCCAACGAGTCTTGTGCAGCCGTAGCACCATTCCCAGCAAAATTATAATTGCCGACCGGCCAATTATTAATGGTTAACAGCTTCAGCGCGAGTACACCGGCACCGGTCGAGATCTCCGAACCATAAATTTCGGTCGGCAACAAACGTACGGAACCGGTGTTGACGTTAGTGGCGCCGCTAGCATCTACAGTCACAACACCCGCTGTATTCGCGCTGTAAAGACCACGAGCGGCAATATGCTGCCCCACTGCAATTGAACCGGCATTAAGGCCTGACACCGTAGCAGCATCGACAGTCACGATGGTGCTCGTCCCTACTGTTACGATGGAATCCAACACGTTATATGTCGAAGCACCTGAATTGAAACTGGTGGTAGACCCTCGCAGAGTCAAGTTATTGCCCGAGCGCGCGATCACATCACCCTCGATCCCTTGCGTGTATCCCGCCTCAAGCGTACTCCCGGCGACCACATAAATGGTATTGAACTTACCAGCCGAAATAGGGGGGTTAAGCGACGTGTTGGTAGTCGGTTGAAAGGTGGTATACGCTGCGGTAATAGTAGTGCCAGCCGAAGACTGCGACAACGCAGTAAGACCGGGTTTGCCCACGAAGGTCGTACCATTAACGGCATAAATCGTGTTCGCATCGTTAAATAAGGTCAAAGCACCCAAGCTATTAACCTCGTCGTAGAACGGCCGGATATAGATCGTATACGTCCCTTCGACAACACTGGAATTAATTAACGGTCCTCGCACGCGAATCGGCTTGGCATCGGACGCTAAAATACCCCCTGTGAAGTACGGATTTACGGTCAACGTCGCTGGGTTGGTAGCGGTGTTTAACTTACCGGAAGCCGGCAAATTAATATCAAACGCCAATCGAGTAGCATTCGAAGTAGCGCCCGTCGGTAGCACCACTAATGGATTGTTCGTATCGAAAGTGACCACCACCGGCACCGTGGTAACGGCCGCCCCCGTGGCTCCCACGATAGTTGCCAATTGCGGCGCTCCGTTCACGATGGTCGCGATTTTTGCCGAGGTGTAATCCAGTGTAATTTTTGCCGACAAATATTTACCGTTCGGGATCGTGGCCGAACCCCACAATTCGGCGATGTTGCTTAATTTAGCGAAATCAACGGTTTCGACACTCGCCAAAGCAGTCACCACCACCCCGTCACTACGAGTCAAAGTAATTGAATCCACTTTAACAATGTAACTCGCGAAGTCAGAAGGTTCGGCAGTCAAGGTGACCCAAGCAACGCCATAGCCACTAGTGACATGCCGACTGTGGCAACCTGTGCCTAGGCAAACGAAAACACAGAGCAAAGGGGTGGCCCATACAGGAGGGATTTTTAAAATCATGGGGTGCAACAGCTTCCTTGAACTTAAGATCTGAATAGGATAAAGACTTTCGACGGCGAACGCTTAGAATAAGTTCAATTCGCTGCTCATGCTAACATTGCACCCCAGATTATAGGAGAGAAAGCAATGTCCGGCTTGAATCAACCCACACTCCAAATTCCACCATCCGGCGAAAAAATTACCATACTAAACGGTAAGTTACACGTTCCCAATCAGCCCATTATTCCTTTCATCGAGGGCGATGGCATTGGGCGTGACATTTGGCGAGCGAGCGTGCGGGTGTTTGACGCAGCCGTGCAAAAAGCCTACCGCGGTAGAGTCAAAATTCATTGGATGGAAGTTTTCGCTGGCGAAAAAGCGCATAAGAGCTACAACAGCTGGCTACCTGATGAAACAGTCACTGCGTGTCGCGACTACTTAGTCTCCATTAAAGGTCCGCTGACAACGCCCATCGGCGGGGGCATCCGCTCACTTAACGTCGCGCTGCGCCAGCTACTTGATTTGTATGTCTGCTTAAGACCCGTACGCTGGTTTAAAGGGGTACCCTCCCCGGTTAAAACTCCAGAAAAAGTCGATATGGTCATTTTTCGCGAAAATACTGAGGATATTTACGCCGGCATAGAGTTTGAGGCGGGCGCCACAGAATGTAAAAAATTCCTCGATTTATTTAAACAGACTTTTCCGTCACAGTTTTCCAAAATTCGTTTCCCTAACACTTCTGGCATAGGTATCAAACCCGCCTCTCAGGAAGGTACCGATCGATTATTTCGGGCCGCGGTGGAGTATGCCATTGTCAATAAGCGCAAGAGCGTGACGATTGTGCACAAGGGCAACATCATGAAATTTACGGAGGGTGCCTTTCGCAATTGGTGCTATCAATTGGCTGAACGCGAATTCCCTCAGCAAACTTTCAGTTGGGAGCAGTGGGAACGCATAAAATCCGCGCATGGCGAGAAAGAAGCCAACTCGCAAATGGAAGCTGCAAAAAAAGCCGCTAAAGTCATCATTAAAGACGCTATCGCCGATATTACTTTACAACAGGTTCTCACTCGCCCCGACGAATTCGATGTAATCGCCACTATGAACCTAAATGGAGATTATCTGTCGGACGCATTAGCGGCTCAAGTCGGCGGAATTGGTATTGCACCCGGCGGTAACATCAACTATCTAACGGGGCACGCCGTATTTGAAGCGACCCATGGAACCGCGCCAAAATACGCCGACCTTGATAAGGTGAACCCTGGGTCTGTAATTCTCTCTGGCGAAATGATGTTTAGATATTTGGGTTGGACCGAAGCGGCCGATGCGATTATTAATGCGATGGACCGCACTATCGCCCAAAAAACCGTGACTTATGATTTCGCACGATTGATGGAAGGAGCAAGAGAGGTAAAATGCAGTGAATTCGCCGACTGCCTAATACGCAACCTCTAAAGCCTGACGCAGATCGTCGATAAGATCCTCCGGATCTTCGAGGCCAATCGAAAGGCGAATGGTACCGGGACCCAGACAGGAAGCGCGTCGCTGCGTGGCGTCGAATTCGTGACCGCCCAATAGCTGCGGCGGCATCACCAGCGACTCGGTGGAACCCACACTCGCCGTGATAGAAAAATATTTCAACGCTTCGCAAAACCGCCCGGCAGATTCGTGACCGCTTTCCATCTCAAAACTCACCACGGTGCCAAAATCGCGCATTTGATGGCGCGCCAGAAGATGTTGCGGATGATCTTCAAGCCCCGGATAAAAAATACGCTTTACGCGCGTAGAAGCGCTCAAAAAACGGCTCACCGCTAACGCATTGGCGCATTGCCTTTCATAGCGCAAAAAATACGTCCGCATGCCGCGCTGGATTAGAAATGCCGCATGCGGATCCAGTGTTGGCCCTAAAGTATTGATATCTTTACGCATCGAGCCGATCAGGTCCGCGCTCGCGATAATCGCGCCCCCCATCACGTCACCATGACCCGAGGCATATTTCGTCAAACTATGCAAAAAAATATCGATCGGATACTGACCGTGATTGTGAAACCCCGCGAACGTATTATCCATTATGGTCAACGCGCCTGCATGCCGTGCCGCTGCGAGCAAATGCTCAATGTCGGCGATTTTAGTCACAGGATTAGTAGGACTTTCGAACACTATTAGGCGCGTCGGCACTTCGCGTAGGACTTGATCGATCCCAGTCAGATCTTCGATCGACAACAAGGTATGCGTCACCCCATATCTCGCCATTATATTCTGCACCAAGTAGCGAGTCGGACCGTACGACTCGACAAATAAGAGCACGTGGTCGCCCTGTTTACAAAGCGACAAGAGGCATGCCGCGATGGCGGCTACCCCTGAGCCGGTCAATAGGCAATCCTCACGACCCTGCAGCTCCGCCAACAACAGCTCTAATTGCCGCAAGGTAGGGTTAGAGGAGCGCGAATAAAAAAACCCCTCGCGCTCGTGACGCAAAAGTCGCACCGTCTCATTAACACTATCGAGAGAAAATTTTACTGACTGGTATATCGGTGCCACAAGAGGCCGATTGTCCGCCGCAAGGTGAACGGCAGGCGGGTGGTTGACCCGAGTATTATCTTTCATAAGTGACACCATAGTCGAGCGCACAAGGTTTCGCTACATTTTGTCGAATTCGTGAGTAAACTTAACACTATGAATGCTGTGCCGGTACTGTTGCGCGAAATCCCCTATAATTATACTTCTTTGACAGATCGCGAAATTGTCATTCGTTTACTCGGGGATGCCGCCTGGGAAATTCTAAAGGAATTGCGCCATGAGCGGCGCACCGGGCGTTCCGCCCGCATGCTGTACGAAGTACTCGGTGATATTTGGGTAGTCCAGCGCAATCCGTATTTGCAAGACGATCTGATTGAAAACCCTAAACGTCGGCGACAATTAATTGAGGCGTTACAGCACCGTCTACATGAGATTGGAAAACGACGCGATGCCAGCGATGCCGTCCGAGATATCAAAGTAGCAGAACTGTTGGGTGCGGCGGGCAAGGCCGTGGAGAAATTTGAGCAAGAATTTACAGACCTCATCACGCAACGTAAGCGCGCTCGACACATTTTGAGCAAGCACACTCGGGCGGACAATATTCGTTTCGACGCCTTTGCACGCGTCTCGCATGTTACTGACGCAACAGATTGGCGAGTTGAATTGCCGATGGTAGTGCTAAACCCCGACACAGAAGCTGAAATTCCGTTCCTAGTACGGGACTGCATCGAATTGGGATTGACGATTATCCCCCGCGGCGGTGGTACCGGCTACACGGGCGGCGCGGTCCCCTTGACACCGTGGTCGGCGATAATTAACACCGAAAAACTTGAAACGCTGAGCGTTGTTGAGAACGTACGTTTATCTGGCCACTCAACTGAGACGCCCAGCATTTTCTGCGAAGCGGGAGTGGTTACTAAGCGAGTGAGTGAGGCCGCCGAGCGGGCAGGATTGGTTTTTGCGGTCGACCCAACCTCCGCGGACTCATCCTGTGTGGGTGGCAATATCGCTATGAATGCAGGCGGCAAGAAGGCCGTCGTTTGGGGCACGGCGGTCGATAACCTTGCGTGGTGGCGCATGGTAGATCCGGAAGGCAACTGGCTTGAAGTTACACGCCTTAATCATAGTCTGGGTAAAATTCACGACGTAGCAGTGGCAAGCTTCCAATTAGTGTGGAAGGACGGCGCCGCGCCCCCTACGCACGCCACCACTTTACGCTCTGAACGACTCGATATTAAAGGCGTAGCTTTCCGCAAGTTGGGGCTCGGTAAAGACGTGACCGACAAATTCTTAGGGGGTCTTCCAGGCGTCCAAAAAGAAGGCTGCGACGGCATCATTACCTCCGCCCGCTGGATCCTGCATCGCATGCCAGCCTATGTGCGTACCGTTTGCCTGGAATTCTTTGGTGAGGCGCGCGATGCAATCCCCAGTATCGTAGAAATAAGAGATTTTTTGGCATCGCGTAAACCCGGTGGGGCCATTCTCGCCGGCCTTGAACACTTGGATGAACGATATTTACGCGCGGTCGGCTACGCCACGAAATCTAAGCGCGGTGCGCTACCGAAAATGGTGCTGGTGGGCGATATCGTCGGCGACAACGAATCGCTAGTAGCAACAGCTACTTCGGAAGTGGTGCGGATTGCCAATGCACGTGCTGGTGAAGGATTCATTGCGGTAAATAGCGATGCCCGCAAGAAATTTTGGGCGGATCGCGCCAAGACCGCAGCAATTGCCAAACATACCAATGCTTTTAAAATTAACGAGGATGTGGTTATTCCGCTCGAGCGACTCGGCGAATATACGGATGCAATCGAGCGCATTAATATTGAGCTATCCATCAGTAATAAACTCGAACTATTGGTCGAACTCGATCAGTACTTTAAGCTACTGACGCGCAGTGATAAAGTCATTCAAGCACGCGAAGCTATCGAGAAACTACGGCAACGATGGACTTACCTGCTTAACAACCTGGACGCGGCCGCCGACGCGAGCGGAGTCCGCAGCGCGGCTCAGGACGCTCCTCAGGGCGCACCTCAGGGCGCACGATTATTGGATCGGCTACAAGATCGTAGCATTCGCGTCAGCTGGAAGACTGAACTACGGGCGGAGCTTTTACGCATATTCATGGGAGCTGAGTTTTCTCAGAGCATAATCGACTGCGACGCTATCCATAAACGCGTTTTGCACGGCCGACTTTGGATCGCGCTCCACATGCATGCGGGAGACGGCAACGTGCACACCAATATCCCAGTCAATTCCGATAACTATGCCATGTTACACACCGCTAATCTCATAGTGGCAAAGATTATGCGTATCGCTCGTGATCTCAATGGAGTTATTTCTGGGGAACATGGTATCGGAATTACCAAATTGGAATACCTAACAACAGACGAATTGGTAAATTTCAGAGCTTACAAACAAAGGATTGATCCACAAGGCCGTTTTAACAAAGGCAAGCTCATGCCAGGTGGCGATCTACGACGAGCCTACACTCCGAGCTTTGGGCTTTTAGGGCATGAGTCATTGATCATGCAACAATCGGACATCAGCAGCATTTCGGACGCTATCAAGGATTGTCTGCGTTGCGGAAAATGCAAACCGGTATGCGCCACCCACGTACCGCGTGCCAATTTGCTCTATTCTCCACGCAATAAAATTCTTGCGACTTCGCTATTAATCGAAGCTTTTTTGTACGAAGAACAAACCCGCCGTGGCGTGTCGATTAAGCATTGGGATGAGCTGTCCGATGTCGCAGATCATTGCACCGTCTGTCATAAATGCCTAGCTCCCTGCCCGGTCGACATTGATTTTGGGAATGTATCCATGGCGATGCGTGATCTACTACGTCGCATGGGCAAGAAGCGCTTCAACGCCGGCACAATGGCGTCTATGTTTTTCTTGAATGCCACTAATCCGCAGACGATTAAACTTACTCGCAAAATCATGATCGACTGGGGTTACAAAGCGCAGCGATTCGCCAATCGCGCTCTGCAGCGTTTTGCTAAGGCGCAAACAACTTCCCCGCCCGCCACCACCGGCAAAACACCTATCAAAGAACAGGTCATCCACTTCGTCAACAAACGCATGCCGGGTGGACTGCCTAAGAGGACCGCCCGCGCACTGCTCGACATTGAAGATCGTAACTACGTACCCATCATTCGCGACCCGCTAAAAACGACAGCTGAGTCCGAAGCCGTATTTTATTTTCCTGGCTGCGGTTCCGAGCGTCTGTTCTCCCAAGTGGGTCTGGCCACTCAAGCAATGCTTTGGCATGTGGGTGTCCAAACCGTACTACCACCGGGATATTTGTGTTGTGGCTACCCACAACGCGGCGCTGGTGAATTCGGCAAGGCGGAAAAAATTATTACGGATAATCGCGTGTTATTTCATCGTGTCGCTAACACCCTAAACTATCTCGACATTAAGACGGTGCTAGTCAGTTGCGGCACTTGCTTTGACCAATTGCAAGGCTATGAATTCGACAAAATATTTCCTGGCAGTAAAATTATGGACATCCATGAATTTCTGATGGAACGAGGGGTGCGGCTCGAGTCGGTCACTGGCGTGCGCTATATGTATCACGACCCGTGTCATTCGCCGATGAAAAAATACGACCCGTTAGTCGTGGTTAATACACTTATGAACGCTGAGCAAAACGGCCGTATCGAACAAAACGAACGTTGTTGCGGGGAATCCGGCACCTTAAGCATTAGTCGCCCCGATATTTCCACGCAAGTACGTTTTCGGAAAGAAGAGGAAATACGTTTCGGCGCCGAGAAAATTCTGGCCGCTGGGCACAGCGGTGAAATAAAAATGTTGACTTCATGCCCTTCTTGCCTGCAGGGCCTAAATCGCTTTAAGGACGACGCGGACTTAGATGCCGACTACATCGTGGTGGAGATCGCTAAAAATTTATTGGGCGCCAATTGGTTGCCACAATATGTGAGTCAAGCCAATACGGGGGGAATTGAGCGCGTTTTGGTTTAGATCGCCTTAGCCAGGCGATTCGCCCGCGCCATCCACAAACTTACGCCGACAATCATTAAGGTCACCACGCCAATCGTCAGCGTCGCCAGCACATTGATCTCTGGACTTACCCCTAAGCGCACTTTAGAAAACACCACCATCGGTAAAGTGCTGCTGCCAGGACCCGAAGTGAAACTGGAAATCACTAGGTCATCCCAGGAGAGCGTAAACGCCAGCAGCCATCCAGATAATATGGCCGGGAAAATAATGGGCAGCGTGATAACAAAAAACACCTTCAGCGGCCTCGCGCCCAAATCCATCGCGGCCTCTTCCAACGCCGTGTCGAAGCTCGCCAATCGGGACTGAACCACCACCGTCGCATAGGCCATCGAGAAAGTCATATGCCCGATAGTCATCGTGGTGATGCCGCGCCCCGCAGGCCATCCTATAGTCTCCTCTAAGGCGACAAACAATAACAGCAATGACAACCCGGTAATCACTTCCGGCATCACCAAGGGCGCCGTGGTCATCGCATTGAGCGTGAAACGTCCCCGGAACTGCTCAAACCGTGCCAACCCGAATCCCGCCAAGGTGCCTAGCACCACCGCGCCAGACGCATTGACAACCGCCACCCGCAAAGATATCCAAGCCGCATCGAGTATTTCCTCATTGCTAAACAGGACGTGATACCACTTAAGAGTCGGCGAATTCACGGAATCCCACACGGTCACCAGCTTTGAGGCATTAAACGAGAACACCACCATCGACAATATAGGAATATACAAAAACGCAAAGCCAAACGCTAAACACGTAATAACGAAAAACGACCGCCGCTCGTTCACGACAATGACCTCATCGTGAGCCCGCCGATTCGCGCGCCTGGACACTTTGATACCACATCATGAACGGCACCAACATTATCAACATTAGGATAGCGACCGCACTGGCCACCGGCCATGCACGATTCGAGAAAAACTCGTCCCAGAGAATCCGGCCTATCATCAAAGCGTTGGGTCCTCCCAGCAAGGCCGGTATTACGAACTCCCCTACCGCCGGAATGAAAACCAGCATTGAGCCTGCCAATATGCCGTTGCGCGATAACGGCAACGTTATTTTGTAAAACGCTTGATAAGGTTTACAGCCTAGGTCTTGAGCGGCTTCTAATAACTGCCAGTCCATTTTTTCCAAATTTGCATACAAGGGCAATATGAAAAACGGCAGGTAGGAATACACGATACCGACATACATAGCGAACTGGGTGTAAAGCATCACTAAAGGCTCATGTATCAACCCTACGGACATTAAAATATTATTAATGACTCCATTGGCTTTCAACAATCCAATCCAGGCATAGACTCGCAATAACAATGAGGTCCAGAACGGTAAAATCACCAATAGCAATAAAATATTTCGGGTCACCGGCCGAGAGCGTGCAATGCCGTAGGCCATCGGATACCCAATCAACAAACATAGAACAGTGGAAACTAGCGCTACTTTGATCGAATTGATAAACGCTTTCAGATACAGCTCATCTGTAAACAAGAAAGCATAGTTATTAAAATTGAGCTTAACAGCTACCGCGTTTTTAGCGGTCCATTCCAACAGCGGTTTATAAGGCGGAATCGCCAGATCAACATCCGAAAATGAAATCTTCAGAACGATGAGAAACGGTGCGACAAAAAACAACAGCAACCACAAATAGGGAAGGGCTACTACCAGCCCGCGTCCACTAACGACGATTTTCTTTAAAAACCCCACTCGTGCTATGGCGTTAACGGGTCACTACCACCGGACTTGAAGAATTCCAAGAGAGATACACCTTTTGCTCCCAGGTAATCGTCTCTGCGTGCCGCGAGGTATTCGGTTGCGTCACCCGTACAATTTTACCCGTCGGCAATTTGACCAGATAAATGGATAAATCACCCAGATAAGCAATATCCTGAACGGTGCCGCGCACCACATTCTCCGTACCACCAGGCGCCTCGGTGGACATGAGTATTTTTTCAGGACGCACGGCCACCCATATGATGGCATCCGGAGCTGCACTAATGCCATGACTTACATATATAACCGCGTCGAGCTCGTGCGAGGCAATGCGTACGTATTCTGGCGCATCCTCAATTAATTTCCCTTCAAAAATATTCACCGATCCTACAAAATCAGCCACAAATTTAGAACTTGGAAATTCGTAAATCTCTGACGGTGTACCCGCCTGGACGATCTCACCATGATCCATGACACCAATACGGCTTGCGAGCGTCATGGCTTCTTCCTGATCATGGGTCACTACCACAAAGGTCACACCCAACTTATCTTGCAAACTAATCAACTCAAATTGGGTGTGTTCACGCAATTTCTTATCCAGCGCACCCAAGGGTTCGTCTAATAACAATAACTTCGGCCGCTTGACCAATGAGCGAGCCAAGGCCACGCGCTGGCGCTGACCCCCCGATAATTGGTGCGGCTTGCGTTTAGCGAATTCCCCAAGCTTCACCAGATCCAGCATGGTCGCGACGCGATCTTTAATTTCGGCCTTCCCCACACCGTCCTGTTTCAATCCGAAGGCGACGTTTTGTTCCACGTTCATATGCGGGAATAGCGCGTACGACTGGAACATCATATTAACGGGGCGTAAATACGGCGGCACACCGGTCATATCCTCGCCATCAATCAATATGCGACCCGCGCTGGGTTTTTCGAACCCTCCCAACATGCGCAGCAGCGTGGTCTTGCCACAGCCCGACGCCCCCAGCAAACAGAATATTTCGCCCTGGTAAATTTTAAGGCTAATGTCATCCACCGCCTTAAAGTCACCGAATGATTTACTCACATGCTCTAATTGCACATAGGCACGTGCCGTTGGATCATTCCAGGGAGTAGGTTTTGCGACAGATCCCGCGGAAATAGCCACCCCGCTATTGGCCCGTCTTAAATTTCTGCCAAACCCGCGTAATGGCACGCGTCTGATCCGATGAGTCGGCCAACTGTAGCGTTAGTTTTTTCTGAACCTCTGGCACGGGATATATGCCCGGATCCCCCGTCACGGCCGGCAACACCAGCGCCCGGGCTTCCGCATTCGCATTGGCGTAGCGTTTGAAATTTGAAATATCGGCGGTGACTTGCGGTGTCATGATGTAGTTAATAAACACGTAGGCGCTGTCGGGATCCGGCGCGTCCTTAGGAATAGCCAGCATATCCATCCACAGAATCGAGCCCTCTTTGGGCACTTGGTACGAGATATCGACACCTTTATTAGCCTCGTGAGCTCGGTCTCGCGCTTGCAACACATCGCCATTATAACCCACAGCAATACACAGATCGCCGTTCGCCAGCGCTTCAATATATTCGGAAGAATTGATATTGCGTATAAAAGGGCGAATTTTCGCAAGGACGCTCTGTGCTTGCTCCAAGTCAGCGGGATTTTGCGAATTAGGGTCTTTCCCCAAATAGCTATACACCGCACGTAACATCTCCGCAGGCGAATCCAATATACTAATGCCGCATTTTGCGACCTGTGCAGCCACTGCCGGATCAAATATCAGACTCCAGCTATTGAAAGGTGCGTTAGGCATCAATGCCTTCACCATTTTTTCGTTATATCCGATACCGTTGGTTCCCCACAAATAAATTACCCCGTGCGCATTACCGGGATCGTGTATGGAAACGCGCGACATGAGTTCCGAATCCATATTTTTGAAATTAGGGAGCTTACGTTTGTCCAGCGGCAAATAAACCCCCGCTTTTATTTGGCGCGCGAAATAAGACGCGGTCGGTACAACCACGTCATAGCCGCTATGACCCGCCAACAACTTGGTCTCTAAAGTCTCATTGGCGTCGAAGTAGGCAGCATGCACTTTGATGCCGGTTTGCGCCTCGAAATTACTCAAGGTATTGGGTGCAAGATAATCCGACCAAATATAAAGATTGAGCACTTTAGGCCCGCCGCCCTCGCCCGCCGTTGCACCCACGCCAGCCGCAGTGCCCGTGCCCCCAACCGCCCCAGCCGCAACACTCCCGCCCGCCGCCGGGCTACCGCGGCCACCGCAAGCCATTAAAGCCCAATAGCCAACCGCGATTGCGGATAGCATCGCCATCTTGCGCACGCGCACACGCACATTCAACATCGATCTTGCCCCTGTGTCCTTGGTACATCTGCTTTATATCGCAGCCTGAGCTTAAGGAACAGAGCCAAGCGCATTAAACATTCAATAGAAGATGTTCGCGCTCCCAAGAACTGATGACCTGGGCAAAGGTTTCGTACTCGGCTTCCTTAACCGCCGTGTAGGCCAGCACGAAACGATCACCGAATAAGTCCACCAACGGCTTCGACTCGCGCAATAAGCGTAGCGCCTCCGCCAGGGTCCGTGGAAGGGCAATGGCCAGCTCATAAGCACTGCCTGAAATCGGCTCAGACGCCTTCAATCCCTCCATCATGCCGAGATAACCGCAGGCCAGCGACGCCGCAATGGCCAAATACGGGTTAGCATCCGCGCCACCCACCCGGTTCTCGACCCTTCGGGCATCAGGACCCGACATCGGCACCCGCAAACCAGCGGTACGATTGTCATACCCCCAATGCACATTAATAGGTGCCGAGGAGTAACGGCTAATGCGCCGATAGCTGTTCACATTCGGAGCAAATAAAGACATGGCCCCCGGTAGGTACTTCTGCAGCCCGGCTATATGACTAAAAAATAAGGCGGAAGCCGAACCATCCGGATTACTAAAAATATTCTTACGCGTCTTTACGTCCACAATACTTTGGTGCAAATGCATGGCACTCCCCGGCTCCTTCGCCATGGGTTTCGCCATAAACGTGGCATACATCTTGTGCCGCAGAGCGGCTTCACGTGCGGTGCGCTTAAACAAGAATGCCTGATCGGCCAAGCTCATCGGATAACCATGCAGCAGATTGATCTCCATCTGTGCCGCGCCAGACTCATGGATCAAGGTATCAATCTCGATATCCTGAGCTTCGCAAAATGAATACATATCATCGAACAATGGGTCGAATTCGTTTACCGCTGCGATGCTGTAAGCCTGACGGCCAATTTCCGGTCGCCCCGACCGACCAATGGGCGGCTTTAGCGGATAATCGGAATCGATATTCGGTTCCACCAAAAAGAACTCCAACTCCGGAGCAACCACCGGCTCCCATCCTTGAGCCTCATACAGCTCTACCACCCTACGAAGCACATAACGAGGCGCCATGGTGACCGGACTGCCGTCTCCATAGAAACAATCATGGATCACCTGCGCCGTCGGTTCCGCCGCCCAAGGGACTACGCGTACCGTCGTAGGGTCCGCTTTGAGCACAATATCAATATCAGACGGATTCATCGCACTTTGATCGTCCGGATAGTCCCCGGTCACAGTCTGAAGAAAAATCGCCTCCGGCAAACGCATTCCTTCTTCTTCCGCAAATTTCTCAGCCGGCATTAACTTGCCACGCGCCACGCCGGCCATGTCCGGAATAATGGCTTCTACCTCAGAAATGCCGTGTTCTTTCAAAAAAAGTTTTATCGTACTCGCCATAAATCACCTTGCCGCTAGAGTGCGCCGACATGCATCGCCAAAGGCGGCAAATAGCGCACTAGAAAATGGATTCTTAGAAAACTGCCATTCGGGGTGCCACTGCAAGGCGACCGCGAAATGAGTCGCATCCGCAACTCGGAAAGCCTCGATAACCCCATCAGGTGCGCGCGCCTCCACCGTTAAATTAGACCCAAGATTTTGCACTCCTTGCCAATGCAAAGAGTTAACCATCAGCCGGTCGGACCCTGCAATTTCACGCAGCAGGCCTCCTGACTCCAGGTTTACTTCGTGCGCCGGTCCATATTGCGCATCAAGGTCAAGCGACTCGTCATCGCGATGGTCAAGATGCCCCGGCACTTCGTGAATGTTCTGCCACAGCGTTCCGCCATAAGCCACATTCATTTCTTGAAAACCCCTGCAAATCGCCAATACCGGTAACCCCGCAGCAATTGCCCGTGGAATTAACGGAAGCGTCGTAGCATCCCGATCTGGATCATGTAGCGTTCCCGGCAAACTCGCCGGTCCTCCGTAGTGGTGAGGTTCAACATTCGATGCGCTCCCGGTTAACAACAACCCGTCGCACACTTTTAAAAGCGATGACAAATCAAGCTCTGGCCCCAACACCGGAATAAGTACCGGCATAGCGCCCGCACCGTGAGCCACGGCTTCTATATACTTCTCGCCGACCATGTGGAAGTACTGCTTCCCATACAGCCGGCGATCGGCTGGAATTCCGATAAGCGGCAAGCGAGACATGTTTAATATTTTAAACGCCTAAGGATATGAAGGCTTTCTTGACCTCCATTCTACACCAGATAGGGGGTACTCCGGGCTGTGTTACCCAGCGAAATAGGCTAAGATTTAAGCATTTCCAACACTTAGCTGTGTTTGGTGCGGTGCGTCAATGCACGCGCAGCTTCATTATCTAAGCGAGCCCACAGCATCCACTTTCTGTCAATAGTCCTACATGAAACTATCCGCTCCCCCCGCCCGCTCCTACTACGCCGCCTCCTTAAGCGAAGGCCCAGTACGCGCCGCCCGCGAGCCATTGGTAGGGGAAACGCATGCCGATGTCGCTGTTGTCGGGGGTGGCATTGCCGGCGTATCAGCCGCTTTGCACTTGAGCCAACGCGGTTACCGGGTCGCACTCCTCGAGGCACGCGAAATCGGCTACGGCGCTTCCGGTCGAAGTGGCGGCCAAATAATATTTGGCCTCGCAGCCTCCCAACAAGCCCTTACCAAACAAGTAGGGCAAGACGACGCACGGCGCCTTTTTGACCTCTCCATTGCAGGTTTGAAGCTCACCCAACAACTCATTCATCAATATAAAATAGACTGCGAATACCGCCCCAACCATATTCACGTCGCCGTCAAAGCGCGCCAGGTGCACGAACTCGAACAATGGTGTCACGAGTTACGTGATCGAAATGACTATCGTTCCGTGCAACTTCTTAATCGCAACGAATTGCAATCTCATATCAGCACTGACCAATATTTAGGCGGGTTACTCGACACCCAGAGTGGCCACCTCCACCCCTTGAAGTACACGCTCGGGTTGGCACAAGCCGCCGAGCAACTAGGTACGCAAATTTTTGAAAATTCTCAGGTCCTCAACTACACCAACGGCAACACGGTCACTATCCACACCGCAAGAGGGCGCATCCTCGCCAAACACCTCGTGCTTTGCGGCAACGCCTACTTGAATGGCGTAGCACCCGTCTTAGCCAAGCGCATTCTCGGCGTCGGCACCTACATTATCGCAACCGAACCTTTATCCGAGGAACGCGCACTTAAACTTTTTCCGAGTAACGCCGCGATCGCCGACCTCAATTGGATTGTCGATTATTTCCGACTATCCGCTGATTATCGAGTGTTATTTGGTGGCCGCGTAAGCTATAGCTCGCTCGAACCCCCGAATGTCGCAGAGTCGATGCGTAAGCGCATGCTGCGAATATTCCCAACGCTCGCCGACGTCAAAGTTCAACATGCCTGGGGCGGGTTTCTCGACATTACCATGAGCCGCGCGCCAAATTTTGGACGCCTTGCGCCTAATGTATTTTATCTACAAGGTTTTTCGGGTCATGGCATGGCGCTCACAGCTTTAGGCGGACAACTCGTAGCCGAAGCACTCGCAGGCACGGCCGAACGCTTCGACGTCTTCGCCCGTATTCCCCACCGCGATTTTCCAGGCGGCGCATATTTGCGTCGCCCGTCCTTGATGCTTGCAATGCTCTACTACCGATTACGCGATCTGCTGTAATGCAGTATTATTAATTATGAGCGCCAACGTCGCAGATGTAGTCATCATTGGTGGAGGTCCTGCTGGCTCTACCGCGGGAATCCTACTCGCAGAGAAAGGCTACAAAGTAGCGTTACTGGAGAAAAGTCGACATCCTCGTTTTCATATTGGTGAATCTTTACTGCCCGCTAATCTGCCGCTGTTTGAACGCCTCGGCATTGCGCCGCAAATTAGTGCCATCAGTCTGGAAAAGCCCGGTGCTGAATTTGTATCACCCAGTCACGGGCGCGGCGAAACTTTTTTATTTGAAGGAGCCTGGAACAAGGACATGCCATTCGGCTACCAGGTACGTCGTTCAGAATTTGATGAGATCCTGATTCGGCGTGCGGCAGCCTGTGGGGTTACCGTACTGGAAAATTGCAAAGTTAACCGCGTTGACTTTGCGGGCTCTGTGAGTAAAGTCCAGGCCAGTTTAGCGGACGAGGTGCCCATAACCTGGGATGCAAAATTCATAATCGATGCGTCGGGCCGAGATACGTTACTTGCCAAGCAACTTGAGGCAAAAAGTCGCAATAAAAAACATAATAGCGCCGCAATGTACGCACATTTTAGTGGCGCAGAACGCTACCCAGGCAGCCGGGCAGGGCTCATTTCCATATACTGGTTCGAACACGGATGGTTTTGGTTTATCCCACTAGCCGATGGCGCTACCAGCGTAGGAGCGGTAGTCTGGCCCTACTACATGAAAAACCGCAACATGCCGTTAAATGATTATTTCATGCAGGCCATTGCGCATTGCCAACCTCTTGCCAAACGCCTAAGCGCCGCTCAATTGGTAACCGACGTGGAGGCCACCGGAAATTACTCGTATGCCGCCAATCACAGTCATGGAGACAATTATCTTCTTTTAGGGGATGCCTATGCGTTTATAGACCCCGTATTTTCCTCTGGTGTATGGCTCGCAATGAATAGTGCCGTTGCAGGAGCTGATGCGGTAGACGTGTGTCTGCGTACACCCGAAAGCAGCATCGCGGCGCTTAAAAGGTTTGATCGCATCATGCAGCACGGTCCGCGCGAATTATCTTGGTTTATATATCGCATTACTACACCCACCATGCGCGAACTGTTTATGAACCCGCGCAATTTATTCCGTACTCAGGAAGCTCTGATGTCCGTGTTGGCCGGCGATATTTTCGGAAAAACACCCATCTGGACGGCGCTAAATATTTTTAAAGCTCTGTATGGCACGGCCTCGTTATTAGGTATCCATCGTTCGTTGAAGGCAATGCTGCACCGCCGCCGCAACATTCGCGAGGCTTAACAGATTGCTCACGGTTGACTATTTAACTGAAGCGGATTTGGCGCGATACCGCAGTGACGATTGGATTAATGTCCTGGGCATTGCGCGTCTCGGTGTCAGCCACACGGGCTTTAAAGCCAAAGTGCCGGTGGCACGAGTTGAGGCGAAATCATTGGGCGAGCCCCTGATATACGAAGTGTGGCGAGCGGCTGAACCGTTGCACAATTTTAAAATCGGCGATATTGAGTGCCGTAGCAACGGACAGTTGTTATTCGGTAGAATCGCTATTCAAGAATCTGGCACGTTATGGCAGGCCACCGAGGGCGCGTACGATCAAATCTTTGTATGTTTACGCGATGCCGGGTTACCGCATTTATTACGCGTATGGAATTACATGTCGCACATCAATGAGGAAAACGACGGAGTTGAGCGTTATCGTCAGTTCAATGCAGCTCGGCAAAAGTCTTTTAAGAAATATGGCGATCTTTTTAGCGAATATAGCTGCGCTGGCTATATCCCTGCCGCCTGTGCCATTGGCACAGGCGGTAATACAGCGCTAAGCATTTATTTCATTGCCAGTGTTGTACCACCCATAGCGATTGAAAATCCGCGCCAAGTCCCAGCCTATGACTACCCTGCTGAATATGGAGATTTTCGTCCGTTATTTTCACGCGCAACTTTGCTAAAAACGACATCGGCCATGTCGTTGTTCATCTCAGGCACGTCCAGTATTATCGGGCATAGTACGGTCGGCGCTGGCAACGTTCTCGCTCAAACCCGCGAAACTTTAGCAAACTTAAGATCTTTGATGGATACAGTGAATGACAACAGTGAGGACGCGCACATTGCAATCGACAAACTTCGATTAAAAATCTACCTACGTGATTCGCGCGATCAGGACGTGGTTGCTGCCGAACTAGCACGCCAGATTAATTCAAAGTTTCCCGCCACCTACCTGCAGGCCGATATTTGTCGCGCTGACCTTGCAGTAGAGATTGAGGCATTTGGTGCGCTGGCTTAGATCACCCCGATTTAAATCGCCCCAACTAAGCTCAGCAACGGCCGTAGCTATCGGTTGCCTAATGGGTGGCCTCGCAAGCACATCGGCAGCGGCCGATATAGAGCCCATTAAACAGCCGCTTTGGGAATTGGGTCTGGGCGTCGGCGGGTTGACGATGGATGCCTACCGGGGCGCGGATACACAGACTACCTATGTTCTTCCAATTCCTTATTTTGTTTACAGAGGGAAATTTTTACGCGCGGATCGAAACGGCGTGCGCAGTATACTGTTCGCTCGTGATGCGGTCGAAATCAATTTGAATGCTGGCGGTACCATACCGGTATCCAGTCAAAATGTAGCAGCGCGCCAAGGGATGCCTAACCTCAAACCGATTTTTGAAATAGGTCCTTCGATCGACTGGCACCTGTATGAAACGCAAGATCGTCGTATTCGATTTGATATTCGTGCGCCGCTACGAGTGGCGATGAGTGTTGCTGCAGTTCCAAAAATCGTGGGTTTAAGCTTTTCGCCGCAGTTCAATGTTGATTGGCCGAACTTAGGCGGCCATCCGGGTTGGTCTCTAGGCCTGCTAGCGGGACCTATTTTTTCTAACCGGCAATACAATCAATATTTCTATGCGGTTGCGCCCCAGTACGCGAGGCTGGACCGACCGAGCTACCAGGCGCCTGGGGGATATGCCGGAACTCAATTTCTGGGTGCCCTATCTAAACGCTATCCCAATTTTTGGGTAGGCGCTTACGCTCGCTATGACACCTTAAAAGGAGCGGCGTTTGCGGACAGCCCATTGGTGCGCAGCAAGGGATATTGGGCCCTAGGGCTGGCATTTACCTGGATGGTTGGTTATTCCTCCGTAATGGTCGATAGTTCCCGCTAATCAGGGTCACGTGCTAAAGACCTTTACTCATGCTGTTGAAACTATATCGCTGGCGTTCTCTTTGCTAATACTCGGATCCCTTTGTTTGGCGTGGACTATCGTAGCGCTGCCCCTCTTCTTGCTTCCGCAGCATATCGGCCGCACCTGCGGTCGCTGGGGCATTCTCATAAATTTCCGCACCTATGTTTGGTCACTTCGATTGATGCGAGGCTACCGTCTAGATCTTAAGGGTTTAATCGAAATTCCAGACGGGCCGATGGTGCTGGCTCCCAACCATCCCAGCTTAATCGATGCTCTTTTCGTTATCGCGCACAATCCGCGGGTTGCGTGTGTGATGAAAGCCAATTTAATGAATAATATATTTCTCGGTGCAGGTGCACGCCTGGCGAATTACATCCGTAATGACTCACCACGGCACATGATCCTAGCGGCGATTGAAGAGTTGAAGCGCGGCGGTATCGTGTTACTATTTCCGGAGGGTACCCGCACCACTCGACCTGTCGTCAACGAGTTACGATCGGGAGTTGGAATAATCGCTAAGCATGCGAAAGTACCTGTACAAACCCTGATTATCGAACAGGATTCAGGGTTTCTCGGTAAGGGCTGGGCGTTGTATAAACCCCCCCGGCTACCCATTAGATATCGCATTCGCCTGGGTCGCCGTTTCGACTACCCTACCGATGTGCGTGCGTTTACCCTGGAATTAGAACATTATTTCCGCTCTGAACTCGCCGATTCTCCTCAAAATCAGTGGATTGCAAAAAACAATCCATGAACGTCGAAGCCTCGAAAACGCATTTGGTGCTCATTCCAAGCTTCAACCCCGGCGACAAAGTATTCGAAACCGTAGCGGCAGCACGCCAAGTGTGGAATCCGGTATGGGTCATAGTGGACGGCAGCACTGACGGGACCCAGGATCAATTGATTCAACTTGCCGCGACTGATCCGGGGCTGAAAGTGTACCTACAACCGCGCAATGCCGGTAAGGGCAGTACGGTGCTGATGGGGGTTAAACTGGCGTTACAGCAAGGCTTCACTCATGTACTCACCATGGACTCAGACGGTCAGCATCCGGCGCAATGTATCCGCATTTTTATGTCGACTTCACATAAATTCCCGGCGGCCATGATATTAGGCGCGCCGGTATTCGGTGTCGATGCACCACCATTACGGGTTTGGGGGCGAAAAATATCTAATGGGTGGGCAAATATCGAAACCCTATGGGCAGGAGTGCATGACTCGTTATTTGGATTTCGTGTCTACCCACTAGTACCGCTTGAACGCATTATGCGACGCCAATTATGGATGCGGCGCTTTGACTTCGATGTCGAAGCAGTCGTGCGGCTCTGTTGGCGCGGTGTAGAACCCATCAATCTACCTGCGCCTGTACGGTATTTCCGAAAAGAAGAAGGTGGTATTTCTCATTTTAATTATTGGCGCGACAACGCCCTTTTAACCTGGATGCATTGTAGATTACTGCTGGGTTTTACAGCGCGTTTACCCAGCATGATTTTTAGTCGCCTGATACTCCGAAAAAATCCCTAATTCGACGCGACGTTTAACCGCGACAAATCCGGCCGTCTTGAGTGCTTCCAAAATTACCTGAGGCGGCACGCACGCGGCGATCGTATCCCAGTAATAACGCATCAGTTCCGGCATATCTTTATGCCGCGAAACCATCGCCGCAATCGTCGGCACGATGCCCCGTAGGTAGGCCTTCAAAAACGTACGCGAAATTCTGCTTTCCGGTTGCGTAATCTCTAACAAGCAGATCCGGCCACCCGGACGTAGCACACGTTTAAATTCTGAAAATGCGAGGGGCAGATCGCTTACATGCCGAAGGGCATAACCCATACTTAGAAAGTCCGCCGATTCTGAAGCGACTGGTATGGATTCGGCGCTTCCCGCTACTAATTTCAACCCCGCCGGAACTTGCGCGTGATCGAGCATCCCCGGACTAGGATCGACGCCGATGACCCGAGTCGGATCGCCCACGATAGTTGCAGCTTCGCGCGCCACAAGCCCAGTTCCCGTGCCTATATCAAGCACGCTCATGCTCGGAAGAAGGCCGGCACGCAATAACGCACGACGACGGTACCAGGGTCCACTACCCCACGCTAAGACTCGCTCCACGCGATCATAGTCGCCAGCTGTACGATTGAAAATTTCACGGACCCACAGACTACGATCAGCTTCAGTAGTATAGTAAGTCCGAAGCGGGAGGTGCGGAGCTGTCATGATATTAAACATATCACAATACCGCAATAGTTGCGCTTCGCGCCCTACGCCTCAATAATACTCCTTTAAATGCCTCACAATTTTAAATGCCCCACAATTTAAGAAGTTAAATGGATTCGCAACTACCGGTACGGCAGAATTTGGCCAAGTTGATCGTCAACGCCCTTAACCTAGATATCTCACCCGAGGACATCGATTTTGATGCATCTTTGTATGGCGAAGGTCTTGGTCTT
>JANYFY010000002.1 GCA_025359565.1 Gammaproteobacteria bacterium | reverse complement strand
TGCGACCTTGCAGTGTTGCGGTACGATCGACGAGCAAAGGCGCGCCGCGACCAATGGAATTTCGTACCTGATCGAGCGTCAAGGCGGGCCAACCAAATTCATCCGTGGCGCGATTTAGCGCCAACGCAATATCGCTCGCGGAATCCAGTAAGGTGCCGTCTAAGTCGAATAGTATTGCGCTGAGGTTTTGGCCTTGCCACGCAGCTAACTTCATGGAAGCCGCAGCGCTGGGAGCCGCAGGGGTGGAATCTGGCGCGGTAGGAGTAGTCATTCGCATCGAACGAGTATGCACTACGAGGTTCGGTAAAGCACTTGACCTTCCTGCGGCAAAAAGTGTATTCTTCGCGTTCTTTTTCGCCGGCCGCCCGGCTTTACTCCTTGCTTCACCCCTCGCAACGGGAAGCTAAAACCGTAGGGAGCCTACAATGCGACATTATGAAATAGTGCTGCTGGTCCACCCGGATCAGAGCGAACAAGTCCCCGCTATGGTGGATCGCTACAAAGGTATGATTGCTGCTGGCGGGGGATCGGTGCATCGGTTTGAGGACTGGGGCCGCCGTCAATTGACATTCCCGATTTCGAAAGTTCACAAAGCGCACTACATCTTGCTGAATATAGAGTGCGATCAGAAGACTCTCACCGAACTAACCGGTTCTTTTCGTTTTAGTGATGCGGTCCTTCGAAGCCTTGTTGTCAAAATGGACGAAGCGGTCACCGATGCCTCACCAATGGCGCGTGCGCCGGATGAGAACGCACGTCGGCATGACGACTTTGGTGACGATGGCGAAGACGACGACATGCCAATGGGCGTTCGGTAAGGGTATAAGGAGCATTCAATGGCACGTTTTTTTCGTCGCAAAAAGTTCTGCCGTTTTACGGCCGATGATGTTAAACAAATCGACTACAAAGATATAACGACTCTTAAGAGTTATATTACGGAGACTGGGAAAATAGTTCCGAGTCGAATCACAGGCACACATGCACACTATCAGCGGCAATTACAGCTCGCGATTCGTCGCGCACGTTACTTAAGCTTGCTGCCTTACACCGATCAGCACTAGGGCGACACCGTTATGGAAATCATATTGTTGCAAAAAGTGGCGAACCTTGGGGTTATTGGGGACCGTGTCAAAGTAAAATCGGGGTACGCACGTAATTTCTTGGTTCCAACCGGTAAGGCTACTTTGGCGACCGCAACCAACATCGCCAAGTTTGAGACCCAGCGCCATATATTGGAAGCCAAGGCACATGAAGAACACGGATCCGCCCAGGCTCGTGCTACAAATCTGGAAAACTTGAAGCTGGTGTTGGGTGCTAAAGCCGGTACTGAAGGTAAGTTATTCGGGTCAATCGGCACGGCCGATATTGCTGAGGCTGCGGTCAAAGCGGGCCACGCGATTACACGTAGCGAAGTGCGTATGCCTAACGGACCGATTCGCTCAATCGGTGAACACCAGGTGCAACTCCATTTGCATACTGATGTTGATGTGACCATGACGGTCACTGTCGTCGCCGAAGAGTAGCGGCAGGCAAAGCCGCATACGGCTGGCTTTGCCTATGGACGGATTGCGACTCCCTCCTCATTCTATTGAGGCTGAGCAATCAGTCCTCGGTGGCCTCATGTTGGACGCTGCGGCTTGGGATCAGATTGCCGATAGAGTTCTTGCCGAAGACTTCTACCGGAACGATCATCGCTTAATATTTGAGGCGGTAGCGGGACTGATTGAGCGCAATCAGCCGTGTGATGCGGTCACTTTGTCGGGACACTTGGAAAGTCAGGGAGTGCTTGAACAAATTGGCGGCCTCTCTTATTTGGGAGCACTCGCCCGCGATACGCCAACCTCGGCCAACATCCGCGCATATGCCGATATCGTGCGCGAGCGCTCGGTCCTGAGACAATTAATTACTGCGGGAAATCTGATCGTGGGGAGTGCCCTAGAGCCAGAAGGCCGCGAAGCGCGTGAAGTCGTCGACGAAGCTGAACGCGCAGTATTCGAGATCGCCGAGCGAGGTTCGCGTGGTAAGGTTGGATTTCGTACAGTAAAAAGTATTCTCCCAGAAGTCGTTAACAAAATTGACGAGCTTTACCATTCCGACGGTACTTTGACCGGAGTTTCAACCGGATTCAAGCAACTCGATGAGATGACTTCAGGTTTGCAAGCAGGCGATCTAATTGTGATTGCTGGACGACCGTCGATGGGTAAGACTACTTTGGCGGTCAATATTGCCGAGAATGCTGCACTCGGCTTTGCTAAGTCTGCTGCGATATTCAGTATGGAAATGTCAGCGGAGTCGCTGACGTTGCGAATGATTTCCTCGCTCGGGCGGATCAATCAGAGCAATTTGCGTTCGGGACGACTCCATGAAGATGATTGGCCGCGCATTGATTCGGCGATGACTCAGCTCTCGAACGCTAAAATATTTGTGGATGAGACACCTGCTTTGACACCTACCGAAGTGCGTGCGCGTGCACGGCGATTGAAGCGTGAGCGGGGGCTTGACCTTATTGTGGTGGACTACTTGCAGTTGATGCAGGTATCTGGCACCAAGGAGAATCGGGCGACCGAAATTTCCGAAATATCTAGGTCATTAAAAGCTTTAGCTAAAGAGCTTAAAGTTCCTGTAATAGCCTTATCGCAGCTTAATCGGGGCGTCGAGCAGCGCGTTGAGAAAAAACCCGTGATGTCTGATCTTCGTGAGAGCGGAGCGATTGAGCAGGATGCTGATGTCATCCTATTAATCTATCGCGAAGAGGTTTATGACCCCAATACTACCCGCAAGGGAATCGCCGATATTATTATTGCCAAACAACGTAACGGTCCCACCGGAGATGTGCAACTAACTTTCCTGGGGCAATACACTAAGTTTGAGAATTACGCGCCAGAGTCTTATGCCGAGGGCGTCTTTCGTTGAAATCAATCACTAGCGCAACTATTGATTGCTCTGCATTGCGTCACAACGTGCATGTGCTAAGAAAGATGGCACCCCATTCTCGCGTGATGGCTGTTGTAAAAGCCAATGCTTACGGTCATGGCCTAATTCCAGTGACACGCGCCCTCGCTGGGGTGGACGCTTTTGCCGTGGCTCGATTGGAAGAGGGTGTGAGTCTGCGCAATGCGGGCATCATTCTGCCGGTAGTGTTATTGGAGGGTGTTCTCGACGCAGAGCAGCTGGAAGCTGCCGAGAAATTTAATTTTGAGTTGGTAGTCCACACGCATGAGCAAGTTGAGCTGCTGAGTGCGGTGTCCACAGGTTTTCAGTTTCGGATCTGGCTCAAGCTGGACTCTGGGATGAACCGGCTCGGTTTCAAGAGTTTAGATTTTGGGAGAGCAATCAAGGCACTTCAGCACAATCCCAATGTACGACAACCGGTTGCACTATTTACCCATATGGCTTCGGCCGACTTGCCCGACAGGGCTGCGACGCTGGCACAGCTTGCGGTGTTTGCGGAGGCTTCCCGCACGTTATCGGGGGAACGGTGTATAGAGAATTCCGCTGCAATATTGGGATATCCAGAAGGTCTGACTGAATGGATTCGGCCGGGGTTGCTGCTGTACGGCGTGTCGCCGCTCACTGGCTCTACCGGTGCGGATTTTGGACTCAAAGCGGTGATGACTCTACGTTCAACCCTTATAGCGGTGAAAGATGTATTGCCAGGTGAGACGGTGGGTTATGGCGGAGCGTGGACGGCTAAGCGCAACACTCGACTCGCCATCGCTGCGATCGGTTATGGAGATGGCTATCCGCGCGCTCTTGCGTCGGGTACCCCGGTCTTAGTCAATGGTGAGCGCGCTGTCCTTGCGGGCCGCGTATCGATGGACATGATCGGTATCGATGTGACCGATGTTACATCGCGTGCAAAGCTAGGTGATCCCGTGATTCTGTGGGGCACTGATTTGCCGGTGGAAGAAATCGCCGTGTGGGCAGATACCATTCCCTACGAATTACTCTGCGGTATTAGCCAGCGAGTCGCGGTCGACGTTAGCGAACCCTGAAGCTTCGCCTTAGCTCTCAAAAAAGCCCATTTTCACACCGGCAAGCTGCACAACATCATTGTCATTAAGTCTTCTTGCTTGCGGTCCAATCGGTACCCCGTTTACCTGCGGGAAATCATTTTCCTTACCGCTATCCACATGCACAATAAAATAGCCTTCAGGACGGCGGGTGATGGCAGCCACTTGAACTCCTGGACGACCCAGCGTAGTAAGCGCCTTCGTCAATTCAAGTTCACGACCCGCGAATGCGCCGCTCAATACTTGTAGTTTAGCCTTCGGCAATGCAGTGGCATTGCTCGGTATGCCACCGCGCTTAGGTACAGCCTTTGCAGCCTGGTCAACGGCTTGTCCGACACGCCGAATACGATCCTCGCCCTGTGAGCTGGACGAAATGACCATAGTTTTTTCAAATTCATCTTGATCGGTATTGCCGCTTTGGCTGTCTGCGAATCGCAGCTGATGGTGGCCGACGGTGATCACATCGCCATTCTGCATGGCATGTTTCTTAATCAGTTTTCCGTTAACGTAAGTTCCATTAGTACTGTTTAAGTCTTCCAGAAACGAATCGTTCAGAATATTTATGATAAGTGAATGATGACCACTCACCGCGGGGTTATCGATACGAATATCGTTATCCGGTAAGCGCCCCACTGTGTAGCGCTCTTTATTCATATTATATTCTGCGAGGACTTGACCATCCAAGCTAAGCATCAGGCGTGCCATTTAGACTCCAGAGTTCTAACTAAACCATCCCAATATCTTGTCAAACATGCGTCGCTGAGCGGGAAACAACTCAGTCACGTGCGTCATAATGACAGATACATTATCTCGCCCACCATTATCATTTGAAAGCTGAATCAATTGCTTAGCAACCATCTCCAGATTAGCATTAAAGGTGCTTATTGTTAAGTGAATATCCTCATCTTCAATCATATCCGATAGCCCATCCGAGCAGAGTACATAATAATCGCTCTTTTGGACTACTTGCTCGTGAATCTCTACTTCGACGTTTTCCTCAACGCCTAAGGCGCGAGTGACGTAATTCTTGTTGGCCGCTCGTTGGGCTTCCTGTTGTGAATAAAAACCCCGGTCCACCAGCTCCTGGAGCAAAGAATGGTCCAAGGTCATTTGCTCAAATCGATTGTCTCTCAGGCGATATAAGCGCGAATCGCCCACGTGTGCAATCGACATCTTATTGTCATGAAACAAACAGGCCACCACGGTAGTGCCCATTCCCTCACATTGCGGTTGGGTCTTCGAGGTGTGATAGATGATTTTATTCGCTCGTTGTATGGCGTCGCGTAAGATAATACTGGGCCGCGTCAATCCGCCCGGGTCGCGCTGGCCTAAGTTTTCCCGCGCCATAGACTCCTTAACTAAATTAATTATAGTTTTTACGGCGATGCCGCTGGCAACTTCTCCTGCGTTGTACCCACCCATGCCGTCAGCTAAGACAAATAACCCTATATCGGCCTCAGTACCAATCATGTCTTCGTTGTGTTCGCGCACCCTTCCCGTATCCGTAAGGGCTACGCTTGCGATCTTGCCTCTTAGACTCATGCGGATTGTTTTGCTTCTAGTTCCATGGTTGCCGTCGGTATTATGACAGCCTGTCAGGCAAAGCTCGCCGACAATCGTCTAATGCTGCCGCCATATGTGCGCCGGAACCAAACCGATCTTCAGGGTTTTTAGCGAGCGCACGATCCAGGATACCCTCCAGACAGGCCGGTAAATCGGGCCTGATAACCGTTAAGCGTGGATGTGCTGCCTCGGCGATTTGTTGCATCAATGCAGGCATTGTATCCGCCGTAAAGGGTAAATGCCCGGTTAATAGTTGGTAGAGAGTAATTCCCAATGAAAACAAATCCGATTGTCCGGTGACTACGCGTCCCTCAAGCTGCTCGGGGGACATGAAGGAGGGTGTTCCCAAAATGATCCCTGTTCGTGTGCTGCCAATGCCGGTCAACCTCGCGATGCCAAAGTCGGTAATTTTTAAGGTATCGGTAACCGCATCGTACATTAGATTTGCGGGCTTGATGTCGCGGTGTACCACTTGCTGTTTGTGGGCGAATCCTAGCGCTTCGGCTGTTCGGCCCACCAATTCGAGTACCTTACGAGGCTCTATTAGGCTCCCAGGGGTCGTGTGGTCACTAAGGTGGCAACCTTTAAGGTATTCCATCGCAATATAGGCCAACCCCCTCTCTTCGCCGACATCATAAATTGTAACGATACTGGGATGATTGAGTCTGCCGGCTGTTTCAGCTTCCCGGAAAAATCTTGCCCGAGCATCGGCCAATTCAACATCACTGAATTCACTTGCAAGCGGAATAGCTTTGATGGCGACCGAACGATTAATAGCGGTATCTCTACCTAAGTAAACCACTCCCATGGCGCCGCGCCCAATTTCTTGCTCGAGCACATATCTTCCGAGTCGTGATTCGCTCTTGCCTGCCGCGCCACTTGCTACGGCGATGTTTTTGGCGGGTATCGCCGCCTTAGGAGTTAGGAGTTCAGAGTCCATTAAACCGCGTAAACGTGCGGCAACATCTAGATAATTATTGTCCAACCGTGCTAAGTGACGGTAAACCGCAGTGGCTTGCGGCTGTCGGTGGCGACGTTCTAGCTGTGTAGCTAGAGAGTACAGATCCGCGAGGACAGTAGCGTTCGGCTTACGACCCTTAAGCTCTGCGAAGCGTTGTTCAAAATTGTCTAAAAGCTGTGCTGTCTCAATTCCGAGCACAGCGGGGCGCGCAGCAATTACCGGTAAGATTTTTGGCGTGGATGCGAAAAATACCGATATTAAGAACAGCGCGCTGCCGCCGACGAGCAGAGCTAAGCCGGTAAGCCAAACCCATGGAATCGAGTGCACGACAGGCGGTAGTAGCAAATCCAATGCCACGATACCGAAACCCGCGATTCCTGCAATTAAGCCAATTTTGCGCATACGGTGGATTTAATGTTATGCCTAAAGCGGTTCAGTATAGGCGATCGGTGGCTACGGTCTGCAATGTTAAGATCACAGTTCAACCCAAAGGATGCTCATGGTTAAGTCTAAAGACGTCTTTTTTTGTCAAAACTGTGGAGCCGCTGCGCCAAAATGGCAGGGACAATGCACCACCTGCGGCGAATGGAATACCCTATCTGCGGAGACACGCACGGCAATGCGAGTCGATGCAAGGCGCACGGGACGGTCTGATGTTTCGACCACATTAGCGCTAGAGGCCATGCACGATGAACCTCGCCTCGCCACAGGATCTAGCGAACTAGATCGAGTTCTCGGCGGAGGGTTGGTCCCTGGATCGGTGACGCTCATTGGAGGGGATCCAGGCATCGGTAAGTCGACGTTAATGCTGCAGGCTGCGGCTGCATTGAATGGGCTGGGACCCGTGTTGTACGCCACGGGCGAAGAGTCGCTAAAACAAGTCGCCTTACGCGCTCGCCGGCTAGGCCTAGAGCGCGCTGATGCACGCTTGATTGCCGAAACCTGCGTCGAAGATATTGTGGCGGCAGCAACCGGGCTTGTCGCTAAAGTGTTGATTGTCGATTCTATTCAAACAATGCATTCACAGCGAGTTGAATCTGCGCCCGGCGCTGTTTCGCAGCTACGCGAATGTACTGCCGAACTAGTTCGCTTTGCCAAGGCAGGCGGTCCCGCCATATTGCTAGTGGGTCACGTCACTAAAGAGGGGCAAATTGCTGGGCCTCGAGTTCTAGAGCATATGGTAGATACGGTTTTGTATTTTGAAAGCGATACAGGCAGTCGCTTCCGAGTGCTACGTTCGGTGAAGAATCGTTTTGGCGCCGCTAACGAGATTGGTGTATTTGCAATGCTTGAGCAAGGCTTACGTGAGGTCACCAACCCGTCGGCGATTTTTTTGTCGCGACATTCTGAACCCGTATCCGGAAGCGTCATTACCGTGATGCGTGAGGGTACTCGTTCTCTGCTAATTGAAGTACAAGTGTTGGCTGACCCATCGTTAGGATCAAATCCGCGACGCGTGGCTGTGGGCATTGATGGCAATCGACTGACGATGCTGCTAGCGGTGGCACATCGACACGCGGGTCTATCACTGCAGGGTCAAGACGTTTTTGCCAACGTGGTTGGCGGCGTAAGGCTTGCGGAAACGGCCGGCGATCTTGCGATTGTCTTAGCAGCCCGTTCGAGTCTACGGGACACTCCCTTGCCGAATACCTTGATAGCCTTTGGCGAATTGGGGCTAGCAGGTGAAATTCGTCCCGTACCGTTTGGTGAGGAAAGACTGCGCGAAGCAGCTAAACATGGCTTTAAGTTAGCAATCGTACCTGATGCCAATGTACCAAAGAAACCTCCGGAAGGCATGACGGTGCGCGGCGTGAGTCGTTTAAATCAAGCGCTCGACGTATTTTAGGAGATCACCGAATTGGTGGTTGCGGGGGGTCGAATACGCACCGTTTTGACCGCGTTATCTCCAGTTTGCAAAACCTCGATCATGTATTCCGCCAGTTTAAGGGTGGTGCCAGGCTCCGGAATGGCTTCCAGGAATTCAACAATTAATCCATTCAATGTCTTGGGTCCATCGGTGGGTAAATTCCAACGCATCGATCGATTTAACGCACGAATAGTAGTCGAGGCATTGGCCACATAGCTCCCATCCGCTTCTTTATGCACATCTTTATGCATCATTGTGGCAGGGTCTGTGGTGAATTCACCCACGATTTCCTCAAGAATATCCTCCAGAGTCACCAGGCCCTGGATGTCGCCGTATTCGTCGACCACGAAAGCCATGCGACGCTTGTCCCGCTGAAAATTAGATAACTGTAGGTTAAGTGTAGTGCCGGAAGGCACAAAATAGGCTTCTCGAGCACTCGCCACTTCGATTAAGCTCTCGCGATCTAATCGACCACGCGCCAACTCGTGGACCACACGCTTCATATGCAAAACGCCGATGATGCGATCTATCTCGCCCTCATATACCGGCAATCGAGTGTGCTGGCATTGACGCAGTTGTTCAATCACTTGATCCCAATTATCGTCAACATCAATGCCGACAATCTCACTGCGCGGAACCATAATGTCCTCAACCGTGGCACTTTCGAGATCTAAAATACTGACCAACATTTGTTGATGGCGGTGCGGGATCATTGCGCCGGATTCTGCGACTACAGTGCGAAATTCTTCACTACTAAGAGAATTAGAAGCTTGTTGTTGAGAAGCGCCAAGCAGTCGCAAAACACCGTTTGCTAAAAGGTTGGTCGCCCACACAAACGGATAGAGAAGTTTAAGTAACGGTGTGTAGACATAGGCCGAGGGCAGCGCCAGTCGAGCGGGGTGCAACGCGCCGAAGGTTTTCGGCGCCACTTCGCAAAAAATGAGCATAATAAATGTGAGCGCAATGACGCAGATAGCAACTAAAAAATCGCCACCTAAACGAAAAGCAATGAGACCTACTAAGGTCGGTGTCAACACATTGACAATCGTGCTCAGCAACAAAATTAGTCCGATTAGGCGATCAGGACGTGCGAGTAATTTTTCCGTCAGTCGTGCGCCACGATGACCGGCATTGGCTTGATGGCGTAGTCGATAGCGGTTCAGACTCATTAAGGCCGTTTCACTGCCCGCTAAGAACGCGGCCAAAATCAGTAGTGCCGCTAAGCTACCAAACATCAGTCCTAGCGTCGGGTGTGCCATTTAGGTGGGGCTAGCCCCAGTGTCGCCCAAGTATATTTTCAAGCACGTATTTTGAACCAAAATAAGCGAGCACCAGCACCCCGAATCCACTTAAAGTCCACCGTACTGCGGCTCTTCCACGCCAACCATAGCGCGTTCGTCCGATCAACAGTACGCCGAAAATGATCCAGGCGATAAGCGACAGAATTGTTTTATGCTCAAGATGTTGGGCAAACAAATTAGTGATGAACACAAACCCGGTAAATAGTGCGAGAGTGAGTAGCACAAACCCCGTAGCAATCAACCGAAACATAATTTTCTCAAGTGTGTCGAGTGGCGGCAGCACGCTGGGAAGGTCGGCGATTCGCCGGGTACGCAACCGGCGATCCAGGAAAACCAGCAATAGCGCAGTGGCGGCTGCCGCAAACAGCAGCGCGGCAGCACCCATCGAAAGCATAATGTGAGCCGTGAGCTCCCAACCCGGTGCAGTGGATTCTGCGAACTCCTGCGGGCTGCCGGTAAGCGCGGCGCCTACTCCTGCGCACGCTAGCAGAATTGCCCCTAGCACCCGATTTTGTCGCTCAATTGCAAAACAAAGAGCCAGCACTGCAATAGTCCAAGCCAACAAGGAAATTGACGTTGTTAAACCAAAACTGGAGGAACCCATGAAACGCATCACTCCGACCAGCGCTCCGCTGTGGGCGAAGAGGGCGGCAATGCTCAAGCCCCAGGCAAAGGGTTCAAGTCTTCGGTTGCGGATGGTTCGTAGCATGACCCAGGCACTGGCGCTATACAGCAGCAATGGAATGCCAGCGGATATCACGAGGTGTAAATATGTGAATGCGGGCGTCACGACCCGCAAATAATGACATAAAGGACGTAAGTACGCCTAGGTGCCGCTGAAATCAAATCCCAAAACGCACTATAATGGGAATATGTTTGACACATTAACTGAAAAGCTTTCTTTAGCAGTCCGTGCGATGTCGGGCCGAGGTCGACTAAGCGACGACAATATCGCGGATGCCGTACGTCAGGTACGAATGGCATTGCTGGATGCCGATGTTGCATTGCCTATCGTTAAAGCTTTTACGGAATCGGTCAAGACGCGCGCAATCGGTGTAGAAGTGACCAAGAGCGTTACCCCCGGGCAGACTTTTATTAAGATCGTGCACGAGGAACTCGTACGACTCATGGGCGAGGCGAGTACGGGACTTAATCTTCGGGCTCAACGGCCCGTAGTGGTGATGTTAGCGGGGCTCCAGGGAGCGGGTAAGACAACGACCGCAGGGAAACTGGCCCGTTGGCTGATCGAAAAAGAAAAAAAGAAAGTTTTAATGGTCAGTACTGACGTTTACCGACCAGCTGCGATTCTACAGCTGCAGACTCTGGCTACTCAAGTGGGTGCCGGGTTCGCCGCGAGTCATGGTGGGGAAGATCCGGTGGCGATTGCGCGGCGCGCGTTGACTGAAGCGTCTCTGCAGGCTTACGACGTGCTATTGCTCGATACCGCAGGTCGGTTGCACGTGGACGCCGACATGATGGCGGAAGTTCAAATGCTGGACACGGTCCTCAAAGCGCACCAGCGACTATTTGTAGTCGACAGCATGGCGGGCCAGGACGCAGTTAACGCTGCGCGAGCATTTGATGAGGCGCTAAGCCTTACCGGGGTCGTGCTCACTAAAACCGACGGCGATGCCAGAGGGGGGGCAGCGCTTTCGGTGCGGCAAATTACCGGCAAACCCATTATTTTTGTGGGTACCGGAGAGAAATCTGACGCTTTGGAGTTGTTTCAGCCGGAACGTATTGCCTCCCGCATATTAGGCATGGGCGATGTACTCTCGCTGGTAGAACAAGTTCAGTCGCAGGTGGATCAGGAAAAGGCCGAAAAACTGGCCCAAAAGATTAGCAAGGGCAAGGCGTTCGATTTGGCAGATTTACGCGATCAGTTGTCCCAACTCTACAATATGGGAGGGGTGTCGGCCTTGCTAGATAAGCTGCCGGCGCAAATGCAAGCCAAGGCGAGCGCAGCTGCGAATGCGGTCAATCCCAAGGCTTTGAAGCGCCAAATCGGCATTATCGACTCTATGACACCGCGAGAACGGCGTCGACCGGATATGCTGGATAGCTCCCGCAAACGCCGCATAGCTAACGGTTCGGGGGTTCCCTTACCAGAGCTTAATCGTCTTTTGAAGCAATTTGACCATATGCAAAAGACTATGAAAAAATTCGCTAGAGGCGGCATGCTTAAGAACATGATGCGCGGCTTGGGTGGACGTCTACCCCCTTAAAGATAAGGTTGCCCTTGACCCCTAATTGTTATTACAATTGCCGGCTATGTAAAGGCTCGGGCCTGGCTCTTCTTTAAGGTGAAAAACGATGGTGACGATCCGATTGACTCGACGGGGCGGCAAGAAAACGCCTTTCTATCATGTTGTAGTGACGGATAGTCGCAAACGCCAAGGCGGCACTAGCCTTGAAAGTGTTGGTTTATTTAATCCTGTTGCGCGTGGCGCCGAAATAAAATTACGGCTGGATGTGGCTCGCATTGAACATTGGGCCTCGAAGGGTGCCAAGATGTCAGATCGCGTCAAGCAGTTGTTGACCACTTTCCGCAAACAAGCGGCCTGAGGTTCAAACTGAGTTTTCGAGTGTAGCGGTGAGCGATCCAGCGCTCATTCAAATTGGTAGCATTGGGGCGCCTTTCGGCGTTCGAGGCTGGGTTAAACTGCGCTCATTTACTGAACCTGCTGGACGATTGTTAGAACACCGTCGCTTGCACGTTGGCGCGAAGGGTGCGTGGCGGGTATATCGCGTAGAGGAAAGCGGTCGCAGCGGTGGCCAACTGACCGCCAGGTTTGAAGGCATCCGTGATCGAGATCAGGCCATTGGTCTGCGAGGTGCCGAGATCTGCGTGCTGCGTGCCGAACTACCAGCACGCGCAGAAAATGATTACTACCGAGCCGACCTAATGGGTTGTGAGGTGGTGAATTTGAGTGAAGTCAGTTTCGGGACTGTGCAGCATTTTATTGAAACACCGGCACATGCGTTCATGGTGGTGCGCGGGGACAAGGAATATTGGATACCGGCCTTGCCGAGGTATTTGCGACGAGTTGATTTGAAATTGCGACGTATCGTTGTGGATTGGGACAGCGGGCCCACCTAACGTGCGGATTGCGGTCGTCACTTTGTTTCCTGTGATGTTACAGGAGGCGCTCGCGCATGGCGTAGTGGGACGGGCGGTAGACAACGGAGTACTTAGGGTCGAGTGTTTTGATCCGCGCATGCACACACATGATGTGCATCGTACGGTTGATGATCGGCCCTACGGCGGCGGTCCGGGCATGGTGATGAAAGTGGAGCCTTTACGCGACGCGTTACAGGCTGCGACGGCCAGTCTGCCCCCAGGGTCGCGACGGGTGTATTTAGGGGCTGATGGGGCAAGATTTGATCAAGCCGTGGCGCGACAAGCCAGTACTTGGCCGGGTTTGGTGCTGGTGGCGGGGCGATATGAGGGCGTTGATGAACGCTTACTTGAGAGTGAAATCGACGACACGTGGTCGATTGGTGATTATGTGCTGTCAGGCGGCGAGCTACCGGCACTGGTGGTGATCGATGCGATAGCGCGGCTATTGCCGGGTACTTTAGGGTCGGCGCAATCGGCTGTGGAAGAGTCATTTAGTAACGGCCTGGTAGATTGGCCGCATTACACGCGGCCGCCGCAAGTGGGCGCAGGCGAGGTGCCTGCGGTTTTGATGGGCGGGGATCATGCCCAGATTCGGCGTTGGCGATTGCAGCAAGCGTTGGGGCGGACTTGGTTGCGCAGACCAGAGATGCTGGAGCGCCGTGGAATGAGTGCAGAAGAACGAAAAATGTTGGAAGAATTTAAGAAGGCGAGGTTGATGTTATGAATAAGATTATTCAACAATTAAACGCAGAACGTGCCACACGGGCGCTTCCCGAATTTAATCCTGGCGATACAATAATTGTACAAGTAAAAGTCGTTGAGGGTGAGCGAGAGCGCGTTCAAGCCTATGAAGGTGTGGTCATCGCAATGAAGCACCGCGGCCTTAATTCGTCATTTACGGTGCGAAAAATATCGCATGGTGAAGGCGTTGAACGGGTTTTTCAGACGCACAGCCCAGCAATAAGTGAAGTTAGCGTAAAACGCCGTGGTGCCGTACGCCGTGCCAAGCTCTACTACCTGCGAGAACTCTCTGGGAAGGCTGCCCGTATCGACGAGAAGACTTAACCTTTAAGCAATGGGTGTGGGAGCCGCTGTGCGGGGATTTTTGGGGATACTCTGGCGGCTGCTTGACGGCGTTCGTAAGACGCTGCACCTTATTTTGTTACTGACCATTGCCGGCTTTCTTGTTGCGGCATTTCATACCTCCATCCCCTCGGTGCCCAAGTCAGCGGCTTTGGTTATTGCACCAGAAGGGGAGTTGGTTGAACAGTTGGCCACCGACCCGTTGCGCCGGGCTTTTGGTCAGGCGTCGGGCGGTCCCGCGCCTGAAACTTTGCTGAAAGATGTCACCGACGCTATTGATGCGGCAAAAAACGATTCGCGCATCAAATTAATTGTTTTGGATTTGGCACAGATGGACAAATCGGGCCTCTCTAAGTTGCAAGAAATTGCGGCCGTGTTGCGTGATTTTCGTCTCTCCGGGAAACGGGTAGTAGTTGCTGCCGATTTTCTGGATCAAGATCAATACTATCTCGCAGCTCAGGCCGGTGAGGTGTATCTCGATCCTCTCGGTTCGATCGAAATTACCGGTTTTAGTTATTACCGCATGTTTTTGAAAGAAGCCATCGATAAGCTCGGGGTCGATGTGAATATATACAGAGCGGGTACCTACAAAAGCTATACCGATCAATATTCGCGCAGTGAAATGTCGGCCGCGGAGCGTCAAGAGAGTACTGTTTGGCTGGACGCGTTGTGGAACTCCTACCAGCAGGATGTCACTAGAGCCCGCTCGTTGCCTAGCAAAGCGCTGAGCGAATACATTGGAGACGAGCCGGCGGCACTGGCCGCAGTAAATGGCGATGCGGCCAAACTTGCCTTACAAAAGGGGTTAGTGACCGCCTTAAAGAGTCGACGCCAGGTCGCCGACGAACTTAAGGGTTTGGTGGGTGAGGACGAAGATACGCATTCGTTCAATGCCGTGGGATTAAATCAATATCTGGTATCAGTCAGATCCAAACTCGTGTTGAAAAGTAAATCCACAGCGCACGTGGGGATAGTCGTGGCATCCGGTGAAATTCTCGACGGTCGTCAACCACCGGGTACCATCGGTGGAGATAGTACGGTCGACGTATTGCGGCAGGCTCGCTACGATAATTCGGTGAAGGCTGTGGTGCTGCGCGTCGATAGTCCTGGCGGCAGTATGTTTGCCTCAGAGCAGATCTTGCGCGAAGTACAAAATTTACGTAAGGCGGGTAAACCTGTGGTTGTCTCCATGAGCACGTATGCGGCGTCGGGAGGCTATTATATTGCGACTGCTGCCAATCAAATTTTTGCGAGTCCCACGACTCTTACCGGTTCCATAGGAGTGTTTTCAGTGGTGCCCACCTTCGCCCGTACGCTCGCAAAGCTAGGCGTCGCTGTAGATGGTCTTGGGACAACGCCGCTGGCGGGCGCTATGCGCCTCGATCGTAATATCTCGCCTGAAATGAGTAAATTGCTACAGAATTCCGTTGAACATGCCTACGCTGTTTTTATGCAGCGTGTTGCGGATGGCCGCAAAAAATCCGTCGAAGATGTCGATAAAATTGCGCAGGGTCGGGTATGGGCGGGAGTGGATGCGCAACGTATCGGACTTGTCGATCACCTGGGTGGGCTTAAAGATGCGACTGAGGCTGCTGCAAAACTAGCAGATCTCGGCAGCGATTATGAGACTCAATACATCGAAAGCGATCTTTCGTTGCGCGAACAATTGCTCATGCAGTTGCATTCACATGTCGCCCGTGCAGGGTATGCGCTCGGACTATTTCCTGGGCCTAGCAGCATCGCTGAGATTTTAGATCCAGTTATAAGGCAAGCAAAGGATATTGCCCGCCTTAATGACCCCCGCGGATTATATGCCTATTGCTGGTGTCAAGAACCCCGCGATCTGCGTCAGGCGCTTAAGGGCTCGACCAGTCTAAAATAACTTTCGTTGCTTTTCCGGTATTCATGATCTCAAAACCATCGCGATAATCATGGACTCCCATTCGATGAGTAATAACCGGTCGTATGTTCAAACCGCTTTGTAGCATGCTCGACATTTTGTACCAGGTCTCGAACATCTCGCGTCCGTAAATACCCTTGATGATCAATCCTTTAAAAATAATTAAGTTCCAATCTACCGCTGTGTCTCCCGGTGGAATTCCGAGTAGTGAAATACTGCCGCCGTGGTTCATCGTACGTAACATTTCTCGTAGTGCCGTTGGATTGCCAGACATTTCGAAGCCCACGTCAAAGCCTTCCTCCATGCCCAGTTCGCGCATAACGTTATCCAGTGACTCTCGATTAACGTTAACGACCCTAGAGGCTCCTAGACTAGCTGCAATCTCCAGGCGGTAGTCATTGACGTCGGTAATAACTACATGTCTGGCGCCGCAATGGCGCGCGATAGCCACCGCCATAATGCCGATTGGACCTGCGCCAGAGATCAGCACATCTTCGCCGACTACCGTAAACGCGAGAGCCGTGTGCGTGGCATTGCCGAAAGGATCCAGAATGGCGGCGATTTCATCATCGATAGCAGCGGGGAGCTTAAATACATTGGTGGCGGGTATCGCAAGGTACTCGGCAAACGCGCCTGCTCTATTCACACCAACACCTAGGGTGTTGCGGCACAGGTGACGGCGGCCCGCGCGACAATTGCGGCAAAAGCCGCAAGTAATATGACCTTCTCCCGAGACGCGGTCGCCCGCTTGCAAACCGCGAACTTCACTGCCAATTTCTACAATTTCACCACAGTACTCGTGACCTATCGCGATGGGCACTGGCACGTTTTTTTGCGCCCATGCGTCCCAGTTATAAATATGCATATCTGTACCGCAAATTGCGGTGCGTCTTATTTTAATAAGCACGTCGTTATGGCCGACAGTGGGGTGCGCCACCTCCTGCATCCAAATACCGGGTTCAGCGCGCGCTTTGACTAGAGCTTTCATACACTTTCCTTAAATAATAACGCCAAGCTGCCGTGCAGCGCAGCTCAATATTTTGACCACCTGATCTAGTTGCTCGAGGCTATGTGCAGCATTCATTTGAGTGCGGATGCGCGCTTTGCCATGGGGCACGACGGGGAACGAAAATGCCACGACGTATACGCCGGCTGCCTGAGCGAGTTCAGCGAGGCGCACCGCAAGCGGAGCCTCACCCAACATGATAGGGATAATCGGATGTTCGCCCGGCAACAGCGCAAAGCCTAGTTGCTGCAGTTGGCCACGAAAATAGCGCGCATTGCTATGCAGTTGCCGACACAGGTCGTCGGAACTCTCCAAAATATCCAAAGCACACAAAGTTCCAGCAGCCACCATGGGCGGGATGCTATTGGAAAAAAGGTAAGGCCGCGATCGCTGACGTAGCCACGCCACAATGTCCTGATCGGCGCTGATATAGCCGCCGCTGGCGCCGCCCAGCGCTTTGCCCAAAGTACCGGTAAGAATGTCAACGCGCTGCATCACATCACAAAATTCATGCGATCCACGGCCGCGCTTACCCATAAAACCGGTGGCGTGTGAATCGTCAACCATGACTAGTGCGTTAAAGCGCTCGGCTAGGTCGCACACATCACGTAATTTTGCAATAGATCCATCCATCGAAAATACGCCATCTGTGGCTATCAAACGTACCCGCGCGTCGGCGCACTGTTGTAGGCAATGCTCAAGTTCATTCATATCATTGTTGGCATAACGCAAGCGCTTAGCTTTGCACAATCGAACGCCGTCAATGATGCTGGCATGATTGAGGGAGTCACTAATGATGGCGTCTTTTTCGTCGAGCAAGGTCTCGAATAATCCACCATTGGCATCAAAGCACGAAGAGTACAGAATCGTGTCTTGCATACCCAGATAGCTGCTTAAGCGTTGCTCAAGTTCCCGATGGACGCTCATAGTGCCGCATATGAACCGAACCGAGGCTGCGCCGTATCCGTATTTGTCCAGCGCTCGATGCCCGGCGCTTAAAATATCGGGGTGGTTGGCGAGACCCAAATAGTTGTTTGCGCACAAATTGATCATTTCGCGCCCATCTGCCAGAGTTATGACCGGACCTTGTGCGGAGCCTATGACCAGTTCACGCTTGAGTAATCCGGCGCCCTCGAGCGCTTGAGTGTCTTCCTTGAGTCGCTCACGAAAAGTTTTCATAAGGATATTATAGTGGAACATCGCTTAGATCGATGGCTTTGGTTTGCTCGGTTTTACAAAACCCGGCGCCTCGCGACTGAAGCGATTGACGGCGGCAAAGTGCATTTGAATGCGGTGCGTGTCAAACCGGCCCATCGCGTGCGGATTGAGGATCAGATAACGGTATCGCTACAAGGGGTCGTCGCCGAGTTCGATGTTCTCGGACTACCGCATCGACGCGGTACAGCCATCGAGGCGAGTGCTCAGTACCGGGAGACTTCCACGAGTCTTGACCGCCGCGCGTTATTCCGAGAACAACATCGCTTAGCGCAGCTTACACGACCCAGACCTGAAGTTAGGCCGGACAAGCGCGATCGACGCCTGCTGATGAAGCTACAACGTGATCAAACCTAGACCCACAGATCGGCCATGCTATCAGGATCGTCGAGATCACAGAGTTGTGCGGTTTCAGGAATCAGTTGATCCCAACCTATGCCGCTCCATTCTGCGGTTGCCAGCCCCGCAGTGGGCAGATCTCGATTTTGGGGTTTAGGCCCCAGTCGACTCGCCAAATGGCTTAAGCCTGGATTGTGACCGCATAGGAGCACGTGGTGAGCGCTAGCAGGTAGCCTTTGAACCAGCCGCCAGATGATCTCAGCGCTGGCTAGATAGAGTTCGCGCGCGCACTGGACTTGCTTCGGGTCACACTCACTAAAATTGGCGATTATTGCTGCGGTAGCCCAGGTTCGTTCGGCGGGGCTCACTAAAATAAGGTCTGGGATCAAGCTGCGTAAGCGTAAGCGTTTACCCATCTCTTCTGCTTCTATTTCGCCGCGATGCGTAAGACTGCGTTCAAAATCCTCGTCACAGCTGTCGATGGGTTGCGCCTGGCCGTGGCGCAATAAGGTCAGGCGGCGAGAGTTCATTGCGCCCTACATCATGCCGGTCTGTAAGCGGGCGGCGTCTGACATCATGGATTGGTTCCAGGGCGGATCGAATACCAGCTCCACATTGGCGTGTATCACGGACGCTACGATTTGTACTTTGTCACGAACATCCTGCACCAAAATTTCACCCATGCCGCAACCTGGTGCGGTGAGGGTCATTTTAATGTCCACGGATCGCGAGGAGTCGGCGTTTTTAGTGATATCGCAGGTATAAATTAAGCCGAGGTCTACAATGTTGACTGGAATTTCTGGGTCGTAGCAGGTTTTGAGTTGTTGCCATATGATGTTCTTGAAATCATCCTCGGAAGCGCCCAGCGGAACTTCGGGTGCGCTAGCCGAAGTCTTTCCGATGGCATCCGCATCCGAACCCGCTATTCTAAAGAGATTGCCGTCGACATACACTGTGAAGCTACCTCCCAGTGCTTGGGTGATGTAACCGACCGCGCCAATTTTAAGATTGACTTCTACACCCGCTGGGATCGCGACCGCTTTTATTTCGCGTTGCACTACAAAGGGTTCGTTATCATGCGAGTACATAATTCTAAAATTACTCAGGCAGCCGGTGGACGTAAAGCAGACTCTAGGGTATGCCAGCATAGACTTGCACACTTAACCCGCGCGGGATATCCGCGTACGCCTGATAGGGCGGCTAATTTTCCCAGCTCATCGGCGTTAGCGGTGTCGATGGTCAGTAGCTCATGTACGCGTTTGAATAATGCGAGTGCCTGATCGCGAGTCTTACCTTTAACCGCCTCAGTCATCAAAGAAGTCGACGCGGTTGAGATCGCACATCCTTGACCTTCAAATCGAATATCCGAAATAAGATCACCAACAAATTTTAGGCGCAACGTAAGGCGATCGCCGCACAGGGGGTTAAAACCTTCAAGGCTGACGTCGGCAGGGTCAAGCGGACCAAAGTTACGCGGTTTGCGATTGTGGTCAAGAATTACGTCGCGATATAAATCTTGCAGATCCATACATAGTCCTATTCAGGAAAAAATCTTGACGGCGTGTTCGATGGCGCCGCCCAAACGGTCAATTTCTTCAAGTGTATTGTAGAAGGCAAATGATGCGCGTGCGGTTGCAGGTACCTTAAAGTATTCCATCACGGGCATTGCGCAATGGTGACCCGCGCGTATCGCGATACCTTCGTCATTGAGAACAGTTCCAAGATCATGCGGGTGAACACCTTTAACCAGAAAAGACACTAGGCTGGCTTTGTTAGTGGCCGTGCCAATAAACTCAAGGCCGGGAATCTTCCTTAAGCGGTCAGTGGCATGGTCTAAGAGGGCGGTTTCGTGAGCGTGGGCCGCTGCGCGGTCGAGACCATTGAGAAAGTCAACGGCTGCCCCCAAACCGATCACACCTGAAATATTAGGTGTCCCCGCTTCAAATTTATTAGGTAAACCATTGTAGGTAGTTTTAGTAAAGCTCACCGTCAAAATCATGTCGCCGCCGCCTTGCCAGGGGGGCATACTTTCTAGCAAAGCTTCGCGACCGTAAAGCACTCCCGTGCCAGTAGGAGCGAACATTTTATGACCGGAAAATACGTAGAAATCACAGCCGAGTGCTTGTACGTTGACGGGAAAATGTGCAATGGCTTGTGCTCCGTCGATTAGGGTGGTGATACCGCGAGCCTTCGCAGCCTCAACTAGTTTTTGAATTGGCAAAACTGTACCTAGCGCATTCGAGACATGAGCACACGCAAACATGCGTGTGCGTGACCCCATAAGAGCTATGGCCGCCTCGAGATGAATTTCACCCTGCGAATCCATTGGAACGACAACGAGCTTTGCGCCAGTCTGTTCGCAGACCATTTGCCACGGAACGATGTTGGCGTGATGTTCCAAGTGAGTAATAAGAATCTCATCATTTATCTTAAGTAGGGGCCTCGCATAACTTTGAGCCACTAGATTGATCGCCTCGGTAGTACCTCGCGTAAATATAATTTCACGCGAAGACTTGGCACCCAAAAATTTCACTATTCGCGCGCGCGCGCCCTCATAAAGTGCGGTAGCTTCTTCGCTCAGGGTATGAACACCTCGATGAACATTGGCATGATAATTCCGTTCATAATCGTTGACCGCCTCGATGACACTAATGTGCCGTTGAGCTGAAGCGCCGCTGTCCAAGTAAGCCAATGGTTTGCCGTGTATAACACGGGCTAAAGCTGGAAACTCTTGCCGGATCTCTGATGCAGAAAAAGTCATTGAAATTCCCGTAACAATTGTGAATTTGGCAACTGGCCGATCAGCACATTTTCAATCGCAGATCGAACTCCGACCACCGACATGTTTGTTAGCACGTCACCGAGAAAAGCATATACCAACAAGCTCTGAGCAGTGTTGCGATCAAGGCCCCGAGATAGCATGTAAAACAGCATATCGGGATCTAACCGGCCCGTGGTCGCCCCGTGTGCACACTTGACTTCATCAGTGTGAATTTCCAACTGTGGCCGGGTATCAATTTCAGCCTTGGGCGATAACAGCAAACCACGACAAGACTGCTGCGATTCGGAATGTTGGGCACCGACTTCGACGACGACTTTACTATTAATAATGACTCGACTTTCATCGCTGGCAACGGCGCGAGCGGTTTGTTTGCTAGTAGTATTACGTGCGTTATGCCGCACTATATTAACGCAATCTATGTGTCTACTCGCGCGTCCTACCAGAAGCGAGTAATTCTCTAAGGCGGCGCCTGGCTGATTCAGTTCGGCCTCTAGATTGGTGCGAACTAGCCCGCCGCCTAAGATCATTGTAAATTGTTGGCAGTGACTGTCCCGCCCCAGACGAATGTCTAAGCTGTCAATATGGCTGGTATTGGCATCGGTTGAGAAAATTCTATAGTGCTGGATTTTAGCGTTATCTTCCACATCAAGATGACTCACTGAATTAGAAAATACACTCTGTTGACTCGCTCCCACATGATGTTCGATGACGGTCGCACTCGAATTTTTTGCCGATTCGATGATGACGCGAGGATAGTTGCTGATGGGTGCGTTTACACCGTCCCGCGCGTTACCGCTGGATACGTGAATGATTAGTACGGGAGTGTTTATTTTTGCGGTTATTTTTAAATGTAACCCATCGACAAATAGTGCGCTGTTCAGAAGTAGCCAACGTCGCTGCTCTAAGTCGGACAAGGGTTCTAATAAATTAATCAAATAGCCCGGGCGTGTTTTCGCGATATCTTTAATAGTACTAATCGAGACGCCGTTTAAGACTGATCGATCAAGCCAGGCGAGTTGAGGGTACCCATTGACCATGATAATGGTAGGTATGTCGCTAGCGGCTAACCAGGAGATTTCGATAGGCTCCAGGCGCGGTGCGCAAGGCACATCAAGTGCATCCCCGAAATGCGAAGCCGCTAATTGGCGCAGACTAGTATTACGCCAACTCTCGTCGCGAGCTGAGGGTAACCCGAGATTTACAAAGCGTCGCATGGCTTGTTCTTGCAAACTTTGAATGGGCCCCGCGGTACCGATGAGACCAATGCTACGTCGTTGCCATTGCTCTTCAAATGAGCGCATGGCTGAATTCACCATCATGCCGCAGCGCTCTCGCGTACCCAATCATAGCCGCGACGTTCGAGTTCAAGCGCTAGAGATTTATCACCTGATTTCAGGATGCGGCCGCCCGATAGTACATGCACATAATCGGGGACAATGTAATCCAACAATCGTTGGTAGTGAGTGACCAAGATAATAGCGCGATTTTGGCTTCTCAGGCTATTCACGCCCAGTGAAACAATCTTTAGTGCGTCGATATCCAGCCCAGAATCGGTTTCGTCGAGGATGGATAATTTTGGTTCCAAAACTAACATCTGCAATATCTCATTGCGTTTTTTTTCCCCGCCAGAGAATCCTTCGTTCACACCACGAGTCAAAAAACTCTCGCTCATTTGCATCAGCTTCATTTTTTGCTTAATCAGCGTCAAGAATTCATAGGCATCGACTTCCGACTCTCCGACGGCTTTGCGTTTGGCATTTAATGCAGCCTTCAGTAAGTAAACATTGTTGACCCCGGGAATTTCTACCGGATATTGGAAGCCCAGGAATAGACCTGCACGGGCCCGATCTTCCGTGGATAAGGCCAGTAAATCCTGACCTGCAAAACTCACCGATCCTGCGGTTACTTCGTATTCTTGACGACCGGCCAATACTTGCGCCAAAGTACTCTTGCCTGAACCGTTTGGCCCCATAATGGCATGTACCTCGCCTGCATTGACCGCCAGATCGATTCCATTGAGTATGCTTTTGTCGCCTATGCGCGCACTTAACTTCGAGATTTTTAACAAGATTTTTCCTTCAAGCTAGCCGACAGCGCCTTCCAAACTGACGGCGAGAAGATTTTGCGCTTCGACGGCAAATTCCATCGGTAATTCTTTAAAGACCACTTTGCAGAATCCATTGACAATCATATTGACTGCATCTTCGGCCGAAATGCCCCGTTGTAGGCAGTAAAATAACTGGTCTTCACCTATTTTCGATGTACTTGCCTCATGCTCTACGGTAGCGCTAATATTTTTTACTTCCATGTAGGGAAATGTATGGGCGGCGCAATTGGGACCCATGAGCAGCGAGTCGCACTGCGTAAAATTGCGAGCGCCGACTGCGCTGGGTAGTATTTTGACTAACCCTCGATAGGTGTTTTCAGCATGACCTGCCGAAATGCCTTTTGAGACAATGGTACTGCGCGAGTTGCGACCAATATGAATCATTTTGGTGCCGGTATCGGCCTGTTGGTAGTTGTTAGCCACCGCTACAGAATAAAATTCACCTACCGAGTTCTCTCCGCGCAATATACAGCTTGGGTATTTCCAGGTAATGGCAGACCCAGTTTCCACCTGCGTCCAGGAAATCTTGGCGTTTCGCCCGCGACAATCACCACGTTTGGTGACAAAATTATAAATACCACCAACGCCGTTTTCATCGCCGGGATACCAATTCTGTACTGTTGAATACTTAATTCGCGCGTCATCTAGCGCTACAAGCTCAACTACTGCGGCATGCAACTGATTTTCATCGCGCATCGGTGCCGTGCACCCCTCTAAATAACTGACCGTGGCACCTTCTGCTGCTATAATCAGAGTACGTTCGAATTGTCCGGTTTTTGCCGCATTAATTCTGAAATAAGTGGATAGTTCCATAGGGCAGCGCACACCTTTGGGCACGTAGACAAACGAACCGTCTGAAAAAACAGCCGAATTTAGTGCAGCAAAAAAGTTATCAGCAATAGGTACGACGGATCCTAGGTACTGTTCAACCAAATCGGGGTGATTGAGTACCGCGTCAGAAAACGAACAAAATATGACGCCGGCTTTCGCGAGTTTGTCCTTAAAGGTAGTAGCTACGGAGACGCTGTCAAACACCGCGTCCACAGCGACACCAGCGAGTCTCGCACGCTCGTGCAAAGGGATGCCTAGCTTGGCATAGGTCGCGAGCAATTTTGGATCCACTTCGTCAAGGCTTTTGGGAGCATTCGCCGGCGCCCGTGGTGCCGAATAGTACGAGATATCTTGATAGTCAATGGGCTTGTAATGCACATGCGCCCAAGTGGGTTCTCTTAATGTTTGCCAGTGCTGAAATGCTTTAAGACGCCAATTGAGCAAAAACACCGGTTCGCGTTTTTTTTGGGAAATCGCACGCACGACGTTTTCATCAAGCCCGACAGGAAAACTATCGGATTCAATGTCAGTCACGAATCCGTGCTGATATTTCTGGCCAATAAGCGCCTCGATGTCTTGAGGTTTACTGGCCACGGGGCACCTCAATTGATTTTGTTCTTTCCTTGGCGCGCTCAAGGGTACGTCCCTTAACCAGATCAAGCCCCGCTAATTGATGTAATGTTAAATCTTCCAGCGCACGGCGAATCGCTGCATTGACTTTTTGCCAAGGCCCGCTGACTCGACAAAGGTGTTCAATGCCGCATTGACTCGCGGCGCCGCTGCATTCCGTGATCGCAATCGGCCCTTCGAAGACATCAAGAATTTGCGCGGCAGTGATGTCACTAGGGTCCCGTGCGAGACGATAGCCGCCCAGCGATCCTTGCGAAGAGATCACCATTCCCGCACGCTGCAATTCTTTTAGTACTTTACTGACGGTTGGTCGACTTAAGTGAGTGCGGTCGGCAAGTTCCGCAGCAGCGCGGTGCCGTGTGGGCTCCTGCGCTAAGCTTGCTAGTACCACGGTTGCATAATCCGTAAGTTTTCCCATGCGTAACATATAGACTCGGTGCCCCAATTAGGGTGTGATAACGGCTCTAAAACTAAGTAGGACTAGCTTAGTCCTATTTAGCTTAAATTTCTACCCGCAGGGCGGTTACCGATTAATTTTGTTATCCTTGCGAGGTTAAGAACTTAAGTGCACCAACCTAAAAAGTGATCCCGCCTATGAACACACAAGAACTCGCTGCGATTGCTCAGGCTTTGATATCAAGAAGTAAGGGCATACTGGCGGCCGATGAGAGCAATAGCACGCTAAAAAAGCGATTTGATACTATTAAGGTGGAATCCACCGAAGAGAATCGTCGCGCTTACCGTGAATTATTATTCACCGCAACCGGCGTGGATGAGTACGTCAGTGGTGTGATTTTATATGACGAGACACTCCGTCAGAAAACCCGGGAAGGTATTCCGTTTCCGGTGTATTTGGCGAAGCGCAACATGGTACCGGGCATCAAAGTGGATATGGGGACAAAAAGTTTGCCTGAATTTCCGGGTGATACCATCACCGAAGGGCTCGATGGACTGCGCGAGCGCCTCGCGGAATATTATCGATTGGGGGCTCGATTTGCCAAATGGCGTGCAGTCCTTAACATCGCTGAGGGTGGGCCTAGCGCCTATGCAGTTGACGCAAACGCAGCGGCACTTGCTCGCTACGCCTCGTTGTGTCAAGAAGCGGGCATTGTGCCGATCGTAGAGCCCGAGATATTGATGGACGGCGATCATACGTTCCAAAGTTGCGAGCAAGTGACGGATCGTGTTTTGGAAAGTGTTTTCACGCATTTGTTCGCGGCACGAATCCACTTGGAAGGAATGATACTCAAACCGAACATGGTGATCGCCGGAAAAAAATCCCCGGTACAGCCATCTCCTGACGAAGTGGCTGCCGCGACCATCCGATGCTTAAGGCGGCATGTGCCGAGTGCGGTTCCCGGTATTGCGTTTCTATCGGGTGGTCAAAGTCCTTCCGAGGCGACGTTGCATTTGAATTTAATGAACGCCACCAAAAATTTACCTTGGACGCTAACATTTAGTTATGGTCGCGCACTTCAAGAAGACGTTTTAATGAGCTGGAGCGGTAAACCGGAGCGTGTTGAAGCGGCTCAGAAAGCTTTGTTCAAGCGCGCTAAATTGAATGGATTGGCCGCCACCGGGCTCTATAAGTCGTCCATGGAAAATACTCCATTTTAAGAACAGTAAATCTGCGGCTAAATTTGAGGCGACCTATGGTGGGCCTGGTCATTTGCCTATGAGTCAAGCAAATATCATTGAGATTCGCAACCTGAACTATGTCGTGGGAGGGCGAACTATTTTTGATGGGTTGGATATGGTGATTCCCCGAGGTCGAGTGACTGCGGTCATGGGCCCTAGTGGTACTGGCAAAACCACGCTGCTGCGGTTGGTTACTGGCCAAATACTGGCAGATAGTGGCGCTGTTGAAGTGGCTGGGTCGGAAATTAAGTCGTTGAGTCGTGAAGCGCTTTATAGGCTGCGTCAGCGTATGGGGATGCTTTTTCAAAATGGCGCACTGTTGACGGATTTGAGTGTGTTTGAGAATGTAGCGTTTGCTTTGCGGGAACACACCGATTTGCCTGAACGCTTAATCCGGCAACTGGTTCTCACCAAGTTGCAAGCAGTCGGCCTAAGAGGAGCAGCCGAGCTTATGCCTTCCGAGTTGTCCGGCGGAATGAACCGACGGGTGGCTTTGGCGCGGGCCATCGTCATGGATCCAGAGATCTTAATTTACGATGAACCCTTCGTCGGTTTGGATCCGATATCCATGGGCGTCATATTGCGTTTGATCCGTCGCTTAAACGATGTACTGGGTCTTACGAGCATCGTGGTGTCTCATGATGTGAAAGAGATTTCATCAGTGGCCGATCAGATATTGCTATTGTCGGGCGGCAAGGTAGTTGCTAACGGTACCCCTAAGGAGTTGCACTGTAATCCTTCAAAAATTGTTGCGCAGTTTATGGGCGGACTTAGCGATGGTCCGGTACCGTTTCATTTCCCGGCCACCGATTATTTTGGTGAATTGCTTGCTCGTGAAGAGGCATAAACTTGTTTAAGGAATGGTGGAACAGTCTTTCCGAATCGTTGATTGCGGCGGGCGCATTGGTGCGTTTTTTGTTTCGCCTATTGATCAATTCGCCGCGAGCGTTTTTGCGTATGGATCTGATTGTGCAGCAAACTTATAATTCAGGGGCACTATCGCTAGTCATTATTATGCTGTCCGGCTTATTTGTCGGCATGGTTTTGGGTTTGCAGGGGTATCAGTTGTTGCAGCGATTCGGTTCGGAAGAAGCCCTGGGTACCGCGGCCGCCATTGGGTTAGTTAAAGAGCTAGGGCCGGTAGTGACGGCGCTTCTATTCGCCGGAAGAGCGGGCACGGCGCTGACATCTGAACTGGGCCTTATGAAGGCTACCGATCAGCTATCTGCCATGGAAATGATGGCAGTTGACCCTATACGCAGAGTTGTGGTGCCGAGGTTTTTGGGTGGAGTCATTGCAATGCCGTTACTCGCGGCCATTTTTAGCATGGTTGGATTATACGGAGCGCAATTAGTGGGTGTCCAAATCATGGGTGTGGATTCTGGCAGTTTTTGGTCACAGATGCGTGCGTCGGTCGGGATTGTGGATATCAGTGAGGGTATTGTTAAAAGTTGTGTGTTTGGAATTGCCTGTAGCGCTATTGCGGTTTATCAAGGTTATTACGCGGCACCAACTGCGGAGGGCGTGGGGCGGGCCACTACCAGCACTGTAGTGACCTCAGCGGTCGTAGTGTTGTTTTTAGACTATTTGATTACAGCTGCGTTTCTGTAAAGGATTGAGTATATGCAAAAATCGCGGACTTTAAATTTAGGGACAGGATTATTCGTGCTGCTGGGTTTTGCGGCCTTATTTTTTTTGACAACGCAAACAACCAGTCGTGGCATTTCATTCGGTAATGCCCCGCATTTTGACGTGACGGCGAGATTCGACAATATAGGCGACCTTAAAGTGGGAGCGCCAGTGTCGATTTCAGGGGTTGCAGTAGGCCGCGTAAATAAAATTGAATATGATTCTAAGGTTTATAAAGCCGTAGTGTCCCTGCGCTTGGATGCGAAATATAACCAGATACCGAGTGATAGCGATGCTAGTATTTTTACCCAAGGATTGTTGGGTGGAAAATTTGTGGGTCTTAGTCCCGGTGGTGCGGAAACTTTTTTAAAGGATAAGGATCAAATCGACCAGACACAGTCAGCAATAGTGCTTGAGAACTTAATTGGTCAATTTGTGGCGAATTTTGCGAAAGGGAGCCCGAATGCTTCCAGTGTTGATTCAACTACTGCGCACACCCCTCACGTAATGGAGAAGACGAAATGAACAAATCGCTAATGAGCGTTTTAATTGGCTCGATGTTAGTGCTGGGTAGTGTCGGCGCCATCGCGGTTTCAATTGCTGCCGATGTTGCACCTAGCAAAACGCTATCGACTGTCGACACTTCGGCGATGGGACCTCAAGAGTTGATTGAGTATTCCGCGAAACGCATGTTGGTAGAGCTTGATGCAAACCGACCTATTTACGCCAATGACCCTGCGAAATTGGATGACTTGGTCGGCAACGTGTTGCTACCCAAATTCGATACCGAGTATGCGGCAAGGTTTGTGTTGGGGCCCGCTTGGAAGACCGCAACTGCGGAGCAGCGCAAACGATTTGTCGCCGGGCTTTATCATTCTCTGTTACACAACTACGGTACTTTGCTGGTGAGTTTCACGGCAGACCGACTGGTGATCTTGCCTTATAAAGGAGATGCGGCGGATAAGCTCGCAACCGTGCGCACCGAAGTAAAACGTTCCAGTGGTGAAAAAGTACCGGTTAATTTCAGCCTGCATAAAGGTGAGGCGGGTTGGAAGGCCTATGACGTAGTAGTCGAGGGGATTTCTTATCTCAAAAGCTTCAAGACTGACTACGCAGCCGAGATTCAGCAGAAGGGTTTGGAGGAATTAATTAAGCGACTGGAGTCCGAAGCCGTCGGACACCAGGCTAAGGCAAGCGGTTGAGCGATTTAGGTCTAAATCAAGCCTCCTTCGAGGTGCAGGGCGGTGACCGATCGCGCGTGGTGGGTGCCTTAAATTTAGTCACGGTGGGTGACTTGCTGTCGGTAGGCGGGAATGCCATTGCTCGCGGCGATGCTGCGTTGGTGGATCTTAGTGGTGTAGGACACAGCGATAGCGCTGGGCTTGCTTTGCTAATCGAATGGCTCAGCGTGGCTCATGCTGCGGGGAAAACCCTTCGGTATGAAAATATGCCGACTCAGTTGCAACAGCTTGCGCGTCTAAGCGAACTAGAGGGATTATTACTGCCGGAGCTTAATAGTTCCCCTTGAAAGCGAATGGGCGTTTGCCCAAGATGGCTTAAAATCAATGTTGCGGAGCAATTGCGGCTGGCGCGTCCGGTGGGGGAGTGTCCGCATCAAGATCCGGGTCGGGCGATGTGTCTATTTTGTTGCCGCCCACCCTATACGCTCGTCGCTGAAGGTAGGCGTCACGAATAAAAGCGTATGGGTCATAGATGTTTTTAAGAGTCGCGTCGTAGTCCAGCAATTCAGCACGTTTGTCTAAAAGGTCAATAGCTTTAAGACCCCACTTTTCGTACCGATTTTTAACCAGATAGTGGTGGGGATTAGTCACGTGGTGCACGAGCGGACTAAATTGACTATCCACTAAGAAACGGCTGGGTGCATCGCGAAGATCTGAGGGCCCAAATAGAGGGAGTTCGAGAAAAGGGCCGGAGTGCACGCCCCAGCGACCCAAAGTTTGGCCGAAATCGGCCTCATTCCTGTCAAGCCCCGCGCGTGTGGCAGGATCCAGCAAACCTGCAATGCCAATGGTGGTGTTCATCACGAATCTTGCTAAATCATTAGCGGCTGCTTTGAGCTTACCTTGCAACAAATCATTGACCATGACCCTTGGAGTTGAGAGGTTAGCAAAGAAATTGCTTATCCCAACACGAGCGGGTTTCGGCAGCACTTTTACATAGCCGCGTGCGAGAGGTTTGGCGACACCCCGATCAACCACGTCATTAAACTTATAAACGCCTCGATTCCACGATTCAAGTGGATCTTGTTTAGAGCGCGCGGCGGTGGGCGCCAACGTCACACATGCACTCAATGTGCAAGATACACCCACCGCAAACAACAGTCGTTGCCAATCCGTAAACTTCATCTAAATCTCCCTCAATGACGATCTCCGCGATCATCGGCAGTAGTATTCTTGCGATCCTTCGGCATGGCGTCGCGCACCTCTTGGAGCAGCGCGCTAAATCGCGCGCGTTGAATGGGATTTAATCCCGGTAGCTCTAAAGCGAGTTGCAGCTGGTTCAACGCCATCATGAGTTCGCCACTCATTATATAAAAATCTGACATGTAGTAATATGAATCGGCAATATCACCAGCGGCGTTAGCGGCTTTGGCAATCAATCGCGCTTGGTCGGGAGTAGGTTCTACCGCATTGAATAGATCGAGTAACACCAAGTGTGCGCGCTTATTGTTACCTTCCCGCATTAGTGTTTCCGCAAGGCGAATGGTAATGGGGATGTTGCGCGGAAACAATGCTAAAGCTTTATCAAGTACACCTTGCGATTCCTTCATCTGGTCATTTGCAAGAAATGCTTGCCCCAATGCGCCGTAGTACTGGGTCACCTTTGGATACTCTTTCACCAGCGCAGTTAAGTCACTGATCGCGGCCGCTGGATTTCTGGTGTTTATGTCAGCGATGTCCTTGCCATAGCGTTCTTCGGGGCTGATTCCCGCGCCGTTTTTTATCAATGTCGCGTAATAATCGCGCGCATCTTGAGGATTTCCCACTAAGGAACGTAAGCGCTCGCGGGTCAAAATATAACTGAGCGAGTCAGTGTGGTGAATCCGGCCGATCTGTTCGGCGCGGTTGCGCGACTCTGCAATACGATCTGAGGTGACTGGATGATCGATTAGAAATTCAATGGCTTTTATTCGACTCGGGTCGGGGGAGTTGCGATTTAAGGTTTCAAAGAAGGTTGGCATGCCCAACGGGTCATAACCGGCACTGACCATAGTGCTTATACCAATCCGATCAGCCTCAAATTCTTGCGAGCGCGTGTAATTTATTTGATGCTGAATCGACGCACCTTGAGCTGCAACAATCGCGCCTTCCATAGCCCCAGGTGAGCCTCGACCGGCGGTGGCTCCCAATAGGATAGCGGCTAACATGGCGGCGGTCGATACCAATCCGGCATGACTCTGATCGACAATTCCTCGCGCAATATGCCGTTGGGTGACGTGCGCAGTTTCATGTGCCAGGACGCCTGCCAATTCGTCTTCATTGTGAGTTGATAGCATTAAACCACTGTTCACTGCGATGAAACCACCCGGAACAGCGAAAGCGTTAATAGCTGGATCGCGTACAAAAAAATAATAAAACTGGTGCTGGCCTTCCTCGGCGCGATTAGACAGGCTGTGCCCCACTTCTTGGATATACTGACTAACTTCGGGATCTTCGAGGATTTGTCCGGTATCACGCATGCCGCGTACCATCATGAGCCCGACTCGATATTCATCCTCCAGCGATATCGTGGCATTAGCTTGGCTGCCCAGTTCTGGAAGGTCTTGCGATATACCGCCTGCGCTGGCGACAGCTATACTGGCGTAGAGCCCGAGAGCTACGCCAGCTATCCAGCTGAGTGCCAACTTCAACAAGGGTGCTTTCTCCCCAAAATATATTGGAGTACCTTTGCGCGTATTAAGTTCGATTGCACGCGGTAATATCACAGAGCTTCCGAGGCGTAGTCCGCTAGCCGCGAGCGTTCTCCACGCATTAAAGTGATGTGACCTGAAAACGCCCACCCAGAAAAGCGGTTAACTACATAGGTAAGACCCGATGTTGTTTCAGTTAAATAAGGCGTGTCTATCTGCGCGATGTTGCCAAGGCACACCATTTTGGTGCCAGGTCCTGCACGCGTGACCAAGGCTTTCATTTGTTTGGGCGTAAGATTCTGCGCTTCATCAATGATGATGAAACGGTTTAGAAATGTTCGGCCACGCATGAAGTTAAGCGATTTAATTTTGATGCGATGACGTAGTAGATCACTAGTGGCGCCACGTCCCCACGTACCGCCTGATTGGTTCTGGGTTAACACTTCAAGGTTATCCATTAAGGCTCCCATCCAGGGTTCCATTTTCTCCTCCTCGGTGCCAGGTAAAAATCCGATATCTTCGCCCAAAGGAATAGTGACCCGCGTCATGATAATTTCGGTGTAGCGACTATGATCTAGAGTTTGCGCAAGCGCTGCTGCCAACGTCAACAGTGTCTTACCAGTGCCAGCAGGCCCCAGCACCGTCACGAAGTCGATCTCGGGATCCATTAACAAATTCAACGCCATATTTTGTTCGCGATTGCGTGAATTGACTCCCCATACGTTATTTCGTTCGGCATGATAGTCGATCGTGAGCTGAAGTACGGCTGCGTCTGTTTCGACTTTGCGGACAATCGCTTCAATGCCTTTAGCATGAGGATCATAGACAAATTGATTTGACGTCCATTCTTTAACGAGCGGACCGTGTAGCCTATAAAAGGTCCTACTGTTTTGTTGCCACGGCTCCATGCCTTTGCCGTGTTTATCCCAGAAATTGGCAGGTAGTGCTTGAGTTCCACTGGCAAGTAAATCAGCATCTTCAATAGTCTTGTCACTAGAATAATCTTCTGCGTGCACTCCGACGATGGAGGCCTTAATACGCAGATTAATGTCTTTTGAAACTAGGGTGACTTGCGCTTTCCTAAATTTCTTTTGGAGTGCGAGAGTATTAGCCAATATTGCATTATCGGCACCGAGTCCCGGCAGACTTGCGGGTAGAGTGGATTCCAGTATGGCAGTCTGAAAAAAGAGCCGTCCGCTTGGTGTGGGTTTGCCCTTGTTGGTTGAGACATTGATCGCAGTTGGCAGCGCTAATCCACGATCAATCTGCGCCTTGCTAGCTCCTTGAATTAGGCCGTCTAAAAAACGACTTACCTGTCGGACATTTCGAGCTGCTTCCGTCAAGCCTTTTTTCCCCGCGTCTAATTCTTCGAGCACTGTCATGGGGATGTAAATATCATGCTCTTCAAAGCGAAAAATGGCTGTCGGATCATGCATTAGGACGTTGGTATCTAATACGAATATACGCCGATTGGGCGTTTTCCCCCCGATTAGCACTTTGCTCATAGAATGTTAGTTCTTGACCGGTTCGAAAATGGCGTCCAAGTTCAAATGGTCGCAAAAATCCATAAATTCTTCACGTATTACACCAATATGCAGGCGACTCGGCACGCTCACAATCACTTGTAGCGAGAACATCGGGGCGCCGGTGTGTGCGGCCGCATAGGAGCGGGTCGATAATTCGGCGATTTCGACTCCGCGCTGTGCAAAGAATCCGCTTAACCCCGCGACAATGCCGGTTTGGTCTAGACATACGACGTCGATAGAGTAGGGCAGCATGTCGACCCGAGCAGCACGAGCCTCCGTTCGCCGTACCTGTATGTTCATACCGCTGGCATCGGCGAGCTTTTTGAACTCCGCCTCAAGTTTGGCGAGCGTATGCCAGTTGCCGTTGACGAGCAGCAGCATGGCGAATTCGTTACCTAATGCCGTCATACGGCTTTCGCTGATGCTTCCGCCACAGTCGGAGACTGCTTTGGATAGCTCGTGGACCATGCCAATACGGTCCCCACCCACTGCGGAAATTACAATATGTTGTTTCATTGCGGTAAATTCTACCCTGTGGATGCTTGCCAGGGTGCCTGTCTCGCCATTAAGGTAGTGATAATTCGCGACCAATAGGGGAGTCGACTCATGTTTTCTGGAAGTCTGGTAGCCGTGGTGACCCCTATGACCGCAGAAGGAGGTTTGGACTGGTCCGCCTGGGATCGTTTGCTGGACTTTCATTTGCACGAGGGTTCCGACGGGTTGATTGTGGGCGGGACTAGCGGGGAATCTCCGGTATTGGGCCTAGAAGAAATTGCTCAGTTGTGCTGCCGCGCGGTACAGCGCTGTCGGGGTAAAATGCCGGTAATTGTAGGTTCCGGGACCAATGACACCGCAGCCACCGTGGCCCGCACGGCCAGTTTGTCCGAATTGGGGGTAGACGCGGTGATGCTGGTGACCCCCTACTATAATAAGCCACCCCAAGAAGGTCTTTTCAAGCATTTTATTGCGGCGGCGGAAGCGTCGAAAGTTCCGGTAATTCTGTACAATGTGCCGAACCGGACTGCAGTGGATTTGCTACCAGGGACAGTGGCTCGACTAAGCGAACATCCAAAAATTGTGGCGCTCAAGGAAGCAGGCGGCTCTCTGCAGCGCGCGCGTGAGGTGATAGAAAAGTCGAAGGTTGGGTTTACGCTATTATCCGGCGACGACGCGACAGCACTTGATTTGATGACGGTAGGCGCGCGGGGTGTTATTTCGGTGTCGGCTAATGTAGCGCCGCGCCGGATGCATGAGATCTTTGCCGCCGCGCTGCGGGGTGATTGGGCCAAAGCGCGTGCGCTTGACCTTACTTTACAACCGTTGCATCGGGACTTATTTGTAGAGGCAAACCCCATTCCTGTCAAATGGGCACTCGCGAGAATGGGACTTATTGGGAACGGAATGCGTTTGCCGCTGGTCGAAATGTCGGCTATGCATTCAGAAACAATATTGCGTGCGATGGGCGCAGCCGGAATAGATATGAAGGATCAAGCCGCATGAAGATTCGATATATGGCTGGAGTTTTTGGTTTAGGCTTAACAGCCGGTTGCCACTCGTTGGTGGCGGATTGTCATGCTCAGCAGGAATACCAGCATGCACGCCAAGTAGCGTCCCTAAAGGTGCCTTCAGGGCTGGACTCGCCTAATACCCAAGGCGCTCTCGTTATTCCAGCGGTTGATGTGGTTGCCGCTCCGGCCCCGGGGCTTAAAGATGCCTGTTTAGACCAGCCGCCACGCTACAAGGCGGCACCCACTAATAAAGCTGCCGGATAGATTTGATCACAGAGGTGCGCTCCGGTACTCTTGCGCGCGGCATTAGATTTATTTGGGTAAAATGGAGAGGTGGCCGAGTGGTCGAAGGCGCTCGCCTGGAAAGTGAGTAACATCCCAAAAGGTGTTCGAGGGTTCGAATCCCTCCCTCTCCGCCATAAGGCATAAAAGAGCCTAGCGGTATTAAATTGGAGCGAATACGATAAAACGCTGACGGGTATCGGGAGGGATAACGCCCATAAGGGCGGCCCGCAAGGGCGAGCGCGCAGCGCGAGTAATCCCTCCCTCTCCGCCAATTGTGGATTTCACGGGCCACCCTAGTCTATGGTGGCTCGCGTTTGCAGCTTCGCGACGACTTGCCACGAACCCCGTCAGGCCCGGAAGGGAGCAGCGGTAGAGGCCTTGTCGGGCGCCGAAGTCTATGCTGACGCGGGCCGCCTCCTTGAAAGTTAAAACTTATATATGAGTTACATCGTACTAGCACGTAAATGGCGTCCCAAACGGTTCTCCGAAATGGTGGGGCAAGAACATGTATTGCGAGCATTGGGTAATGCTCTCGACAGCAATAAAGTCCATCACGCATTTTTATTTACCGGAACGCGAGGCGTGGGTAAAACCACCGTTGCGCGTATTTTGGCGAAGTCGCTCAACTGTGATACGGGCGTCAGTGCTAATCCTTGCGGAATATGTTCGGCCTGTCGGGAAATTGATGAAGGGAGATTTGTGGATTTAATCGAGGTCGATGCCGCCTCGCGCACCAAGGTTGACGATACTCGAGATCTACTGGATAACGTGCAGTACTCACCGAGCCGTGGCCGTTACAAGGTGTACCTCATCGACGAAGTCCACATGTTATCGAATCATTCTTTCAATGCATTGTTAAAAACTCTTGAAGAACCACCACCTCACGTAAAGTTCTTATTGGCGACTACCGATCCACAAAAATTACCGGTGACGGTGTTGTCGCGTTGTTTGCAGTTTAGCTTGAAACGGCTATCGGCGAATCTCATCGGAGAACGCTTAAAATTTATAGCTTCTGCTGAGAGCTTGGCATTTGAACCCGCTGCGGTCGGATTGCTAGCGCGCGCAGCGGATGGCAGCATGCGTGATGCTTTAAGCTTGATGGATCAATTAATCGCTTTCGGTGGCGGACTTTTAAGCGAACAGAACACGCGATCGATGTTGGGTACGATTGATCGTGGGCATGTTCAAAGGTTAGTCGAGGCTTTGGCGCGCCAGGATAATTCGGGTTTATTGGCCGAGGTCGAAGCGCTAGATCAAGGTTCCCCTGACTATGATCGCGCTCTTGTAGAGGTTGCTGCACTATTGCAGCGAATTGCGATTGTGCAAATCGTACCCGGAGTGATCGCGGGAGAGGAGGAGTTCGACGCTACGGCGCTGGCGAACTTAGCGACGCTCATCACGCCTGAGGATGTACAGCTTTACTATCAAATTGCGATAAACGGCCGCCGTGATTTAAATATGGCGCCCGAACCACGCTTAGGGTTTGAAATGACTTTACTGCGTATGCTGGCATTTCGGCCAGATGACGCGCCGGGTATACCTAATTTAGGTACTCGAGGGGCAACGCCCCGCGCTGTGCCGGCGTCTGGAGTGATTGACTTGAATGCCTGGCCTACCGTGGTCGATGGAGCAAATTTATCCGGTATGGTGCGGCAATTCGCGCTTAACTGTGTTCCCGCCTCGTTTCAGCATGACATCCTAACCCTGCGCTTGGATGCATCGGTGGGTGATCGGCGTAGCTCGCAGATCGAGGATAAGCTAGTACAGGCCCTGTCTAAGTACGTCGGGCATTCTATTCGCGTTGTATTTGAGTTAGAAAAGCAACTAGCGACTCCTGCACGACAGCGGCTAGTGGCTGAGCAAGAGAAAGTCAACCGCGCCTCGAGCGCATTTGACGATGATCCAAGTGTTAAAAGTTTGCGCGAGCGTTTTGGTGCCGAGGTGGATAGCGCCTCGGTCAAACCCGGAAATTAGTTGAGGAGCAATACAAGATGATGAAAGGCGGTCTTGGGAACTTAATGCGGCAAGCGCAAGAAATGCAGGAGACCATGAAGAAGGCGCAAGCCGAGTTGGCTAATCTTGAGGTTAGTGGTGAGGCCGGCGCGGGTATGGTGAAGGTATTGCTCAATGGACATCACGAGGTCAAAAAAATTACAATTGAGCCTAAATTGTTAGGTGAAGATAAAGACATGCTTGAGGATTTGTTAGTGGCTGCTTTAAATAATGCGCATCGTAAAATCGCGGCGCGTACTTCTGAGCAGTACTCGGGTTTAATGTCGGGATTAAAATTACCACCGGGCGTAAAACTGCCTTTCTAGTTTTGGATGAAATACACGCCCACGCTTGCAAGGTTAATTGAGTCATTGCGATGTCTACCGGGCGTAGGACCAAAGTCCGCGCAACGTATGGCTTTTTATTTGTTGGAACGTGATCGCGAAGGCGGTCGTGCACTCAGCCAATCTTTAGCTGATGCCGTCAACAGCGTTGGCCATTGCAGGCGTTGCCGAATGTGGACTGAAAGCGAGCTGTGCATGATATGTGTCTCTACCCAGCGCGATGATGCTCAATTATGCGTGGTTGAGTCTCCGGCTGATGTAGTCGCTATTGAACAGTCAGGTGGATTTCGCGGTCGCTATTTTGTACTGATGGGTCATTTATCGCCTTTAGATGGAATTGGCCCCGATCAACTCGGTTTAGATGAGTTTGAAGGTTTGCTAAGGGACGGAGAGGTACGCGAAGTGATTCTCGCCACCAATTCCACGGTGGAAGGGCAGGCTACCGCGCACTATCTAGGCGAGATGGCCCTACGTGCGGGGATCCGTACCTCACGTATTGCTCATGGTGTACCGATGGGTGGCGAATTGGAATATGTCGATGGGGGCACGCTAGCACATGCGCTAGCCGGACGTACCGCCGTTTCCTAAGTCGCAATTTCCAAGTAGAGTCGATTGAGGCGGCGATAGCTCTCATAGCGTCGCGGGGAAATAACGTTTTGGGTAACCGCCAACCGCACCGCACAGCCTGGCTCTTCTAAATGTAGGCAGTCATTGAATCGGCATTTAACGCTTAAGGCATGTATTTCTATAAAGCCTCGCTCGGCAGCGCGAACAATGCGAGCAGGGGGCGCAAAATCACGAACCCCAGGCGCATCGATAATTGCCGAGTCCGCTTCTAATTGGTACCAACGCGCCGTTGTGGTGGTATGACGACCCTCGGAATCACGGGTAAGCTCAGCCGTCTGTGCGGCGGCCGACGGAACCAGGGCATTCACCAGCGAAGACTTTCCAACTCCCGACTGGCCCACCAGTAAAGTCACACTTTTCGCTAGCGCGCCGCGCAATGCATCAATGCCCATCGCATGGGACGACGACACCTCAAGAATCGACAGTTTCAAGCGGCGGTAATTGTCGATTTCCGACTGTTGATTTTGAGTGCCCAAATCTACCTTACTGACAATCAGCAGCACTTCAATATCCTTCAGTATTGCCCCGGCCCAGTAGCGATCCACGAGATACCAGTCAGGTGAGGGTTCCGTTGCTACCACAATGGCGAGCCTGTCAATACTGGCAACCACCGCTTCCGCGCGGCCGCGAGCGTCAATTCGTTCTATAAGATTACGACGTGGGGCCACGGATTTAACCGACGGAGTGTCAGCGCCCTCCTGAGTCGCCCAGGTCACTTGATCGCCGCACACTAGGCGTAGTTTGCGTCCGATAAGGCCGCAGTGCAGGGTACCGCCAGCGGCTTGTACTAGTACGCCGCGACCGTAGCTGGCGAGAACGACTCCCGTATTGCTCATATCACTGCTCAAAGGTTCGCTCTGCTAGGATATAGACTTTAGAACACCAAGGCATGCTGTGAAATCTCCTGAAAATCTGATTTGGCTCGATCTAGAAATGACGGGACTCAACCCTGACACTGATCTGATTATCGAAATTGCAACTATCGTAACCGACAAACACTTAAATGTGCTGGCGGAAGGCCCCGTCTTCGCTATACATCAGAGTGAAACGGTGCTCTTGGGTATGGATGATTGGAACCGCAAACAACACGCAGGATCGGGTTTAAGCGAGCGCGTAAAAAACAGTGAAATTAACGAGGCCAGTGCGCAGCAAAGTACCCTCGAGTTCTTGCAAATTTGGGTAGAGAAAGGCAAATCTCCCATTTGTGGCAATAGTATTTGCCAAGATCGGCGTTTTCTGGCCCGCCATATGCCACGTCTTGAAACGTTTTTTCATTATCGCAATCTCGACGTCAGCACCCTTAAAGAGTTGGCGCAACGTTGGGCACCGCGCATCGCCAGTAATTTTAAAAAATCCGGAACTCATTTAGCGCTTGCAGACGTGCGCGAGTCAATCCGCGAACTACAATACTATCGAGAGCATTTTTTAAAGCCCTACAGCGGCTAACTATTAGTGGGGCTTTGCGCCCGCGAGAAACATCCAGGTCTCGACTACCGTATCAGGATTAAGGGAAATACTATCGATGCCTTGGTCGACCAACCAGCGCGCCAGCTCTGGATGGTCGGAGGGTCCCTGACCGCAAATGCCCACGTATTTTCCTTGTTCTTTACAGGCTTTTATGGCGAGTGACATGAAGGCTTTTACGGCCTCGTCACGTTCATCAAATAATTTTGCGACGACGGCTGAATCGCGGTCTAGCCCTAAAGCCAGCTGTGTCATGTCGTTGGAGCCAATCGACATGCCATCAAAATATTCTAGATAGCGTTCCGCCAGAATTGCGTTGGTGGGTAACTCGCACATCATAATATGCTTAAGGCCCCGATCGCCGCGCTTTAAGCCGTTCTCGGCAAGCAACTGCGTGACTGCCTTCGCCTCGCTTAAGGTTCGCACAAACGGTACCATCACCTGAATATTAGTCAAACCCATCTGTTCGCGAACCCGTTTTAGAGCACGACACTCCAGTTCAAAACAAGGTCTGAATTTAACATCTATGTAGCGAGAGGCGCCGCGAAATCCAAGCATAGGATTCTCTTCATGTGGCTCGTATTGTTTGCCACCAATCAGATTGGCGTATTCGTTGGATTTAAAATCCGATAAACGCACAATGACTGGTTCTGGAGCAAATGCGGCAGCAATCTGCGAGATTCCCTCCGCCAATTTATCTACATAGAAACTCACTGGGTCCCCGTATCCTGCCATCTGTTTGATGATGGCATCCCGTATTTGTGGGCTTTGTTTTTCAAACTCTAACAGCGCACGCGGATGCACACCAATCATTCTATTAATTATGAACTCAAGCCTTGCGAGTCCGACGCCCTTGTGCGGAATGCCAGCAAAATCGAAGGCCCGATCAGGATTACCCACATTCATCATGATGCGGACCGGGATGCTAGGCATAGAATCCACTTCGATACTGCGCTGATCGTAATCCAACATGCCGTCATAGACGTAGCCGGTATCACCTTCCGCGCACGACACGGTAACTGCTTGATTTTCTTTGATGGCGCTGGTAGCAGTACCGCAGCCTACGACTGCGGGGATGCCAAGTTCACGCGCTATGATGGCCGCATGACAGGTCCGTCCACCGCGATTTGTGACAATCGCTGCCGCACGCTTCATGACCGGCTCCCAATCCGGATCTGTCATATCGGCCACCAGCACGTCTCCGGCTTGGACTCGAGACATATCCTTAACGTCTCCGATGACTCTTGCACGACCGGCACCAATGCGTTGACCGATGCTGCGACCGCTGGTGAGCAATGTCGAGCGTGCCTTCAACGTAAAGCGTTGAATGGATCGCCCCGTGCGACTTTGCACAGTTTCTGGGCGAGCTTGTAAAATGTAGATCTTACCCGTGCTTCCGTCTTTGCCCCATTCGATGTCCATGGGTGCCTTGTAGTGCTCTTCGATGATTAAGGCTTGTTTGGCTAAGTTCAGGATATCAACGTCATCTAAGGAAAACCGATTTCGATCGCTTTGAGGTACGTCAATATTTCGAACACGCTCACCCGAGCCGCTTTCGCCATAAATCATTTTGATAGCTTTAGCGCCTAGATTACGTCGTAATACACAGGGCAGACCGGCGCGCAGTCCAGTTTTATAGACGTAAAATTCATCCGGATTAACCGCACCTTGAACCACGGTCTCGCCTAGTCCGTATGCTGAAGTGATAAATACCACATCGCGAAAACCAGAGTCTGTATCGAGGGTGAACATGACTCCCGAACTACCAAGATCGCTGCGGACCATGTATTGCACGCCAACCGACAAAGCGACCGCGCTATGATCGAAATTATGATGGACACGGTAGGCGATTGCTCGATCGTTAAACAAAGACGCATACACTTCGTGCATACAGGTTAATAAATGCTCTTCGCCGCGCACATTGAGAAAAGTCTCTTGTTGGCCGGCGAAGGAGGCCTCGGGTAAATCTTCGGCCGTCGCGGAAGATCGTACCGCCACCGCAAATTCATTGCCCTCGCCCATTTGACGCCATGCCACTATCGCTTCTTCTCGGAGGCGCGACGGAAACGCAGTATTGAGGATCCATCCACGTATTAGTTTGCCTACTTGAGCTAATTTTTCAACGTCATCGACGTCTAAAGTAGCAAGCATTGATTTTATACGGCTGTCTAGTCCGCCCTGACTCAGGAAGTCTCGGTAAGCATGTGCCGTGGTAGCGAATCCACCGGGCACTGATACACCCAATGCGCTCAAATTGGCGATCATCTCGCCAATGGAGGCATTTTTTCCGCCCACTACCTCAACGTCGGTATTTCTCACGCAGTCAAGAGAGATGATGTATGGGTTTCGCATAGCTTGTTGAATCTTCCATTAAATGAAACACTGAGTGAATCGTGCGGCAAACATCGAGAGTGTAGTGATCAAAAGAACCGTATTTTTTGTTTCCGACCAAACTGGGATCACCGCAGAGACCATGGGTCACAGCCTTATGATTCAATTCGACGGTATGGAATTCCGACAACTAACTGTGCCATTTATCTCCACCGTTGACAAGGCTATTGAGGCGGTCCGTAGGATTGATCGAGTAGCCGCTGAAGAGGGCATTAGACCGATTGTATTTAGCACCTTAGTGCAAGAGGATGTGCGCAATATAGTGCGCGGCAGCGCCGGTTTTTTCTTAGATTTTTTTGACCCTTTCCTGGGACCACTTGAGCATGAACTAAAGACACAATCTTCACATATGGCCGGGCGAACTCACCGCATGGCCGATACCCACGACTATGCCAAGCGTATCGACGCGACTAATTTTGCGCTCGCCAATGACGACGGATCCGTACTTCGGGATTATGAACGCGCGGATATTATTTTGATAGGCGTGTCACGTTCCGGCAAGACGCCAACTTGTTTATATTTAGCAATGCAATATGGGATTTTTGCCGCGAACTATCCATTGACGGAAGATGATTTTGAATCACGTAAATTACCACCCGCACTGGAGTCTTTTTCCCAAAAGCTATTCGGCCTGACTATTAAACCGGAGCGCCTACAACAAATACGTCAGGAACGACGCCCCGATAGCCGCTATTCGTCCGCATCGCAAATTGCATTCGAAGTGCGCGCCGCTGAGTCGTTATACGAACGCAATAGTATTCCAGTAATTGATGCTACCGAGTGTTCCATCGAGGAAATATCCAGCCGAATTCTAGATCGTACTGGAATCGAACGTCGATTACGTCCCTAAAATAGTAGGAGCTGCATGGTATAGTGAGACTATGATAACCGATCAGTGGTGTGCGACTTCTTGGCGTGCTCAAGCCGGAAGTTTTGTTAGTTTGATGACTCTATACGAGAGCAATTTCGTGCGTCTGGGATGGTTGGTGCCGGATTTGCGAGCAGTGGTGCGCGCGCAAGTATCGAGCGTTGCGAACGATTGCAGTTTGTATTTAGAACCCCTGGAACTCAGCCGATACACCAGCATATTCCGCCTCACCTATGAGTTTGAAGATTCAGGCCAGATCATTTCAGATCCGGACTTGGAAGTCTGTGTGTACCACGATGCACGGCTTGCGGAAGTTCGCAGTTTTCGCGGCTTTAGACGACATCCACAGTTGACAAAGCTGCATTCAGGGCTTAACCGTGAACTGGATCAGCGTTGGACGCGCAATATGCTGTTAAACAAATGGCTTGAATATTGCGCTGAGCGTGGACATCGTTTCAAAGGGTAGGTTGCATTTTGCTGGATAAGTTGAATTTTCTAAAAACAAGTGCCGAAGCGGGCGGGGTAAGTCCGGAAGAAGAGCGGCTAATGCAACTTTTCCAGAATCGTGCGGGTTTAAAAAAAGCCTACGCCGATCTGCAGGATGAGCTGCATCTATTGCATGATCGCCTTAAACAACAAGAAGGCGCCACGATTCGCATTCAAGAGCAAGCTGATGCATTAGCGGAATTGCTCGGCGACCCTAAGTTGGGACCAGGAGCGCTCGTATACTTTCAATTACGTGCACTGTGGAAGAGCTGCCATCACCAGTTGACGCTATTTGTGCAGGAGCTGACGCGTCAACAGGAAATACGTGAGATTGCAAGACATAAGAGCGACAGTCAAACCGCTGTCGCTGCAAAACTTGCCGATATTGATACGCGCTTAAGTGCCGCCGCTGCACATGCTGATGCGCAACGCGAACATTTTACCAGCGCGCAGTTAGTTATTTCGCGCTTGACCGCCTTTTGGCACTATTTTGAGCGACGACGTCGCGTCAAGGAACTCGTCACTATTCGAGGCGCCGTGCAAGTGGCCGACGCCACAGTGGGAGAGTTGCACGCTGCACGAAGCGCTATTTTGAGTGAGGCAGCGCCTGAGTTTTCGGGCATTTCTCTGGTGGCAAGACGCAGTATTAATATGGCGGTCATGGCGTACGCTGAGATTCTCTGTGAGACCATTGATGCGCACGGTGTGACCTCGCGGACCAAGGAGTCCGTTGCACGTCGGGTGCACGAAATGACTTTCGGTTCGGCAGCAGAGTGCAACAATTATATGCAACGCGTGCAACAGGCCCGCGTTGCAGTTACCGGCCAGAAGCCGCCGATGGGCGCTGTGAAGGTGAAGTTAGATCGTCTGAGATCTACCTGCGAGTACCGTAATTCTGAGGATACCGTACCGACTACAGATTCTCTCTCCACAGCCAATGTGGCCCCAGTTTGGAATGTACTCGCAGATGACTATTGGGACATTTACACTTTGCTATTGCGTTAATAGGGGAGTTTAAGGGTTTGTCATAGGTGTTGTGTGCGTAAGCATCGGACCGCTTGAATGACTCCCTATATCAGTGAAATCGGCAGCAATTTGTGAGGCTTCCTCCAGCAAAACTCCAGCAGCCCCGTCGTCTTTGAGCTCTTCTAAAGATTTAAGGGGTGCAATATGATGCGATGCGCGCCAGATATTCTCCCTGGTTAATCGCTCGGCTTCTAAACGTTTCCGTTCCGCCTCCCGAACGGCCAGTGACAACGACAGTGTCTTTTGGCTACGCATGGACTGCAATGCCGTAATGTCTTCCTTTAAATAATTGAAATCAGCACTATTGTTGGTGCGTGCATCATGTAATTTTTGCAAGGTAAGCGCGGCGGGTTTTAAATCTCCGTACGGTTTAAAGGGTGCCGCGGCAATATGATCCCAGGGTAGAGCGCGATCACGAGTACTTTCTCCCACCTCATTGGCATCAATTAATGATGGCATCGCTATGTCAGGGCTCACACCTCGATCCTGAGTGCTCTCCCCGGTAATTCGATAGTATTTACCAATCGTTACATTAAGCTGCCCCAAATCTGGTTTTCGACCAAATACCGTGTAATTTAAGGGGTGTGCATTTTGCACAGTACCTTTGCCATAGGTTTGTTGACCGATAATCAGACCTCGACCATAGTCCTGGATAGCGCCCGCAAAAATTTCTGATGCCGAAGCACTGAATCGATCTACCAAAACGACAAGAGGGCCGTCATAAAAAATGCTTGGATTAGGATCATCATCGACTTCTATGCGCCCGGTGGTATCGCGCAGCTGTACGACTGGTCCGCGTTGGATAAAAAGTCCTGTCAGCGATTCGGCTTCGGGCAAAAATCCCCCGCCATTCGCCCGCAGATCCATAATTAAGACCTGGGCTCCGTCTTTGCGCAATTCAGTGATTAAGCGCTGCACATCGCGCGTGGTGCTGCGACAATTCTTCACACCCGCTCGGCAGGCGTCATAATCCTGATAAAAACTCGGCACGGTTATTACACCAATTTTCACATCGTGCCCATGACGCTGCACGGTACGCATGGCTTTGTGGGAGGCTTGCGCTTCGAGTGATACGCGATTACGCGTAAATTCTATGATTTTTTGTACCGAACCTGGCGCCGCGCCAGCCGGCAAGATTTGCAATCGCACCAAGGTTCCGCCCGGACCGCGTATTTTTTGAACTACATCATCCAATCGCCAGCCAATGACATCGTTGAGCTCGCCAGCCTTGCCCTCGCCAACCGCAGTTATCCGATCATTGGCGGCGAGCTTACCGCTGACCGCAGCGGGTCCGCCGGCAATCAAGTCGGTAATCGTCACATAGTCATCGGTGAGTTGTAGTGAAGCGCCAATACCTTCATAGCTCAAACTCATCTGAATGTTGTATTCCTCAGAATTCCGCGCCGAGAAATAGTTTGAGTGGGGGTCCAATGACAGTACGAAAGCATTCATAAAGACTTCGAACACATCATCCGGTTTGCTTTGATCCATACGCTTGGCGACCCGCTCATAGCGCTTGCGTAAAACTTCCACCGCTTCTGGCCATTGCTTTCCCGCAGCAACGAGAGACAGCGCATCATTTTTTATTCGCTTACGCCATAGTTCGTTCATCTCTAATGCATTGGCAGGCCAAGGCTCTTTTTCGCGATCAAAATTAAATGCTTCATCAATACTAAAATCGGGCTTTTTGGTCAGCAGCTCTATGGCATAGCTCATGCGTTCCCGGCTGCGCTGTTGATAGCGGCGAAAAATGACAAATGCGGGTTCTACCTCACCTGACTTGATCGCATCATCCAATTCGTAACGGTAGTGCTCAAATTCCGCAATATCGCTGGCGTAGAAATAACTACGGCCAGAATCAATCGAATCGAGATAACGGTCCAAGATTAAGCTCGATAGACGGTCGTCAAGCGGCGCCCGTCGATAGTGTTCGTGGGCAACTATGTCGCTCACCCGGCGTGCCACATAATTTTCTTGTTCGGTCGTTGCCAATGCCACCGAGGTTGCGGATACCGCAGCCGGTGGGGTCATAACAGCGCCCAAAAGGGCAGCGAGACCGACCGAACTTAAAACTACCGCAGACACATAGATCGACGAACGTTTTACTGAAAGCCTATTGGTCATCACCGTACCCATTCTCCTGATAAACTGGTTATGCACAATTGTATATGAGCGAGTGTAGCGGCGTTCGTTCATTGGATCACGGGGGAGAGATGAGAAACGTGCGAATTTGCTCTATTCGGCCCTTAGTTGCGGGTTTTGTCGTCGCTCTGCTAGCCGCTTGTGCCGGCAGTAGTCCGCGGCCTGTGCGGCCTTCAACCGACATCGATGAAGGGGGCTTCCGCGAGCATATTCGCAACTTATCTTCCAATGATTTTAAAGGCGGCCTTAGCCAAGACTCGGGAGACGCTAAGACTATTCAATATTTAGTCGAAAAATTTCGCCTTTTGGGGCTCAAACCGGGCAGTGGTTCCAGTTACCTGCAGACCGTGCCGATGGTTGAAATTCGCGCTGCTGACGCGTCACTTAAAGTAGTGGGCGCTAGTTCTTTGCCGCTGCGTTACGGCCCGGACATGGTCATTTGGACCCGGCGCATGCTTCCCATTACCCAATTGCAGGGCAGCGAACTAATATTTGTGGGGTATGGCATTGTAGCGCCGGAGTACGCCTGGGATGATTATGCCAACACCGATGTGCGGGGTAAAACGGTGCTGGTTTTGATTAACGATCCGCGCTTCGCAAGCGCCATGACCGCCTATGGTGTGTGGCGCTACAAAATAGAGGAAGCGGCACGTCACGGCGCCAGCGGCGTTTTATTGGTTCATGAGGATCGTTCGGCCGCAATATCTTGGAATGCGGTGGTCAATGGTTGGACAGGTCCCCAACTGCACGCTTCGCAAGAGACCGCTGCAAATCTGCCGGAGGTGGAGGGGTGGCTGAGCGCAAGCTCAGCAGCGGCGTTGTTTGGACGCGCCAAGCTCGATTTCGCAGCGCTCTCGCAGGCGGCTGCACGTTCAGGTTTTAAGCCTGTACCCTTGGGGCTGCGCGTGGACGCATCAATCCACAACACTATTCGTACTTTAACGTCTTCGAACGTTGTCGCTGTCCTTCCAGGTACACATCGCGCGCGTGAATACATCTTATTCACCGCGCATTGGGATCATCTATTCAATGGCGGGCGTGATAATGCCACTGGAACTGCAGGTTTGTTAGTGGTGGCTCAATCCTTGAGTCGGACCTTACCGAAACCCGATCGTACTATCGTGTTTCTGGCGCTGGCCGGGGAAGAACCAGAGTTTTTAGGTTCAACCTACTACGTGGAACATCCTATCTTCGCGCTGCGCGATACATTGGGCGTTATTAACCTAGATACTTTGCACATTGGCGGACCTACGCGAGATGTCACCGTGTTTGGTTATGGAAATTCCGAGTTGGAAAAGCTATTTCAGGACGCGGCAAATTTTCAAGGACGAGAAATGCGGCCTGATCCAAACGCCTACCAAGGTCAGTATTACCGATCGTCGCAGATTAGTTTCGCGAAAAAAGGAATCCCGGCGTTGTATGCCAAAGCAGGCATTGATGATGCGGCTCGAGGCTCGAGTTGGGGCGAAAAAGAATTGCTTGATTTTGCTGCGCTTCGCTATCATCAGCCAGCCGATCAATATCTCGCCGACTGGGATTTGCGGGGAGCGCTCGACGACTTGAAACTTTATTTGAATGTCGGATTGCAATTGACCAAGGCTCGCCGCTTTCCAGATTGGTATCCGGGCAGCGAATTTAGAGTGCACTAATCTCTTATCGTTTGCCGACCCGCTCCCAGGCGCGGCTAACATCAAAGCTGCCAGAGCTATTGTAGGGATCGCCACCGCGAGGCTCGTTGCTTAACACTCTGAGTCGCGCGATATTTGCAAATGTAAGCACAGCGGGGCTTGCAGATAGACGAGTACGTTGCAAGGTAGATCGTCTTGGTTCTAACCATTCCCGTAAAGATTTTTTGGTTGCCATGCGTATATGGTCCCAAATCACGACAGGCTCTACAGAAAAATACTCCAATTCTGTGACGCAGTTCTAATCGGACAAGACATAATGCATCCACTCTCGACAGCAGGCGGATTTAGGCTAATTTGATACTGACTTTCCACCAATAACGTAGTCCTTTAAAAAATAGATAAAATCCATACGGGCCGAGCACCGCAATCCAGGCGGCGATGGAGCCATTCTTAAGTCCGCTGTAGATACTCGAATAAGACGTAGCGAGACTTGCGCCGTCATAGCGACCGAGCACTTGTGATCCGGCCAAAAAAATCAAGGCCGGCAAGACAATCAGTCCGAGCCCGAGTCCTAGAAAAGCCAGACTGGCTTGGCGTCCTAATCCCTCTTTTGGTACAAAGGTTACGAAATTTAAAAACCGCATACTTCAGTATAAACCAAACTGCTTTCGAGCGGTTTAACTCGGTAGAATAGCCTGGTGACTACCTCAAGTGCTGCCCGAGTGTTGCGAACTGCCGTTATCGGGAGTGGATATTTAGGTAGATTTCATGCGCAAAAATATTCCGCTTTGGCTACAAGTCGACTAGTTGCGGTTGCCGATGTTGCTCCAGCGGCCGGCGCAGCCTTGGCGGGTGAGCTGGGTGTGGTTGCATACACCGACTATCGCGAATTATTGGGACTAGTCGATGCGGTTAGTATTGTAACGCCAACTCCAACGCATTTTGAAATCGCCAAAACTTTCCTTGAGGCGGGAGTCCACGTGCTAGTGGAGAAACCGATGACGGTGACGGTCGACGACGCTGCGGTGCTCGTGAGAATTGCGAGACAGGCTAATAAAGTATTACAAGTGGGACATTTGGAACGATTTAATGCCGCCGTTCAGGCACTGCAGCCCATTCTTAAAGTACCAAGGTTTATAGAGTCAGCGCGTCTTGCGCCGTTTAAACATCGAGGCACTGACGTCGATGTGGTATTGGATTTAATGATCCATGACATTGATCTCATTCTCAGCATCGTGCGCTCAAAAGTGGTTGCGGTGGACGCCATCGGCAGTAGCGTGTTCTCAAGCGAGACCGATATCGTGAACGCACGCATTCGGTTCGCCAACGGCTGTGTCGCCAATGCGACTGCGAGTCGCGTCAGCCTTAAAACTGAGCGAAAGTTACGCTTGTTTCAGGATGATGCTTACCTGTCGGTCGATTTACAGCAGAAAATATTGACGGTGATCCGCAAGCAGGGGGTGGGTGCCGATGGTATGCCGCAGGTTGCGATTGAAGAAAATAACTATGACCAAGGCGATGCGCTAAACGCAGAAATAGAGTCTTTTTTGCATGCAGCATTGACCGGGACAAGGCCCGAGGTCACCGGCGAGGATGGCTTGCTAGCGCTACGCACTGCAGTGATTATCAAGGAGCAAATCCAAAACAACCTAACAGCCAGGTGCGCAGAGTAACTTTTTTCCTAACGCGCACCTGCGGGTGCGTCGACCACGGTGACTCGATCCACCAGATAGCGAGTATCCGCGAAACAATTAGTCGGAATACCAGGGTGCTCCGTATAGTGAAGTTGCACACGCCGGCCAACTGCCGCATTCATTTGTAACGCAACCGCACGATCGCGCACGCTGAATTCCCAAATTTGCGGTGCCACACCCGCCACAATAAACATGGCAAGTTCGCCTTCTTGAGTTTTACACAGCCAACCGCGATTCGAGAATTTTTGCAAAATACCCGCCCGCTCGCCATCCGAATAAGACCATGACAGGGAGATCCAGGCCCAAACTGCAACCCCCGCCGCGATCAGGCAAAGGTACACCATAAATCCGCGCAACACTCGCCCCAGCACACTGCGTTGTGGTTTGGATCGTAGGACATCATTGCTTGCCATAAAAATACACCCGCACGATAAGGCGCCCAATTGGTGGAGCCGGGGGGAATCGAACCCCCGTCCATAAGTCCTACGTTCCAAGATCTACGTACGTAGCCCAGTCTATTGTTCTCGCCGTACGCTAACCCGACGGGCAGGGAAAGCATTCAGCCAGCCCGGAAGCGATTCGCAAGGCGCACCCCAGACACGCGTGCCCCACTAGCTGATGAGCGCTACCCCTGAACCGTTCGCATCAGCACAGGCCGGTCAGGGTTCAGCTGCGATTAGGCAGCTAGAGCGTAGTTGTCTTCGTTGGCAACTATAAGTTTGCAAGTCAGTTTTACGAGGTAACCTGCACCTCGGTACGCCCTCAAAATTTCAGAGCCCATGTCGAAACCGGTCGGCCCCAATCGAGGAACTAGTGTACGCTGTTAACACAGCAGAACCAATGGCTTTAACGCCTATTCGCCTTCATTATGCGACTTTTATCGCGCTGCCAGTCTCGATCCTTATCGGTCGCGCGCTTGTCATGTTGTTTCTTACCCTTGGCCAGCCCCACTTTAAGCTTCGCGCGGCCCGCTTTCCAATACATCTCAAGGGGTACCAATGTATAGCCGCGGCGCTCAACGGCGCCGATTAGGCGGTCTAGTTCGCGCCGATTAAGCAGTAGACGCCGGGTGCGAGTGGGATCGGTAACCACATGGGTAGAGGCTGAATTGAGGGCGTTTAAATGAGCGCCGAAGAGGAACGCTTCGCCATTCTTCAAATACACATAGGCCTCAGCAATTTGCGCCTTACCGGCACGCATACTCTTAACTTCCCAGCCCATGAGCGATATGCCTGCTTCAAAGCTCTCTTCAATGAAATAATCGAATTGGGCTTTGCGATTGACGGCGATTGGCGGTAGTTTGTCGGTTGTTTTCACAGGTTTTTTTAGTTTACCGTCAAGCGCGCCTCGGCGCGTGTATAAGTTTAAGGAGTTGTGCCTTGCAAGTTGTCGAACGTAGCGCGATTGTCACGTATAGCGCGGCGCAAATGTTTGAACTGGTGAACGATGTGACCCGGTACCCACAGTTCCTACCCTGGTGCTCGGGTGCGACAGTGCATGAAGTGTCGGCTACGGAGCGAATGGCTACCGTTAAGGTAGAAAAAGGGATACTTCATACCGAGTTCACGACTCACAATACGCTCGCGCAGGATTCGAGCATTTTAATGCGTTTAGCGAAGGGGCCGTTTCGCAAGCTATCCGGGCAGTGGCGCTTTGAGCCTATCGCAGATCGCGGATCAACGGTTCATTTCCGGGTAGAGTTCGAATTTAAAAATCGTTTGACGGCCGTCGCCTTTGGGGCCGCCTTTGAATCGATGTGCGGCACTCTGGTTGAGGCTTTTGTCACTCAGGCTCAAAAAATCTATGGCTGACAACCGTGCGCTAGCTAAAGACTTAATTCAGATCGAGATAGCGTTTGCACAGCCACACACTGCAACAATCAAGTCATTCGCCATACAAAGCGGCGCGACAGTGCAGGATGCCTTGACACTTGCAGCTCACACCGTTGAATTTGCGAAAATACCCATAATGAATTCCGCGGTCGGGATCTACGGCAAGCGCGTCCACGTAAATCAGTTATTGCGCAACGGCGACCGTCTGGAGATTTACCGATCCTTAAGCGTCGATCCAAAGATCGCGCGTCGGGCACGGGTCAAACAACCGAGTGCTTAGTAACTACGTCCGCGATCAAGCTTGGCGGCAGAGGCATCCTGTGCAGCGGCTTCTGCTGCACTAGGCTTATCCAGTTTGGCCACTTTTTCGTCCTGAAAATACACAGTGACGCGGCGCGAGTCGGTATGCTGGTTACGGCCTTTTTTTAGATAGTAGATATAGTCCCAGCGTTCTTTGTTGAAACTGTCCGCAACCATGGGAGTGCCCAGCAGGTAGCGCACTTGGCTGCGAGTCATACCTGCTTTAACTTGTTCAACCGCCGCTTGGTCCAAGAAATTACCCTGTTGAATGTTAATTCGGTAAACGCAGGCGGATGTCAAAACGACCCAAGTAACAATGAAAGCAAGGCGGTTTAATTTCATCAAAGTGGTGCGCAACCGTGAAATGAATGATAATCGGTTCAATATTATACCGGATGTCACTCCATGTCGCAGCGCCTGAAAGCTTCTGTCAGTAGCGAAAGCGATGACCTGCGTAACGCAGGCCTCAAGGTAACGCTGCCGCGGCTGAAAATACTGGATATTCTCGCTGCGGGGTCCGCGCGCCATATGAGTGCCGAGGATATTTATAAAAAATTACTCGAGTTTGAAGAAGATATAGGCCTTGCAACCGTGTATCGCGTGCTCACCCAGTTCGAAGCCGCCGGCTTAGTAACGCGCCACCATTTCGAAGGCGGAATGGCCGTATTCGAGCTAAAACAGGGTGAACATCACGATCACATTGTATGTGTGGACTGCGGAAAGGTGGAAGAGTTCATGGATGCAGGCATAGAAGACCGGCAACATGCCGTGGCCAAACGACTAGGCTTCGAGATTAGCGATCACGCGCTCATATTGTACGGTCACTGTGCCAAGATAAATTGCCCTAACCAAAAACGCTAAAAATAATCACTGAATACGGCTGCGAGAGGCGCTTCCGCGGTCGGATCGGGGCTTTCTCCCACTTGCATTTAGCATATCGCGAGCGTGCGCGAGTGCCTTGTCCGAGATATCAATACCGCCTAGCATGCGCGCGATTTCGTCGACGCGATCCTCTTTATTGAGAGCTTGGACCGTGGTTAGAGTTTTTCCCGCAGCGCTTTGCTTAATGACGCAAAAATGACTATGTGCTTGGCTAGCGACCTGCGCCAGATGGGTAACACAAAGGACTTGCGCATGTTCACCGAGTAGACGTAATTGCTGGCCGACAATTTCGGCCACCGCACCGCCAATACCCGCATCCACTTCATCGAACACGCGACACAAAGCCTGAGTGTTAGCGCTAGCGACCACCTGCACCGCAAGACTTATTCGAGAAAGTTCACCGCCTGAGGCCACTTTTGCGAGACTCTTGGTAACTTGACCCGGATTACTGCTGACTAGAAATTCAATTTCGTCGCTGCCATTGGGGCTAAATTCTGTGCTATTCGGCGTCACGCTGACCTCAAACTGGCCGCCGGCCATGCTCAAGGATTGCATCAGGTGGGTGATCTTTGCACCCAAATCTTTCGCCGCCTGCTTGCGCGCGAGACTGAGAGTGTTAGCAGTGGCGCGGTATTCCGCCGCTAAAACGCCAATATTTTGCTCAAGATTGCCCAAGGTTAACTGAACGTTCTGGAGTGCCTCAAATTCAGACTCAAGTAGAGCTAAATGCGCGGGAAGTTCTAACACGCCTAGTCGATGCTTACGAGCCAGCGACTCAAGCGATGCGGCACGCAGTTCGATTTCCTCCTGGCGCTCAGGATCCATGTCGAGCGCCTCGACGTACCGACGCAGGCTTAAAGTCGCTTCGTGCGTAAGAATGACGGCCTCCGCCACGAGTCGCCCGGCCTCACCGAGCGTAGGATCCGCATCCGCCACATTCCTAAGGGTGGCTTGTGCCTTTGACAACAAATCGTGGGCGCTGCTCTCAGAGTCGGCAATTGCTACAAGCGCAGCTTGTGCGGCAAAGCTCAGTCGTCCGCGACTCGACACCCGTTTTTGTTCGACAAACAACGCTTCAATCTCAGCCACCGACGTCACTTCACTTTTAAGCTCGGTCAGCTGGTAATTTAACAATTCGAGATGAGCCTCGCGATTAAGTGCCGCCGCCTTAAGCGTCTCGAAATCGCTGACCGCAGCGCGGTAGCGGTCGAAAATACTCGCAATTCGGAGTGTCTGCGACGTCAGATTTGCGTGTTGATCCAGCAGTTCGCGCTGTGCGCTGCGTTTGACTAAATGTTGAAATTCTTGTTGACCGTGAACTTCCAACAGAAATTCACCCAACTCGCGCAAGCTTTGCAGCGGAACTACTTGGCCATTAATATACGCTCTTGAGCGACCGTCGAGCCCCACTACACGACGCACGACCAACTCGCCCGCGTGATCAATTGATTGATCTTTGAGCCAGGTAATCGCGGCGCCGGGTAACGCGTCAAAGCTTGCTGCGACTTCAGCGCGCTGGGCGCCTTTTCGCACCACGTCTTGCGTACTGCGGCCTCCAGCGACCAGTAGCAATGCGTCGACAATAATAGATTTTCCAGCGCCGGTTTCACCCGTAAGAGCCGTTAATCCTACGCCTAAACTCAACTCTACATGGTCGACAATGACCAGGTCGCGTATCTGTAAATGGGTCAACATGATCTACTCGCTTTGCGCTCCGGCACCGGCCCGTCCCCAGTGCAGCTTAGAGCGTAGCAGGCGGTAATAGTCGTAGCCTGGAGGGTGGAGAAGGGTTATCTGCGTGTTGGCACTCTCAATGTGCAAGCAGTCGCCTTGCTGCAGCGCGCCTATGCTGTTGCCGTCACAAGTCACCTGTGCGAGTGTCTCGAAGCGATCGGAAATCTGGAGTTTTATCTTACTACCGGCTCGCACTATGATCGGTCGATCGCTCAAAGTATGCGGACAAATGGGCGCTAACACCCAGACGTCGAGATCGGGTTCGACAATGGGTCCTCCACAGGAAAGTGCGTAAGCCGTTGAGCCCGTGGCAGTTGCGACGATCATCCCATCACCCCCATGTGAATTGACGAACCGCCCATTGATAGAGGTCTCGAATTCCAGTATTCGGCCGGTTTCCCGCTTATTGACGACTACATCGTTCAGCGCGAGCGAATGCCGTGGTGCGCCACTTCCTTGCAGCGTGGCGGCGAGCATCGAGCGGCGATCTTCGGAGAATCTGCCTTCAAGCACGCTATCGACGTCTTCAACCATGGTTTTGCGGCTAACGTCGGTTAGAAAACCCAATCTGCCCCGATTGATGCCAAGCAATGGTACGTTGTAAGTCGCCACTAAACTGGCCGCATAGAGTAAGGTACCATCACCGCCGATGGCGATAATAAGTTGCGCGCGTGACGCAACGCTCTCCTCGTCGCACAATTCTGTATTTGCGGGTAGGGTGAGTTTTACGCTCGGGCCGACCAGTACGCGCACTTTGCGGATGGACAAATGTCCGGCAAGAGTTTGCATACATTCGGCAACCTGTGGGTCTTTAGTATTGCCGATCAGGGCGACGGAGTGAAAAATGTGGGGCATAGACGATAAGTCCTTGTAGCATGATCCTATGACAGATAGTACCGATGAAGGCCTTACTGAGCGAGCGCAACTCTTGCTCAAGGCGCTGATTGAGAACTATATTCGAGATGGACAACCCGTGGGCTCCCGGACTTTGTCGCGGGATTCAGGGTTAAGTCTGTCTGCGGCAACCATCCGCAACGTGATGGCGGACCTAGAATCACTTGGATTTGTGACCTCGCCGCATACCTCTGCTGGGCGAATTCCGACCGATAAGGGCTACCGATTGTTCGTCGATACCTTGTTGAAGCTTAAGCCTTTACAGCATCAAGAAGTGGAGGATATCGAGAGGCAGATGGGCGATGAGGCATCTACGGGACGCTCTTTAGTCCATTCGGTTTCGCAGATGCTTTCTAAAGTGACCCATATGGCGGGTTTAGTGACCTTGCCCAATCCGAATTACGTGGCGCTTTCGCAGATTGAATTTGTCAGTTTGTCGGAAAATCGCGCGTTAGCGATTATGGTGATGAGTAATCGAGAAGTACAAAACCGGGTGGTTCAGTTGGATCGCCACTATGCGCCGGAAGAGTTACGGCGTGCGGCGAATTATCTCAACGAGGCTTTTTCTGGGCGATCTTTGCCGGATGTAAGAGCGCAGTTGCTAGCGCAGTTGCAAGAGACGCGACAGCATATGGACCAATTAATGTCCGATGCGATTCAAGTGGCGCAAAAAGTTTTTGTGCAAAACCCAAACGAGCAGGTCGAATATGTCATTGCGGGCGAGACGAATTTGATGGGTTTTGCCGAATTATCCAATGTCGACCGTTTACGCCGTTTATTTGAGGCATTTAATGAGAAACGCGACATATTGCAACTGTTGGATAGTTGTCTGACAGCGGACGGAATTCAGATTTTTATCGGTCATGAGTCGGGCTATCGAATACTTGATGACATCAGCGTGGTTACCGCTCCGTATACGTTAGATAACCGGATAGTAGGTGTTTTAGGCATCATCGGCCCCACCCGCATGGCCTACGAACGTGTCATACCGATCGTCGACATTACGGCAAAACTATTGAGTTCGGCCTTGAACGCGCGCAAATAGCCCCCACATGGACGGACTCGACGTTAGTCGAGGCAAATTTTTGGGGGATACAGTGAACGAGAATGATCAAGAGCCGGGGCGAGGCCCGGGCAATGAGGCGGCGGGAATAGCGGTGGCCGATGACGCCTTGGCGCAAGCCGAGGCTCGAGCCGAAGAAAATAGAAATAACTATTTACGTGCAGTGGCGGAGCTTGATAACTTCCGCAAACGTTCGGAGCGTGAAATCGATAACGCGCGCAAATTCGCCATTGAGCGTTTTGCCGGCGAATTGGTAACGGTCGGCGATGCCCTAGAAGCTGGCATTGGGGCCGGCGCGACGAACCCGGGCCCTGCGCTGCTGGAAGGGGCAAAAGCCACTTTACGGCAACTGTATAAGGCGTTTGAGAAAGCAGGTATCAAAATTATTGATCCTGCGGGGCAGCCATTTGATCCGGCCTGGCACGAGGCAATGGTCGCTACGCAGAGTCTGGAGCACCCAGCGAATACCGTGCTTAATGTCATTCAAAAAGGCTATTCGTTGAATGGGCGCCTATTGCGGCCGGCGCGAGTAATCGTTAGTAAGGCGCCCGCATAACCAGCCGCCGGATTCTATAGAGCAATTGAAAAACACTTAGAGGCCCCCCACTTTAAGCACATGTTAGGTAATTTTTTGAGAGGATTTTCGTTATGGGTAAAATGATAGGCATCGATCTGGGTACCACTAATTCCTGCGTCGCAATCATGGAAGGTGGTAAGCCTAAGGTGATTGAAAATAGCGAAGGAGATCGTACTACACCCTCCATCGTGGCGTTTACCAAGGACGATGAGGTGTTAGTGGGTCAATCCGCGAAGCGCCAGGCTGTGACTAATCCGCAAAATACCGTAGCGGCGGTTAAGCGTTTGATTGGCCGGAAGTTCAGTGACGACGTGGTCAAGAAAGACATGAGCATGGTCTCGTACAAGATCGCAAAAGCTGATAACGGGGATGCGTGGGTTGAGGTGCAGGGTAAAACGATGGCGCCTCCCGAAGTATCTGCACGGGTTCTCATGAAAATGAAGAAAACTGCCGAGGACTACTTAGGCGAAGCGGTAACTGAGGCGGTTATCACAGTCCCCGCATATTTTAACGATTCACAACGTCAAGCCACTAAAGATGCAGGTCGAATTGCGGGTCTTAACGTCAAGCGCATTATTAACGAACCGACCGCAGCGGCGTTGGCCTATGGGCTGGATAAAGATGGGGGTGACCGCAAAATCGCAGTCTATGACTTGGGCGGTGGCACCTTCGATGTCTCTGTAATCGAGATCGCTGCCGTTGACGGTGAACGTCAATTTGAAGTGCTGTCGACCAATGGTGATACTTTTTTAGGTGGCGAAGATTTCGACTTGCGAGTGATAAATTATCTTGCGGATGAATTTAAAAAAGAAAGTGGTATTGATGTACGCAAAGATCCGCTGGCGATGCAGCGCTTGAAGGAGGCTGCCGAGAAGGCCAAGATTGAACTTTCCTCCAGCCAGCAAACTGAAATTAATCTGCCGTATATCACTGCAGATCAAGCCGGACCTAAGCATTTGAACATGAAGCTTACCCGCGCCAAACTAGAGTCGTTGGTTGAGGACTTAGTCCAGAAAACCATTGAACCTTGTCGTATCGCATTAAAAGATGCCGGTATTTCAATCAAGGATGTGGCTGATGTGATTCTGGTGGGTGGTCAAACCCGCATGCCCATGGTGCAAAAAGCGGTTAAAGACTTTTTTGGCAAAGAGCCCCGTAAAGATGTGAATCCTGATGAGGCGGTAGCGGTGGGGGCTGCCATTCAAGGCGGCGTATTGTCGGGTGAAGTGAAGGACGTGCTGCTTTTGGATGTCACTCCGTTGTCCTTAGGTATTGAGACCTTGGGGGGAGTAATGACTAAGGTGATCGAAAAAAACACCACCATACCCACTAAGGCAAGCCAAACCTTTTCAACCGCGGACGATAATCAAACCGGGGTTACCATTCACGTATTACAAGGGGAGCGCGACCGAGCTACCGATAATAAATCTCTCGGACGATTTGATTTATCCGATATTCCGCCCGCACCGCGCGGATTGCCGCAAATCGAGGTGGCGTTCGACATTGATGCCAACGGCATATTGAATGTTTCCGCCAAAGATGTGAAGACCGGCAAGGAACAGCGCATTGTCATCAAAGCGTCCAGTGGACTGTCGGAGGCTGAAATAAAGCGCATGGTCTCGGAAGCTGAAGCCAATGCCGAGGAAGACAAGAAATTTCGAGAATTAGTCGGTGCACGCAATAAAGCGGATGCCGCTGTACATACGGTGGAGAAGGCAATTAAGGATGTGGGTGATAAAGCATCCGACGAGGAGAAGAAGGCTGTTACCGATGCTATAGCGGCCGTTAAAGCCGCCATGACGGGTGACGATCGGGAAGTTATCGAGAGTAAAACCACCGCGCTTGAACAAGCCTCGGCGGCAATTTTGCAAAAGATGTACGAGTCGGGCGCTAAGGATGCGATGGGTAGTGGCGAAGAGCCGAAGAAAGAGGATGTCCTCGACGCGGAGTTTGAAGAGGTCAAAGACAGCGAACATAAGAAAAGCTAGGATTTCTCTACGATGGCGAAGTCGGATTTTTACAAAGTACTTGATGTGCCCAAAGGCGCCACCGAGGCGGACATCAAGAAGTCGTATCGGCGTTTAGCGATGAAGTATCATCCGGACCGCAATCCGGATGATCCTGAATCTGAGCATAAATTTAAAGAGGCTAAAGAAGCTTACGAAATTTTGACCAATGCGCAGAAACGCGCGATCTACGACCAATACGGCCATGCCGGCCTCGACCAGCGCGGCGGGGGCGGGGGCTTCAGTGCGGGTGAAGCCTTCGGTGATATTTTTGGTGAAATGTTTGGGGACATATTCTCGGGCGGACAACGCGGCCGAACGCAGGTGTTCCGCGGGGCCGATTTGCGTTTCGAGCTTGAGTTGGACCTAGAGCAGGCAGTATTCGGCACTAAAACCGAGATTAAAATTCCGACCTTAGTCGAGTGCAAGCCGTGCAAAGGCTCCGGGGCGGCGAAAGGCTCGACCCCAAAGACCTGCGATACCTGTGCGGGCCAAGGTCAGGTGCGAGTTCAACAGTCAATATTCACGATTCAACAGCCCTGTCCACGTTGTAAAGGACGCGGCAAAATCGTCAGTAATCCGTGTGATGATTGTTATGGGCAAGGTCGAATTCGCGCCGATAAAGCGATTTCAGTGACTGTTCCTGCGGGAGTGGATACCGGGGATCGGATTCGGCTCAACGGCGAAGGTGAGGTAGGTCGCAATGGTGGCCCGACGGGTGATCTATATGTTGAAGTTCGCGTACGCGAACACGCTATTTTTGAACGGGAAGGTAGCCATTTGTCCTGTGAAGTGCCCGTCAGTTTCGCGACTGCGGCTTTAGGGGGGTCTGTAAATGTTCCGACCCTCGATGGTGAGGTCGTCATTAAAGTGCCCATCGAGACCCAGTCCGGGCGCGTATTTCGCGTGCGAGATAAGGGTGTGACGCCGGTGCGTGGGGGCGCTGCGGGGGACTTGTTTTGTCGGGTTGTGATAGAGACTCCAGTGAGCCTTAATGCAGAGCAGCGCGAGTTACTGCGCCGATTTGAGGCAGCGCTGCAGCTGGGAAGTCACAAGCCGCGCGAACAAACGTTTTTTGCCGGTGTAAAGAAATTTTTTACCGGCGCGATATCCTAGCCTTATGTCTAATCAAAGGCTGACGATTTTTGGCTCAACCGGACGGATGGGCCAAACGATCGTACGCGCCTTAGCCGAAACTCCGCAAATGGTCTTGGTGGGTGCGGTGGCGTCGGCAGGAAGTGTCAGTTTAGGGATTGATGCGGGCGGCGAGGGCGGCAAGACAGGGGTCTTAGTTAGCGCAGATCCAAGTCTTGCATTGACGGAAGCCACCGTAGCGCTTGATTTCAGCGCGTCGACGTGTCTCGCAGCTCACGTGCGGGCCTGCCGTGAGGCGGGCGTGCCGATCATAGTGGGCGCAACCGGTTATGACGCAGCGACTCGTGCGACGATTGAGCATGCCGCCAAAGACATTGCAGTGCTCATTGCGCCTAATACCAGCGTAGGCGTGACCGCCATGATGCAGCTCGTTGCATTCGCGACTAAGGCCTTGGGCGTAGGCTATGAGGTTGATATTGCTGAAATTCATCATCGGTTAAAACGTGATATGCCATCGGGAACGGCCCTCGCATTGGGCGAGCAAGTGGCCGCAGTGCGTGGCCAGGCGCTTGAAAATATAGCGTTATATGACAAAAAATCGAGGGTGGGGGGCCGCGTGCCAGGTACCATTGGCTTTAACGCGATGCGTGCCGGCGATGTAATCGGCGAGCACACGGTACTGTTTACCGCTGACGGTGAACGTCTTGAAATTACGCATCGCGCTACGGATCGGATGGCATTTGCTCGAGGTGCGTTGCGGGCAGCGTTATGGTTGCCGGGCAGGCCTGCAGGTGTTTATGACATGACTCAAGTGTTAGGACTTTGAAGGATAGTCATAGACAGTCAGCTTGCGCATCGTTAGTATTTGCGCCCGGAAACTGATCGCGATTAAATTCATCAAGCGGGAGGATGTTCTAACGAGCGCTTCCCGCTTTGCGCATGTGCGCAAAGCGCTATTAGCGCAAAGCGAGGAACCGGAATGTATACGCCTGCAGTGCTAGCTCTTGAAGACGGCACAGTATTTCGCGGCGTGTCTGTGGGTGCCAAGGGCAACACCACCGGCGAAGTTGTGTTTAATACCGCCATGACGGGCTATCAAGAAATTCTGACTGACCCCTCCTATTCCCGGCAAATTGTGACGTTGACGTATCCGCATATTGGCAATACCGGCACCACTCCGGAGGACCATGAATCCGGCGCTGTGTATGCGGCAGGGCTTGTAATTCGTGATCTTGCGCTACTGCATTCGAATTGGCGCGCAACTGAATCCTTAAATAGCTTCCTGCTGCGCTGCAAAGTGATCGCGATTGCTGATATCGATACACGCAAATTAACCCGCTTGCTGCGCGAGAAAGGAGCGCAGTCCGGCTGCATTATGACGGGCGATAGCATCGACGAAACAGCCGCAGTGCGTGTAGCTAAAAAATTTCCGGGTTTGAAAGGGATGGATTTAGCCAAAACAGTCAGTACCAAGAAAAATTACCAATGGAATGACGGGATCATCTGGCAGTCCACCAATCGCCAACCTCGGCCGCAAACTAGGTTGCATGTCGTTGCTTACGATTTTGGTATTAAGCGCAATATTTTGCGCTTGCTCAGCGATCACGGGTGTCGCATGACGGTGGTGCCCGCACAAACGTCTGCAAAACAAGTACTTGCAATGAATCCTGATGGTGTTTTCTTAAGTAACGGACCGGGAGATCCCGAGGCCTGCGATTACGCGATTGAGGCGATTAAGCAATTGTTAGAGACTGAGACGCCGATTTTCGGAATATGTCTGGGCCATCAATTACTCGCCTTAGCGAGTGGTGCGAAGACTTTAAAAATGAAATTTGGGCATCACGGCGCTAATCACCCGGTGTTAGAAGTGGACTCCGCTCGGGTGTTAATCTCTAGTCAGAATCACGGGTTTGCGGTAAGTGACGTTAATTTGCCGGCTAACCTTCGTGTTACCCATCGTTCTCTTTTTGATGCATCGCTGCAAGGCATTGCGCGTACCGATCGTCCCGCCTTTGGTTTTCAAGGTCACCCGGAAGCAAGCCCAGGTCCGCACGAGCTGCGACTACTTTTTGAGCACTTTATTTATTTGATGTTGAAACACGGTCACGCGAGCGCACGGAGTCGCCCCGCTAAATTAAAGTCGACCGAGAGTTAACGTGCCCAAACGAGCGGACATTCATAGCATTCTCATCATCGGCGCCGGCCCCATTGTCATTGGTCAGGCTTGTGAATTCGATTATTCGGGTGCGCAAGCGTGTAAGGCACTGAAGGAGGAAGGTTATCGCGTAATTTTGGTCAACTCGAATCCGGCCACCATCATGACCGACCCGGATACCGCCGACTCGATTTATATCGAGCCTATCAATTGGCGCACAATTGAAAGAATTATCGAGAAAGAGCGGCCCGAAGCCTTGCTTGCCACCATGGGCGGGCAGACCGCACTTAATACTTCGCTTGATCTTGCGCGCGAAGGCGTGTTGGAAAAATATTCGGTGGAAATGATTGGTGCGACCAAGCGGGCAATTGATATGGCGGAGGATCGCGAATTATTCCGTCGCGCGATGACAGAAATAGGCCTTGAAACTGCGCGTGCGCGCATAGCCCACAGCATGGAAGAAGCCCTAGCGGTTCAGTCGGAGATTGGTTTTCCCACCGTCATTCGGCCTTCGTTTACGCTGGGTGGGAGTGGGGGTGGCATTGCCTACAACCGGGAAGAGTTTGAAGAGATTGTCGCGCGTGGACTGGATGCCTCGCCCACGAACGAGGTGCTTCTAGAGGAGTCCGTGCTGGGTTGGAAAGAGTACGAGATGGAAGTGGTGCGTGATCGCAACGATAACTGCATCATCGTGTGCGCCATTGAAAATCTAGATCCGATGGGCGTGCACACCGGAGATTCAATTACGGTAGCACCCGCTCAAACGCTGACCGATCGGGAATATCAACGCTTGCGCGATGCGTCTATTGCGGTGCTACGCAAAATCGGTGTGGATACGGGGGGTTCGAATGTACAATTTGCGGTGAATCCCGTCGATGGCCGGGTTCTTGTGATCGAAATGAACCCCCGCGTATCCCGTTCCTCGGCTCTGGCCTCCAAGGCCACGGGTTTTCCGATTGCCAAGGTCGCAGCCAAGCTTGCGGTCGGTTACACCTTGGATGAGCTTAAGAACGAAATCACGAATGGCACGACGCCTGCTTCCTTTGAACCCAGCATTGACTATGTGGTAACCAAGATCCCACGGTTTACGTTCGAAAAATTTCCAGGCTCAAACACACGGCTCACCACTCAAATGAAGTCTGTCGGCGAAGCCATGGCTATAGGACGAAATTTTCAGGAATCTTTGCAAAAAGCATTACGCAGCTTGGAGACAGGTTTAGACGGATTTAATGAGCAACTGCATTTGCCATTGACCGATGAAGCGTCCGAGAAATTAGGCTATGAATTGCGGTGGCCGGGACCTAATCGTTTGTTATATGTCGCCGATGCCTTGCGCGCGGGCTGGACTATAAAGCAAGTGTTTGATGCGACCGCCATTGATCCGTGGTTTCTGGCGCAGGTCGAGGATTTGATTCGTGAAGAAGCGGTCTTGACGCACGCTGGTTTCGAGAGTTTAGATTTTGCGCGAATGCGCGCACTTAAGCGCAAAGGTTTTTCGGATTCGCGTATTAGTCGCCTGGTCGCGCGTGACGAGCCGATGATCCGTAGCCGACGGCGTAAGCTTGGGATACATCCGGTTTACAAACGTGTGGATTCGTGTGCCGCGGAATTTGCAACCTCTACCGCTTTTCTATACTCGACCTACGACGACGAGTGCGAAGCCAATCCCACTTCAAGCCGAAAAATCATGATACTGGGTGGCGGTCCTAATCGAATTGGACAGGGCATTGAGTTTGATTATTGCTGCGTACACGCCTCAATGGCACTACGGGAAGATGGCTTCGAGACCATCATGGTTAATTGCAATCCGGAAACGGTTTCGACTGACTACGACACGTCGGATCGATTGTATTTTGAGCCACTGACCTTTGAAGATGTCATGGAAATTATTGATAAGGAAAAGCCAGAGGGCGTTATTGTGCAATATGGCGGTCAAACACCGCTCAAGTTGTCGCGCGCCTTGGGCCTTGCGGGTGCACCGATTATTGGCACCACCCCCGACAGTATTGATGTGGCTGAGGATCGCGAGCGGTTCCAAAAATTAGTCGCTGCTTTGAAGCTCAAACAGCCAGCGAATGCCACGGCAAGAACCGAAGAACAGGCGGTGCTGTTGGCGAGGGATGTGGGGTTTCCGCTGATTGTGAGGCCAAGCTATGTATTGGGTGGTCGAGCGATGGAAGTGGTGTTTAATGAGGATGACTTGCGTCAGTATATGAGTGACGCGATGCAGGTCTCCAACGATAGCCCGGTGTTGTTAGATCGATTCTTGGATCTCGCCACTGAAGTGGACGTGGATGCGATTTGCGATGGGCAAGATGTGTTGATCGGCGGCATCATGGAGCACATTGAGCAGGCAGGTGTTCACTCGGGTGATTCGAGTTGTTCATTGCCACCCAACGGACTTACCCAGGCGGTGCAAGACGAATTGCGCGCTCAGACGCGACTGCTCGCCAAGGCGCTCAATGTGATTGGCCTGATGAATATACAGTTCGCTATTCAAAATGGGGTTATTTATATTCTAGAAGTGAACCCGCGTGCATCACGAACGGTGCCGTTCGTCTCGAAGGCTACGGGTGTTGCGCTTGCCAAGGTCGCGGCGCGCGTTATGACCGGTAAATCGCTGGCTGAACAAGGATGCACCCAGGAAACTGTGCCGCCCTATTTTTCGGTGAAGGAATCGGTATTTCCATTTGCAAAATTTCCGGAAGCAGATCCTATCTTGGGTCCTGAAATGAAATCTACGGGTGAGGTCATGGGCACCGGCCATACCTTCGGTGAGGCGTACGCCAAGGCCCAGGCAGCCTCTGGCGTGGTTTTACCCACGCGGGGTTTGTGTTTTATCAGTGTGCGTGATCGTGATAAGCCTGGTGCGGTATTATTGGCAGAAATGTTGATTGCACGCGGTTTTGAGATAGCGGCGACTGGCGGCACGGCGAGCGCACTGGAAAGTGCCGGTATAATTTGTCGGCGAGTCAATAAAGTACGTGAGGGCCGGCCGCATGTGGTTGATATGATAAAGAATGACGAGGTGGCCCTCATAGTGAATACTACTGAGGGGAAGCAAGCGGTGCGCGAATCGCGACCCATACGTCGCGAAGCGGTGGCGCGCAAGGTCACGTATTACACAACGGTGGCGGGCGCGCGGGCTACCTGTGATGCGCTCGATCATTTGGGCGATATTTCTGTTAATCGACTCCAGGATCTGCATAAGGAATTGGTGTGAAGCGAACTCCCATGACACTGCGCGGTGCCGAAAGGCTTCGGGTAGAATTAAAAAAATTGAAAAGTGAAGATCGCCCGACGGTGATTAAAGCAATCGCGGAGGCGCGGGCGCACGGTGATTTGAGTGAAAATGCTGAGTATCACGCGGCGCGTGATCAACAAAGTTTCATCGAGGGACGTATCAACGATATTGAAAATCGTCTGTCAAACTCAGAGGTGATTGATGTGACCACGCTGGTTGTCAGTAGTCGGGTCGTGTTCGGCGCGACCCTCATACTGGAGGATCAAGACGGTGGCGCCAAAGTAACTTACCAATTGGTGGGAGATGACGAGGCTGATATTAAACAAGGTCTGTTGTCGGTCTCTTCGCCAATAGCCCGGGCGCTCATCGGCAAGTCCGAGGGTGATGTGGTAGACGTCAAGGTGCCCGGTGGAACTAAGAGCTACGAGATAATGTCGGTGCGTTATCTTTAAGAACTTGTTTCGGGTGTTGCTTATCTTATGGGTGGGCAGTCTTTGGTCGCTGGCTGTTTGGGTTGCACCGGCGCTGTTTTATTGGCAGCCTGATCAACATTTAGCAGGGGTTTTCGCCACCCGATTCTTTTGTATCGAGACCTATTTAGGGGCTGCCGTGGCGCTACTTGCGCTCATTTTGCCCGGCCGATTAAAATTTATGCCGGGTTTTATTGCGGTTGCTATTTTAAGTATTAATGAGTGGGTTCTAAAACCGTTCATGATTTTAGCCCATACCCAAGGTGTTGTCCGTGGGCTGTCATTTGGGGCGTGGCATGGCGTTTCAGCGGTGCTGTACGTGATCGCCTGTCTGTGCGCACTGCTGCTAGTCTGGAAGAACGATTTTCGATAGACCTGTTCGGCGACGGTAAAATACTCCCACGTGACCCACTTTTTGGACAAGATCGCTGTGGGTATGCGTCGCCAACGACTCCAGTGCTGCATTTCGACTGACCCGATCTGAGAGACGGACTCCGACTTTGACCAATTCGTGGTCGGTCAGGGCCCGCTCTAATTCGTTTTGTACCCCGTCGGTGAGGCCGGATTGGCCGACCCTTACAATGGGATGCATAGGGTGAGCTAACCTGCGCAGGTGTTTTTTTTGTTTTTCAGTGAGTGCCATAGCGATAGTATAGATGCCAAAACGAACTAAGAGCAGCGCCCGTTGGTTGACCGAACACGCCAACGATGAATATGTCAGGCGAGCGAAGGCCGAAGGGTGGCGCTCACGTGCAGTGTACAAGCTGGCTGAAATCCAAGTTGCCGAACGTTTATTGCGTCCTGGAATCCGGTGTGTGGATTTGGGGGCCGCCCCTGGTGGTTGGAGCCAGTACGCCGCACGTATTGTCGGAGGCAAAAGTCGCATAGTAGCGACAGATATTTTACCTATGGACGCCATTGTTGGCGTAGATTTCATTCAAGGTGATTTTCGCGAACCGAACGTATTAGCGAACGTTTTAGGTGTTTTGGGAGCCGATAAAGTTGACCTTGTATTGTCCGATATGGCCCCCAACATGGCTGGTATAGATTCAGTTGATCAGCCGCGTTCGATGCATTTGGCTGAATTGGCGCTGGAATTTGCGGACCAGGCCCTAACTCCCGGAGGCGATTTGTTGGTTAAGTTGTTTCAAGGGGCGGGGTTTGAACAGATACTTAAGGATGCGCGTGCACGCTATGGTCGAGTGCTTACAAAAAAGCCCAAAGCGTCGCGAACGCGCAGTCCTGAGATCTATCTATTGGCGCGGCAGTTTGGGATGGTGTAACGTCGGTACTTATGGCGATAGGTGAAACTTGAACGATCTGACAAAACAAATTTTGCTTTGGGTTGCTTTGGCGGTTGTACTGCTGGCGATCTTCAGCCAATTCGGTCTGCACACGGGGCAGCCCTCTACAATTGATTATTCTCAATTCCTCTCGGAGGTGAAGAGTAATAACATTGATACGGTTACCTTGCGGGGCGAGATTATAGAAGGTAAGCGCCGTTCGTCGGGAGAGCAATTTGTAACCTACAACCCAGAAACCAGTAACGCGGCACTTATCGGTTTGTTGCAAAGTCAGGGTGTAAAATTTCGAGGTGAACCGCCGAAACAACAGTCATTGCTGATGCAGCTGCTGATTTCTGCCTTCCCTATTCTTATTTTAGTGGGATTCTGGGCTTATATGATGCGCCAAATGCAAGGCGCATCCGGCGGGCGTGGGGCGATGTCATTTGGTAAAAGTCGCGCCAGGTTATTAGGTGAAGACCAAGTCAACATTACCTTTGCTGATGTGGCGGGTGTTGAAGAAGCCAAGCAGGAAGTGGTTGAGATCGTCGATTTCTTGAAGGATCCTGGTAAATTCCAAAAATTAGGCGGAAAAATTCCCAAAGGCGTTTTGATGGTGGGATCACCCGGTACGGGCAAGACCCTTCTAGCGCGCGCTATTGCAGGTGAAGCGAAAGTACCGTTCTTTACCATTTCGGGTTCGGATTTTGTGGAAATGTTTGTAGGTGTTGGCGCCTCGCGCGTGCGGGATATGTTTGAACAAGCCAAAAAACACGCTCCCTGCATTATTTTCATCGATGAAATTGATGCCGTAGGGCGCCATCGCGGGGCTGGGTTAGGCGGTGGTCATGACGAACGTGAGCAAACGTTGAATCAGCTTTTGGTCGAGATGGACGGATTTGAGGGTAATGAAGGTATCATTGTTATTGCGGCCACCAATCGACCGGATGTACTTGATCCTGCATTGCTAAGGCCCGGTCGTTTTGATCGCCAAGTGGTTGTTCCGCTACCCGACGTCAGGGGTCGCGAGCAGATTCTCAAAGTACATATGCGTAAGGTGCCCCTCAGCGACAACGTGAAACCGAACGTGATTGCGCGGGGTACGCCTGGATTCTCAGGTGCTGATCTTGCGAACCTAGTCAACGAGGCGGCGTTGTTTGCTGCTCGCGGCAATAAGCGTGCGGTGACTATGGAGGAGTTTGAGAAGGCTAAAGACAAGATTATGATGGGCGCTGAGCGGCGCTCTATGGTAATGACGGAGGATGAGAAGCGTAATACGGCTTACCACGAGTCGGGCCACGCGATTGTGGGATTGAGCGTTCCCGAACATGATCCTGTGTACAAAGTGACGATTATTCCGCGAGGTAGGGCGCTCGGGGTTACCATGTTCTTACCCGAACAAGATCGTTACAGCACGAGTAAACGTCAACTGGAGAGTCGCATTGCGACCTTGTTTGGCGGTCGAGTGGCAGAAGAATTGGTATTTGGGCCGGACGCTGTAACCACGGGTGCGTCGAATGATATTGAGCGTGCCACGGAATTGGCTCGCAACATGGTGACTCGCTGGGGTCTTTCTGACCGATTAGGACCGCAGACCTATAGTGAGGAGTCTGGCGAGGTATTTCTCGGTCGTAGCGTGACCCAACATAAACAGGTCTCAGATGTCACGGCTCATGTAATCGATGAGGAGGTGCGGCGCGTCATCGACAGTAATTATCAGCGTGCGTACAAAATCATCCAGTCCAACATGGATAAGTTACAAGCCATGACTGCTGCATTGATGAAGTACGAGACCATCGATGAAGAGCAAATTAAGGACATCATGGCGGGGCGTGAACCCCGGCCACCGCGTGATTGGGATGACACGCCGACGCCAACACCGCGGAGTCCGACCGAAACTCCCGCAGCGCCGTTAGCAAGTCCTGCTGGACAGCATTAGCCTATATTTTTTGTGGTGTTGTCGACATAAAACTATCGATTTGAGTCAGGCGGTCGTGATGGGGATACTCAACACGACTCCCGATTCTTTTTCGGACGGTGGACTTTACCGATCATCGCAGGCGGCCGTGGACCGTGCGGTACAAATAGTCAACGAAGGTGCGACTATAATTGATGTGGGCGGTGAATCTACCCGACCCGGCGCACTGGCGGTGGGCGAGGCTGAGGAGATGGATCGCATTTTGCCGGTTATAGAAGCCATCGCAAAGCGCCTCGACGTCGCTATTTCGGTAGATACTAGTAAATTAGCGGTGATGGCTGCGGCGGTCTCAGCCGGAGCGTGTCTCGTCAATGATGTGAATGCGTTGAGAGAATTGGGTGCACGCGAGTGGGCGGCTAAAGCGGGTGTAGGCGTATGCTTGATGCATAGGCAGGGCGAGCCTCGTTCCATGCAAATAAAACCAGAATATCAAGACGTGGTGTCTGAAGTGCAGGTCTTCTTAGCAAATGAGCGAAGGCTGTGTCTCAGCGCAGGCATTGCGCCTGAGGCGATTGTCCTCGATCCCGGCATCGGCTTCGGTAAGTCGCAGTTGCACAACTTGTTATTACTCAAAGAACTCGCATGCTTTACGACCTTGGGATCCCCAGTGTTAGTCGGAGTATCCCGAAAAAATTTCATTGGAAATATTTTAGGGCGCCCGGTCAGCGAACGCCTGTTTGGTGGCTTAGGGTTGGCAGTGTTCGCCGTTACTCAGGGTGTAAAAATTATTCGAACTCATGATATTGCAGCCACCTGCGATGCATTACGCATGGTGAGCGCGGTTATGCAAGCGTAGCTTGCAAGGAAGTTAAAATTGAAGAGTAAATATTTTGGGACAGATGGCGTACGGGGACGGGTGGGCACTGCTCCCATGACAGTGGATTTTGCGCTTAGGCTGGCAAGTGCTGCTGCACGCGTTCTGGCACCCAACGGCGGTCGTGTGTTGATTGGCAAAGATACGCGTGTTTCAGGTTATATGTTCGAGTCGGCTTTAGAGGCGGGATTCGTTGCAGCGGGGGTCGATGTCATGTTGATGGGACCTCTACCAACGCCAGGGATCGCCTATATGACCCGGCGGTTGGGGTGTAGTTTTGGAGTCGTCATCAGCGCATCGCATAATTCGTATGAGGATAACGGCATTAAATTCTTTGATGCCATGGGAAGTAAATTATCCGATGAAGTTGAGGCGAGAATTGAAAAAATGTTAGATGAAAATGTTTTAACTCAGCAATCTCAGCATCTAGGAAAGGCTCAACGAATAGATCGAAGTCGTATTCAATACCAGGAATTTTGTGCTTCGACCATTCCAAAGGGTATGAGTTTGAAGGGTCTTAAAATCGTGATCGATTGTGCTAATGGAGCCGGCTATAAAGTTGCCCCCCGAGTACTCGCTGACTTGGGTGCCGAGATCGTGCCGATAGGGTGCTCGCCTAATGGGCGCAATATTAATGATGGTTGCGGTTCGATGGCACCCGAACTTTTGCAGTTAACAGTGACGGGGGTGCATGCGCAAGTGGGTGTGGCCTTGGATGGAGACGGCGATCGCGTGGTCATGGTGGATTCGTTGGGCCGTTGCGTGGACGGCGACCAATTATTGTACTTGTTGGCTTTGGCCCGGCACGCAGCGGGCGAGCTTAAAGGTCCAGTGGTGGGTACCGTGATGAGCAACCTAGGTTTAGAACATGCCTTTAAAGACTTAGGCATTGCATTCGTGAGAGCTCCGGTTGGAGATCGTTATGTTTTAGCGAAGTTAAACGAGTTAGGAGGTACTCTGGGCGGGGAGACTTCTGGACATATTCTATGTTTGGATAAAACCACGACGGGCGATGGACTGGTAAGCGCTTTGCAAGTACTTGCCGTCATGCGCGAATCGGGCTCCGGTTTAGCGCAATTGACTGCGGGGATGCGTAAATATCCCCAAGTCTTGCTAAACGTTCGCGTTGCACAACGTTTTGATCCATCCGCTGAACCGCGGGTCCTCGAAGTCGCCCAAGAGGTAGAGCGTCGTTTCCAGGGAAAAGGACGGATAGTGTTGCGAGCCTCCGGAACCGAACCCCTGATTAGGGTAATGGTTGAAGGCTATGATGCCGCGTTGGTTAAAAAAGGCGCCCAGGAAATTGTGGCTGCGGTGGAAGCGGTCGCCAAAGCACGTGTCGGTGGGTTGAGCTAAGGTTTGCACGTGCTTTAAGGATTGGTACTTGCAGTTAGTCCGCTACGCGGCTACTCTTCGCCGCCTTTCCCGCAGGGGCGAACGCCCAAAGGTGGTTTATGCGTCGGCTAATGGTCGCGGGTAATTGGAAAATGCACGGCTCGCGAGCGGCCAATGCAGCCTTACTCACAGAGCTTGATTTGACCCTGAAGGCCGAATGGCCAATCGACATGGTGGTGTTTCCCCCGAGTGTTTATTTGGCGGATACGGCCCGTCGCTTAACTGACGGAGTGATAGGTGTGGGTGCGCAAGATGTATCGGCCGAAAGTGCCGGCGCATTTACAGGTCAAGTATCGGCCTCCATGCTGAAAGATGTGGGGTGTCTTTATACTTTGGTGGGACACTCGGAGCGTCGTCAGCTGAACCGCGAGGATGATGCTTTGGTAGCACGTAAATTTGCTGCCGTCCAGGGTGCTGGACTGATACCGATTTTATGTGTTGGCGAGACTCTCCAGGAACGTGAAGCCGGAAATACCGAGGGGGTCGTCGCACGCCAGGTTGATGCCGTCATTAATATGCACGGAATCGGCGCCTTGGCAGGATCGGTGCTGGCTTATGAGCCTGTGTGGGCGATCGGGACGGGACGCACGGCCTCGCCAGAACAGGCACAGGCGGTGCACGCATTTCTTCGCGGCCGAATTAGGACACAAGATGCTAATATAGCCACAGAGTTACGGATACTTTATGGCGGTAGCGTCAAAGCGAGTAACGCGGCAGAACTATTTTCGATGACCGATGTGGATGGTGGGTTGGTAGGGGGCGCTTCTTTGAGCGCCGATGAGTTTCAGCAGATTTGCGCGGCTGCGGCCGCTCGCTAGGATGTGACTTCATATGTTGCGTGGATTTATATTAATTGTACATATATTGCTGGCGTTGATGATCATCGGCCTAGTTCTTCTTCAGCGCGGTAAAGGCGCAGAGGCTGGCGCTGGGTTTGGGTCGGGAGCCTCGGGGACAGTGTTCGGGGCGCGTGGTACCAGTACATTATTTTCAAAACTAACTGCAGTGTTTGCAGCCATGTTTTTCGGTACGAGTTTAACGCTGGCTTACTTGGGCACGAGGACCACTGCTGAACCTACAACGGTTTTAGAGCGAGCAGCGCAGGCTGCCAACGGGTCAGCAGCGACTGTAAAGCCCAGCGTGACGCCGGTTGTGACGCCGGTTGTAACTCCGGCGGCACCGATGCCGGTTCCCGCAAAAAAATGATTTTAAGCCGACGTGGCGAAATTGGTAGACGCGCTAGTTTGAGGGGCTAGTGGGGTAACCTGTGCCGGTTCGAGTCCGGCCGTCGGCACCAATTGTTTGGTGTGTTGATTATCGGTCATGCGTTTTGAAAATTATCGGGTGGGCGTTACTCGGCGCAACATGCCTGATACAATTATGCTCTAGAATAATTGATCGTGGCGTCACATGCTGAGACAGTATTTGCCGATTTTGATTTTTTTGGGGCTGAGCACGGTGCTCGGGCTAGCATTGTTCACTATTGGTTGGCTAGCAGGCCCGCATCGTCCTGATGCTGAAAAATTATCTCCTTACGAGTGTGGATTTGAGGCCTTCGAAGACTCGCGCATGCGTTTTGACGTCCGCTACTACTTGGTTGCCATCATTTTTATAGTTTTTGACTTAGAAATCGCGTTCTTTTTCCCTTGGGCGGTATCTCTGCATGCAATTGGGACTTTTGGGTTACTCGCGATGCTGATTTTCGCGTTAGTGCTTACCGTAGCGTTGGTCTATGACTACCGTAAAGGAGCACTGGAGTGGGATTAGAAATTTCGTCAGACTCTGGCGTGAGCGCAGTGGAAGTGACCACCGTTGACAATTTGATCAACTGGGCCCGCACAGGTTCGCTTTGGCCTATGACTTTTGGGCTTGCCTGTTGTGCGGTGGAAATGATGCATGCCGGCGCGGCGCGCTATGACCTTGATCGATTTGGCATTGTATTTCGCCCTAGCCCGCGCCAGTCGGATGTAATGATCGTCGCTGGAACTCTGGTCAATAAAATGGCGCCTGCGTTGCGTAAGGTTTATGACCAGATGGCTGAACCGCGTTGGGTGATTTCCATGGGCTCGTGCGCAAATGGTGGGGGCTATTACCACTACTCCTACGCTGTGGTGCGCGGTTGTGATCGCATTGTGCCCGTGGATGTCTATGTGCCGGGATGCCCGCCGACCGCTGAGGCACTGTTGTACGGCATCATCCAATTACAAAATAAGATTAAGCGTAACAAGGCGATCATTCGATGAGTGAGAGTGTGGGCGCGGGTATGCAAGGGCTCGCGGCGAATTTATCGAAATTATTGGGCGATAAACTCAACGTCACCGTAAGCTCGATTGGAGAACTTACCTGTGAGGTTCGAGATGCTCATCTTTTGGAAGTAGCCGAAGTACTGAGGGACGCCGCGACGTTGAGATTTGAGATGTGCGTGGACGTCTGCGGTGTTGATTATCTCCAATACGGGATGACGGAGTGGAAAACGACCGATGCGACTTCTAGTGGTTTTAGTCGCGGGGTAACGCGTGAAGGTGGTGCGACACTCACCGCCGGTCGATTCGCAGTGATCTATCATCTGCTGTCGGTATCGCTCAATCAGCGCATAAGGCTTCGAGTGTATTGCGTGGATGACGAACAACCCATGGTGGATTCGGTGACTGGCATTTGGGCAGGTGTTGATTGGTTCGAGCGCGAAACGTTTGATATGTTTGGAATTTTATTTAAGGGCCATGCGGATTTACGCCGGCTGTTGACAGATTATGGTTTCATCGGCCATCCATTTCGGAAAGATTTTCCGCTCTCCGGCAATGTAGAGGTGCGATATGATCCGGAAAAAGGGCGGGTCATTTATCAACCCGTAACTATTGAGCCGCGAATTTTGGTGCCGAAAGTGATCAGGCACGACAATCGTTACGATCCCGCCTTGACTAGCGCTCCAATAAATGAAGTGAAACCGCATGGCTGAGATTCGTAATTACACGATGAATTTTGGCCCCCAACATCCGGCTGCGCATGGCGTATTGCGGTTGGTCCTGGAAATGGACGGCGAGGTTATTCAAAAGGCCGATCCTCATATTGGTTTGCTACATCGCGGGACGGAAAAATTAGCGGAGTCCAAACCTTTTAATCAGTCGATCGGTTATATGGATCGTTTGGACTATGTTTCTATGATGTGCAATGAGCACGCTTATGTCATGGCGATTGAGAAATTACTCGGCGTCGGTCCACCCTTGCGCGCTCAATATATTCGGGTGATGTTCGATGAAATTACACGAATATTAAATCATCTGATGTGGTTAGGAGCGCATGGCCTTGATATTGGAGCGATGACGGTTTTTTTATACTGTTTTCGCGAGCGCGAAGATCTTATGGATTGCTACGAGGCTGTATCTGGTACTCGAATGCATGCAACTTATTATCGTCCGGGCGGCGTATATCGTGATTTGCCCGATGTGATGCCTAAGTATCAGCACTCAGAGTGGCGCAGTAAAAAAGACGTTGATCGCTTAAATGAAAAGCGCTCGGGTAGTTTGTTGGATTTCATTCAAGATTTTACTAGTCGGTTTCCTGCCTGTGTTGATGAGTATGAGACCTTGTTGACGGACAACCGTATTTGGAAACAACGCACCGTGAATATTGGGGTAGTCAGTCCAGAACGTGCAATGCAGTTGGGTTTTTCAGGACCGATGCTACGCGGTTCAGGTGTTGAGTGGGACTTACGAAAAAAACAACCCTATGATGTCTATGATCGGGTGGATTTTGATATTCCAGTGGGAGTTAATGGCGATTGTTACGATCGCTATTTAGTGCGCATTGAGGAACTCCGTCAATCCAATCGTATTGTGCAGCAATGCACGCAATGGTTGCGGCAAAACCCCGGACCAGTGATGTTAGATGACCGTAAAGTGCGACCGCCGAGTCGAGAGCAGATGAAGAGTGATATGGAATCGCTGATCCACCACTTTAAATTGATGACCGAAGGCTATTGCGTGCCCGAAGGCGAAGCGTATGCCGCCGTTGAAGCTCCGAAAGGTGAGTTAGGTGTCTATTTGGTGTCGGATGGTGCCAATAAACCGTATCGACTCAAGGTTCGAGCACCGGGATTTGCACATTTGGCGGCGTTAAATGAAATGGTCTCAGGACATATGTTGGCCGATGTGGTTGCCGTTATTGGCACACAAGATATAGTATTTGGTGAGATTGACCGATGAGCTTGCAATTGTCCACGCATGTTCGTGATGAGATCGATCGTTGGGTCGCAAAGTTTCCGCCAGAGTACAAGCGCTCGGCGGTCATTTCGGCGTTACATGCGGCTCAGCACGAAAATAACGGATTTCTAACCACTGAAATTATGGACGCCATTGCCATTTATCTAGGGTTAGCGCCTATTCAAGTGTACGAAGTAGCTACTTTTTATTCGATGTTCGAGACTAAGCCTGTGGGCCGTCATCACGTTTCAGTGTGTACCAATATCTCGTGTATGTTGCGTGGTTCTGCGGAAGTAGTAGTGCACATTGAAAAGAAACTTGGCATCAAGACAGGTGATAGCACGCCTGACGGGCGTATCTATTTAAAATGCGAAGAGGAATGTTTGGCGGCTTGTACCGGCGCACCCATGATGATGGTCGACCATATCTTCCATGAGAATCTTACTTCAGAAAAAATCGACAAGATTCTGGACGACCTGACATGAGTAGTGCACTAGTGGCTTATGAACAGAACCAATTAATTTTTGAGGCTTTAAAGTATGACCGTCCTTGGACCCTGGCGGGTTACCGACAGTCCGGGGGGTATGATGCCTGGGAAAAGATTTTGCGGGAGCAAATACCTCGTGAGAAAGTCATTGAGGAAGTCAAGAATTCTGGGCTACGTGGGCGCGGTGGCGCGGGGTTTCCCACGGGAGTGAAATGGGGATTCATGCCCCGCAGCTCACCGGTTCAAAAATATGTGGTGTGCAACTCCGATGAATCTGAGCCGGGTACCTGCCATGATCGTGACATTTTACGATTTAACCCGCATTCCGTCATTGAAGGGATGGCGATTGGTGGTTACTCGATGACCGCGACCGTTGGCTATAACTATATTCGCGGCGAATTTTTGGGTGAACCCATTCCTCGTTTTGAAGCAGCATTGAACGAGGCATATGCGGCCGGTTTACTGGGAAAGAACATTTTAGGTTCGGGCGTTGATTTCGATTTACATATGTTTGTAGGCGCAGGCGCTTATATTTGTGGTGAAGAGACCGCTTTGTTGGAGTCACTTGAAGGCAAGCAAGGTAAGCCACGCTTCAAGCCGCCGTTTCCCGCTAACTTTGGTTTATATGGTAAGCCCACCACTATTAATAACACTCAAAGTTTTGCCTCGGTGCCCATGATCTTGCGCAAAGGAGCGGCGTGGTTTGCGGGCCTCGGACCCCTTAATTCCGGTGGGACCGTAATTTTCTCAGTGTCGGGGCATGTAAATAGGCCGGGTAATTTAGAGCTGGCCTTAGGAATACCCTTTGGCGAACTTTTAAGCTTGGCCGGTGGCGTCTGGAAAGACCGCAAACTCAAAGCCGTTATACCCGGCGGCTCATCCTGTCCTGTAGTACCTGCGGCCACTATGTTGATCACCAATATGGACTACGACTCGGTCAAAAAGGCGGGATCGTCAATAGGTACGGGAGCGGTGATTGTGATGGATGAAACCACTTGTATGGTGCGCGCCCTGCAACGATTGACACGATTTTATCGATCGGAATCTTGTGGTCAGTGCACCCCTTGTCGGGAAGGGACCGGATGGCTAGATCGGGTGTTGCTGCGAATTTTAGCCGGACAGGGACGCAGTGAGGATTTAGAAATGTTGGTGGACGTGGCGGGCCGAATTGAAGGGCATACCATATGCGCGTTGGGCGACGCCGCTGCATGGCCAGTGCAAAGCTTCTTAAAGCATTTTCGCCCCGAGTTTCAATACATGATCGAACATCAAGGGCGTTCGATTGTTGAGGGCGTGCCCGCGGAGGCGGCGTAGACGCGCAAATGACCGACGATACTGTCAACATTGAGGTAAACGGTGTACCTCTGAAGGCCCGCAAGGGTCAAATGATCATGCAGGTTACCGATCCAGCGGACATTTATATTCCGCGGTTTTGTTACCACGAGAAATTGTCGGTGGCCGCGAACTGTCGTATGTGTCTAGTGGAAGTGGAGAAAGCGCCCAAGCCTTTACCGGCGTGCGCTACGCCTGTCACCGAAGGGATGAAGGTTTTTACCAAATCGCCTAAGGCGATTGCCGCACAAAAAGCCACCATGGAATTTTTGCTCATTAATCATCCTTTGGATTGTCCTATTTGCGATCAAGGCGGTGAATGCGAATTACAAGATCAAGCGATTGGCTTTGGTCGTGATATTTCGCGCTTTGCGGAACGCAAACGTGTGGTGAAGGATAAGAATCTTGGACCTCTCGTATCGACCGACATGACACGCTGCATTCATTGCACTCGTTGCATACGTTTCGGTCAGGAGATTCAGGGTTATCCTCAGATGGGCACTACGGGTCGCGGCGAAAACATGGAGGTCGGTACTTACATAGAGCAAAGCGTCGATCATGAACTATCAGCTAATATCATTGATCTTTGTCCGGTGGGAGCACTAAACAACAAGCCGTTCCGTTACAAAGGACGCTCGTGGGAGATGACGCAGCATGCATTGATCTCGCCGCATGATGCATTCGGGACCAATTTATACGCACACGTACTGCGTGGAAAATTGATGCGCATGGTGCCACGCGAGAATGAGTCGATTAACGAGACTTGGATTGCGGATCGAGATCGATTCGGCTTCGAAGGTATGTATTCGCAAGACCGCGTGTCGCAACCGATGATGCGTATCAACGGTATTTTGGAAGTCGTGGATTGGGAAACTGCTTTAAGTGCAGCGGCGGCAGGATTGCAGAAAATAAATACTGAGCAGGGTGCAGCTTCAATGGGCTTCCTGGCTTCGCCTATGGCGACTACCGAAGAGCTGTATCTGTTGGCCCGGATCTCCCAAGGGTTGGGTTGCAACAATATTGACCATCGCTTGCGTCAACTCGATTTCCGCGCGCAAGAACAGGAGACAGCGATTCCGACATTAGGCTTAAAAATAGCCGATGTTGAACGATTGAACGGGGTACTAGTGATCGGCTCCCATCTGCGCCATGAAATGCCGCTATTGGCGCATCGATTACGCAAGGCGGCTAGTAAAGGCAACGCCAAAATTGGATTCTTGAACCCTAAACAGTTCGAGTATTTATTTCCGGTGGCAGCTTATGGCGTAGCTGAAACTACCATGGTGGAAGAATTGACCGCGATTGTGCAAGCGGCGGCCGATGCTGTTGGAAAAAGCTTTTCTGCAGGTATTGCGGTTACCGTCGGCGAGATCCATCGGCAGCTGGCGAGCGCTTTATTATCTGGCTCGCGCCGTGCGGTGATTTTGGGTAATTTGGCGCAACGACATCCTGATTATTCGACGCTTCTGGCTTTATCGGCTGTGCTTGCAGATCTGTGCCAAGCCAGTGTAGGCCGCATCACGGAGGGCGCCAATTCCGCCGGCGCTTATATGGCGGGCGCCGTTTCGCATCGCGCTGCCGGTGGCGTGCCACGCAAGGTGGGATTGTCCGCTGCCCAAATGCTAAACACACCGTTAAGAGCCTATGTGTTATTTGGTGGCGTGGAACCTGCCAGTGATCTGGGCGGAAGTATCTTAGGCGGCAATACCTTAAACCTAGCAAGCGCCGATTTTGTGCTGGCAATGACCGCACATCTACCCGACAGCGTACGCGCTTTGGCGCATGTGGTATTGCCGACTGGAGTGTTCGCTGAAACCTCGGGTACCTATGTGAATGTAGAGGGGACTTGGCAAAGTTGGTCCGGTGCAGCCAAACCGTTCGGCGAGAGCCGTCCCGGTTGGAAGGTCTTAAGGGTGCTTGCGAATTTACTTAACCTTAAGGGTTTCGAGTACGCAAGTTCAGGTGAAATTTTGGCAGAACTAAGGAATGTCTGCGATACGCGGGCCTCGCCTGTAACGCCAGTACAAGCGACACCGTTGCAAGCCTCGCGAGACTCCGGCGTGAGCCATTCGTGGATAAGTCTCCCGCCCTATCAGAGCGATGCCTTGGTTCGCAGATCCGATGCCCTTCTCAAAACCGTGGACGGGCAGTTGGCCCGTACGGTGCTCTAATTATGTGGGAGTGGGGCGCACTACGAGATTGGCTATCCGGCTTAATGACACCTTATTGGGCTAATCCGTTATTGACTGCAGTACAAATTCTGATGGTCATGATAGGTTTAGTGCTCACGATGGCCTTTTACACCTTGGCAGAACGTAAGGTTATTGGCTGGATTCAATCGCGTCGCGGTCCTAACCGCGTCAATCTTTTTTGGATTCCCGGGTTAGGCCAACCGTTCGCCGACGTCATTAAATTGATGTTCAAGGAAATCATCATTCCTGCCGACGCCAGTGGCTTCCTATTTCGACTCGCGCCTTTTTTGAGTTTAGTGCCGGCGTTGGCCATTTGGGCTGTTATTCCTTTCTCACCGCAACATGCGTTTGCGAATATAGACGCAGGCTTGCTCTATGTTCTTGCTTTAACTTCTATGGGTGTTTATGGAATTATCTTAGCGGGCTGGGCGGCGAACTCAAAATATGCCTTTTTAGGTGCCATGCGCTCTGCAGCGCAGATTGTCGCTTACGAAATTGCAATGGGGTTCGCAATGGTCGGCGTGTTAATGGCCGCGGGAAGTCTTAATATCGGCGATATTATCGAGGCGCAGCGAGGCGGCCCCTTAAGCTGGAACTGGTTCTGGTTGTTCCCTTTGTTAATCGTGTATTTCATTGCGGGCGTCGCTGAAACCAATCGCGCGCCCTTCGATGTGGCGGAAGGCGAATCGGAGATAGTGGCGGGCTTCCATGTCGATTATTCGGGAATGGCCTTCGCGCTGTTTTTTATTGCCGAATACGTCAATATGATATTGATTTCAGCTCTTACCGTCATATTCTTCTTTGGCGGCTGGTTGTCGCCATTTGATGGATACCTATCCGAATCTGCGTGGTTAGCAGGTCCCAGTTTTTTTTGGTTTGGCTTGAAAACTCTATTTCCAATGTTTTGCTTTTTATGGCTACGGGCAACTTTCCCACGCTATCGCTACGATCAGATCATGCGCTTAGGTTGGAAGGCACTCATTCCCGTCACGCTTGTTTGGTTGTTAGTTGAAGGCTTCATGGTTTATTTTCATGTGGGTCCGTGGAAGGGGCATTTGTAATGCAGGCAATACGAAGTTTTTTAAAGACTTTTCTTCTATGGGAGTTATTACAAGGATTGTGGGTGACTCTGAAGGGAATGTTTCGTCATAAGACGACCATTAATTATCCTGAAGAGAAAACTCCCCAAAGTGTTCGGTTCCGTGGTTTGCACGCACTGCGTCGTTATCCAAATGGAGAAGAGCGGTGTATCGCCTGCAAGCTATGCGAAGCGGTATGCCCGGCGCTAGCCATCACTATTGAATCCGATGTGGCTAATGACGGGACTCGTCGCACCACGCGCTATGATATTGATTTATTTAAATGTATCTATTGCGGCTTTTGTGAAGAGGCTTGTCCAGTTGATGCGATTGTTGAGACGCGTATTCATGAATACCACATGGAGAATCGTGGTGAAAACATCATGACGAAGGATAAGTTGTTAGGGATAGGGGATCGTTACGAAGCTATGATTGCGGCAGATCGTGCTGCTGATGCGAAGTATCGCTAATGTTTCCGACGATTTTATTTTTTGTATTTTCGGCGGTACTAATAAGTGCCGCGCTTGGCGTCATACTTGTGCGTAATCCGGTGCATTCGGCTTTATTGTTGGTGCTGTGTTTTTTTAATAGCGCAGTCATTTGGATATTGCTCGACGCAGAGTTTTTAGGAATTGTTCTGGTGTTGGTCTATGTGGGCGCTGTGATGGTGTTGTTCCTATTTGTGGTCATGATGCTGGATGTAAACCTTGAGGAATTTCGCAGTGGTTTAACGGACTACTGGCCTTTGGCGGCGGCGGTTGCAGGTTTTGTTGTGTTTGCAATTATCAATGTCATTGTGGTGAAACACTTAGGTGGGGCTAGCTTAAGATCCGCGCCCGCGCTTGCCGAGGGATATTCGAATACTCGCGCTTTGGGCACAGTGCTATTTACTCGATATGCCTATGCTGCTGAGATTGCTTCCACCATTTTATTGGTTGCAAGCGTTGCTGCTATCGTGTTGACGTTGCGTCGACGGCCCGGGGGCAAATTACAAAACATTGCGCAACAGGTGGCGGTGCGCGCTCGTGATCGCGTACGGATCGTTAAAATGACGGCCGAGAAACGTCCATGATTTCACTTTCTGCGGTGCTGACCCTCTCCGGAATTCTATTCGCGATTGCGGTAGCGGGTGTGTTCTTAAATCGAAAAAATATCATCGTTTTACTCATGTGTATTGAGTTGATGTTGTTGGCGGTCAATTTTAACTTTGTAGCGTTTTCCCGTTTTCTCGGGGATATCAATGGTCAGATATTCGTATTTTTCATATTGACCGTCGCGGCGGCGGAAGCAGCCATCGGCCTTGCCATTTTGGTCGTGCTGTTTCGTGAGCGTCGCAGCATTAACGTCGAAGATTTGGACACGCTGCAAGGCTGAAGGGCGGGCTAGTCATTAACATGCAACCAATTTATCTGACGATTGCACTGGCACCCTTGCTCGCGGCTATGGTTGCGGGCCTCGCGGGGCGAGTGGTGGGTCGCGCGGGGGCGCATAGCATCACTATTCTAGGGGTTGCCGTTTCGTGCGGGCTATCGCTGTACGTATTGTGGAAGTTCCTGTTCGACGGCATGGCTGTCTTTAACGGCCCCGTCTATACCTGGCTGGTCAGTGACGGTCTGCGACTAGAAGTGGGATTTCTGATCGATAATCTATCTGCCATGATGATGGTAGTTGTCACTTTCGTTTCGTTGATGGTGCATATTTACACCATCGGCTATATGCATGACGATGCGGGATACCAGCGTTTTTTTAGCTATATCTCGCTTTTCACGTTCTCAATGTTGATGCTGGTCATGTCGAATAATTTTATGCAGTTATTTTTTGGCTGGGAGGCGGTGGGTGTAGTCTCCTACTTACTGATTGGTTTTTGGTATACACGGCCAACTGCTATCGTTGCCAATCTCAAGGCGTTCCTAGTTAACCGCGTCGGCGACTTCGGGTTTGTGCTGGGCATAGCCGCAGTTTTAAAATTCACCGGGTCAATGGATTACGCCACTGTTTTTGCGCGCTCTGATCAAATTGTGGGCGGATACGTTCAAATAACCGATGCGATCACCTGGCCCGCGATCACGTTCACGTGTATTTGTTTATTTATTGGTGCTATGGGGAAATCGGCCCAGATGCCTCTACATGTCTGGTTGCCGGATTCTATGGAAGGGCCGACGCCTATTTCGGCCCTGATTCACGCGGCTACCATGGTCACCGCGGGTATTTTTATGGTGGCACGGATGTCGCCTTTGTTCGAGTTATCCGAAACTGCCCTGTCGGTGGTGCTGATTATCGGTGCGACCACCGCTCTTTTCATGGGACTGCTTGGAGTGGTAAACAACGATATTAAGCGTGTGGTGGCTTACTCGACTTTGTCTCAATTAGGTTATATGACGGTAGCGCTGGGGGTTTCGGCCTACAGCGCCGGCATTTTTCACTTGATGACCCATGCGTTCTTTAAGGCATTACTTTTTTTAGCGGCAGGCTCAGTCATCATGGCCATGCACCACGAACAAGATATGCGACGAATGGGCGGATTAGGCAAATATTTGCCGATAACCTATGGAACTTTTCTAGTGGGATCGTTAGCTTTAATTGGCTTTCCCGGAACCTCTGGATTTTTTTCTAAGGATGCCTTGATTGATGCGGTTCACTTTTCGCACCGAGCAGGTTCAGGATATGCGTATTTTTGTGTGCTGAGTGGCGTATTCATAACTGCCCTGTATACCTTCCGGATGTTCTTTATGACTTTTCATGGCAAGGAGCGCATGGATCATCATACCCAACAGCATTTACATGAGAGTCCTTGGGTCGTGACATTGCCGCTGGTTCTACTTGCTATTCCTTCCGCAATTGTTGGATGGTTCACGGTGAAGCCGATGTTGTTCGGCGATTTTTTTAACGGCGCTATTAAAGTGTTACCGGGACACACTGTGTTAGTTCAGGTAGGCGAGGAATTTCACGGTCCAAGTGCGTTTGTCTTCAATGCGTTGCAGTCAGTTCCCGTATGGTTAGCATTCATGGGTGTTGGTACAGCGTGGATGTTTTTTTTGCGCAATCCAGAGTGGGCCAAGTCAGCAGAGCGATCTTTCAAATGGCTGCAGACCATTTTATTGGAGAAGTATGGATTCGATTGGTTTAATGAACATGTAATCGTAGCCGGTAGTCGCTTATTAGGTGGTGGTTTATGGCGTATCGGCGATCAAACATTGATCGATGATGGTCTGGTTAATGGCAGCGCGAGAGCCGTAGGATGGTTGGGCTCGGTAATGCGTTATGCCCAGTCCGGTTATTTATACCACTACGCCTTTGCGATGATTTTAGGACTAGCCTCATTGTTATTGTGGCTAATATGGCGAACATGATGCTAGGCGGCCATTATTTAAGCGCGTTGATCGGGTTGCCCATTGTAGGGGGCCTAGCGGTGTTGGCTGTCGGGGAGAATCGCGCTGCCGCTAAATGGCTGTCGTTAATGGTGTCATTGGGTGCGCTAGCGCTTTGTGTGCCTCTGTATCAGGCGTTTGATACAGCGACTGCCGCTATGCAGTTTGTGGAACAAGCGACGTGGATTGCAGCCATTCATTCACAGTTTTTTATTGGTATCGATGGCATCTCCCTGCCGCTAATAGTGCTAACGACTTTTACTACGGTGCTAATCGTCATCGCCAGCTGGGAAAATGTTGAAAAGCGACTCGCTCAATATTTGGCTGCGTTTTTAATTTTGGAAGGTTTGATGATTGGCGTATTCGTAGCGCTTGACGGCATTTTGTTTTATGTATTTTGGGAAGCCATGTTGATTCCGATGTTTATCATCATAGGCGTATGGGGTGGCACACGCAGAGTCTACGCCACAATTAAATTTTTTCTGTACACCTTTATCGGGTCGTTGTTGATGCTGGTTGCCTTAATTTATTTGTACCTGCAAACAGGCAGCTACGCGCTAGAAGCTTTTCAACACGTCAATTTAAGCATGACTGAGCAGATTTTTATATTTCTGGCATTCTTTGCCGCTTTTGCTGTCAAAGTGCCTATGTGGCCAGTGCATACTTGGCTGCCTGATGCGCATGTCGAAGCACCGACCGGGGGGTCAGTAGTGCTGGCTGCGATTATGCTGAAAATGGGCGGATATGGATTTCTGCGACTGTCATTGCCCATTACCCCCGATGCGAGTCGTGAATTGGATTGGCTAATGCTGGGTCTTTCCCTCGTCGCAGTCGTCTATGTAGGCTTTGTGGCGTTGGCTCAACAGGATATGAAGAAGCTCATCGCGTACTCATCCATCGCGCATATGGGATTTGTGACGTTGGGTACTTTCCTAGGATTTCGGATCATGGCCAATTCAGGCTTTACTACTGGTATTGAAATGGGTTTGGATGGTGCAATGGTGCAAATGATTTCGCACGGTTTAGTATCAGGTGCCATGTTTCTTTGCGTGGGTGTCTTATACGATCGCATGCATAGTCGTGAAATTAATGCGTATGGCGGCGTTGTCAATCGTATGCCTCTATTTGCGGCGTTTATGGTGTTGTTTTCATTGGCGAATGCGGGTTTGCCGGGGACTTCGGGATTTGTAGGTGAGTTCCTGGTGATCTTGGCGGCTTTTAAGGCCAATGTTTGGTACGCGTTCTTTGCTGCAAGCACATTGGTTTTGGGGGCTGCTTACACTTTGTGGCTAGTCAAGCGGGTGTTATTGGGTGAGGTTGCTAACAAACAAGTGGACGCGCTAAAGGATCTTGGCGCCCGAGAGTTTTTAGTTTTGGGCGTTCTTGCGGCGGCGGTGTTAATGGTGGGGTTGTGGCCCGCGCCCTTGCTCGACGTGATTCGGGCGACGACCCATCATTTAGCTGAAACAATGCTGATCTCGAAGATCGCTCCTTAAGGTACGCATGAATACTTTCAACGCCGCCGAATTCAATGCGAGTTTAGTGTACGCCTGGCCTGAGATTTTTTTAGGTCTTGCGGCGTGCGTGATTCTGATGCTGGATCTGGCACTTAAAGATACCCAAAAGTCTTGGACCGGGATATTAGCGATTGCAAGCTTAATCGTGACAGCACTATTGGCCAGTAGTCATCCAGTCAGCACGCGCATCCTGGCGCTTGGGGGATTGTTTGAACTGGATCGGATGGCGCAAATCTTAAAAGTGGTTACCTTGTTGACGGTGGCCGTAGTATTTGTCTACTCGAATGAGTATCTACGGCGCCGAGGTATATTGAAGGGCGAGTATTTTGTGCTGGGATTGTTTGCTGCGCTCGGAATTATGGTGCTGATTTCGGCGGCTAATTTGATCACTCTTTACTTAGGGTTAGAGTTGATGTCCCTGTGTTTATACGCGATGGTGGCGTTCGATCGTGAATCCGGCACTGCTGCTGAGTCAGCGATAAAATTTTTCGTGTTGGGATCACTGGCGTCTGGAACATTATTGTATGGCATGTCGATTGTGTATGGAGTTACTGGGAGTTTGCAGCTTAGTGAGATCGCGATCGCGTTACATGGTGGGTTGGCAGCTAATGTCGGAGTGTTATTCGGTTTAGCATTTATTATTGTCGGAGTTGGTTTCAAATTTGGTGCGGTGCCATTTCATATGTGGATTCCGGATGTATACGAGGGTTCGCCCACCTGCGTCACTTTGTTTATTGGTTCAGCGCCCAAGATTGCAGCATTCGCTCTGGCAATGCGCTTGTTGCCAGAAGCGATGGCTTTCTCGCAGCCTGACTGGAGTCAAATGCTGGTTGTGCTTGCGGTATTGTCGATAGGTGTCGGTAATGTGGTCGCGATCGCGCAAACTAACTTGAAGCGCATGCTTGCTTATTCAACCATCTCGCATGTCGGGTATATCTTGTTAGGAATATTGGCCGGTACCGGTCAGGGGTATGCGGCCGCGATGTTTTATACGATTACCTATGTCATCGTCGCTACCGGCTCGTTTGGCATGATCCTTTTGATGTCGCGCCAGGGTTTTGAGGCTGACAAGATTGATGACTACAAAGGGTTGGCGATACGCAGTCCCTGGTTTGCTGGGATGATGGCTATTTTGATGTTTAGTTTGGCCGGGCTTCCGCCTTTTATTGGTTTTTGGGCGAAATTTGGAGTGGTTCAGGCGGTGCTGGGGATTGGATATACCTGGTTGGCCGTAACGGCGGTTTTATTCTCCGTGGTAGGGGCGTTTTTCTACTTGAGGATAGTCAAGGTTATGTTGTTTGACGATCCCCTCGATCACAGCGTGATCGGTGGCTCGGCGCTTATGCGGACTTTGCTAAGCGCCAATGCGTTACTGGCATTCGGTCTGGGCGTGCTTCCAGGAGGTTTATTGGCGCTGTGCCAGCAAGCTCTGATGTAGCGAAAGAGGAGGGCGCCGCGAGGTAGGTGGCCAACGACGTACGCTTGCATTGGTTGATATTGTGGGTACAATACGGCGCTCTTCCGGTGCGGGGTGGAGCAGTCTGGCAGCTCGTCGGGCTCATAACCCGAAGGTCGTAGGTTCAAATCCTACCCCCGCTACCAATAAAATCATAATTTTCAGCCGCCCACAGGTTGGTTATCAGTGCATACATACGATCCCGATTCTATTGGGGGGTCGCTCTCTCGTGCGATACTGGGGGTAAATGGATGGATCAATTAAAGGCGTAATACGGCTGCTGATCATAGTTGGTAACTCGTTGACCGTGGTCGGTTGTCATGTTTTCGGACTTCCGTCAGGGACCACAATGACGTTCCAAGTCAAGGTCGCGATGCAGTTAGTAGAGTACTTGCCTGCTGCGCGAGATCATCGCCTGATACGGGTTTGCGTAATAGGATGAGAGCATCATCGTGCAAGTTTTCAATATCGCGCTGGACATTTGCATCGGCATAGCCGGTCAATAACAACACTGGCAGCAATTGCCGCCGCTTCCGCACCTCTTGCGCCAGCACGAGGCCGCTCATGCCGGGCATGGAATAGTCCGTGATTAATAAATCGACTGGCTCACCCCTGTCTAGCATGGCCAGCGCTGAGAGTCCTTCTGATGCTTGCAGGGTTTGGTACCCCAATTCCTCGAGTTCTCTGGCAAGGAGTTCGCGAACCAGAGTGTCGTCGTCCACTACCAGCACGAGAGCGGCGGGAGAAGGTGCGATTGCTACACTCAGCGCGGGTTCTGCTTTTGCATCCATGACTTGAGGAAACCATAAGGTTACTGTCGTACCTTGTCCTAGCGTGCTGCTAATGGCGAAAGCACCACCGGATTGTTGCGCAAACCCTCGCGCCATCGCGAGTCCCAAACCGGTACCCTCGCTCGGACCTTTGGTCGTAAAAAAAGGCTCAGACGCACGCGCTAGTGTTGCCGCATCCATCCCGGTGCCAGTATCCATAAGCTCCAAGCGCACATACGCGCCAGGTTTTAAACCAACTATGAGTCCTTGATCAGTCAATATCCGTTCTGAATGAGCCGACAAGGTCAGAGTGCCGCCTTGGGGCATGGCGTCCCGCGCATTGATGGCCAGGTTGATCATCACTGTATCGAGCTGCGCTTTGTCTGCCTGCAAGGCAGGAACATCTAAGCCAACTTCAATTCGCGTTTTGACTTCGGCACCCAAAGTTGTCGCCAGTATGACCTGAAGATTATCTAATAGCAGGACCGCCGACACCGGCACCGCGCGAAGTTCACCCTTACGCGAAAAAACAAGCAGTCGAGAGGTGACGCTGGCGCCCCGCTTGGCAGCATCACCCGCCATGCGCGCAAATTTTCGAACGTCGTCGGGATTTTGAGCGCGTTTTTCAATGATGCTCAACCCTACGGCAACAGACTGAAGCACATTGTTGAAATCATGTGCAATACCACCGGCCAGTTGCCCCAACGCCTCCAGGCGCTGGGCATGCGCCAGCGCGGCTTGCGCACTCTCCCGTGCCTTAACCTCTGCCTTGACCCGCGCTTCCAGCTGTTCTTGTATTCTTTCTAACTCCTGCAGAGTACGAGTTTCCTTGTCGATATCTAGGCTTGCCATCACCGCTCCGGTAATGCGGCCGTCCGAATAGATCGGTGCCCCAATAAATCGAACCCAAATTTTGCGACTGTCGCCGCGCTCGTAGCAGACTTTAAGTTCCGAACGCTTTTCGCCAGCGATGGCACGTGCCAACGGATATTCATGCGCTTGTACTCGACTGCCATCCGCATGATGTGCTGCCCAGGACGAATAACTCTCTATGCCCGGAGAAAAAATGAGTGCATGTCCTAGTATTGCTTCCATCTGGCGATTGCCGCCCACTATTTTTCCTGAGGGCGCTTCGGCGATAACGATGCCGACCGGCGCTGCTTCAAAAATAGCGTTAAGGCGCGCCTCACTCCCTTGAAGGGCTACCTCGCTGCGCTTCCTTTCCGTTAAATCCCGTGTGACTGTGCCGTAACCGATGAGGCCACCGCCGACATCGCAAATAGAAAAGAGCGTGTAGAAAACCGGGACGATGGCGCCCGTGGAGAAATTCCGCAAGTCTAATTCTCCGCCCCAGTAACCGTCTTTTTCAACGGCCGGCAAAACTGTCCCCAATAGCTCGGTCTGACTCTGCGTAGTGAAATAATCTATTGTTTCAGTAAGTCTGACTGACTCAAGATCCGGCAGCCCGATCATTCGTCGGCCAGCTGGATTTAAAAACAACGGGCGAATGGCTAAATCGGCATAACCGATGAAATCTCGTGATTGCTCGACAATAGCAACGAGCCGAGCCTGCTCTACCTGTACAGCGTTACGCACCGTGATGTCGGTATGTAAACCTACCCATTCAAGAACTACGCCGTTCTCAGTAATAATGGGCACCGCGCGGATCGAAAAAGTACGCCACTGACCGTCGTGTCGCTTTACTCGATGTTCGAATATGAAGAGCCTACGCTCCGCAACCGCCATATTCCACGCATGAAGTGTAAGCTCCACATCGTCCGGATGAATATACTTCGTCCAGCCGTAACCTTGATAATCGCTCTGTGCTTGGCCGGTCAGCGCCGCCCAACCGGGCTGCTCGCCCACCATTTCTCCAGCCGCAGTGTTGGTCCACAAAACGCCGTCTACGGCGTCGATTGCCGCGCGAAATCGCCGCTCGCTGTCCATCAGTGCGCGGTGAGCGGCACGTTCCGCCGTTGCGTCTCGAAATACCAACACCACGCCCACAAGTTCTGCGCCATCCGTGATGGGGGCGCCCGAATCCTCGATAGGGCGTTCGGTCCCATCGCGCGAAATGAGGACCGTATGATTGGCAAGTCCAACCACGGTGTTTTCTCGCAGCACTTTGCTCACCGGACTTTCCACCGTGGCGCGCGTTTGTTCGTTGACAATGTTGAATACTTCACTTAAAGGACGACCACGCGAGCTCTTTTGATCCCAACCCGTTAGGTGTTCGGCCACAGCGTTCATATATTGCACAGCGCCGGCGGCGTCGGTTGAAATCACAGCATCCCCGACGCTGCGCAGCGTCGCTGCCAGCGTTCTCTCGCTGCGCCTGACGCGCGACCCGTAACGTATCGCACTGTACGCGATGACGAATAACAAGAGGATCGCCAGGGCGTCCGTCGCCCAAAGCGCGAGCTGAGTATCATGGAGGAGGCGATCACTTTCAGCACGACGTACGTCAATTAATCGCGCCTCTTCGGCCTGCATTTTTGCAGCGATGTTTCGCACTAAGTCCATCCAGCGTTTTCCTTCGCCGCTTGCAATGAGGGCCCGCGCTGCTGCCAGGTCGCCTTGTTGAGCGCTTTGAATCACTCGCTGGGCATGCTCAACTCTCGTGTGCAAATACTTTTCCAGTATTTCTTCGTTGGAGAGTTGCGCGGAGTTGTCTGAAATTAATTGCCTAAGGCGCGCGAATACCCGGGGCAGCTGCGGCAGCGCCGCATTGTACGGTTCTAGAAATTGCCCATTGGCGGTAAGAGCATATCCGCGTTCCGCGGTTTCTACATCCGTCAATAGTTGCAATACGCTGCCTATTTCAAAGCGCACGCGCTCGGTATGAACCACCCAGTTATCACCTATTTTTAGTGTAGCTAGGCTACGCGTAACAAAGAGATTGCACAGGCCGAGTAGCACGATTGAGACCAATAGCAAAGCCGTTAGGCGCGGGGACCACAATTCCTTTA
>JANYFY010000027.1 GCA_025359565.1 Gammaproteobacteria bacterium | reverse complement strand
AAGCAAACGCGAAATTCGACGATTTACGGCGGAGCAGAAACTGGAGATTTTGAAGGAGGCGGACCTGCCCGGTGTGACCGTGAGCGAGGTGTGCCGGCGCCATGCGTTGGCAGTGTCGGTGTTTTATCGCTGGCGGGCGGTGGCCCAGGACGGCTCAGCGGTGGCGCTGAAGCGCGACGCGCAGCGAACGCCACGCAAGGATGATCCGGAGGTTCGGCACAAGGCGCAAATGGAGCGTCTGCGGGCGGTGATCGCGGAGATCACGGCGGAGAATTTGGAGCTGAAAAAAAAGCTTTGAGTTTGGAAGATTTATATCGAGTACCGGCGGAGACGAAAGCGGCCGTGATGCAGATTGTAGAACAAACCAAGCGACGTTCCGGGTGGCGGGTGTATCGCACACTCGCCGCCTTAGGACTGCCGCGCAGCGTCTATTACGCGTGGAAGCGGCGCGATAGCCTGGAGGATCGGACGGCAAAGCCATGCCGGGTGTACGAGGTGCTGCCCGAGGAGCGTGCGAGAATCTGTGAGTTTGCCCTCAAGTACCCGAAGATCGGCTATCGCAAGCTCACCTGGATGAGGGTCGATGCGGGGACGGCCTGCGTCGGGGAGAGCACGGTTTACAGGGTTTTGAGCGATGCGGATCTACTATCGCGCTGGAAGCGATCGACGGTCTCCAGCGGCGAATACCACTTCCGACCCAACGGAGCGAATCAGCAATGGCATACCGACGTGATGTACGTAGGGGTCGCGGCCCGATTTTACTTCCTGGTGAGCTTTGTTGATGCCTACAGCCGCTATATCGTGCACCCCAAGCTGCTGATGAGTCTAGACGGTAAATCGGTGGCGATCGAGCTGCAGGCGGCGCTTGAAGCATCCCAAGACGCCAAACCTCGCCTCGTGCACGATCACGGCGGTGAGTTTGTCAATCGGGACGTCGCGGCGGTGATCAAGGCGCATAACCTGATCGATATCAAAACGAAGCCGCGGCACCCAGAATCGAACGGTATTGTAGAGCGCTTCAATGGCACCGTGCGCGCCGAGAGTGACAACGATTACGGAAACAATTATCTGCAGGCTGAAGCGATCATCGCGAAACTCATGCATCAATACAACGAAGAGCGATTGCACGCGACCTTGGGTTACAGGACGCCGGCAACCTGGCATCGTGGAGAACCGGACGAGGTTCGAGACGAGCGTGCGCGGCGAATAGCTGCGGCCCGTGCGCATCGTAGAATGACCAACCCGCAGCGATTTAACCAGGCGGCCTAAGCAGTGAAAGTCTCTCTTTCTGGTTCAGACATTTTGTCCGGCTTGACTTGAAGCGCTGCAGCCACTATCGACGCAAGCCAGAAGTCATTAAACCCGTCCGCTGACCTAATACTGCACGCGCGCAATTAGAAGCGACTACGCTCGCAAGTCGCGCGCATCACATGACTGCTGATCTGTTTGCTGACGCGCGAATGGGGGACGATGTCCCGCGATTCGCCGCCGTTTTACGCTCGAAACAAGTGAGAACGAAGAGCTTTTGCTAATCGAATGGGGGAAATTCTGATCTATGGGGGAAAGTTTTAAGCTTCTTGCGAGAGAGGTCAAAAAACTTGTTATTTTCATTGAGATGGTGGGCCGTGTAGGGATCGAACCTACGACCAATTGATTAAGAGTCAACTGCTCTACCAGCTGAGCTAACGGCCCGAAAACTTTCCATACCCGCTCAAATCCGCCCCTTGATTAAGAGGTGGGGTGGACGACGGGACTCGAACCCGCGACGGCCGGAATCACAATCCGGGGCTCTACCAGCTGAGCTACGTCCACCATCGTTACCCGCTATAAGTGGCGCGCCCGGCAGGAATCGAACCTGCAACCGCCGGCTTAGAAGGCCGGTGCTCTATCCGGTTGAGCTACGGGCGCCTTGGTCGGGGCAGAGGGATTCGAACCCCCGACCCTCTGCTCCCAAAGCAGATGCGCTACCAGACTGCGCTATGCCCCGTGCCTGCCCGCCGCCATCACGATCGGGGTCGCAATCCTATCAGTTTAGAGATCAAGCGCAACTCTTAATCCAATAATAATCGGGAACCAAATCGTAATTCCCCACTACCCAACCCCGTCAGAGGCACCTCAACGGTTAATTTAACATAATAAAAAAAGAGAAAATTCTTCCTAAATCCTGCGCAGCGTGTTGAGAACCGTGACTGAAGGCCTGTACCGTCGTCCGCTACGCCCTTACACTACGAATTGTGGTGCAGGACAGAGGGCGCCGGTCAGAAGCCCTACGGGAGATACTTGATGCAACTCGGCCTTGACATTATTACTAATACTCCCGTTAGTCGCCCTCCGACAACTCGTATTCGTATCGTCTTGGTAGAAGATCATGCAATCCTTCGGGAAGGCTTAAAAGCGCTTATTGAGCTGGAAACCGATTTTGAAATAGTCGGGGAATTTGGGTCAGAGGAAGCAAGCCTCGGCGGGATCAGTGAATTGCAACCAGATCTAGTATTAACGGATTTGGCACTTCCTGGCAGGTCTGGGATCGAATTGCTCGCCGAGATTCAGCGCCTATCGCCGAAAAGTCGAAAAATCGTACTCACGGCTCATGAGAGTGAAGTCTACGTTCGCGCTGCGCTCAACGCCGGTGCCGATGGTTACGTGTTGAAGGATGCAAACAGTGCTGAATTAATGACTGCGATTCGCACTGTCTCCTTTGGCCAGCAATTTTTATGCAAGGCGGTCGCTGGAAAAATCCTGTCTGGCTATTTGTCTAATGATCGACGTAAACCGACTATGTTGGATTGCCATGCTATTACTGGCCGCGAGCGTGAAGTGCTGACCCGTATCGCGATGGGCGCGTCGAATAAGATTATTGCGCGCGATTTGGGCTTAAGCCCCAAAACCATTGAAAAGCACCGCTCAAACTTGATGCGTAAATTGAATTTACGTAACGCCGCTGCAATCACCATGTTTGCGATCCGTAACGGCTTGACCAGCAGTGAACCTTCACTTTCGGTATCTACCGGTTAGTCTAAAAAAGGGTTGAGTAGTCGATACATTTGCGGCCAGCGGCTTAGCCGTTAATTTTCGTCGATTGCCATTTGCCATTGAATTTGTGAAGACGTGCCTTTTTCAGCAATCGACGAATAAGCAAACTGTCCACCCGTCATTTCTGCGCGCTCACGAATATTACGCAGTCCAGTACCATGCAAGAAATTAGGCGTCGTGGCGCTCTGGTCCATACCTACCCCATCATCGTGTACATCCAAGCTTAACGTAACGCCATCGCGCCATAAGCGCACCCAAGCATTCTTAGCCTTAGAATGCTTGGCAACGTTGTTAAGTAATTCTTGGACACTACGGAATACGTGAATCGCGATACGTTCAGGAATTTCGGTATTTTCGGCGCTTACGTCGACATGAATCGTGATCGCAGGATAAACCTCAGAAAACTCGCGACAAAACCAGGCGATGGCAGATGCGGCACCTAAATCGTCAAGCATTTGCGGACGCAAATTCATGGAAATGGCGCGGATGCTTTCCGCGGTTTCGTATAATCGCTGCACTGCCAGCGCTAAAACGGGTTCCGCACTTCCCAGTGCTGGCCGTTGCATCAAAATGACCGCACGCTCCAAAGTATACTTTACCGCGCTTAAACTCTGCCCCACCGAATCATGCAGCTCCAGCGCAATACGGCGGCGCTCGCGTTCTTGCGCCTGAATTAATTGTTCTGAGAGTAATGCCAAATCGTTGTGTGATGCGCGCAGCTCAAGCTCCGCGCGTTCGCGGCGCGCGACCTCGTTGCGCAGGTCTCGGTTGGAATCGGCCAATGCTCGCGTGCGAAGTTGGACCCGTGATTCTAGGCTGGAGTTAAGTCGCTGCAACGCAATTTGGGTACGTCGCAACGCGGATACGTCCGCTACGACCAACACAAAGCGACGGTCGCGTACGGCTAACGGCAAGTTTTCCCCTGATCCAATGGGTCGAAAATTTAAGTGCCAGTTTTGCTCACTGAGTGAATCGTAGAACTCGAATTCATTAGGTTTGCCACGTTGCACTTTAGACTGCGCCCTTCGTAACCCGCGTGCGAGTTCACATTGGGGGTCGTGGCAATTGGGATGCAACAACGCATGTGACTCGCGCCCGATAACCCCTCCCACGGTTCCCAAGTGCCAATGCTCAACCACTCTATTTATTCGTACAATTAGCCCTTTGTCGTTCAACAAACAAACTAGGGCAGGTAACGCATCAGCCGTACCCTCCCATTCATGCTTGGCACGCTCAATCGCGCCAAGACGATCCTGATCATTGGCGTTAAGGGTAGTCGCACTAACGGTTTTTTTCTTAAGTGCCATTAACGCGGCGTGGTGCCTAAGCTGGTTCGTCGTCGGTTAAAAGGCAGCCTATAGACAAACTGCCATTGACAATAACAAGTTGCGTCTGCGAATTCTAATTCGTCGTTGGAAAATCCGGCGCGTTTGAGCGGTACACCGGTAGAGCTACTGGCAACGCCGATAATTCCCAAGCCTTCGGTGCGTACTACACTCCAATCTTGCGTACCTGTCATAGGATCCGTATACAACCGTCGTAAATAGTGCCGCGGCTCTGGCGACCGATTGTCGATCAGCAAGTCAGTTAGTTGCTGCGGGTACGCAGCACCGCCCGCCACATTAGAATTATAGTAGGCACCTATAGCTAACTGGAATTGCTTCCCGATAAACATTAACTCTTTTTCTCGCTCTATTTGCGCATGGGTATGCCACACCACACCCACTGCGGACATGGCTATACCCAGCACAACCACAGCAATTAGTAGTCCTAAATAGGTAAATCCCCCTGCTGGCGGACGAGTCTCAAACTTTAGCGTATCGTGCATCTATTTTCTTACCAACTAACGAAGGGTGAGCCGTCCGAGGCAAGTTCCGGCGAACCACTATGTAGATCAACTACTCCGGGATGATCCGGATCTTCCGATGCAACCATAATCCAACTACTAGCGGTCTTGGTAAAAGGATCCATCGGAATGGATCGTATGTAGTGTTTATTTACCAAGGCCGCAAGTACATCGGGATACTGTCCCAGGTCCGCATAGTATTTATCGATCGATTCGCGCACGATAGATAAATCATGGCGCAATACTGTTTCCTTGGAACGCTGCACCGTTTTAAAATAACGTGGTACGGCAATGGCGAGTAGTAGCCCGATGATGCTCATTACCACCAAAAGTTCGATTAGCGTAAAGCCTCGCTTAACCGTACTCATTGCATAACCACCGTTACCAATCCCGATAACTAATACCGTTGAGACCCTTACCCGACGACATCGAATACACATCGAATACATCGTCTCCGGGCTGTGGTTCTGATGCTGGACTTGCGTAACTACGCACTCCCCAGGTCTCAGCCGCAGCTGCCCGCGGATCCGCGAAAAATGGATCGCGGGGTAAGCGCCTTAGGAAATAAATCATGACCTTCTTCTCGCTCTGAATATCCTCAACTCCATCTATTAAGACCTGCAAGGACGGCGGATACCCGGATGCCCCTAGCTCCATCTTAATTCTGCCGCGACCCGCGGCATCTTTATAGGCATCAAGGGCACTTCGTACCATGCGCAGCGCCTGGCGCAAGTCAGTCTCTTTTGAACGTTGCTCGGTCAATTGCACTAATGGCATGGCGGCGCCCGCAAGCAAACCTAAGATTGCAAGCGTCACCACCAACTCGATTAGCGTAAAACCGCGAACGCGCATGAATAATAATTAAGGCTTAATCGCTACATTCAGCGGTTGCGCGGCAGCATTAGCCAAAGTCGTGCCCGAGGATCCCACCGCCGAGACCTGAGCGGCGATTGCACTGGCGGCTCGTGCTGTCAATGCCTTGAAATGCAGCAGCATGAGATTTCCTTCGCCATGAACGGGTTCATCGGTTACCGTGACTTCTAACTGCGCACCACCATTTTTTGCATCCACGTTTGGATTCCCTGCACTGGCAGGGACCATGTCCCCCGCCGACGCGCTCAGCAACTGCACCGCAGATGCGTCGAAACGAACCTGGCTACGTAGGTGCGAAATACCTGTTTCACTCGCCAAGCGAATAGTTACATCAAACTCCTGCCCTACCGTGGTCTCGCTAGGACCGACTACTGTCACAACAGGGTGAGGAGCCGGACCATCCGCTGTCGCCGGCGCACCGGTAATTTGGGCCGTCCGTACGGCAGGGGGAGTGCGAGGAATCCCTACAGCACCCATTCCTCCAGTCACCGTTCCACCGCTGACACTGGTATTTGGAAAGCTCGCATTAGGACTACTAAAAGCGCTATCGCCCACAGAACGATAAGGAGTACTTCGAGTTCGGGTCTCAGTGCCGTACCAGAATTCTGAAGTATCGCTGGAGGGCCTCGCTTGTGTACGGATAATGCGTGGAGTGACTGATAAAACAATCTCGGTCTTCTCGCGATCGGCGTTATTGGAACCGAATAGGCGTCCTAATATGGGCATTTGGCTTAATCCTGGCAGCCCTGCAGAACTTCGCGTATCCGAGTCTTGGATAAGGCCAGCCAAAATTTGCGTCTCGCCATCCTTTAGGCGCAACACGGTATTTGCATTTCTAGTGCCGATTGTGTAAGCAACAGTCCCATCAGTTGTCGGTACCTGACCGATGATGGAACTGACTTCAAGACCGACTTTAATACCTACGTCACCATCCAAATACACTGTCGGTTGAACCTCTAACGACAAACCGACGTCTAGATATTGAACATTACTAGAGGGTGCCGATCCGGCTCCGCCGAAAGTAACTGTGTGAGTAATGACTGGTACGCGCTGTCCAATCAGTATTTTGGCTTTTTCCTTATTCCGAGCCCGAATTCGTGGACTTGCCAAAGTGTTGGTAGTGCCATTTCGCTGCATGGCACTTAACGTAGCGCTAACCGAACTAATACCGACGGTATTTCTATTTTGCTTCCGCAAATCTGATACGACCAGACCACTCGCACCCGACAACGCCTTCGGTGAAAGAGTGACTGAGTCCGGGTAAGTTATACCCAAATCAAGCACTTTACTTCGCGCAATTTCGAGCACTTCCATTTCAATAATCACTTCCGGTTCGGGCACATCGATTGAAGCAACCAATTTCTCAGCCATCCGAATGGAGTCCGGTGAATCACGCATCACAACGACATTCGTGCGCTCATCGACAAATAAATTCTTCGCACCGAGCATGGACTTCAGCAGACCTTCGACATCTTTAGGAAGCGCATTAGTCAAATAGAAAGTATGTACAATCTGCTCTTCATAATCTTTCTGTTTTGCAGTGGTGTTCGGATATATCAACACCATATTAGAAGACAGAATTTGCCGTGCTAAGGTGTTTTGATCTAATACCAAATCGATAGCTTCTTCGATTGGGACATCCTGTACAAAAATAGTAGTCTTGCCGTCGCTTTTTACATCTTTATCGAGAATGAAATTAATACCAGTTTGACGCGCCAATACTTCAAAGACCATTTTAGTCGGCGCGTCGCGGAATTGTAGTGTCACTTTAGTATTGTTTCGCGTCTTTAAGCGCGGAGCCGCCGTAATAGGTCCCCGCGCCGTATTTATTTTAGCGCTAAGCGTTCGCGCAGAATTGAAACCGGAATCTTCAGCCAATACCGAGCGCAGTTTCGCTTCCGCGCTGTCGTAATCTTTACGCTCGAAATCTTTGGTGGCATCGCTAACTGTCGCCGCATGCCTACGATCACCTTCGACCCCTTCGATTCCCCGCAGCGCGCGTTGATTGGAGGTTTCCATCACTAACACTCGTCGATAGGTAGTCGCCGCTAAATCCAATTGGCCCGCCGAACGCGCCGCGTCACCCTCACCAATCAATTTTTGAATCGACGCCTCGCGTCGCGCTTCCAAATCCAACTTGAAAGTCATATTGCTTGGATCATGCTGCGCGGCTTGCGACAGCTGCGCCACACCCGCTTCATAGTTGCCTTGCTCAATATCGATAAGACCCTTTCGATGCAATCGATCGGCGGCACATCCTAATAGCAACACGGCGACCAGTGTTACTCCGACTGTTCTACGACTAAATATACGCATTACTCTTCACCTACATTGAGGGATTGCTGAATTTTAAGCGGTAAATAGGTGAGCATCATTTGCCCCCCTTTGACTTCATCAACCGAGTAAGTGTTGTTCAATTTGTCCCCCACTTTGACGTCATATACTCGATCACCCATAGTCAAAAAATAAACCTGTGCCCCATCGGTTTTATATGTACCCATAAAAGCAAAGGGCAACGGCGGAGCGCTGGGCGCGGGCGGGGCCTGCACAATGACCGGTGCTGGTGGTGGGGCAGGAGGGGCCACAAACCACGAGTGTGCACCAAACAGAGCGGCTGCGGCGGTATCCTTGACCACACGTAGAGAACCCGCAAACGAGATCCGAACCAGCGGTGAACTTGAGTTCGCGACGCTAGTGGAACGAAGAGCATGAGCGTGATTCTCGGCCAACGCGCTAGTAGATCCCACTCGCGCAGGCTCTACTGTATCGCCCGCATCTGGCATCCAGATCACATATCCGGCACAAGCCAGTGCAACTCCGATGAGCACTTTGGCGCGAAATGATAAGTTCGACAACATCAGGAATCCTTCATGTAGACCACAAACCCAACGTCAGCACTGACGACGGTATCACCCACATTCTTGCGTTCCACATGTAGTTTATCCAAACCTAACGCCGGGGCAGCCTCCAAGGTTCGATCAATAAATTTTCGCACGCTTGAATATTCGGCTTTGATGGGAAATTCAAACGTATACCGTGCTAGTCTGACTGAAGTAGCGGGACTGTAGGTATAACGACCCTGGTCCAGCGCGATACCTGCGGCAGTGGCCTGAACTAAGACTACACCCAAAACAGCCGGAATCTGTGTACGAGAGGGTAACGCCGCTGCAAACTCTCGCGGACCTTGCGGAAGAGTTACCGGAAGGCTAGCCACGTGGGCAAGCTTCACTATTTCCGTGCGCAGCACAAAAACGGAATGTTGTGCCGGCATCAGATTTACAAATGCCACTGTGGTAGCAACCACTAAAGCGATTAACCCCGCCATACCGACGCCGCCAATTCGCGTTAGCTGATAGCGAATTTGCGGCAGTGTCCGTACTAGAACATGCTGTGCGCGCTGCTGCCAAAGTGCCGGTAGTTGTGCCATCTTCAAAGGTGCCGCCCTGATGTGCGGCGTCGCCACGTGTTGCAAGGCAGATCGCTCCACCAGCACTAACCCGGGCGCGGGCGCCGACACATCAGGCGAAGCGAGGTCTGGGGAAGTCGCGCTCGGATCACTCACTTATAGATCCTTCCATTCACCGGTCAGCTCAAATCGGACCGGATGCTGTGGATCATCGGCTCGTACCTCATGACGATCTAACATCGGATAGCGCAGCGATCGACTCCCTTGCAGGCGTTGCACATACGCAAGTGCCAGCGCCAGAGTGCGTGCCTCTGCGCTAATGCGGACGTTATGCTTGCCATGATCCGGCTCCACGCCTAGGAGTGCAATTTGTCCCTGTGTATCCTTAGCTGCTTGCTCAAGCTCTGCCAGAAGCAAGGTCCAGGGAGTGCTTAAGTCCTGCGCGGCTTGTTGTACGCTGGCCGCATTACGCGCATCAGATGCAGCCTCGATTCTACTTGGCGTATGATCGGTCACGCGAGTCAATGCTGTCACTCGCTGCTCCAACCCTGCACGGCGTGCCGTCAAAATTCGATATTCGATACCAACTCCCACAACGGCCACCAGCCCGACTACCAACAACAAAGCTCCAACGAGTGACTTTTCTCGCCTCCCGTCGACAAAATCAAATTGAATAATATCTTTCATGCCGCTTGTCTACGCAATTGTTCAAGCTGGTGGAGCGTCGTTAACGGCGTAACGGGCTCCTCAAGCCACTCTAGACCCGGAGAAACCTCGGTTTGTAATATACGCATCGACTGCGGTACATCCACATAGACTCGGCCAGTTTGGCTGGCATTTGCCAAACGACCAAAAATTTGCAAACGCTTCAATTCGCGGCCCCAGTCAGCGCCAATACGCACCGCATGCACTCGATCAATGCCATCAGCGCACATTCTAAGAGCCGCCAGCGACCCCTCCGCCAACGTTACAAACCACGCCGCTTCCGCCACGGGCAACCGGTTACGCCAACTGTTAAACGATGCAATTAACTGCGGCTGAACCGACAGAAGAGTTAATCTATAGCGTGGCGCTAATTCATTCAAGCCATTAAGCAGCCCCCTGGGTATTGCACATGCCAAACGCCTAACCCCTGGCGCAGCGTCAGATACTGACAAACTCCAATCGCTCAAGTCATCACCGAACATACTGGCCATGAGCTCGCGCGCGTGAGCCTTGTGCTCTTCGGTCGAATTCAAGGCATCCGACCACGGCACCACCGTGTAACGAGCCCAGGTATCGGCAACCACCACCCGTAAACGTGCATTTGACCATTGCGTTTTACTTAGGTAAGCCTCACAACTCGCCAACGCGCCCTCCCAGTCGTACCCGGATGCAGCGTTAGGATGATCCTCTTGATGAACCAACGACGGCTTCAAGCCACGACCCATCCGCACCAAGCAGAGTCGACGTGGCGCAAGATACATACCCACTTCATCACGCCATAACGGTGACACGATTTACTTCCTCTAAAGTTGTTTCACCACGACGCACCATATCAAGCGCCACGCTGCGAATAAGGCGCACTCCGCCTTTCAACGACATTTCCTTGAGCTGCCGTACTGGCAACCGATTAATAATGGCCTCACGCAGTTCATCATTCAGCACCAACAATTCGCCGATCGCCTTGCGCCCTCGATACCCGGAACCACGGCAATGCTGACACCCTCGACCAATCGTAAACTGATAGGCTGCAGTAGCGGCCGGCGACAATTGAGACTCCTCCAGCAATTGCCGCGACGGCACGTGAGGCTCCGCGCATTGATCACACACCACGCGAACCAGTCGCTGCGCTAAAACACCCGACAACGCCGATACAAAACTATAAGTATCGACGCCCATATGAACGAAGCGGCTAACGACATCAAAAACATTGTTAGCATGTACGGTCGTAAAGACTAAATGTCCGGTGAGCGCCGACTGAATCGCAATCTGCGCGGTCTCCGAATCGCGAATTTCGCCGACCATAATTTTATCGGGATCATGACGCAAAATAGATCGTAGGCCGCGTGCGAAGGTTAAGCCTTTTTTCTCATTAACCGGTATTTGTAGAACGCCTTTTAGTTGATATTCCACCGGGTCTTCAATGGTAACAATTTTATCGGAGCCGGTTTGAGTTTCGGAAATTGCGGCATAAAGCGTGGTGGTTTTTCCGCTTCCCGTTGGGCCGGTCACTAAAAGCATGCCGTAAGGCAGCATACTTAGGCGTCGTACTTGCGTAACCACATGCGCATCAAAGCCCAGCGCGTCGAGCGTTAACCCCTGCAAGCGCTCAGTCAGCGCCTGCTTGTCAAGCGCACGAAGGACCGCATCTTCACCGAAAATACTGGGAATTACCGAAACGCGAAAATCAATCGGGCGGCGATCCAATGCAATCGTAAAACGTCCGTCTTGCGGCACGCGACGCTCGGCGATATCAAGCTCAGACATGACTTTAATACGCGAGATAACCTGTTCGGCTACCGCCATGCCACTCACCGAGGCAATAGTAACCAATACCCCATCGATACGGTAACGGACCGTCAGGCCGTTGGCAGTGGACTCTAAGTGAATGTCACTGGCGCCGGCGCGAAGTGCGTCATACACAGTCGAATGCACTAGTCGGACGATGGGGCTCGCATCTTCGCTGATTGATAAATAGGACAAATTATCCGGGCCGACATGACTGCCCGCTTCGGCCTCGGCCTGCGGTAGCACAGCGTCAATTGCACGCAAACCTTCTGCTCGTCGCGCAACAAAATTCCCCAATTCATGTGGCACCACCATAGCCCAATCCAGCGGGTCGGCAATGCGTGACTCAATCCATGTCCGTAAACCCGAATCAAACGGATCGGCAACTAGCGCCAGTAAACCCTCGGGCCTGCGCACGATCACGCAACCGCGACGCGTCGCCTCCGAGGGCGGGATCAAATCAAAGGCGGGTTCAAAATCTGCAAGTTCCGTCGCATCGACCAAACGATAATCGAGCGCCTGCGCCAAAGTTTGCGACAAGGTTATAGGTGTTAAACCAGATGTCTCCTTCAGTATATCCATGACTGAACGCCCACTACGCTCAGCTTCTGCCATAGCACTAGAAATTACCGCTTCATCAATGCTCGGTGATTCGAGCAGCGCTGATTCGGCTGACAAAAGCGCGACGGCGTTCATTGAATACTGCCCGCCAACTGAAAAATCGGAAAGTACATCAGCACCACAATCACGCCGATTAATAATCCGATCAGCGTCATGAGTAAGGGTTCTATCAGCCGCGTGATGATGCCGACCCAGCGCGCTATCTCGTCATCGTAAAAAGCCGCAATCCGTTCGGTCATCTCACCCATATTACCGCTGCGCTCGCCCACTCGTAGCATTCGAGCTGCCACCGGGGTAGTAAGTCCCTCGCGCTCCATTGCATTTGCAATTGATTGGCCCTCGCGCACTGATAGCGTGGCACGCGCAAAAGCCGGACGTAAGTTCTCGCCTAACAACCCGGCTGACATTCCAAGCGCCGTAACGGCCGGCATGCCGCTTCGCAATAACATACCGACGGTGCGATACAATCGCGCCAATTGGTATAACCGTAACTGACGACCGATGGCTGGAATTTTGGCGATCCAAGCGCTCATGGCGGCACGGCTCGTGGGACGCGTTACAGCGTAACCCACGGCCGCTAACGCAATCCCCCCAGTTAACGCAACGCCTAACGTATGCGCTTCGAGCATTTGGCCCCAGCGCAATAGTAAACGGGAAGCGAAAGGCAGATCAGACCCCAATTCCTCATAGATAGCACTAAAGCGCGGCACCACATAGCCCATCAAGAACAGCATAACGAGCAGCCCCGCACCTAATAGCACCGCCGGGTAAATAGAGGCGTTGACTAGAGTTTTACGAAGGATGTCAATTTGCTGTTGGTAAGTAATAAATCGCGTCAGCGCTTCGCGCAACGACCCGGTGCGCTCGCTGGCCCGAACGGTCGCGACATAAAGATACGGAAAAGTCGCTGGGTGTTCTGCCAGTGCTGCGCCCAAGGTTTGGCCTTCATATAGACGATTTAAAATTTGTTCAAGCGGTCTGCGTACCGTCAAACTGGATTCCTTTTCAGTTAGCGCTTCAAGAGACTCTACTAATGACAAGCCTGCGTCTAACAGCGCGACCAACTCTTGACTAAAAATAACCAGGGGAATTCGGGCGGGCCGCGAGAACCGCTTTTCGCGCAGCGCAGTTAAAGAGATTACGCGAAGACCCATTAACGCAAGTTGGCGACGCGCATCTGCCTCATCCACCGCGTCTACCCGTTGTGCTTGGACTGCGTGTTCACGATCGAGAGCCTTAATACGAAATTCCACGACGCCTACCAGTTGCCGATATCGGCATTCTCGCCAGAACCGCCAGGCTGCCCATCTTTGCCGTAGGACACCAAATCAAAATCGTTACTGTGAGTGCCCGGAGCTAAATACACGTAAGGATGACCCCAAGGGTCTTTCGGAACTTCTTTCTTCAAATAGGGGCCCGCCCAATTTGTCTCATTGGCTGGAGCGCTATTAAGTGCTGCAAGCCCTTCTTCAGTCGTGGGCAAACGCCCCACATCCAAACGAAACTGCTCGATGGCTTTATCCAGCGCGTCCACTTGCGCCTTAGCCGCTTTTACCTGAGACTTACCTACTTGTGAAAAATAGCGAGGTGCGACAAATCCCGCCAGCAGACCAATAATAACCATAACCACTAACAACTCGAGGAGAGTAAAGCCTCGCTCGCGTATCCGCCTGTAGCTAATGGTTGGCATTGAAAGTAATGTATGAATAATCAACGTTGCTCCCAATACCTTAGGCTATTACTGTACGCAGTTCCAGCCCTGAGCGAAGGTAGGAGAACACGGTAGAGGGGCGCAAATGCCCCAAACGGACGCCCAGTGACAAGTTTTCGTGCGTTATGTGAAGACGGGTATATTAACGGATTCGGTAGATATCGGGGTCGCTTGAATGTGCTATGTATTCCAGTTTTTTCGGATTTAATAAACTTCCCTTCCGATTACGTCCGGACTTAGCGTTTCTATACGCCGGCGAGGACTATAAACGGACCCGTACCCACATAATCCATAGTTTGCAGGGACGACAAGCACTTACCCTTTTGTCCGGACCTCCAGGTGTCGGCAAAACTACCCTGGTAGAAGATGTGCTCATCGCCGTAAGCAAAGATTTTACGGTATGCCGAATTAACCAACCACAACTTTCCGGCCGCGAAATATTACACGCCATTTTGCTACAAATCGGCGCGATCTCAGACGTCGAAACAGGGAGCATTGATCAACTGAAGGTATTGTTGTCCACATGGGTTACAGGTGATGCAACCCACCACGGTAAAATATTAGTCGTGCTTGACGACGCACAACTAATGTCGCAAGAAACTTTTCGGGATCTAAGCATATTACTGCGCTCTGAACCCCAAGTTCGGCAACTTCTGGTGGGACGCGGTATAACGCTAGCCATGCCAGACAAAGAAGAGATCCCACTAAAACCGTTTAGCATGATCGAGACGCAAGCCTATATAGAATGGCGTCTTAAGGTCTCAGGATCTAATTCTCGAGAAATATTTACTCCGGATGCATTCAATACGGTGTTTCAGAACACTGCCGGCGTTCCCCGACTCATCAATGCACTCTGCGATGCGGCTTTGCAGGCTGCCTACGCCCGGTCCTCAACGCAAATTGGCCACTTGGATATCACCGCGGCAACTCAAGATTCTCGCTGGGCGGCAGCGATTGAGCGTGATCGTGACAATAGCGTAAAGCCCAGTGTTTGGAGTCCGTCGTTTGCACAAATATTGGTTACCCATGGCAGAGTTCGGGTAGGATCCTGGCCATTAACTCTCGGCGTATTTACTATCGGACGTGCGCCCGACAATGAACTAAGTTTAGATTCTCTTCCGGTCAGCCGACACCATTGTCGGATAATTACCACGGACCAAGAATCGACTATTGAAGACCTGGAAAGCACTAACGGTATTAGCGTGAATGGTCAGCTCGTTGCCAAGCATATTTTAACCCACGATGATCACGTGCAAGTGGGTGACTATTTTTTACTGTATCAAGAAAAATAACACGCCCGTATCACGCTGGACATCCGCTATCGAGCGGGACTTGCTGGCGACATTACCTCAATGTGCATTACCCGACGCTATATCGCTCCAGAATTTAATCTCATTAAAAAAATCACTCCGCGAATCGCGCAAAGATCTTTCGCGCACCGGCGTTTTGTCCTGGTAGACGACCGCCTTGCGTAATTTTCCGGCGCCAGATATCAGGTACGCCTTAGTTACTTGATTGCGATCGTCATGATTCAATATCACAAGGTCATTGTGATTAGCTACGCACACACTAAATGCACGTACCCCGTGATTATTCCGAACGACCTGCTGTTTGACAGGCGTACTTTTTCCGCTGGGACTCAGCCCTAAAAATAAGGACAAATGCGGCGGCAATTGACTATCGGGACCTTGGCGCACAATAGAATCAACTAAATTCGCGAATTGACCAGGCACCGCCTGGGCAATTGCTAGACCTAGGGTCAGCGTAAGCCCTAGCACAAAACTTAAAGGTCGAATCAACTCGGACGCCCCTGCGACTTGTCCAATAACTTTTGATAAATGCGTAAGACATTCGGCACATAACTCTGGGTTTCACGATAGGGTGGAATTCGTCGACCATAATGCTCAACCGCTTGTTCGCCCGCATTGTACGCAGCCAACGCCAATTCCACGTTACTGTCAAAACGCGTCAGCAGGTCACTCAAATAATGCGCGCCGGCGCGCACGTTTTGTTCCGGGTCATATATATTTTTTACACCATACCGTCTAGCGGTTGCTGGTTGCAACTGCATCAATCCAACTGCACCTTTTTTTGAGACTGCGCGCGGATTAAATCCAGATTCCACCACAATAACCGCTCGCAATAAATCCGCTGCAATGGTCGAGGCTTTGGCGGCACCGCTGATGACCTCATCGTACTGGATCGAACGCGCCATCCAGTTGAGCGCAGGCGCAAGACCGCTATGCGCTGCAGAATCAACAGGCGCAGCAATTAAAAGCTGGAAGCGGATGTCGTTCGGAACATTACTAAAATGCGCAACACCATCGGAGTCAGTAAAGGAAAATATGTCGGCCTGAGCAAGGCCGGGCACCGCTAAAACCGCCAGTGCGACCCACCTTGTTAGCCGCGCCATCACGCGTGCGCTTCCGAACGGGAGGCCACGCGATCAACGGACCCAATCTCCAAAAAATCAGCGACGCTTGTTTGAAAAGAACTCATAGCCTGATTATCCGCCAATCGGTGCCCTCAGATGCTGGGTAATACACCTACTAGGCGGAACAGCACGGTTGCAGTAGGTTATGTAAAAATAAAGTGTGCATGTGCAGCATAATATCATGGAATCATCGCCACGCGAATAGTGCGGGCGGCTGCGCCGCCATGATCGTCAACCACCGATAGCGTCACCTCTCCCGAATGCGTTGGCTCCCACGCTAGCGGAGTACTCGGACGACTCGCGCCCACATAGGCGCCATCGGCAAACCAATATAGTGAAGCAATCTCGGAGCCCGCAGTAGCGTTCAATTGCATTGAATCAAACTCAAGTGACTTTAAGCGCAGTTGATAAGTAGCACCGCTTACGGGAAAAACAATGTTCGGACTGATACTCGATGCTTGCCACTCGCGGCCTTTACAATTCTCAACGGGCACGCGCCGACGCGGCATTCCCGCCAAAGAGTAGAGTCGCAAAATATCTGAAGACCAGTACTCAAAAATCTCGCTACGAATGAATGCTGACGGTGTACTCGCACAAGCTCGCCGACCCGATCGGGTATCAATAGGGACACGACGATGCACGCTACTGACCCGGATCGGCGATTTCCCAGCAATAAACCAAGCTCGCGTTCGCTGTGGACAATCGATGTTCGGCAGATCACCCGACGCAACACACACCTCGACCGAAGTGACACCCCGCGGTGGGTAATCAAAACTGTCCGGCAAGCGTACCCGAGATGCGCGCATCCCATCCACAAACTTGAAAAACAACGGTGCCGCCACCTGAGAACCCACAAACGCAGGGTTACTGCTACCATCAAAATTTCCAACCCACACGGCGAGTACATAAGGGCCCACCAGCCCCACCGTCCATGCATCGCGAAACCCCCACGAAGTACCCGTTTTCCATGCTACTCGTGGGCGCACATTATTAAGACCATCGGGCCTCGGGTTATCTCTTAAAATGCTCAACACCATAAAGGCTGCTTCTTCGGACAACAATCTGACTCGCTTGCCGACCGCCTCTTTTGCACCACGGGGGGTGCCCGAGAACTTGAGCGGCGAATACACTCCACGATTCCCCAACATGGCATACAGGGTCACCAGTTCTTCCATGCTCACTTCACCGCCCCCTAAGGCAAGGGCAAGCCCATAATGTTGCTCACTGGCTAGACGGGAAATTCCCGCAATTTTTAGCCATTGATATAAATTTGGTTGAGCCAATCGTGATGACAAATTTACCGCTGGGATATTGCGCGATGCGATGAGTGCGTCGTGCGCAGAAACCGGGCCAAGAAACACTCCATCAAAATTCTCAGGCGCATAGGCACCAAAAGAAGTAGGAGCATCCTTAAGAATGCTCTGGGTGTGAATCAAGCCTTGATCCATGGCGAGCGCGTAAATAAAAGGCTTAAGTGCCGACCCTGGTGAGCGCTTAGCAATGGTGCCATTGACCTGTCCCGCAATGCTGTTATCAGCGAAATTCGCAGAACCGACCAACGCCTGAACCTGCATTGAACGGTAATCAAGCAAAATTGCTGCGGCATTGTTGACTCCTAGCGAGCGCTGTGTGGCGATATACTGCGTCACGGTTCGCTCCAAAAGTTTTTGCAGCGGCATATTTAAAGTACTGTGAATTTCAACCTCATGAGGCGTTGATTCAAGTAGCGCCGCCAGCAAATGGGGCGCTTCGAATGGCAATTGATACAGCCCCCGAAAATGCAGTGGCTGTCCTGCCGCAGCCAATGAGGCAGCTGAGGTCGCATGTTTTGAGGCCCATAGGCGTGCCAACGCCAAGCGTGCCTTGAGTAAGGCTTTAGTTTCAGCTCCCTCCGGATCACGTGACTTAGGCGCTTGTGGAATAAGAGCGAGCGCCAAAGCCTCCGCGAAGGTTAATCGACTCGGTGGCTTAGCGAAATAAATCAAGCTTGCAGCCCCCACACCTTGAATATTGCGCCCGTAAGGAATTAAATTTATGTGCGCCTCTAGTATTTCATTTTTAGAGTAGCGTAGTTCTATCCAAGTAGCGGCTACCATCTGACGAATTTTGCCCCACACACTGCGCGTATTCAGGTAGTACATACGCCGCGCTAATTGCATAGTGATCGTAGACGCTCCTTGATGCGCACTGCCCGCACTCATACGCACCACTGCACGAACTAGCGATTGGGGGTCAACTCCAAAATGCCAAAGAAAACGCCGATCCTCGTGCAACAGTAAGGCCTCAACAAACTCTGGACTCACGGCCGCCAGCGGTGTCCAGAGGCGATATTGCTGATCCCCCGCTAACGTCAGACGCAAGAGTTGGTTGTCGGATGCGTAGACCGCGGTCGAGGATGGTGCGAATTGCGATAGCGGCGAATGCGGCCACAGGCGCGCTAAGACACCTAAGACAGCTAATCCTGCGATCGCTACGGCAACGCTAACCCCTCGACTCACGGCGGCGATACGACGATTTTTCCTGCCGCGGAGCGCGCGTGAATTAGCGGACTGTACATCGATTCACCATACGCTGAGGGCACTGTATAGGCACCTGCATTGGTGGCTTTAATGTGATAACTGAATTCTTGAATCTTATTAGTGGCCTTGCCGTACAGCACCACTCGGTCCTCTCTAAGATCCGCAAAATCGGGAAACCCCTCGGGGCGACTAGCTAGGAACAGACACGCGCACTCTTGAGCCCCCGCCTCGCCCCCAGACGCGACGCCCTCAGCGGGCGCTCCTTCCGCATCGGCAGCGCCTTGTTCAGTGCTCCCACTGCCCGATTCTGGGGAAGCTGCCCAATTAGCGGCATCCGGCGGCGGTGCATTAGGCACTACCAAATCAAACCCTCCAGGCAGAAGATCAACTAACACTGCATCGTCGATCGATTCGCGATCAATCGATCGAAACTTGATATGCACGGTGACTTCATCGCCCACTTTCGCGTGATCAATCGCCTTACCGGCACTGTTGAGAAATTCTCGCGTAATTTCTAATCCCTGCATCAATATCGGCGTGATCGGCGAGCGATCGAATCCCGACTGATTGACAAGGTAAAAACTACGCACCGCCGCGTCGCTCGTAAAATTAACTGAAACGGTATCGGCAACTAAATCCACAGCGGGGAATAGACCCATTGGTACAGTCAATGAATGAGTGGATTTATCTGCGAGGGTTGCCTGAATGCCGAATTTAGGAGGACCCGCACTTGCGACGGCATTCGTCGCAGTCGCGTAAGCGTCCAACGCCAATAGGGTCGTCGCAGCAGAAAGTGAATCGTATGCGCCCGCCTGTACTTGCGATACTATCGTATCCAACATGCTGTCAGGTAGCCGCGACAATCGATCGGGGAAATGTTTTGCCAACAAATACAGGAGCATCGCGTCCCTGGCCATGGGTTTATGCCAGCGATCGACCTCAGTGCTGGCACCAAACGCGACATGGCTGATGCTCTGATTTGCCAGCGATTCCTGTTTCATTAACTGGTACGCACCCGCAAGGTAAGCCGCTGTGATATCGCGCGTCCAGACTTTCTCATAATTTTCGCTCACGCGTTTCTGTAGTGCCGCCGCCTCATTGGAGACTACGACGCCCAACCGAGCTAGCAAATAAATCGCATAGGCCGCGGTACGCTCATCGGCTAAGGACTCACCGTCGCGTCGCGCAAGCCGCGTAAGAAATAGCCGCCCGGCATCCAGTAAATCCTTTGGCACCGCTTCGCCCCGCTCACTCGCCTCAATTAACACGTGTAAGGCATATACCGACACGAAATCAAAACTCTGCGTGCCACCGGCCCAGTAGCGGAACGAGCCGTCGCCCGTCTGGCGCGAGCGTAATTCATCGATCATGCTCGCAAGGCTTGCTCCATTGTGAACCTTCAAATTCCCAAACTCAGGACGGCGCGACAGCACGATAGCGGGCATCGCTTGGCTTACCAACTGTTCGGTGCAGCTGTACGGATAACGCTCCAAATAACCGCTCAGCCCATGGGCTAACGCCAACGGCAGTGTCGATATACTAGCTTTTAAAGTGCGGTAGTGCGGGTAAAGGGTCCTAGTAATAGGGACTTGAGTACTGCCCTTAAAACTACCCGCAAGCAATGAATTCATGTAGCTGACAGCGGGACGTACCGACACCGACGTGGCCAACTGAGCATTCTTGGCGCCCAAAGAAGCCACAAATCGCAACGACCCAGACCCCAAGTCATCGCGCGTCCTAATTCGAAAATTGGCCGATGATTCGCGCATCTCAGTGATTTTAAGAACACTCTGCGAGGCGCCTAACACTTCAAAATGCGCCGATGGTTCGATCTTGACCGTTACCGCCGCATCCACTCCTGATCCCACCACGTTATTGGCGACGCCCACACTCACGTTAAACTCGTCTCCCGGCGAAACCGTCAATGGCGCATTCGGCGAAAGTACGAAATCAGCGCGCACTACCGAGGCTTGTTCGGCAACGCCAATGCTGCCATCGTTCACCGCTATAGCGATAATTTTCAGACGGCCGTTAAAATAATCCGGCACAGTGAGCGATAATTCCTTTTGCGTGTTGCTCGCGTCCACAATGCCTGACCACCATGCGACGGGAAGATCTGTTTTACGCCTGAAGGGATTCAAATTCGCGCCCAATAACGATCCTTTATCCCCACCGGGTGCGGAAAGCATTGAGGCACGAAATTCTGGAAGTATAAGATCCAGTATCTGCCGAGTGGTGACATCTAAAGATCGCTTTTGGAAAAAATGACCTAAGGGATCCGGAGTTTTATAGCGAGCCACCTGCAAAATTCCTTCATCCACAGCAAAAAGAGCCATTCGCGCCGGTGTTGTAGTTTTATACCCAATGACCATCTTCTGGCCCGGCTTAATTAAGCCAGGGGCGCTTAGTTGAATTGCGTTACGCCGCGCGTCCAGCGCAATCGAAAAAGGCTGTACCCCATAGGATAGGGGGGCGGTATAAATTTCTTCCGATGTGGGATTTCGCACAAAACTCACGCTTACGTAACCATTGCCTTCTAGGCCTTGCGGAACTTTAATTTTTTGTATCGAACTTGAAGTCGTGGTCTTGAACCATTGCCACGAATACACGTGATCTCGCTCAATCGTAATTAAACCGGCGCCAATATAAGGCGCTTGGATTTGCATACTGATGGTGTCGCCGGGAGCATAGTCATGCTTGTCTAGGACAATCTGTAGTTCGGCATTCTTATCCAACGAGCGGCTTAAATTCGCGGCACCCGCCACCGTGTAATCAATGCGCGCATAACTCTGCCCATCGGCCGTATTGACGATATAACTAAAATTCCCAGGCGTCTTAGTGTCTAAATCAATATGAGCATTGCCACCCGGCAGGCGCAGATCATGTTCATCTATCGGTATCTCTTTAAGGCGGGATTCATACTTATAGATCCCGCTATCTTGTTTTAACAACACCGACACAAAACGTCGCTCCAATCGCTTAAGCCTTAACCCCGCGGCGGCAACCGGTTTAAGTTTTTGATCAATGGCCAATAAATCCACCGAGCGAGCCCCTTCGCGAGGCACAAAATCGACTCTTCCATCGGCTTTCCAGCCCACTAGGAACGGCAAACTAGAAACTAACTGAGCGGCTTCGCTCGTCACACCGCGTCCCCCATCCGCTTCAAACCCTTGAACGACGAGGCTCACGCGATAGGTTGCACGTGCGAAGCGGCTTAAATTCAAATCAAAAGTGGTTTTGCCGTCCACTCCGGTGCGGCGATCACTGAGATTTTCGGCGAAACCTTCTTTGGCCACTTGAGGGTCTTTGAATTCGTAATCCCGATAGCGTGGAAAATTAAGGGCTGCAGGCGAAAGACGCAGGCTGGCTTGTACCCGTCGATCGGCAGCCGGCGTACCAAATAGATTTTCTAGATTTACTTCCGCCTGTAACTTATCGGGACTGACCCAGCCGTCAGGTTGCTCGACAGAAAAATGCGTGGTCATGCGCAAGCGATCGGGTAGAAATTCCTGCACCTTGACGGTCATCGAACCCATCAGATCTTCGCGTTCGTCAGTCTTCACCACATAGACATTAACGGTGTAATTACCCGCCGGTGAATTATCCCGGGTTTGGTAACGGATTTCTTCAAAACCCGCCGCCGATAGATGGATCAACTCACGTTTAACGGTCAGTCCCCGCGGGTCGCTGATCTCTACCCGCAAGGGAAGCCCTTCCGGTAACTTATGCCAGTCCTGGGTTTTGACAATCGCCGCACCCCGAATTTCATCTCCCGGACGATAAATGCCGCGATCGGAAAATACAAATGCGCTCAATGCCGCGTGCTCGGCTTTATTACTGACCCCACCCACGTCAAATCGGGAGAGATCAAGCACATCAATATGCGCCTTGATCGGAAGGAAGGAGCTATCACTACCGTGCTTAGCCAAGTACAGCACCGGCTCACGCTCGTCTTTGAAGCTGCGCATATCTTTAAAGTGAGCATGTCCTTCTGCATCCGAGGTTTCGCTTTGCACAGTTTCCCCGTTACGGCTGACGACCTCAATTGAGGCGCCGGCGACGGGTTCGCCTGTGGCGATGGACTGAACAAATACATCCCAGGATCCGTCAACGGATTTCTTGGCAAGTAGCCCCAGGTCAGTGACGACAACTAAGCGAGTGTCCGAGGTTGAACCATCGCCCGCTCCCGAATCGATCGCACGCTTGTGCACTGGGTCATAGGCCTGGACATTCAGTAGAAAAATTCCCTGGCGACTCGTGCCGGGCTTATTCATATAGTCAACGATATCAAGCGCCTGATAGTTGGCCGTTCCCGCCGGCAATTTTGCCACCGCGACGGTATTAGTGAACCGCTCGGTTATGTTAGCGTCGTTGAACTCATTATTGCTGAAACTTGGGCTGGCAAAGTCACCCCCCGATTGAGTGACAAGATGTTGTAGTTGATCAGGCAACAAACGTCCCACTTGCACTTTAAGTGCTGGAACATCGCGCGTAAAAAGTAAGATTTTTCGGGGTCCAGACAGGGCCAATAGCGCGCCCTTAAAGGCTATACGCACCTCCTTAGGATATTCAGGCATTTTAAGTACCTGACCTTGCGGCTCGGGCATCAAGTAACCCCCAAAAGAGCGTAGGCCTTTATCGATTTGGGCATAAATTTGCCGATTCGGCTCCGCCTTTAACGCAAAACTGTGCACCTCGACATGCTCACGCTCGTTCGTGACATAGTGCAACTCAACCGGCGTTGAACTAGCTAGCACCGTGGGCGTCACGAGAGTTGCGTTCCATACAAAGGCACGTTGTGAGTGTTTAGGCGGATTTTTTTCCCAGTCTGCTTGCAGTTGTGGATCGGGATGTTTGAGTGGCAATATCCATGCCTTGACGTGATTAACCATCTCAAGTTCAGTAATGGAGTGGGACGTCGCAATCACCAACGCCTGACTGGGGTTATCCCGTTCATCGCGCGCAATGGTTAAACGTAGATCATTGACCTGCAAACTATACAATCCCGGGATTGACACACTGGAGTTAAGAGCCTCCTGCGTTTCATTACCGCCGCGCGCCGCGTGCACACCCTTTGCTAATTCCAATGCGACTCGACCACCCTTGGGCAGCATGGGCAATTGAGCGGTATGTACATAAGCGTGTAATTTGAATTTATCGTAGGTGACGGTAAACGCCGGCGCCTGGGCTTCGGTTTCTCGCTCATTGGTGACCTTGTTGAACATCTTCAAACTCAAACGACGCTCAAGTGCAGTGGGATCGACCGGCTGCGAAAACTTAAAAGTGGTGACGATCTTCTTGTCCGCAGCCACTACCGGATCCTGATAGAACTCGGTGGAATCAATCGTCGCGTTGAAAGCGGGTGAAGTGAAAGTGATTTCATAACGGGAAAGACGCACCTGTGGCGCCGTAAATCCACGCTGCGAAAATTCTAAAGAATATTTCTGCCCGACTGGCCAATCGGCCTTAGGCGTAAACAGTAGAGTCTTATCGTCGCTCCAACGCCATTCACCTGCGACCACCGGCCTGAGTGTAAAACCCGCTTTATCCGGGTCGATGACTTTACCGGAATCCTTCAAGGGTGCCACTGATCCGGAAAAATGCACCACTGCCGCCTGCGGTTTGCCCGGAGGACTACACTCGACACAGGTTCTTTCGATTGGATCTACCTTTACGTCATATTCTACCGGCTTGGGTTGGGCCTGATACCAATGCCAAGCCGCGTAGCCCGCGACTATTAATCCTAAGACGCCCGTCAGCGCCAGGCTGGCACGGCCGGGATGCTGCCCTACTTGGACTTTAGTTCGTGTGCTTAAGACCCCAACAGCGCGCAGCCACTTAGGCGGGACCCAGTTAAATTTGCCGAAAATAAAGGCGAATATCCAACCTAGCGACTTGGCAACCCAACGGAATATTTGCGCTATCCAATCAATCGCGGCAAGTAGCAGGTTTTTCATGAAGGTATTGTGCCAAATTATTAGATGCCCCAGTGTTTTTCTCTTCCCTGGATGCCAAACTCAATTTACACTCCACGCAATTAATTTGCACCACAGTAACTTTAAACTTAAGGATTAATGTATGGCGCGCGATCCCAAACACGACATTCTATTTCAGCCCATTAAAATTGGCCCTAAGACCTTGCGTAACCGTTTTTATCAGGTGCCTCATTGCATCGGCGCAGGTTCGGACAAGCCAGGATTTCAGGCGGCGCATCGGTCCATTAAAGCCGAAGGCGGTTGGGCTGGGATCAATACTGAATATTGCTCGATACATCCTGAATCCGACGATACGCATCGCTTATCAGCCCGAATCTGGGATGAGGGAGACGTGCGCAATTTGCGCGCCATGACTGACCACATCCACAAATTTGACGCCTTGGCTGGAGTTGAGCTCTGGTATGGCGGCTCGCACGCACCCTGCATGGAATCGCGGTCAACTCCGCGCGGTCCCAGCCAATACGCCTCAGAGTTTGAAACCCTCACCTATTGCAAAGAAATGGATTTCGACGATATTGCCATGGTACAGCAGTACTACGTTGACGCGGCACTACGGTCGCGCGACGCAGGTTTTGACATTATTTACGTATATGGTGCGCATTCCTACCTGCCGCTGCAATTTCTATCGCCCTATTATAATAAGCGTAAGGACAAATACGGGGGTTCGCTGGAAAACCGCGCCCGCTTCTGGCTTGAAACGCTTGAAAAAGTCCGCCATGCAGTAGGTAAGGAATGCGCCATTGCGACACGTTTCGCGGTCGATACTCTGTACGGCGACGCGGGCATCGAGATTGAACGTGATGGTATGAAATTTATTGAAATGGCAGATCCACTCGTAGATCTTTGGGACGTGGATGTGGGCGACATTGCCGAATGGGGCGAAGATGCGGGTCCCGCACGCTTCTACCAGCAAGGACACCAAGTTCCCTGGACGCGCTTTGTTAAACAAGTTTCGAAGAAACCTGTGCTCGGTGTTGGACGATTCACGGATCCTGAAAAAATGACCGAGATCGTTACCAAGGGCATCGCCGATATCATTGGCGCTGCACGTCCTTCTATTTCGGATCCCTGGCTACCGAAGAAAATTGAAGAAGGTCGCTACGATGATATTCGCGTGTGTATCGGCTGTAATGTGTGTATCTCCCGTTGGGAAATTGGCGGACCCCCCATGATTTGTACACAAAATGCTACAGCGGGCGAAGAATATCGTCGCGGTTGGCATCCGGAAAAATTCCCAAAACACGGATCCGATGATTCCGTGCTGGTGGTAGGGGCGGGACCCTCCGGAGCCGAGTGCGCTCGGGTATTGTTGGAGCGTGGCTATGCCGTTCACTTGTATGACACCGCGGCAAAAATCGGTGGCCACCTAAACTCCGTGGTGACGTTACCCGGTCTCGGGGAATGGGGTTATCACCGAGATTATCGCGAACTTCAAATCAATAAACTGGTGAAGAAAAATAAGGCCAGCCAAGTTGCGCTCGGGCAAAAACCTCTGACCGCTGAATCGGCATTGACCTACGGTGCTGAGAAAATAGTCATTGCGACCGGATCGTCTTGGAATACCGATGGCACTAATTGTCTTACTCACGACCCTATCCCGGGCGCCAATGCTGCGCTTCCCGATCAGCTTACTCCGGAACAGGTGTTAGGAGGTAAGAAGATCATCGGTAAGCGAGTGGTTATTTTAAATGCCGATACCTATTTTATGGCACCGAGTCTTGCGGAAAAACTCCAACTTGCCGGCCACGAAGTCACTTTGGTAAGTGGTGTACATCTCGCCAACTATATGCACTTCACGCTCGAATATCCGAATCTTATGCGGCGTATGCATGAGCTGAAGATTAAGGAGATTCACAATGCCTTCGCGTCGCGCGTCGAAATTGGCCGACTTGAGGTGTATGACATTTGGGGCGATGGCTCGAAGCGCAGCTATCGCGGTCCCGGTGTGCTTCCGAGAGAAGCTAATAAAAGTCATCGCTGGGTAGAATTTGATTCATTGATTTTGGTCACGGGTCGACATTCGCATAATGGTTTGTATACCGAACTAAAATCGCGCAGCGTCGAATGGACTAAGAATGGAGTCAAAGACGTTTACTTAATTGGCGACGCTGAAGCACCTCGCTTGATTGCCGATGCTACCTTCTCGGGCCATCGATTGGCGCGCGAGATTGAAGAGAAAAGTGCCCAATTCCCGCTACCCTATAAACGCGAAACGGCTGTTTGGGGTACCGCGCATATGCCGGGTGGGCGATTCGAGATTGAATACAAGACCTGATCGTGTATAAGACCTAATCGTGGTTGCCACCACCACTCGAATACTCTTCGAGACCTTCGGCGCGACCGAGGTGCGGGTTTTTTACGCGTTTGGTTGGGCGGCGATTGCGGCGTTTGCTTGGGGCGTCTATGTCCAAATTCGCAAATACCGTCGGGGCGCGGCATTAACGCTTGAAGGGAGTCTTTGGGCTCGAAGTCGCGCGATGATCTCGATGGTGCTCAGCCATCGCAGCATTGACCGGCGGGATGCGGCTGCAGGTGCTGCACATCGACTAATTTTCTACGGTTTTACGCTGCTGTTCATCGGCACCGCGACCATCACGTTGCAATATGACTTTCTTGAGCCGCTGTTCGGCATTCGTTTCTGGCAGGGCGAATTTTATTTAATTTTCTCGTTAGTACTCGACGTCGCCGGGATAGCGCTAATTGCTGGCCTCATTCACATGATGATCCGGCGGGGTTGGATGCGCTTGCCTAAATTGGACTATGCCAGGCCCGACCGTTCACCCGGTGATCCGGATTTCGATCGCCCTCAGTATCGGCGTGAGGACTGGGCTTTTCTATGGACCTTGGTAATCATTGGTAGCACCGGATATCTTTTAGAGGGCGCGCGACTGGTATGGCTGCAAGGGCGACCCGATGTGTGGGACACGCGTTGGTGGTCGCCGGTGGGCGCGATGCTTGCGGCGGGATTTCAAGAAGTGGGCTTGAATGCCGGCGGCGCTGCAATGCTGCGTCACGGACTGTGGTGGTTTCACGGATTATTAGCACTGGCCTTTATTGCGTTGATCCCGTACACCAAGGTCAAACATATATTTACCGCGAGCGGCTCTTGGCTGGCGCGCGACGCATTGGCAGCGCAGCGTTTGCCGCGAATAGCCGATTCGGCGGCACAGCCGGGGGTCGCTAAGATCACTGACTTTAACTGGAAACAGCTGCTGAATCTCGATGCGTGTACTAAATGCGGTCGTTGCCACGAAGCCTGCCCAGCGCGAGCCGTCGGCGCGCCTTTATCCCCGCGCGATGTCATCCTGTCTTTGCGCGAATTTGCCCATGCCACGCTAGAATCCGGCGTATTACCGGACGCGGCTGAGCTCGATGTGCATGGCAAGGGTCCAGGTCAGGTAAGCATGGAAACGCTCTGGTCATGCCGAACTTGCATGGCCTGCGTTGAAATTTGCCCAGTGGCCGTTGAACACATCCCTATCATCGTACAAATGCGTCGAAAATTGGTCGAGGACGGCGCGATGGATCCTCTTCTGACCAAAACTTTGCAAACCATTCATAAAACCGGTAACTCGTTTGGCGAATCAAAACGAAAAAGAGGTGCATGGAGCAAAGCACTACCATTTACGCTTAAAGACGCGCGCAAAGAGCCAGTAGATGTACTGTGGTTTGTCGGCGACTATGCCTCTTTCGATCCGCGCAACCAAAAAGTATCCCAGACTTTCGCGACTCTCATGCAGGAAGCGGGGGTCGATTTCGGAATTCTTTACGACGGGGAATCGAATGCCGGCAATGATGTGCGTCGGGTTGGCGAGGAAGGACTTTACGAAGTACTCGCCACCTCAAATATCTCCGCACTAGCCGCCGCCCAGTTTAAAACCGTCGTGACCACGGACCCTCACTCATTTAACACTATTAAAAATGAGTATCCGGATTTCGGCGGCAAATTCGAAATCCAGCATTACACCACGCTTACCCGCGAGCTCTTCAGAAACGGCAAGCTGCGCGTCACTCGCCCGTTGAAATATCGTGTAACCTTTCACGATCCCTGCCACTTGGGTCGTTTTAACAAAGGCTATGAAGCGCCACGTGAGCTGTTGACACTGTTGGGATGTGAACTGGTCGAAATGGGGCGTTGCCGCGCAAATTCTTTTTGCTGCGGTGCCGGTGGCGGCCGCATCTGGGTACCGGACCCCGTTGGGGTTGAAAAACCGGCGCAAAATCGCATGAAGGAGGCCGCCGCGATACCCGGCCTTGAAGTGTACGTGGTGAGTTGCCCAAAGGATTTAACGATGTTTGAAGACGCCTTAAAAACGACCGGCCTTGAGGGAAAATTTGTCGTGCGCGAGCTGATTGAATTAATTCGCGAAGCGATTCCTGCATGAAAATACTAGTCGCCGTAAAACAAGTGGCCGCGCTTGACGAAGATTTTAAGATCCGGGCTGATGGCCGGGACATAGATGCTGATTATTTGATTCGCGATCTTAATGAGTGGGATGACTTTTCACTCGAGGAGGCGATGAGAATCAAAGAGGCCGCGAACACTCCCGGCGACATAGAAGTAGTTGCCGTGTCGGTGGGTCCTGCAAGCGTCGATGAATCATTGCGCAAGTGTCTCGCTAAAGGCGCGGATCGTGCGCTTCGGGTATGGGATGATGCAATCGAATATTCCGACCCAATTGCCATTGCGCGAGTTCTGGCAGCAGTTACCATGCGCGAAGCGCCAGATATGCTATTTGCGGGCGTTCAATCCTCAGATCACTCTTTTGCGTCGACTGGAATAGCCACAGCGGCTTTTTTGAACTGGCCTCATGCCGCAGTCGTCAATATGCTTAACTACACTCCGGGCGCTAAGACTGCCGTGTTACGCCGCGAACTGGAAGGCGGCCTGTTACAAGAACTTGAGTTGCAATGCCCCGCAGTCTTGACTATCCAGCTCGGTATTAATACGCCGCGCTACGCGTCACTGCGTAGTATTAAACAAGCTGCCGCTAAGCCAATCGAAATGCTCTCGCTCGCAGATTTACACCTAGTCGCGAATGATGTAGGTGAATCGGGCTCGTCCTCTAGGGTGCGACGCATGTATCTTCCCGAAAAAGGCCGCGCCCAGCTCATCGAAGGTGATGTCGCCACTAAAGCCCGGCGGCTTGCGGAAATAATCAAAGAATTCAGAGGGCAGACATGAGCATTATTTTAGTCATTGCGGAACAGCGCCGCGGCGAGCTTCGCCCGGTATCGCTTGAACTCCTAGGCGCGGCGCAGACCTTGCGTCGCGAGGGCGATGAAGTCGTGGTCGCAATCATTGCCCAAGAGCCGCAGCGATTCAATAAGCTTTTAAGTGTTGCGGGGGTCGACGAAATTATTAACGTCGTGGGCGCAATGGAATTCGCTCCCGATAGTTTTGAATCCGTGGTAAGCGGCATCATCAGCGAACGAAAGCCAGAACTGGTGTTGGTCGCCCACAGCGTGGATTCATTCGGCTACGTGGCAGCACTCGCTGTGCATCACCCGATGGGTTTTGCCAGCGACGTATTCAAAGCAGAATATGTCGCTGGGAAATTAGTGGCAACGCGCGGGGGTTACGGTCAAAAAGTCTGTGTAGAATTAGATTTCCCTAATCGTAAGTCGGTGCTGCTCGCAATACGCGCCAACGTATTTAAAGCTCCTGACCCAAGTAGTACGCCTAGGTTAAGTATCTTTGCTATGCCCGCCGTGCAAAACCGGTCGACGGCGCGCGAGTTCATTGAGTTGAGCGCTGCCGATGATGTCGACATGACCAGCGCAGAATTTATATTGACGGTGGGTCGCGGCATTGGTGAGGAAGCCCGTGTGCCGGAGTTTCGTAAGCTCGCGGATTTGGTGGGCGCGACCCTCGGCTGCTCGCGGCCGATCGCTGATGCGGGTTGGTTGCCAAAGAGCCGCCAAGTGGGTCAATCCGGCAAGACCGCTTCAGCGTGCAAGCTATATCTCGCGATGGGCGTCTCGGGCGCTATTCAACATCTTGCGGGTATGAAGCACGTGAGTACTATCGTGGCGGTCAACACGGACGCGGAAGCCTCTATATTTAGCGTCGCTAAATATGGCATTGTGGGCGATCTCTTTGAAATAGCCGAGGAATTACGCCGACATTTTTAAGGGTAACGAACGCCAAGGGTAGAGAATGCAATTTAAGGCCAAAAATCAGTGAATGACAAAGTCCAAGGGTCCGGCCTTGAGCGAGGCATTGATTGGACCGGTGCATTCTGGGTAGCGAGCGGCGTGCCGCCTTTAGTACTGTTTTCGATCGGCGCGGTAGCGGCTACCGTGGGCAAGCTATCTTGGGTAATCTGGATGGCCTCAATTGCCATGGGCTTTATTCAGTCCTTTACCTATGCCGAGATCGCCGGCCTATTTCCGGACAAAGCAGGGGGCACTTCTATTTATGGGGCTATTGCATGGGTGCGCTACGGAAAGCTTATTGCTCCTATCTCCGTGTGGTGTAATTGGTTTGCCTGGTCACCGGTCCAAGCAACTGGCTCTGCACTCGCGGCAGGTTATATTTTAAGCGGTTTGTTTGCTCCAGATGCGACCATCAATACCTGGCATCTCACCCTCGTGGATTTGGACTTTATCAAAACGGGTTTAACTCTTCGTATCAATGCCATTTTTATTCTCGGGGCCGTGATTTTATTGGCAGTTAAATTTATTCAGGACGGCGGTATTTTACGCTCTGCAAATACCACCAAAATTCTGGGTATTTCTGCGATGATTCCACTCATCTTGATTGGTGTAGTACCGATCCTCACGGGCGATCTGGTACAAACCAATTATTTTCCGCTGGTACCACTTGCTCATGATGCAGCGGGCTTAGTTATTGATGGCACTTATAATCGAGCGGGAATTACTGTATTCGCGGCTGGTATGTTTCTTGCGGCGTGGTCAACCTATGGGTTCGAGACTGCCGTGTGCTATACCGGCGAGTTTAAAAATCCTAAAACCGATACGTTCAAGGCTATTTTCTATTCGGGCTTATTGTGCGTAGTGGTGTACACGTTGGTACCCGTCGCCTTTCAAGGATTTTTGGGGCTAGGTACCCTAGTGCAGCCCACGGTGATTAGCCCCACGGGTTCGGTCATCACACCCGCGCTCTATAGCGGCATGTTGGCTCCCGAT